>NZ_JBVAXU010000003.1:598487-754371 GCF_055419505.1 Mycobacterium sp. IDUB_9 | reverse complement strand
CCGGCCGCGGAGAAGGCCGACCGCAACAACCCGGATCATGTCGCGGCACCGTTCGCCGGTGTGGTCACCGTCGGTGTGGCAGCCGGGGACACCGTGGAAGCCGGCGCGACGATCGCCACCATCGAGGCGATGAAGATGGAAGCAGCCATCACCGCGCCCAAGTCCGGCACTGTCGAACGTGTCGCCGTGGCTGCCACGGCACAGGTCGAAGGTGGCGATCTGCTGGTCGTGGTGACCGGTTCGGCGGGACGGAGCGAAACGACCGGGGGATCGACCTGACCCGCATCATCGCGGGGGAACTCGGTGGGCGCCGGCTACGAGTGCCCCAGCACCGGTCCGGCCTGGGTACTCGCCCCACCTCCGACCGGGTCAGGGAGGCAGTGTTCAACGCCTTGGCGGCGCGGCTGGATTTCACCGGATTGTCGGTGCTGGATCTCTTCGCTGGTTCGGGAGCGCTTGGCCTGGAAGCGCTTTCGCGCGGTGCCGCCTCGGCCACCTTCGTCGAGTCGGATGCGCGTGCGGCCGCGGTCATCGCCGAGAACATCACCGCGCTGGGCGTCCGCAACGCCGCAGTCCGTCGCGGCAGTGTGGACTCGGTGTTGTCTGGAGGTGCCACGCGGCCGGTCGACCTGGTGTTCGCCGACCCGCCGTACGATCTCGGCGACGCCGCGGTCGATGCGATGCTGACGGTGTTGGCGGCTGCCGGCTGGGTGACCGCGGGCTCCCTCGTCCTGGTGGAGCGGCGGTCGTCGAGTCGACCGGTGAGCTGGCCGGAAGGCTGGGATGCGCTGAGCGCCCGGCGCTACGGTGACACCCGGGTCGAACTCGCCGAAGTGGGTTAGCGGATAGCCGTCCGGGGTGGCCTGTAGCGTCGTCACCCATGAGTGGCGCGGTATGTCCCGGCTCCTTCGACCCGGTGACCCTTGGCCATATCGACATCTTCGAGCGGGCGGCGGCGCAGTTCGATGAGGTCGTGGTGGCGATCCTGGTGAATCCCAACAAAAAGGGCATGTTCGATCTCGATGAGCGGATGGCGATGATCGCCGAATCGACCACGCATCTGCCCAATCTCCGTGTCGAGTCCGGCCAGGGTCTTGTCGTCGACTTCGTGAAGACGCGCGGTCTGACCGCGATCGTCAAGGGCCTGCGTACCGGCACCGACTTCGAATACGAGCTGCAGATGGCTCAGATGAACAAGCATGTGGCCGGTGTCGACACCTTCTTCGTGGCCACGACACCGCAGTACTCGTTCGTCTCGTCGTCTTTGGCCAAGGAGGTCGCCTCCCTCGGTGGCGATGTCTCGGCGTTGCTTCCCGAGCCGGTCAACCGTCGGTTGCAGGAGAAGCTGAAGAGCTAGCCTGCGTCGGATGTCGGGTTGAGCGGGAGTTTGCCCGGCGGGATCCAGCACATGAGCGACGTCGGGCGGTCAGCTGCAGCAAAACCGGCGAACAAGCCCGTCGGCGACACACCGATTGTGCTCCCCAGTCACAGGCGTAACACCAGGCACACTAGTCACTGACAACGACGACCTGGAGGGTTTTGCCGTGTACCGAGTTTTTGAAGCGCTCGACGAGCTCGGCGCGATCGTCGAAGAAGCGCGCGGTGTGCCGATGACGGCCGGCTGCGTGGTACCCCGCGGTGATGTCCTCGAGCTGATCGATGACATCAAGGACGCGATCCCCGGTGAGCTCGACGACGCACAGGACGTGCTGGATGCGCGTGATTCGCTGTTGCGCGAAGCCAAGGAGCACTGCGAGTCGGTGATGGGCAAGTCGAACGCCGATGCCGACGGCATGCTCAATCACGCCAGGGCCGAGGCCGACCGGCTGCTGGCCGACGCGAAGGCGCAGGCGGACCGGATGGTCGTCGAAGCCCGGCAGCACAGCGAGCGCATGGTCGGGGAGGCGCGCGAAGAGGCGGCGCGGCTCGCGGCGGCGGCCAAGCGGGAGTACGAGGCGAGCACCGGCCGGGCCAAGGCCGAGGCCGATCGCCTGACCGAGAACGGCAACCTGTCCTACGAGAAGGCCGTGCAGGAGGGCATCAAGGAGCAGCAGCGTCTGGTGTCGCAGACCGAGATCGTCTCGACGGCGACCGCCGAGGCCACCCGGCTCATCGATGCGGCACATGCCGAAGCCGACCGGTTGCGCGGTGAGTGCGACATCTATGTCGACAGCAAACTGGCCGAGTTCGAGGACTTCCTCAACGGCACGCTGCGCTCCGTCGGACGCGGACGTCACCAGCTACGCACGACGGCGGGAACGCACGACTACGCCACCCGTTGACCGCCGTGTTGACGGTGGGCGCACTGCGTCGTGGTCTGGTGTGACGCCGCCGTAGGATCGATGCATGGCGACGCATGCGAGATCAGCTGGGCGAGGCGGGCCTGAAAGGCGCAGGGGTTCCCGATCACCGCTGGTGATCGATGTCTCCCGGCTGGGCAGACGGCCGGGTTCGTTTCTGGCCCATCAGGAGACGGTGCCCAGCCCGGTGCGTATCGGCGCCGAGCTGGTCGCCATCGAGAAGGGCGCACCACTCGAACTCGACCTGCAGTTGCAGTCGGTGTCGGAGGGTGTGCTGGTCAGCGGGACCGTATCGGCTCCCACCGCCGGTGAATGTGCGCGCTGCCTGACTGCACTCACCGGCGACGTCGAGATCGAGCTCACCGAGTTGTATGCGTACCCGGACAGCACCACCGACGAGACCACCGAGGCCGACGAGATGGGCCGGGTGGGTGCCTCTGGTCAGGCCGACACCGTCGACCTCGAACAGCCGATCATCGATGCCGTCGGGTTGGCGTTGCCGTTCTCCCCGTTGTGCCGTCCGGACTGTCCGGGCCTCTGCCCTGAATGCGGTGTCGCACTTGGCACCGCAGAACCGGGACATCACCACGACAAGATCGACCCCCGCTGGGCCAAGCTGGCCGCGATGCTGCCCGACGACGAGCGGCCCGGGGGCGACGAGTGACCGATTCGCACGCGGCGCTGCTGGAGGCGCTCGGCGTCGACCTTCCCGCCGAACTTCTCACCATGGCGTTGACGCATCGCAGCTACTCCTACGAGAACGGCGGCCTGCCCACCAACGAGCGGTTGGAGTTCCTCGGTGATGCCGTGCTGGGGTTGACGATCACCGAGGAGCTCTACCACCGCCACCCCGAACGCTCTGAGGGCGATCTGGCCAAGCTTCGCGCCAGCATCGTCAACACCCAGGCGCTGGCCGACGTCGGACGTGGGCTCACCGAGGGCGGACTCGGCAGCCATCTGTTTCTCGGCAAGGGCGAAGAGAACTCCGGTGGCGCCGACAAGTCCAGCATTCTGGCCGACGGCGTCGAATCCCTGCTCGGTGCAATCTATCTGGAGCACGGACTGACCACGGCCCGTGAGGTCATCCTGCGGTTGTTCGGTGAACTGCTGGACACCGCGCCGACGCTGGGAGCCGGGTTGGACTGGAAGAGCAGCCTGCAGGAGCTGACCGCCTCACGTGGGCTCGGTGCTCCCAGCTATGTGGTGACCTCCACCGGCCCGGATCACGACAAGGAATTCTCCGCGACCGTGGTGGTGGCCGACGTCGAATACGGCAGCGGTGTGGGGCGCAACAAGAAAGAGGCCGAGCTGAAAGCTGCGGCCGCGGCCTGGACCGCACTCGACAATGCGTGAGCACCCATGCCCGAACTACCCGAGGTAGAGGTAGTCCGTCGCGGGCTGCAGGAACATGTTGCGGGCAAGTCGATTTCGGCGGTACGCGTGCATCATCCGCGTGCGGTACGCCGTCACGAGGCCGGCCCCGGGGACCTGACCGCCCGCCTGTTGGGGGCCCGCATCACCGGAACCGGCCGCCGCGGCAAGTACCTCTGGCTCACGTTGGGCGAGGATGGCGGCGACGACGAGACCGAAGCGTTGGTGGTGCATCTGGGGATGAGTGGTCAGATGCTGCTGGGCCCCATCCGCGACGACCGGCATCTGCGGATCGCCGCGGTGCTCGACGACGGCACGGCCCTGAGTTTCGTCGACCAACGTACGTTTGGTGGCTGGCAATTGGCCGAGTTGGTGACGGTGGACGGCACCGCCGTGCCGCAACCGGTGGCACACGTCGCCCGCGATCCGCTCGACCCGCTGTTCGACCGCGACCACGTGGTTACGGTGTTGCGGCGCAAGCATTCCGAGATCAAGCGTCAGCTGCTCGATCAGACCGTGGTGTCCGGTATCGGCAACATCTACGCCGACGAGGCGCTGTGGCGGACCAAGATCAACGGCGCCAGAACCGCTGCGCTGCTGCCGCGTCGCCGGCTGGCCGATGTGCTCGACGCCGCCGCCGAGGTGATGGCCGACGCACTGAGTCAGGGCGGGACGTCATTCGATTCGCTGTATGTGAACGTCAACGGCGAATCCGGTTACTTCGAACGGTCTTTGGATGCCTACGGCCGCGAAGGTGAACCGTGCCGGCGGTGCGGCGCGGTGATGCGCCGCGACAAGTTCATGAACCGGTCATCGTTCTACTGCCCGAGGTGTCAGCCCCGCCCCCGGAGCTGACGCGCGCCTCACCCGAACCGGATCAAGGCATGCTGGGCATGCCCGGCATGTCGGACATGCAGATCTTCCACGATCCGCTTTCCTTGCGCAGGTACAACTTGCCGGGGCCCGCGCTGCTCGAGATGTCGACGACCGCTTTGCTGCCGTTCACCGTGATCTTGGTGATCTCCGCCGTACCGCTGGAATCGGTGGTCTTCGGAATGTCGATGGCATCCAGGCCGCCGATCTTGTCGAACAGATCGCGATCCGCCTGGCAGAAGTAGGGCAGCGCCTCGTTGAGGTCACTGGAACTCGACATCACCTCGTCGAGGAAATCGCGCACCTCCTTCTCGGCGTCGCTGGAGCCGGAGGACTGTGACGAGCCCGCGCTGTTGCGGCTCCCCGAATCCGAACCGCTGTTCAGCGCGAAGATCGCGACGCCGCCGACCAGGATCACCACAGCCAGTACGGCGAGGCCAATCGCCAGCCACTTACCGTTGCCGCTCTTGGGCGGCTGGGGAGCGGGATAGCCGTACGGCTGCTGCGGCGCACCGTAGGGCTGGGCCCCATATGGGGAGCCGTACGGCTGCTGGGGCGCTCCGTAGGGCGAGCCGTACGGAGCCTGGGGGTCCTGAGGTGGTGCACCGTAGGGCGCTCCGTACGGAGGCTGGGGCTGCTGGGGCGCTCCATACGGCGAGCCGTAGGGCTGTTGCGGCTGCTGAGGTGCTCCATAGGGGGAGCCATAGGGCTGCTCAGGGTTGGCGCCGGTGTTCGGATATCCCTGAGGTCCGCCCGGCTGATATGGCTGCTGCCACGGCTCGGGAGACCCCGATGGCGGGGTGGGCGGATTGCTCGGCGGGTACGTCACAGTGCTCCTCGGCGAAGTCGGTCTGCCGAGTCTATCGTCGCTGCCTGGGTCACCGCCGTGTCCGACGGGGGCCGTTGACCGATCCGGCCGGCGATTACCCCTGGAATAACCGCGTGTCGCGGCGTGTAGAAATACCGCATGACCGAACTTTGGGTTGACCGCACCGGAGTCCGCAGGTATGTCGGACGGAGTTCGCGCGGTGCAGAGGTGCTGGTGGGCAGTGAGGACGTCGAGGGCGTGTTCACCCCCGGTGAGCTGATGAAGATCGCACTCGCGGCGTGCAGCGGAATGTCCAGCGATCAGCCGTTGCGGCGGCGATTGGGCGACGACTATCCGGCGACCATCCGGGTGTCCGGGCCGGCGGACCGGGAGCAGGAGCGCTATCCGCTGCTGGAGGAGAAACTCGAAATCGACGTCTCGGGCCTTTCGGAGGCCGAGGTGGCCCGGGTGCTGACCGTCGTCGAGCGCGCGATCGACCAGGTCTGCACGGTGGGCCGCACCCTCAAATCCGGCACCGAGGTGAAGTTCGAGGTCGCCCCTCGATGACCGGACCGGAACTTCCCGCCGGGCCCGATACCGAGGTGCGGTTGAGCGCCTGGGTGCACGGTCATGTGCAAGGCGTGGGGTTCCGGTGGTGGACCCGATCTCGCGCGCTGGAGCTCGGTTTGACCGGGTTTGCTTCGAATCGGCCCGATGGGCGGGTCCATGTGGTGGCCCAGGGGCCGCGCGGGAAATGTCAGCGATTGCTTGAGCTGCTCCAGAGCGGGAAAACCCCGGGGTCCGTGGATCACGTCGTCGCAGATTGGGCGGATGCCGACGCCCCGATGGCGGGGTTCACCGAACGGTAGCCGAGTCGGCGGTAGGGTAAATCGCCGTGCACCTCAAGAGTCTGACGCTGAAGGGCTTCAAGTCCTTCGCCTCGCCGACGACTCTGCGTTTCGAACCCGGGATCACCTGTGTCGTCGGCCCGAATGGATCGGGCAAGTCGAACGTGGTCGATGCCCTGACCTGGGTGATGGGCGAGCAGGGCGCCAAGACTCTGCGCGGCGGCAAGATGGAGGACGTCATCTTCGCCGGCACGTCCTCGCGGGCGCCGCTGGGCCGCGCCGAGGTGACGCTGACCATCGACAACTCCGACAACGCGTTGCCGATCGAGTACTCCGAGGTGTCGATCACCCGGCGGGTGTTCCGTGACGGCGCCGGCGAATACGAGATCAATGGCAGCAGCTGCCGGTTGATGGACGTGCAGGAGCTGCTCAGTGACTCCGGCATCGGCCGTGAGATGCACGTCATCGTCGGGCAGGGCAAGCTCGCGGAGATCCTGGAATCGCGTCCCGAGGATCGCCGCGCCTTCATCGAGGAGGCCGCCGGGGTTCTCAAGCACCGCAAACGCAAGGAAAAAGCGGTCCGCAAGCTCGACTCGATGGCCGCGAACCTGGCCCGCCTGAACGATCTGACCACCGAGTTGCGTCGCCAGCTCAAGCCGCTGGGCCGCCAGGCGGAGATGGCGCGCCGTGCGGCGACGATTCAGGCCGATCTGCGTGACGCGCGGCTGCGCTTGGCGGCCGATGACCTGGTCAGAAGGCAGGTCGAGTTCCACAACACCAACCAGGCCGAGACCATGCTGCGCCGCGAGCATGACGAGGCGACCGTCCGGCTGGAAGCCTCGACTGTCGAGCTGCAGGCACACGAGGCCGCGGTGGCGGAGCTGACCCGCCGCGCCGAGGCCGCCCAGCAGACCTGGTTCCGGGCCTCGGCGTTGGCCGAACGGGTGAGCGCCACCGTACGGATCGCGACAGATCGGGCCCAGTTATTCGAGGCTGAGTCCGAGTCGTCCACCGGTCAGGACCCCGAGGCGCTGGAAGCCGAAGCCGATGAGGTTGCCGAGCTCGAGATGGAGTTGCTCGGCGAGCTCGAGGAGTCGCGCATCGTCTTGGAAACCGCTCGCGCTGAGCTGGCCGAACGTGAGCGAATCGCCGCTGAGACCGAACGGGCGGCACGCGACGCGGCACGCGCGGAGGCCGACCGTCGTGAAGGGCTGGCCCGGTTGGCCGGTCAGGTCGACACGATGCGTATCCGCGTCGAGTCGATCGATGACGGCGTCATGCGGCTGTCGGTCAATATCGAGGAAGCCGCCACCAAAGCTCAACAGACGCAGGCGGAATTCGAGACCGTTCAGAGCCGCGTCAGCGAACTGGATGCCGGTGAGACGGGCTTGGACGAGCAGCATGACCGGTCGGTGGCGGCGCTGAGGCTGGCCGACGAGCGTGTGGCCGAACTGCAGTCCGCCGAGCGTGCCGCCGAACGGCAGGTCGCCTCGCTGCGAGCCCGGATCGAGGCCCTCTCGGTCAGCCTGGACCGGCGCGACGGTGCCGCCTGGCTGCAGAAGAATCACAGTGGCACAGGGCTTTTCGGCACCATCGGGGAATATCTGAAGGTGCAGCCGGGGCATGAGGTGGCGGTCGCCACGGTCCTGGGTGCGGCCGCCGACGCGTTGGCCGCCGAGGATTTCGGTGTCGCCGCTGCCGCCGTCGCCGCGCTCAAGGAATCCGACGGCGGCCGGGCCGCCCTGCTGCTGGGGGACTGGAAGGTCAACGGCTCGGCACCGTCGGGCGTGCTTCCCGACGGTGCGATCTGGGCCAACGACCTGGTCACGGTCCCGGACCGCCTGCGGGGGGCGATCACCGCGATGCTGGCCGGGGTGGCGGTCGTGACCGATCTGCCTGCCGGGGTGCAACTGGTCTCGGCGCGCCCGGACCTGCGTGCGGTGACCGCGGATGGTGATCTGATCGGTGCCGGCTGGATCAGCGGTGGCTCCGACCGCAAGCCCTCCACGCTCGAGATCAGCTCCGAGATCGACAAGGCCCGCCAGGGACTGGAGACCACAGAGCGGCAGACCGGTGAATTGGCGGCCGCATTGTCGGGTGCGCTGGCCGAGCAGGCGGCCCGCCGGGAGGCGGCCGAAGAGGCGATGGCTGCGCTCAACGAATCCGACGCGGCGATCGCGGCGATCTATGAGCAGTTGGGCCGTCTGGGACAGGATGCCCGCAGCGCCGGTGACGAGTGGCAGCGGTTGATCCGGCAACGCGACGAGCTCGAGGCCGGGCGCACCAAGACGGTCGAGGAACTCACCGAACTCGAGACCCGGCTGCACAACGCCGAACAGCTTCCGATGTTCGAGGCCGAACCGGTGGATCGGCAGACGTCGATGGCTGCCGCCGAGGCGGCGCGCTCGGTCGAGGTGGAGGCCCGTCTGTCGGTGCGCACTGCCGAGGAGCGTGCGAATGCGGTTCGCGGACGTGCCGATTCACTGCGCCGGGCCGCGGCCGCCGAGCGCGAGGCCCGGGTGCGTGCGCAACGGGCCCGGGAGGCCCGCGCACATGCGGCCCAGGTGGCAGCCGCGGTGTCTGAGTCGGGACGCATTGTGGCCCAACGGTTGAGCGCGGTGGTGGCGGTGGCGTCGCGGATGCGCGACGAGCTGGCCACCGAGCGTCAACTGCGCGGCACGGCTCTGTCCCAGGTGCGCGAGGTGGTCACCGAACTCAACGCGAGGATCACCGCGCTCACCGATTCTCTGCACCGTGACGAGATGGCCAAAGCGCAAGCGTCGCTTCGTATCGAGCAGCTCGAGGCGCAGGTGCTGGAGCAGTTCGGTATGCCCGCGGCCGACCTGATCGCCGAGTACGGCCCGCAGATTGCGTTGCCGCCCAGCGACTTGGAGATGGCGGAATACGAGCAGGCGCGTGAGCGGGGTGAGCAGGTCACGGCGCCGGCGCCGATGCCGTTCGACCGGCCGACCCAGGAGCGCCGGGCCAAGAAGGCCGAACGCGAGCTTTCAGAGTTGGGCCGGGTGAATCCGCTTGCATTGGAAGAGTTTGCGGCGCTGGAAGAACGGTACAACTTCCTGTCGACACAACTTGAGGACGTCAAGGCGGCGCGGACCGATCTGCTGGACGTGATCGCCGACGTCGATACCCGGATTCTGCAGGTGTTCACCGAGGCCTATGTCGACGTGGAGCGCGAATTCGAGCAGGTGTTCTCCACTCTGTTCCCCGGCGGCGAGGGACGCCTCCTTCTCACCAATCCGGCCGACATGCTCACCACGGGAATCGAAGTCGAGGCCAGGCCGCCGGGCAAGAAGATCAAGAGACTCTCGCTGTTGTCGGGTGGCGAGAAGTCGTTGACCGCGGTGGCCATGCTGGTGGCGATCTTCCGGGCCCGCCCCTCCCCGTTCTACGTGATGGACGAGGTCGAGGCCGCGCTCGACGATGTGAACCTGCGCAGGCTGATCAGCCTGTTCGAGCAGCTGCGGGAGAAGTCCCAGCTGATCGTGATCACCCACCAGAAGGCCACCATGGAGGTCGCCGACGCGCTCTACGGTGTGAGCATGCGCGGTGACGGCATCACCACCGTGATCTCGCAGCGGATGCGGGGCCAGGAACTGGCCGCCAGCCCGGGCTGATCAGGTGCCGAGCGCCCCTATGCCGCGTCGGAGTGTGCGGCGCGGTGGCTACGGCGTGGCTTATCTTGTGCACCCTTGTCTTTCGCCTCCGCAATTCCGGATTTGGGTTGGGCCGAACCGCTTTCCTCGGTGCGACGGCTCTTGCGGGTCGGACGTGGGTCGGCGCCCGATTCGTCGACCTTGACGCCGTCGGACGCCTTGGGCGAGAGTGCCTGCCGCACTGACTGCCTGATTCGCTCGGCCGCCGATCTCGGCTTCGGTGGCGTCTCGGCCTTGACCTCGGTCTTGATGTCGCCCTCGGCTTTGACAGCCGTGCCCACGGCCGTGTCGACGGCGGTGTCGGCCTCAGGATCCTTCGTCTCCGGATCGGATTTCGGGATGTCGGTGTCGGCTACGGCGAGGATGTCGTTGTCCGTTGTGGGATATGTGCGGGGCACGTGCGGACGGGTCAGTCCGGGCTGAGGCCCCTCCGGCGTCGAAACGCGGGGTGCCACCTTCTGGAGCGCCGAATTATCCAGTCCGGCAACGGTTTCTGTGTGGCGATCGGCGGTGTCGGCGGTGTTGATCCCCAGGCCGGTGAGGGCATTGCGCACGCCCTCCTCGGCCGCGGCTCTCAGATCCGATGCCAACTTGTCGAGATCGATGTGGGGTATCAGCCCGGCGCGGGTGGGGACACCCATGTTGGCCGGCGTGCGGTCATAGGCGAGCTCGATCAACACGCGCAGGGTGGGCTCGACCAGGTCGATTACCGGCGCCGGGATCCCTATGTCTCGGAACGGCTGCAGCAGCGGAAGGTGCTCGGTGTGCACCAGGTAGTAGGTGGTGTTGCCGGAGGTGTAGGAGTCGTATGTGCTCGGGTCGTTCAGGTTGACCACGGATGACCCGTAGTTCGGATGTAGGTAGACGTAGCCCATCAGGGCATTGAGATCGGCCAGCACGTTGAGTGGATATTTGGGGAAGTCGGCGATCAGGTCGTACTGACGGGCTACGTCGATCGTCTGGTATTCGTCGTCCGGGGTGGCGCCGTCGAAGCTGACCCCGAGGATCGGGATATAGAGGCCTTCGAAACGGGCGAGGATTCCACCGTTGGGCCGGTTGGGGTTGGCCACGAACACGAAGGACAGCTCGTCAGCCGAAGGGACGGCGGCGCCCTGCGCGCGAAGCTCGGCGAGGTTGCGCTTCTCCCGGGTGGCGATGTTGGCGCTCTGTGAATAGCCGACGACGACCTTTTCCCCTGAGGTGGTCAGCACGGCGTTGTTGAGGTTCAGGACCCCGCGGGCGACGGAGGTGTCGAAGGTGATGTCGGTCAGGCTGGTCGCGGGCCAGAACTGCTCTGGCGTCGACACCCATTTCAAGTCGTCTTCATCGAGGTTCCGGTCAGACAGATAAGTGTTGTTGACCTGGTCCAGGTACGTACCGGCACCCCACTGGTGCGGATCTCCCAGCACCTTCATCCCGGTTCCACCCATGATGAGTGCGGTCGCCGCCAGCTGAACCAGCGTGGACATGGTCGCCGTCACGACCAGCCCGACGGTGCCGATCAGAGCGACCAGCGTCAGTGCTACCCCCCGAAGCACACGAATGCGCATTCTCGTCCTCCCTTTCGAAACATCCCATGGGAAGACGACATGCTGACCAGACGCTGAAGCCATTCCCGACCCATCTGGATCGTGAACTATTCCTAGCCTCGCTGTCAGCTAATTCAAATAAAAGGCAGAAAAAATATGAATTCAGAGGTGACTGGGGATAGAAAATAGTTTCGACCATCACAGCAGCTAAGCCGTAGGTGAATTCTACGGCTTGCGTGGGCATGTTCCTGAGGTTGTGTGGTGAACGGAATATACCTTCTCGGTACGTTCATGTACCACGATTTTCGGCAATCGCATGCGCCGATTTTCCGGCGCACTCGTAGGCGGGCCACGTGCCCGAGCCGAGACGCTGAACGGGGCCGGTCGTTCGCGGGCGGCCGCCCTGAGACAATGGCGGTGTGACAGAAGGTGCGTTGTTGGGTCTGTGGATCGCCATTGCGGTCGTCGCTGTACTGATCGTCGTCGCCCTCACGGTGGGGGTGGTGCGTTACCGGCGGCGGCGGATCAGCCTGTCGGAACGAGACGAGTCGAAACCGATCGACCGCTCCGGCGGCTATACGGCGTCCTCGGGCATCACGTTCAGCAAGTCGGATACGCCGACGCTAGAGCGCATCGACACCAGCGGACTGCCTGCGGTCGGTGATGACGCCACCATTCCGCGGGATGCTCCCAAGCGCACCATCGCCGATGTTCAACTGCCGGAGCCGCCGGTCGAGACAGTCGCACCAGAAGCGCCGCCGGCGCCCGAGGGACCCGCAGACTCGGCCCCCGCCCCGGTAATCCCCGATGAGCCGGGCGCGCCGGAAGTGGCCGCCGAGGCTCCCGACGCCGTGGCCGCTGCCGTGGAGGACATCGCCCCGGCCGAAGGCCGCATGGACCGGTTGCGGGGCCGCCTCGCCAAGTCCCAGAACGCGTTGGGCCGCAGCATGCTCGGGCTGCTCGGCGGCGGTGATCTCGACGAGGACTCATGGGAGGCCGTCGAGGACACCCTGCTGATCGCCGACCTCGGTCCGGTGGTCACCGAGTCCGTTGTGGCGGCGTTGCGTGAGCGGATGGCCAGCAAGGGCGTGCGCAGCGAGGCCGACGCGCGCGCGGTGTTGCGCGAGGTGCTGATATCGGAGTTGCGGCCGGAGTTGGACCGTTCCATCAAGGCGCTGCCGCACGCCGACAAGCCGTCGGTGCTGTTGGTGGTCGGAGTGAACGGCACCGGGAAGACCACCACCGTGGGCAAGCTGGCCCGGGTGCTGGTCGCCGATGGCCGCCGCGTCGTGCTCGGCGCGGCCGACACCTTCCGCGCTGCGGCCGCCGACCAATTGCAGACCTGGGCCGCGCGCGTCGGGGCCGACGTGGTGCGGGGACCCGAAGGTGCGGATCCGGCATCGGTGGCGTTCGACGCGGTCGACGAGGGAGTCAAGGTCGGTGCTGACGTTGTCGTCGTCGACACCGCTGGTCGCCTGCACACCAAGACCGGCCTGATGGACGAACTCGGCAAGGTCAAGCGGGTGGTGGAGAAGCGCGCCACTGTCGACGAGGTGCTGTTGGTGCTCGACGCCACCATCGGCCAGAACAGCCTGCCGCAGGCCAAGGTGTTCGCCGAGGTCGTGGACATCACCGGCGTGGTTCTGACCAAGCTCGACGGCACCGCCAAGGGCGGCATCGTGTTCCGGGTTCAACAGGAACTCGGTGTACCGGTCAAGCTCGTCGGACTCGGTGAAGGGCCCGACGACCTCGCACCGTTCGAGCCTGCGGCGTTCGTCGACGCCCTGCTGGGCTAGAAAACCCAGGGAATCGCACGGTGTAACACCGGCGAAACGCAGCCTGCCCATCCGTTCACACGAGCGAAACGCGGCGGCGTCGTAGTTGAAACATCCACTCAGCATTGTCTTGACCAGGTCAATGGCTGCAAACCCTTGCGGCCGTGGTGTGGTGAAGGAGGAAACTGCGAGTGGAGCAATTCCCGATATTGGGTGCACCGGATACCGGTGACACGGCATGGATGCTGGCCGCCGCCGCACTTGTGCTGTTGATGACGCCGGGTCTGGCCTTCTTCTACGGCGGCATGGTGCGTGCCAAGGGCGTGCTCAACATGATCATGATGAGCGTCAGCGCGATGGGTGTCGTCACGGTCCTGTGGGCGTTGTACGGCTACTCGGTGGCATTCGGTAACGACACCGCAGGCGTGATCGGTGACCCCGGGCAGTTCTTCGGCCTCAAGGGTCTGATCGGAGCGAACGGCTCAGCCGATGCGCCCATCGCGTTGGTCGGCACGATCCCGGCCACCGTGTTCGTGGGATTCCAGCTGATGTTCGCGATCATCACGGTCGCCCTGATCTCCGGTGCTGTCGCCGATCGCATCAAGTTCGGGGGCTGGCTGCTGTTCGCTGCGCTGTGGGCGACCTTTGTCTACTTCCCGGTCGCGCACTGGGTATTCGACTTCGACGTCAAGGGATCCGACGGTGAGACCGTAATCCACCACGGCGGATGGATCGCCAACCAGCTCAAGGCAATTGACTTCGCCGGTGGCACCGCGGTGCACATCAACGCCGGTACCGCGGGCCTGGTCCTGGCAATCATCCTCGGTAAGCGGCTCGGTTGGCCCGGTACGCCGATGCGCCCGCACAACCTCCCGTTCGTGATGCTCGGCGCCGGCCTGCTGTGGTTCGGCTGGTACGGATTCAACGCCGGTTCTGCGGTGTCGGCCAACGGAGTTGCAGGTTCGACCTTCGTCACAACCACGGTGGCGACCGCAGCAGCCATGCTGGCCTGGCTGCTCACCGAGCGCATCCGTGACGGGCATGCCACCTCCCTGGGTGCGGCATCGGGCATCGTTGCCGGGCTGGTGGCGATCACGCCGTCCTGCTCGTCGGTGAATGTGGTGGGCGCACTGGTGATCGGTGTTACCGCAGGTGTGCTGTGCGCTCTGGCGGTGGGCTTGAAGTTCAAGTTCGGTTTCGACGATTCGCTCGACGTCGTGGGTGTCCACCTGGTGGGTGGCATCGTCGGCACGTTGCTGGTCGGCCTGGTGGCGACCAAGGAAGCACCTGCCGCGGTTGCCGGTCTGTTCTACGGTGGCGGGTTCGATCAGCTGTGGCGACAGGCGGTCGGGGCCGGTGCTGTTCTGCTCTATTCGGCGGTGGGTACCGCTATCTTGGCGTTGATTGTCAAATACACCGTGGGCCTGCGCCTGGACAAAGAAGAGGAGGCATCCGGTATCGACGAGTCCGAGCACGCTGAGAGCGCTTACGACTTCGTCGCTGTCGGAACCGGTTCTGTTCTTGGTCGTCACGGCGGGGAGGAATAAGGGAATATGAAGCTGATCACTGCGATCGTCAAGCCGTTCACGCTGGAGGATGTCAAGACCGGCCTGGAGCAGACGGGCATCCTGGGGATGACGGTCAGCGAGGTACAGGGCTACGGCCGGCAGAAGGGCCACACCGAGGTCTACCGCGGTGCCGAGTATTCGGTGGACTTCGTGCCGAAGGTCCGGGTGGAGGTGGTCGTCGACGATTCCGCGGTCGACAAGGTCGTGGACGTCATCGTGCAGGCCGCCCGCACCGGGAAGATCGGCGACGGGAAGGTCTGGGTCAGCCCGGTCGACACCGTTGTCCGCGTCCGCACCGGTGAGCGAGGAGCTGACGCCCTGTAGCCGAGCGTCCGTCGAGACGTCTTCTCCCGGCCAGGAATCGCGTGAGCACAACCCGGAATCGGCCGGGGGAGGAGTCGAAATGACAGAAGACAAACCAGAATCCACCGACGAGCGCTTGCGCGAGGAGCAGTCGGGCGCCGGAGCCTCTCCCCAGGAGGCTTCGGCGGGTTTGTCTCGGCCGGCCAATGATCTGGTAGCGGCCACCCAGCAGTTGCTCACCGGCGGATCCCGTCAACTGGATGCGTCCGGTCTGCGGGACGCGTTACTCGATCTGCACGAATTCTGGCTCACCACAAAGGCTGCCGAGATCGGCATCACGGCCACCAGCGGATTCGCCATCGTGGCCACCGGTGGTCTGGGCCGCGGCGAGATGTTGCCGTACTCCGACCTCGATCTCATGTTGCTGCATGACAACATGCCCGTCGAGCTGGTCTCTGAGGTGGCCGAAAAGCTCTGGTATCCCTTGTGGGACGCCAATATTCGTATCGATCACAGTGTGCGCACCGTGCCCGAAGCCCTCAAGGTCGCCGGTGAGGACATCGCGGTGGGTCTGGCGATGCTCGATGCCCGCCATATGGCCGGTGACGCCGATCTGTCGGCGTTACTCGTCGGCGGGGCGCGCCGGCAGTGGCGCATCGGAATCGCCTCGCGGTTCGACGAACTCGTCGAACACGCGCAGGCGCGCTGGCAGCGCAGCGGCCAGATCGCGCACCGCGCCGAGCCTGACCTCAAATCGGGCCGAGGCGGTCTGCGGGACGTACAGCTGCTCAACGCGCTCGCGATAGCGCAACTGGCCGACGTGTATCCGAGCCGGGCGCTGGCTTCGCCGACCGGAACGCTCGGCGGTGCCCACCTGTCGTTGCTGAATGTGCGTACTGAACTACACCGTGCCTCCGGCCGTGGTCGGGAACTGCTGTTGGCCCAGCATGCCGATGAGATCGGTGCTGCTTTGCGGATCGGGGATCGATTCGACCTCGCCCGCACCCTGTCCGACGCGGCCCGGACCGTGAGCTACTACGTCGACTCCGGTATCCGGACAGCCGCGAATGCCTTACCTCGCCGCGGTTTCGCCGCGCTTCGCCGCCCGGTGCGCCGCCCGCTCGACGAGGGAGTGATCGAATACGCCGGAGAGGTGATCCTGGCCCGCGACGCGCGGCCGGAACGTGATCCGGGTCTGATCCTGCGGGTCGCGGCGGCGTCGGCGGGTACCGGGCTGCCGATGGCGGTGTCCACGCTGAGCAGGCTGGCCGAGACCGCACCCGAACTGCGTACACCGTGGCCGCGTCCAGCCCTCAAAGATCTGCTGGTTTTGCTCGCGTCGGGCCCCGCAGCGGTCGCCACCATCGAGGCACTCGACCGCACCGGCCTCTGGGGCCGGCTGTTCCCGGAGTGGGGTGCGGTGCGGGACCTGCCGCCGCGGGATGTCGTGCACACCTGGACAGTCGACCGGCACTTGGTCGAAACTGTCTCGCGGGCAAGTGCTTTCACCACCCGGGTGTCGCGTCCGGATCTGCTGCTGCTGGGTGCGCTGTGCCACGACATCGGCAAGGGTCGCGGCGGGGACCACAGCGTGATCGGCGCGGAGTTGGCCACCCAGATCGGCACCCGGCTGGGTCTGTGGCCGTCGGACATCGAAGTGCTCTCGAAGGTCGTCCGGTACCACCTACTGCTGCCCGACACCGCGACGCGACGAGATCTGCAGGACCCCAAGACCATTGACGCGGTGGCCGACGCTCTCGGTGGGGACACGGTGCTGCTGGAGCTGCTCCATGTCCTGGCCGAGGCCGATTCGCTGGCCACCGGACCGGGAGTATGGGGCGATTGGAAGGCGTCGCTGATCGGTGACCTGGTGCGACGGTGCCGCCTGGTGATGGCCGGTGAATCGCTGCCGCAGCCCGACCCGATCGAGCCGCGCTTCATGGCGTTGGCCGGTGAGGCCGGCGTCCACGTGGAACTCACGCCGGGGGATGGTCCGCACATCTACAACGTCACGATGATCGCCGCGGACCGGCGCGGTCTGCTGTCCAAGGCCGCCGGCGTGCTGGCGTTGAATTCCCTGCGGGTGCACTCGGCATCGGTCAACAGCCACGAGGGTTCGGCGATCAACACCTTCGCGGTGTCTCCGCACTTCGGTGCGCCACCAGCCGTGGAACTGCTACGCCAGCAGTTCATCCTCGCGCTCGACGGTGAACTGGACGTGATCGGTGCGCTGGAACGCCGCGACCATGAGGCCGCCCAGCATCCGACGACCCGGGCCGGTGAGATCCTGGCCTCGGTGCCGGCCAACCACGTGCCCGCCGCGCCCCGCATCCTGTGGTCGCCGGGTACGGCTCCCGAAGACCTGATCGTCCAGATCCGCACGATCGACCGGTCGGGCCTGTTGTCCCGGCTGACGGCGGTGTTCGAGCGCGACGGGGTGGATGTCGCCTGGGCGAAGGTGACCACGCTGGGATCGTCGGTGATCGACGTCTTCTGCATCACCGCACCGGCACTGGCCGGTGACGAAGCACGACGGGCGGCGGTCCGCGAGGAACTGGAGCGCGACATGTTCGCGATCCTGCCCGCGCCGCCACCGGCAAAGCAGGCGAAACCGGCCGAGCACGCCAGTTGATCCACACTGATCTGCTGGGCGCTGGACGCGATAGGTTCCGGCTCGCGGCGGCCGACCACGCCTCAAATCCCGGGCCGCTAGGCTTACCACGTGTTTGAGAGCCTGTCTGACCGGTTGACCGGAGCCCTGCAAGGCCTACGTGGCAAGGGGCGGTTGACCGACGCCGATATCGATGCCACGGCGCGCGAGATCCGGTTGGCCCTGCTGGAGGCCGACGTCTCGCTGCCTGTGGTGCGTGCCTTCGTCGCGCGGATCAAGGATCGCGCCAAGGGTGCAGAGGTCTCGGCCGCGCTGAATCCTGCGCAGCAGGTGGTCAAGATCGTCAACGAGGAGCTGATCGGCATCCTCGGCGGCGAGACCCGTCAGCTGGCTTTCGCGAAAAACCCACCGACGGTGATCATGCTCGCCGGTCTGCAAGGTGCCGGTAAGACCACGCTGGCCGGCAAGCTGGCGAAATGGCTGAAGGGACTCGGCCACACCCCGTTGCTCGTGGCGTGTGACCTGCAGCGGCCCGGTGCCGTCAACCAGCTGCAGATCGTGGCCGAGCGCGCGGGCGTGGCTTCCTTCGCCCCCCACCCGGGCACCGCGCCCGGCGCGCACGAATCCGACGGCGCAGGGGACCCGGTGGCGGTGGCCGCGGCCGGCCTGGCCGAAGCCCGGGCCAAGCACTTCGACGTCGTCCTCGTCGATACCGCGGGGCGGCTGGGCATCGACGACGAACTGATGAGTCAGGCCGCCGCGATCCGCGACGCCGTGCGCCCCGACGAGACCCTGTTCGTCCTCGACGCCATGATCGGTCAGGACGCCGTCGCCACCGCCGAGGCGTTCCGCGAGGGTGTCGGCTTCACCGGTGTCGTGCTGACCAAGCTCGACGGCGACGCCCGTGGTGGTGCGGCCTTGTCGGTCCGCGAGATCACCGGTGTGCCGATCCTGTTTGCCTCAGCGGGGGAGAAGCTCGAAGACTTCGACGTCTTCCACCCCGACCGGATGGCCAGCCGCATCCTGGGCATGGGCGATGTGCTCACCCTCATCGAGCAGGCAGAGCAGGTCTTCGATCAGCAGAAGGCCGAGGAGGCCGCGGCCAAGATCGGCTCCGGTGAGCTGACGCTGGAGGATTTTCTCGAGCAGATGCTGGCGATCCGCAAGATGGGCCCGATCGGCAACCTGCTGGGCATGCTGCCCGGGGCCGGTCAGATGAAGGATGCGTTGGCCGCGGTCGACGACAAGCAGTTGGACCGGGTTCAGGCGATCATCCGCGGTATGACGCCGGCCGAGCGGGCCGATCCCAAGATCATCAACGCCTCGCGCCGGATGCGGATCGCCAACGGCTCCGGTGTCGCGGTGTCGGAGGTCAATCAGCTCGTCGACCGGTTCTTCGATGCCCGCAAGATGATGTCGTCGATGGCCGGCCAGATGGGCATGCCCTTCGGCCGCAAGAACTCGCCGCGCAAGGCCGCCAAGGGCAAGAACAAGCAGGCCGGCAAGGGTAAAGGCAAGGGCAAGGGGCGCGGCCCGACACAGCCGAAGAACCCGTTTGGCGCACCCGGAGCGATGCCGGCCGGTTTCCCGGACTTGTCGAACATGCCCAAGGGCCTCGACGAATTGCCGCCCGGCTTGGCCGATTTCGACCTGTCGAAACTGAAGTTCCCCGGCCAGAAGTAGCGCAGTGCTCCACGTCCGCGGCCGCGGCCTACCCGACGGCGAGCCCGTCGAGTGGTGGGTGGCCGGGGGCACGCTGTCAGCGGAGCCGATTGCCAACGCCGACACCGTCTTTGACGGAGGCTGGATCATTCCCGGCCTGGTCGACGCGCACTGTCATGTCGGCCTGGGGCCCGGCGGCGCGGTGTCGCTCGACGAGGCCGTCACCCAGGCCGAAACCGAACGCGATGCCGGTGCGCTGCTGCTGCGTGACGCCGGATCGCCGGTGGACACCCGGAGCTTCGACGACCGCGAGGACCTGCCGCGGATCATCCGGGCCGGAAGGCATCTGGCCCGGCCTAAGCGGTATTCGCCGGGGTTGCCGATCGACATCGAGGACGAGGCGCAACTGCCTGCCGCCGTGGCCGAGCAGGCCCGGTGGGGCGACGGCTGGGTCAAGCTGGTCGGCGATTGGATCGACCGGGGAGTCGGGGACCTGGCACCGCTGTGGTCCGACGAGATCCTCAAAGCTGCGATCGACGCCGCCCACACCGAAGGGGCGCGGGTCACCGCGCACGTATTCGGTGAGGATGCGCTGCCCGGCCTCATCAAGGCCGGAATCGACTGCATCGAGCATGGCACCGGAATCACCGATGACACCATCGAATTGATGCTCCAACACGGCACAGCACTGGTGCCGACCCTGATCAACATCGACAATTTCCCCGGCATCGCCGATGCGGCGGGCAAGTACCCCGCGTACGCGAAGCACATGCGTGACCTGTATGCCTCCTGTCGCACCCGGGTCGGCGCCGCCTACGAGGCCGGGGTGCCGATTTTTGCGGGTACCGACGCCGGCGGCATGATCGCGCACGGCCGCATCGCCGACGAGATCGAGGCGCTCAAGGGCATCGGGATGAGCCCCACCGCCGCCCTGGGGGCGGCCAGTTGGGATGCCCGGGCCTGGCTCGGCCGACCCACACTGGAGCACGGAGCGTCCGCGGACCTGGTGTGTTACACCGACGATCCGCGTGATGGTGGGGTCAGCCACCCGGATCTGGTGATCCTGCGCGGTCGCGTGTGGCGTTGAGCCTGCGCCGATGGCGCACAAGTGCGAGTAGGGAGCGCCGTCACCGCAGTGTCAGCGGCCCACCGCGAGCAGAACCTCAGTACACGTCGCGTAGGTAGCGGTGGGTCTTGATCAGGTTGTTGACGTAGGCGTGCGCGGCGTCGGCATCCATGCCGCCGCTGTCGGCGACGATCTCATGCAGGGCGGCATCGACATCCTTGGCCATGCGGTCGGCGTCACCGCACACGTAGAGGTATGCACCGTCCTGCAGCCAGGCGAACAACTCGGCTGAGTTCTCCCGCATGCGTTGTTGCACATACACTTTCGCGTCCTGATCGCGGGAGAAGGCCATGTCCAGCCGGGTGAGCGTGCCCGACTCGACGAATGCTGTCAGTTCGTCGCCGTAGAGGAAATCCGTGGCCCGGCGCCGGTCGCCGAAGAACAGCCAGGACCGGCCCGTCGCGGCGGCGGCCTGCCGCTCCTGCAGGAATGCCCGGAACGGCGCGATCCCGGTACCCGGTCCGATCATGATGATCGGCACATCGCCGGCGGGCAGCCGGAAGTGATGGTTGGGGCGCAGGTGCACCCTTACCGTCTGCGTGCGCTCGGCCAGATAGGTCGAGGCCACGCCGCCGTGTTGGCGGTCGGCGGCGGGGTAGCGCACCGTGGCCACGGTCAGATGGACGTGATCGGGATGTACCAGCGGGCTGGAGGCGATCGAGTAATCGCGGAACTGCAACGGGCGCAACGTATCTACGACCTCATCGACCGTCAGGCCGGCGCGCCGGATGAGATCGAGGACATCTTCTCCGTAGGCGGCGGCACCGGTCAGGTCCTGCAGCGCTCGCGAAGGCGTCCGGATTTCCAGGCGCTCGGTGAGCAAGACCCCCAAGGTCTCCTCCGAGTCGGCGACCCGGTGGTCGGGGCCCACCTTGAATTCGGCAAGGATTGCCGCGACCAGATCGGGATCGTTGGTCGCGTGGACAGCCAGTGAATCGCCGGCCTGATAAGTGATTCCGCAACCGGAGAGGTCGAGCTCGTAGTGGCGGACTTCCTTGTCGGATTCCGCCGCGGTCAGCAGTCGGTTGACTGTCAGGGCGGCATCGAAGGTGCGGTTGCGGTCCTGGTTGCGGAGCGGGGGATCAGCCGGTGCGGATTCCACGACGGTGGTGGGCGCGAGGGATCCAGCCTGGACGGTGGTGAGCTGTTTGACGAGGTCGTTGGTCCAGGCCGCGGCAGGTTCCTGGTAGTACCCGTCGACGTCGACCCGGTCGACCAGCCGGGTGGCACCCAGCTCCTCCAGCCGTGCGTCGAGGAGTATGCCTGCGTTGCAGAACAATTCGTAGGACGTGTCCCCGAGCGCCAGCACCGCGAAACTCAGATGCTCCAGCCGTTCGGTCGAGCCGCTGATCGCCTCCCAGAACAACGTGGCGGTGTCGGGGAATTCGCCGTCGCCGAAGGTTGAGGTGACAGCGATGAAATGCGTTGCGGTACCGAGTTGGCCGAGCTCCACCTGGTTGAGTTCGACGGCCTCGGCAGGAATTCCGGCGGCGGTGGCGGCCTCGGCGAAGGACATGGCAGCGTCTTCGGCGTTGCCCATGTCGGTGCCATAGGCGACCACCAACGAGAATTCACGGTCGGACACATCGGCTCCCCTCATCGCGCGCGGGCACTCCACGCGAATTTAGGGTTACCTTAGTTGGGCGCGAGTCCCGGTGGGACCCTACCTTTTACCGTCGATGGTCAGTGCGAGAAACCGTAGTCGAACAGGTTGATCGCCTGCCCGTAGAGATCCCCGGTGCCGTACATCTGGACCACGACCAGCCGCCGGTTACCCCGTTGGGCGGCACCGACATACGTCTTGCGGGCCAGGTCCGTGTATCCGGTTTTTCCGGCGATGTCACCGGGATAGCGTGCAAGCAGTTCGTTCTGGTTGGTCAGGGTCTTGCCGGGGAACTGGGCCGAGGGCTGGCGCATGATCTGCGCGATCAACGGATATCTCAGCGCCGCCCGCAGGATCACCGCCAGATCGTGCGGAGTGGTGACGGTCTCCCATCCGGGACCGTCGAGGCCCGACGGGGACGAAGCCCGCGTATTGCGGGCGCCGACACTGGCGGCCTTGCGGGTCATCGCCGCGACTGTGGCGGGGCGGCCGCCCAGCATGTCGGCGAGCATGTTCGCCGCATCGTTGCCCGACACCATGAGCAGCGCTTCCAGCAGTTGGCGCGTGGTGTACGGCTGTCCCGGTTTGAGGCCGACGCACGAACATTCGACCTTGGTGTGGGACTCGTTGGCCCGCGCGAAGTTGTCGGGGCGAAGGTGATCCAGCACCACCATCGCCAAGAGCGGCTTGATGGTGCTGGCCGGGGCGTACGAGCCATTGGGATCCTTGGACGCGAGCACCTGGCCGGTGTCCAAGTCGGCGACCAGCCAGGCCTTGGCGGGCCCGTCGGGAATCTGGGCGCCGGCGGGCTGAACGCTTGGCTGCGCGTTCGCGGCGGGCGTGACCGAGAGCACCGCGCCGAGGGCGAGCGCGGTCGCCGCGAACAGTCTTCGCACGGAAGGTGACGCTACGGAGCACAGGACTCGCTCAGCGCGCGATCAGGTTTCCGATTGGTTGCGATGGCCGAGGTGGTGCGTTGCCGACACCGCTACAACGTGCTGATGCCGGCCGAGCGGTCTTGCGCGAAACCCCAGTCCAACAGGCTGGTGGCCTGGTCCCAGTAGGTCGGCCCGCCTTCCTTGACCAGCCCGTACATCATCGCGATCACCAACCGGCGGCCGTCGCGTTGCGCAGCGCCGACGAACGTCTTGCGCGCCACATCGGTGAAACCGGTCTTACCGCCGAGCATGCCCGGATAGCGGCCGAGCATCTCGTCCTGGTTGACCAACGTGACCGGGCCGGTGGCACCGGGGAACGAGGCCGACGGCGACGACGTGATCGCGGCGAACACCGGATTGGCCAGTGCGGCGCGGAAGATCACCGCCAGGTCCCGCGGCGTGGTGGTCCCGTCGATGCCGGGGCCGTTCAGACCGGACGGTGACCCGGCATGGGTCGCGTTCGCGCCGAGCGCGACGGCCTTGGCATTCATCTTGGCGACGGCGGCATCCTTGCCGCCGAGCATGTGCGCCAAGGTGTCGGCGGCGTCGTTGCCGGAGACCAGCAGCAAGGCGTCGAGCAGCTGTTGCATGGTGTAGGTGCGTCCGGCTTTGATCCCGACGCAGGTGCACTCGACTTTACGGTCGGCCTCATCCGCGACGACGGTGGCGTCCAGCGGAAGTTCGTCGAGGGCTACCAGCGCCAGCAGTGTCTTGATGGTGCTGGCAGGTGCGTGCGGAACGTACTGGTCCCGACCTGCCAGGATCTGGCCGGTGTCCATGTCGGCGACGATCCAGGCGGGTGCGGGTCCGTCCGGGATGGGCGCCGCGCCGACCTGCTGCACGCCGGCATCTGCATAGGCGGCGGGGGAGCCGATCACGGCGCCGACTACAACTGTGGGAAGGAGTGCTGCGAGACAGAGCGAGATTGCGCCGACGAGCCTGACCATGTGCACTGACCCTAAAGCGTGTACATACCTCGCGCATAGGTGCCCGAGGAAGATTCGACGAATTCGAGGGGAGACACCGTGGCCGAACCTGCCACCATGCCGGAGGCGGAACGCAAGTGGATGGTCGACACTCTGCTGGCGTTGCTGCAGACCCCGAGCCCGTCGGGACGAACCGACGCCGTGATGCAGTTGATCGGCGACATTCTCAACGACCTCGGCGTGCCGTTCACCCTGACCCGGCGCGGCGCGTTGACCGCCGAACTGCCGGGTGAGTCGCCAACCATCGACCGGGCGCTGGTGGTGCACTCCGACACCATCGGGTGCATGGTCCGGGATCTGAAGGACAACGGCCGTCTCGAGTTGGTCCCGGTCGGTACGTTCTCCGCGCGGTTCGCCGCGGGGGCCCGGGTGCGGATCTTCTCCGACGACCCAGACGAGTTCTTCACGGGCACGATCATGCCGCTCAAGGCCAGCGGGCACGCATACGGAGACGAGATCGACACCCAGCCCACCGACTGGGAGCACGTCGAGGTCCGGGTGGACCGCAACGTGGCGACCCGTGCGGATCTGGAACGTCTGGGGCTGAACGTGGGTGACTTCGTCGCGCTGATCGCCAGCCCCGAACTCACCGAGGATGGCTTCGTGGTGTCCCGGCACCTCGACGGGAAAGCCGGGGTGGCGGTCGCGTTGGCTCTGGCCAAGACCATCGCCGAGCAGAAGATCGTGCTGCCGCACCGGGCGACGCTGATGGTGACCATCACCGAGGAGGTGGGGCACGGCGCAAGTCACGGGCTTCCGCCCGATGTGGCCGAACTGGTCTCGGTCGACAACGCGGTCTGCGCCCCCGGACAGCACTCGATCGAGCACGGTGTGACGATCCCGATGGCCGATCTGCACGGCCCGTTCGACTATCACCTGACCCGCAAGCTCTGCCGCCTGGCCAAGGGGCAGGGCATTCCGTTCGCGCGTGACGTGTTCCGGTACTACCGGTCCGACGCGGCGGCTGCCATCGAAGCGGGCGCAGGTACCCGGGCGGCGCTGGTGGGTTTCGGTCTGGACGGCAGCCACGGCTGGGAACGGACTCACCTGGACTCGTTGGAGGCCACCTATCTTCTGCTGAATGCCTGGCTGCAGACACCGTTGACGTTCGAGGCGTGGGATTCCAGCCCGACCGGTGCGCTGCGTGATTTCCCGTCCTCGAAACAGCCGGCGCCCAGCGAGCAGTGGGTGCCGCTGTCCCGCGGCGATTTCACCGAACCGGGTGACGCCTCGCCAGGGGAGCATTGGCCGCCTTCGGAGGGACCGCATACGTGACGTGGTGTTGAATCGAATGGTGCTGAGCCTGGAAGAGATTTCGGACCGTCTTGAGATCCAGCAGTTGTTGATCGACTACTCCACGGCGATAGACCGCCGACTGTTCGATGACCTCGATGTGGTGTTCACCTCCGATGCCTATATCGACTACCGGGCAATGGGCGGCATCGATGGCCGATACCCGGAGGTCAAGGCCTGGCTGGCCGAAGTGTTGCCGAACTTTCCGGCCTACGCCCACATGCTCGGGAACTTCGATGTGCGCATCAAGTACGACGCGGCCGGCGACACCGCATCTTCGCGCACCATCTGCTTCAACCCCATGGTGCTGCCGGGGCTGGAGCAACAGGTGTTGTTCTGCGGGCTCTGGTACGAGGACGAGTTCGTGCGGACCGCCGACGGTTGGCGGATGAGCCGCCGCGTCGAGACCAAGTGTTTCGACAAGGTCGTCTGACCGCGCACAATTTTGGTCAGTACTGCCTGCTCTGGCACAATTGGGCGCTGTCTGCCGCGCGACTCGTTCAATGCGCTGCGCGGCGGTCACACACGTAAGGCAAAACCGGATCGGGCAATTCCGCCCGCATCGCCGAATTGCAGCGTGACACTCAAGGAGAAGTGCTTACACATGGCTGTCAAGATCAAGCTCACCCGGCTTGGCAAGATCCGTAACCCCCAGTACCGCATCGCTGTCGCCGACGCGCGCACCCGCCGCGAAGGCCGCTCCATCGAGGTCATCGGCCGTTACCACCCGAAGGAAGAGCCGAGCCTGATCGAGATCGATTCGGAGCGCGCGCAGTACTGGTTGGGCGTCGGTGCTCAGCCCACCGAGCCGGTTCTGGCCCTGCTGAAGATCACCGGTGACTGGCAGAAGTTCAAGGGCCTGCCGGGCGCCGAGGGCACGCTGAAGGTCAAGGAGCCCAAGCCGTCCAAGCTGGACCTGTTCAACGCGGCGCTGGCCGAGGTCGAGAGCGGCGGCGGTGCGGCTGCTGTCACGCCCAAGAAGAAGAAGGCTCCCGCCAAGAAGGATCAGCAGGACGAGGCTGCAGCCGAAACCGCCGAGGCTGCGGCGCCGGCTGCTGAGGCCGCTGCCGACGACGCCGCAAGCGAGAGCTGAGCATCGCAGTGAGTTCTGTCGTGGTCGACGCCGTCGAGCACCTGGTCCGCGGCATCGTGGACAATCCCGACGACGTACGTGTCGACATGGTCACCAGCCGCCGTGGGCGGACCGTCGAGGTGCACGTGCACCCCGATGACCTGGGCAAGGTCATCGGGCGCGGCGGCCGCACGGCCACTGCGCTGCGGACCCTGGTCGCAGGCATCGGTGGGCGCGGTATTCGCGTCGACGTGGTGGACACCGACCAGTAGCGTCGGATTCATGGACCTGGTTGTCGGGCGGGTTGTCAAAGCTCACGGCATTACCGGCGAGCTCGTCGTCGAGGTCCGCACCGACGACCCGGACGCCCGGTTCTTCCCTGGCGTGGTCCTTCGGGGCCGCGCCAAGGGGGGCACCGAGCGCACTTTCTCGGTCGATTCCGTGCGGGATCATGCTGGTCGGCTACTGATTCGTCTGGCCGGTATCGCCGACCGCAATGCGGCCGATGCGTTGCGCGGCACGGTGTTCATCGTCGATACCGCCGACCTGCCCGCGATCGATGACCCCGACGAGTTCTACGACCACGAGCTCGAAGGACTGCGGGTCGTCACGGCCGACGGCACCGCGGTGGGGGCGGTCCGTGAGGTACTGCACACCGCGGCCGGAGAGCTGTTGTCGGTCAAGGCAGATGCCGATGGCCGCGAAATACTCGTGCCGTTCGTCAGCGCCATCGTCACGTCGGTGTCCCGGGATACCGGAACTGTCGTCATCGAACCTCCGGACGGTCTGCTGAATCTGGACCTGGTCTGACGGGCCGCACTGTGCACATCGACGTCCTCACGATCTTCCCGGCCTATCTCGATCCGATCCGGCAGTCGTTGCCGGGCAAGGCGATTGACGCCGGAATACTCTCGATTGCCGTGCATGACCTGCGGAACTGGACGCGGGACGTGCACCGGTCGGTGGATGACTCGCCGTACGGCGGCGGCCCGGGGATGGTCATGAAAGCCCCCGTATGGGGCGAGGCGCTCGACGAAATATGTTCTGAGAAAACACTTTTGGTTGTGCCGACGCCGGCGGGCCGTCCCTTCACCCAGTCCGTTGCCGAGCGCTGGAGTGCGGAGTCGCACCTGGTGTTCGCGTGCGGACGGTACGAGGGGATCGACCAGCGGGTGGTCGACGACGCCGCCCGCCGGATGCGGGTCGAAGAGATTTCCATCGGTGACTACGTCCTCAACGGGGGCGAGTCGGCGGCGCTGGTCATGATCGAGGCGGTGGTCCGGTTGATGCCCGATGTTTTGGGTAACCCCGCATCGCACCAACAGGATTCGCATTCCGACGGCCTGCTTGAGGGGCCCAGCTACACCCGTCCGCAGAGCTGGCGTGGGCTGGATGTGCCCGAGGTGCTGCTGTCGGGGGATCACGCCAAGGTCGCGGCGTGGCGCCAGGAGCAGTCGTTGCAACGCACGCGGGAGCGCAGGCCCGATCTGCTCGACGAATCCTAGATCCGACCGCCGGGGAACATCGTCTTGACGGCGTCGGTGATGGTGTCGCGCGCGGTGGCGGCGTTGGTGGGCTGCAGCGAGCCGATCACCATGATGAAGCGTCGGTCGGCGCCGATCACTCCGGTGGACAGGTGCATCCAGTCCGAACCGATGCAGCACATCCAGCCCTGCTTGACCGCGACCGGTTCGGCGTAGAGGCCTTCGGGGATGCCGAATCGCTGAGGGTAGATGCCACCCGGTTGCGTGCCGTCGATGGCGTTCGGGGTGGACTGGGCCAGGTTGGAAAGGATGACGTTGGCCTGTTCGGCGGGCAGACCGCCGCTGCCGTTCATCATCATGTCGTAGTAGCGCACCAGGTCGGCCGCGGTGCTGATGGTGTTCCACCACCGCCCGTCGCTCGGTGGGCGCGTCGAGCCCAAGCCGTAGCGGGCAGCCACCCGGTTGACGATCGCGCTGCCGCCGCTGCGGTTCCAGAAGACCTCGGCGGCGCTGTCGTCGGACGACCGCAGCATCACGTCGAGGTTTTCGCGGTCCTCCGGGCTCAGGACGGTCTGGCCCTTGGCCTCCTGCAGGAGCAGGTCATCGGCGATGAACAACTTCACCACCGACGCAATGGCGATGGTGGTCCCGTTTCCGTTGGACACCAGTTGGCCGGTGTTGCGGTCGAGCACCAGCAGTGTGATCTCGGCGCCGGCGTCGGCGGCGTCCTGGGTGGCCTGTTGCGCGCGGTCCTCGATGCCCATGAAGGCGGCGGCAGGTTCTCCGGGCGGCGCCTCGGGGAGCGGAGCCAGGCTGCCCTGCGGGACGACGACGGTCAGTTGCGGCGCCCCGGCCGGCGCCGGGGGCGTTCCGTAGACCCGGGCTTCGCAGCCGACCGTCACGACCGCCATCGCGACCACTGCAGTCATGCTGACTGCGCTCGCCAGCATCGGCTTCGACGGCCGCCGTCGCATGGTCCTCCTTGAACCGTCAACGAAACCCGATGGGCTCTGCAGGACCGGCGCATCGGTGGGTGAAGCCTAACGGTTCGCCCCTCGGCCCGCGTGGTTAGTAGTGCTCGCAGTATGGTGCAGGAGTTGGGCCGAACGGGTGGACCGACCCGCCGGATTTCACGGTATGGGGACCCGTCTGGCACAATTGAGCAGTTGTCTGCGCAGGACTGGGCCGGCTTGTCCGCGTTCCGCTGCGAGATGCAACCCGATACACCCGAAAATAGCTTCGGCTGCGCGCCATGTGCGCGCCCGTCCGGAGCCGCGAACAACAAGGAAGTGTCACCGATGAACACGCTGGACTTCGTCGATCAGGCGTCGCTGCGCGACGACATCCCGACCTTCAGCCCCGGCGACACCGTGAACGTTCACGTGAAGGTGATCGAGGGCTCGAAGGAGCGCATCCAGGTCTTCAAGGGTGTCGTGATCCGTCGCCAGGGCGGCGGCATCCGCGAGACCTTCACCGTGCGTAAGGAGAGCTACGGCGTCGGCGTCGAGCGCACCTTCCCGGTGCATTCGCCCAACATCGACCACCTCGATGTCGTGACCCGCGGTGACGTGCGTCGCGCCAAGCTCTACTACCTGCGCGAACTGCGCGGCAAGAAGGCGAAGATCAAGGAAAAGCGCTGAGCGCGCTGCTCCGCCTGACGATGCTCCCGTCCCGGGACCGGTCACAACGCTCGCTACTGTGGTGCCTGTGACCGGACCCACCGACTCTGCCGACGCGCGCCCGGAGGGCAGCATCGAGTCCGATTCGGACATCGATTCTGATTCAGTGGAGTCTTCGGACGCGTCGCAGGACGAGTCCACCAAGGGCAAGCACTCCACGGCCCGCGAAATCGCCATTTTGGCGACTATCGCCCTGGTGCTCTATTACGTGACGCTGACGTTCATCGCGCGTCCGTATCTGATCCCGTCGGAATCCATGGAACCCACGCTGCACGGCTGCGCCGGGTGCGTGGGTGACCGGATCATGGTCGACAAGGTCACCTTCCGGTTCTCCAAGCCGGAGCCCGGCGATGTGGTGGTGTTCAAGGGCCCGCCGTCGTGGAACATCGGCTACAAGTCGATCCGTTCGGACAACACTGCGATCCGGTGGGTGCAGAATGCCCTCTCTTTCGTGGGCTTCGTGCCGCCCGATGAGAACGACTTGGTCAAGCGGGTCATCGCGGTGGGTGGCCAAACGGTGCAGTGCCGTGCCGATTCCGGTCTGACCGTCGACGGTAAACAGCTGAACGAGCCTTATCTGGACCCGGCCACCATGATGGCCGATCCGGGAATCTATCCGTGCCTCGGCCCTGAGTTCGGTCCGGTCACCATCCCGCCGGACCGACTGTGGGTGATGGGTGACAACCGGACCCATTCGGCAGATTCACGGTTCCACTGCAGCAATCTGCCCGCCGACGGGCAAAAGGGCCTGTTGTGTACCGGCGATGCGATGGCCGGCACCGTTCCGGTGGAGAATGTGATCGGAAAGGCGCGGTTCATCGCCTGGCCACCGTCCCGATGGGGCGGTATCAACGGCGTGAACCCACAGACCGACTCCTAGGAGCTGCCCTGTGCCTCCAGTGGCGAAGGCGTCGTGGCCGCCGCGAACGGTGATCCGGAGATCATCTGGTCTGCGCACCCTGGAATCCGCGTTGTATCGCAACGGTCTCGGCCCGGTCGCCGGAGTGGACGAGGTGGGCCGCGGGGCCTGCGCGGGACCTCTGGTGGTGGCGGCGTGTGTGCTCGGACCCAATCGGATGGACAGCCTCGCCTCTCTCGACGATTCCAAGAAGTTGGTTGAGCGGGAGCGGGAGCGGCTGTTTCCTCTGATTCGCCGGTATGCGCTGGCATATCACGTGGTGTTCATCCCGTCCGATGAGGTAGACCGGCTCGGTGTTCACGTGGCCAATATCGAGGGCATGCGACGTGCGGTGGCGGGGTTGTCCCTGCGGCCCGGGTATGTGCTGTCCGACGGGTTTCGGGTGCCGGGCCTGGCGGTGCCGTCCTTGCCGGTGATCGGCGGAGATGCCGCGGCGGCCTGCATCGCGGCGGCCAGCGTGCTCGCCAAAGTCAGCCGGGATCGGTTGATGGTCGAGATGGAGCAGCATCATCCCGGCTACGGGTTCGCCGAGCACAAGGGATACAGCACGCCGGCGCACTCGGCGGCGTTGACGGAGTTGGGGCCGTGTTCGGAGCACCGCCACTCGTATGTGAACGTGCGGCGGGCCGCAGAGACGGCAGATGTGCGGCGGGCCGCAGAGACGGCAGATGTGCGGCGGGCCGCAGAGACGGCAGATGTGCGGCGGGCCGCAGAGATGACAGACGCGCGACGGGATGTGGCACCAATGCGGCATGCTGAAGTGACGTACGCAAAGATGGTCGACAGGGCATCAGTACAACGAGAAGGACAGCACACCAGATGAGCGCCGAGGATCTCGAGAAGTATGAAACCGAGATGGAGCTCTCGCTTTACCGCGAATACAAGGACATCGTCGGGCAGTTCAGCTATGTCGTTGAGACTGAGCGCCGGTTCTACCTCGCCAACAGCGTGGAGCTGATTCCGCGTAACTCCGAGGGCGAGGTCTATTTCGAATTGAGGCTCGCCGATGCCTGGGTATGGGACATGTATCGCCCGGCCCGATTCGTCAAGCAGGTGCGCGTCATCACGTTCAAGGACGTGAACATCGAAGAGGTCGAAAAGCCCGAATTGCGGTTGCCGGAGTAGCAGCGGGCGGAGGAGCAGGCGGTGGCGACGATCAGTAACCGGGACGATGTTCGCCGTCGCGCCGACGCGGTGCTGACGCGCTTGCCCGAGGTTCGCACGTGGCAGGAGCCCCTTTACCGGGACCTGCACCAGAATCCCGAACTCTCCCATCAGGAACGGCGTACCGCCGGCGTGGTGGCTGCGCGGCTACGGGATTCCGGCCTGACCGTCCACGAAGGCGTCGGTGGGACGGGTGTGGTCGGTGTTCTGGGTAACGGCGACGGCCCGCGGGTGCTGATGCGCGCCGATATGGACGCGCTGCCGGTGACTGAGGCGACGGGGCTGCCGTACGCGAGCACTCACGAGGGAGTCATGCATGCCTGCGGGCACGACGTCCACGTGACCTGCCTGCTGGGAGCGGCCGAATTATTCGCCCGGGCAACAGATCACTGGCAGGGCACCGTGATTGCCCTCTTCCAACCGGCCGAGGAGGTCGGTGATGGCGCGTCGGGGATGGTCGACGATGGTCTGGCCGATCTGATCGGTCCGGTCGATGTGGCGCTGGCTCAGCACGTCATGCCCGCGCCCGCCGGACACGTCGCGGTGTGCAACGGCCCGGTACTGGCGGCGGCGGACAGCATGCGAATCACCGTCTACGGACGCGGCGGCCACGGGTCGATGCCACAGGCGACCGTGGATCCGGTGGTCCTGGCGGCGATGATCGTCATCCGGCTGCAGACGATCGTCTCGCGCGAGGTGGCACCTACCGAGACGGTAGTGCTAACGGTTGGCAGCATTCACTCGGGGACCAAGAGCAATGTCATCGGCGACCACGCGGTGCTGGAACTCAACCTGCGGACCTACGACGTGTCGGTGCGCGCTGCAGTGCTCGCTGCGATCCGCCGCATCGTCGTTGCCGAATGTCAGGCATCCGACTCGCCGCGCGAACCCGAATTCGAGCTGTACGCCAGCTTTCCGCTGACGGTCAACGATGACGCTGTCACCGACCGGGTGCATGCAGGGTTCGCCGAGTTCTTCGGTTCCCGGGCCGCCACGATGGGTGCGCAGGCTGCCAGTGAGGATTTCAGCGATATCCCCACCGCGTTGGGTGCTCCGTACACGTACTGGGCGGTCGGCGGCATCGACGCGCAGACCTACCGCACGGCGGCAGCCGCCGATCGCGTGAGTGCGGACATTCCGGTGAACCATTCGCCGCGGTTTGCCCCGGTACTCCAGCCGACCCTGGACACCGGGACCCAGGCTCTGGTGGTGGCCGGGCTCAGTTGGCTTTAGCGCTCAGGTGCTCACCGAAGAACGCGAACACGCGCGACCATGCGTCGGCGGTGGCGGCCTCGTTGTAGCCGAAGCCGGTGATCCGCAGGATCGCCTGCCCGGGCAGCTGATTGGCGAAGCTGTGACCCGCATCGGGGTAGACCTTGATATCGGACGGGATGTTCTTGTCGTCGACGATGCGCTGGAGACGGGCGGGCGCGCCGATCCCCATGGGGTCGCGGCGACCGAAGCTGGCCACCACCGGGCACGAGGCGTCCAACGTCTGGTCCAGTCGCCGGGGCAGCGGGGTGCCGTAGAACGGTGCTGAGGCACCAAATCCTTTGGGGCCCAGGATCAGTGCGAACTGCCCGCCCATGCAGAAGCCGGCGATACCGACAGTTCCGGTGCACTCCGGTTGCGCACGCAGGTGATCGCGGGCGGCCAGGATGTCGTCGAGTGCCCGGCCGCGCTGGGTCATCAGTTCCCGCATCACCCGGGTGATGCACCGGCCCCGACCGCCGCGTGCGTAGAGATTCGGTGTGAGCGCAAGATAGCCGGCGGCGGCGATGCGTTCGGAGATCGCCTCGTTGTCGGGGGCGTAGCCGATCGCGTCATGGATGATCACCACCCCGGGCCACGGCCCTGCGTCACCGGGGACACTCAGCAGAGCGTCGATCGGACCGGCCGGGGTGTCCATGGTGATCGTCGTCACCCGACCCACGGTAGCGGCTGATCCTCAAGTTCCGCAGAACGTGCGGTAGGCGCCGAAGTCGTCGGGTGCTGGTGCGGCATATCGCTCGAGCCCGGGGCGCTCATCGCAGGGCGCCGAGAGGGCACCCATGAGGTCCTGGAGGGGTTGCAGATCATCGGCGGTCGCCGCGGTCAACGCCTCCTCGACCAGGTGATTGCGGGGAATGTAGACGGGGTTGACGCGGTCCATCGCGGCGGTGTCAGGGCGAACGGCGGTCCACCGTGCCAGCCACTCGTCGAATCCGCCGTCGATGGGGGCCTCTGCGCGCGCAGCACGGCTGAGATCGCGAAAGAACGACGTGTAGTCAGTTCGGTTCTGCTGCAACAGAACAAGCAGGTCATCGATCAGCGCGCGGGCCGCCTCGTCGGAGACATCGCCGGGCAGTCCGAGCTTGGCGCGCATTCCGGCCGACCATGCCGCGTCGAACTTCTGCCCGAACTCGTGCAGTGCTCGGGTGGCCAGCTCGACGGCCTGGTCGCCCTCGTCGGCGAGCAGGGGCAGCAGGGTCTCGGCGAAGCGGGCCAGGTTCCACGCGGCCGCGTTCGGCTGATTGCCGTAGGCGTACCGACCGCCATGGTCGATCGAGCTGAATACCGTTGCGGGATCGAAGGTTTCCATGAAGGCGCACGGACCGTAGTCGATGGTCTCGCCGGAGATGGTCATGTTGTCGGTGTTCATGACGCCGTGGACGAAGCCGACGAGCATCCATTGGGCCAGCAGCGCGGCCTGTGCCGAGACGACCGCCTCGTACAGCGCCAGGTAGGGGTTCTCGGCGTCGGCCGCGTCGGGATAGTGCCGCGCGATGGCGTGGTCGGCCAGACGGCGCAGCAACGCGATGTCGCCGACGGCCTGCGCGTGCGCGCTCGCGTACTGGAAGCTTCCGACCCGTAGGTGGCTGCCGGCGATCCTGGCCAGCACCGCCCCGGGCAGCAGGGTTTCGCGCCGGACGTCCCGTCCGGTGGCCACCACGGCCAGGGCGCGGGTCGTGGGGATGCCCATGGCGTGCATCGCCTCGCTCACGATGTACTCCCGCAACATGGGTCCGACGACGGCCAGTCCGTCGCCCCCGCGGGCGAACGGAGTGCGTCCCGACCCTTTGAGATGCAGGTCGCGGGGAACGCCGTCGGCGTCGACGAACTCTCCCAGAAGCAGGGCGCGGCCATCGCCCAGTCGCGGGACGTACCCGCCGAACTGATGCCCGGCATAGGCCTGCGCAACCGGGGTGGCGCCGTCGGGAACGACGGTGCCCGACAACAGGCCGAGGCCGTCGGGGCTGCGCAGCCAGGACGCGTCGAGGCCGAGGTCGGCCGCCAACGTCGCGTTGAGCACCAGCAACCGCAGTGCCGGTGCGGGTTCGGCCTGCCAGGCCACGGCCATCTCGGGCAGCGCGCGGGCGAAGCGGTTGTCCAGGATGACGGTCGGGTCGGATGCGACGCTCACATCTCGAGCCTACGGAGCGTCACAGACTGCCCAGGTCGTCGGGCACGTCGACGGCGTACTGCTGAAGGACGTCGAGGGGCACCACGTCCAGGGTGCGTTCGTGGGTAGCGGCCAGCACCACCGGGGCCGCCTTGCCGTCATCATGAGCGCGCAGCCAGTTGAGCGCGGTGACACACCAGCGGTCCCCGGGCATCAGACCCGGAAACCGGTACTGAGGTGCCGGTGTCGAGAGGTCGTTGCCGATCGACCGCTGGTGTTCGAGGAATTCGGTGGTCACGACAGCGCAGATGGTGTGCCGGCCCTCGTCGGCGTCGCCGGTCGAGCAGCACCCGTCGCGGTAGAAGCCGGTCAGCGGGTCGGTGCCGCACTCTTCGAGCGCGCCGCCCAGCACGTTGCGGTCAGCCATCGGTTCAGTATGGATCCCGGATGGCTCAGCGTGGTGGCAGCGGGGCCGCAGTGTGCTGCGCGTCGAGCACGAGTAGCGCCACGTGCAAGGAGGTCATCGATTCGCCGTCGTCGAGGTTGACGCCGAGCCGTCGTTCGATCGAGGCCAACCGGCTGTAGAGCGCCGGGCGGCTCATGTGCAGCCGTTTGGCCAGTGCGGACTTGTTGCCCGCGAGTTCCAGGTAACCGCGCAGTACTTCCATGTCGTCGCTGCCGTGGGCGGCATCGTGGATCAGCACGGCCTTGAGTTCGGTTTCGGCGAACGTCTGGACGCGCGGATCGTCGAGCAGCAGCGTGATCAATCCGCGCAGCCGGACATCCGAGGCGCGTACGAACGGACGGGCCGGATCCGGCATCGACGCGGCAACTTCGGCCACGTGCGCCGCTTCCCTCAACCCGTGGACGGCATCGGCGAACGCCGCAGCGTCGCCCCCGAGCGCGACCACGACCTTGTCCGTGTCGCCGCCACGGTCGATGGCCTCCCGCCAACCTTCGGCCAGGCGGCTCAGCGTGGCGTCGGCGCTGAGGCCGCGCCGCGGGGTCAACGCCAGCACCAGGCCGATCTCACCATCGCGTCTGATCGAGCAGATCGCGCTGTGCCCTTGAGCTTTCACGGTGTGGGCGACCGCATCGAGGATCTGGATGTTGCGGCGTTGCGTGCCGACCGGGTCGAGCCGGTCCGGTGGCGCACCCACGCGGACCGTAGCCGGCAGGTACGGCCCGGTGGCCCGCAGGCCGAGGGCGAGGGCACGGGCGTCGGCGTCGCGGTCGTCGGCGATCCGCTCGGCGAGGACGTCGTCGATCAGCCCGCTCTGGGCCTGATGTTCGAGGCCGGACCGGCCGCGCTCGGCCATGCGGTGCAGCGCTAGCGCTTGCGACGCCCGTTCCAGGACCATCTTGGCTTTGGCCGGGGCAGCCGGGGCGTGCGGGACGATCAGCCGGCCCCATTCCTCGGCCCGCGGGCCGACGGCGGTGGTGGCCCACCCCTCGGTCATCGCCCTGGACCGGCGTTGCCAGTCGGCCAGTACCGCGGTGGCCGGCTCGTTGCGGGGTGAGATCGCCAGCACCTGGCGGGACAGATCCTCGAGAACCACCGATTCGTTGATCATCTCGGCCGCTGCGCGCACGATGTCCGCCATCGACGGGCGCTTCATACTCAACTCGGTGAAGGTCTTGTGGGTGCGGTGGGCGAACTCGAGTTCCTCGTACTGATCGGCCACGATGAGCCGGTGCACCGCCTCGGTGACCTCGACGAACTTGGTCTCCCGATGCAGCACCACGAGCGCCAGACCGAGGGCTTGGGCGATCTCGCCGACGCCGGCGGGAAGGGTTTCGATGCGGGTGCCCAGTTCCACCACCACGCCGACGACGCCGGCTCGCCGCATCCGGTCCAAGTAGTCACGCGGTTCATCGCGCAGGGCAGAACCGGTGGTGAGCACCAGCTCGCCGCCCTGCAGCAGTCCGGCGAGGTCGGGCATGTCGCTGACGTGGACCCAGCGCACCGCCCGGTCCAGTTGTTGCGCGCTCAGTACCTCAGGTTGACCGGCCTGCACCACGGGGAGCTCGACGACGTCACGCACGGTCGGGATCATTTACAAAGTGTAATGAACTAGGCAACCAAGCTTACAAGATGACAGCGCCCGGATTGCTGCTGTTGGCTCAGAGTTATAGCCGTACTCCTAATGCCACAGGAAGGTTCGGACCCATGAGCAATGTCATCCAGCACTGGCGCGACGGCAAGGTCTTTGCCGGGACGTCGACGGCCACCGCCCCGGTGACCAATCCGGCGACGGGCGCGGTGACCGGTGAGGTCGCGCTGGCCAGTGTGGATGACGCGCGTGCGGTGATCGAGGCCGCGGCGGCGGCGTTCCCGGCCTGGCGTGACACGTCGCTGGCCAAGCGCACCTCGGTCCTGTTCGCCTTCCGGGAACTGCTCAACGCCCGCAAGGAGGAGTTGGCCGCGCTCATCACCGCCGAGCACGGCAAGGTGCTCTCCGATGCGCTCGGTGAGGTGAGCCGGGGGCTCGAGGTCGTCGAGTTCGCCTGCGGCATCCCGAGCCTGCTCAAAGGCGGTTTCACCGAAAACGCCTCGACCAACGTGGACGTGCACTCCGTCCTGCAGCCGCTGGGGCCGGTCGGCGTCATCTCGCCGTTCAACTTCCCGGCCATGGTGCCCATGTGGTTCTTCCCGATCGCCATCGCCGCGGGCAACACCGTGGTGCTCAAGCCGTCGGAGAAGGATCCGTCGTCGTCGCTGTGGATGGCTCGCCTGTGGGCCGAGGCCGGCCTGCCCGAAGGCGTGTTCAACGTGCTGCAGGGTGACAAGACCGCGGTCGACGAGCTGCTGACCAACCCCAAGATCAAGGCGATCTCCTTCGTCGGCTCCACCCCGATCGCCCAGTACGTCTACGCCACCGCCACCGCGGCCGGCAAGCGCGTGCAGGCTCTCGGCGGGGCCAAGAACCACGCCGTGATCCTGCCCGACGCTGACCTGGATCTGGCCGCTGACGCCATGGTCAACGCTGGTTTCGGTTCGGCTGGTGAACGCTGCATGGCAATCTCGGCCGCGGTGGCCGTCGGCCCGATCGCCGACGATCTGGTGGCCAAGATCGCCGAGCGCGCCGCCACGATCAAGACGGGTGACGGAACCCAGGATTCGGACATGGGTCCGCTCGTTACCAAGGTCCACCGCGACAAGGTGGCCTCTTACATCGATGCCGGCGAGGCCGACGGTGCAAAGGTCGTGGTCGACGGTCGTACCGTCCTGGACGGGGCGGGTCAACGGGATTCGGGCGGCTTCTGGCTGGGCCCGACCCTGCTCGACAACGTCACCCCCGAGATGAGCGTCTACACCGACGAGATCTTCGGCCCGGTGCTGTCGGTGTTGCGGGTCGAGACCTACGACGAGGCTCTTGCGTTGATCAATAACAACCCCTACGGCAACGGGACGGCGATCTTCACCAACGACGGTGGTGCCGCTCGGCGTTTCCAGAACGAGGTCGAGGTCGGCATGGTCGGCATCAACGTGCCGATCCCGGTTCCGATGGCCTACTTCAGCTTTGGCGGCTGGAAGGCTTCGCTGTTCGGTGACAGCCACGCGCACGGTGCAGAAGGCGTGCACTTCTTCACCCGTACCAAGGCCATCACCACCCGCTGGCTGGACCCCAGCCACGGGGGTATCAACCTCGGGTTCCCCGAGAACAAGTGAGAGAATTTCACCCATGACTGCGATTCAATCCTCCGTCGCGCTGCCCAACGGGTTGACCGTCGACGCGGCGAAGGCCGAGGCCGCGCGGGCCTATGAACTCGACCGCGCACACGTGTTCCATTCCTGGTCGGCGCAGGAGGAGATCTCGCCGATGACGATCACCGCCGCCCAGGGCTCGTATGTGTGGGACGGCGACGGCAACCGCCTACTGGACTTCTCGTGCCAGTTGGTCAACACCAATATCGGTCACCAGCACCCGAAAGTTGTTGCCGCCATTGCCGAGCAGGCTGCCAAGCTGTGCACGGTGGCCCCGCAGTACGCCAACTCGGCACGCTCGGAGGCGGCCCGGCTGGTTGCCGAGCGTACCCCCGGTGAGCTGAACAAGGTGTTCTTCACCAACGGCGGTGCCGACGCGGTCGAGCATGCGGTCCGGATGGCCCGCCTGCACACCGGCCGCTACAAGGTGCTCTCGCGCTACCGCTCCTATCACGGTGGCACCGACACTGCGATCAACCTCACCGGTGACCCGCGCCGCTGGTCCAACGACCACGGCAACGCCGGCACCGTGCACTTCAATGGACCGTTTCTCTATCGCTCGTCGTTCTACGCCGAGACCGAGGAACAGGAATCCCAGCGCGCGCTGGAGTACCTCGACAAGCTGATCCAGATGGAGGGCCCGGCCACCATCGCCGCGATCATCCTGGAGTCCATCCCGGGCACCGCGGGCATCATGGTGCCCCCGCCCGGATACATGGCCGGGGTGCGGGAGATCTGCGACCGCTACGGCATCGTGTTCATCGCCGACGAGGTGATGGCGGGATTCGGGCGCAGCGGAAAGTGGTTCTCCATCGAGCATTTCGATGTGGTACCCGATCTGCTCACCTTCGCCAAGGGCGTGAACTCCGGATACGTGCCGCTCGGCGGTGTCGCCATCAGCCCGGCCATCTACGAGACGTTCGCGCATCGCGCCTACCCGGGTGGGCTGACCTACTCCGGGCACCCGCTGGCCACCGCGGCCGCCGTGGCGACCATCAATGCGATGGCCGACGAGGGCATGGTCGAGAACGCGGCCAAGATCGGCGCCGAGGTCATCGGGCCCGGCCTGGCCGAGCTGGCCGCCAAGCACCGCAGCATCGGTGAGGTTCGCGGTGCCGGTGTGTTCTGGGCCGTCGAACTCGTCGCCGACCAGCAGACCCGGGAACCGTTGGCACCCTACGGCGGCTCCAGCCCGGCGATGAACGCCGTCGTCGGCGCGTGCAAGGCTAACGGCCTGCTGCCGTTCGCCAACTACAACCGCATCCACGTCGTGCCGCCGTGCAACGTGACGGCGGAAGAGGTGCGCGAGGGTCTGGCGATCCTCGACAAGGCGTTCGAGGTCGCCGATCAGCACGCGGTTTAGCGTTCCTTTTCGTCGAAATTGCGCTCAGGGACAAGTTTCTCGCGATTCTTGTCCCTGAGTGCGATTTCGGCGGCGGCTCGATCACCTCGACCGGCTTTAGATCTGCATTCCGGTCCCCATTTTACTAGGCGACCGCCTAGTCAAATTGGCGCTATAGGTTTTCCGCGACCGAGTCGGTCGCCCCCGAAGCCGGAACCTCGACGCGGGCGAGGTAGTCGCTGACGAGTTGCAGGGTCCGCTCATGCCCGGTGGTGATCCCCAGTCTGGCCTCGATGGTGATGAGGCTTCCGATGCTGGCGAGGAGAACCGACACCACCTCGGGGTCCAGTGCCGCCGACGCGTGATCGCGAAGGATGACCGTCAAAGCCGCGACCTGTGCCTCCCGGAAGCGCTCGGCTCCCGCGGCCAATTCCGCGCGAATCTCTTTGCGGTGATTTCCCAAGGCCATGAATTCCATGGTCAGGCGCGACCCTCTCGGATCGATTGTCATGTCCCACAAGGCATGTAGCGGTGTGCCCGAGTTCAGCGCTTCCCGCTGCGCCTCCAGACTGCGCTGGGCGCCTCTGTGCAGAACAGCCAAGTACAGGTCGTCCATGGTGGGGAAGTAGTAGTAGACCACCGCCCGTTGCACGCCGACTTTCTCGGCCACGCGGCGCGATGTCGCCGCAGCGTAGCCCTCCTCGAGCATGATCTCGGCTGTCGCATCAACCAGCTTGTCCCTGGTGCCGGTGTCCCGTTTGCCGGTTCCGCGTGATGCGGCCATCGCAGTCGTCCTGTTCCCGCCGCCCAGATGGCGGCGATCTCCCATGATCCCTTGACCCATGCCGTGCCCAGGTGTTAGGCATATGCCTGAATAGTTTACTAGGCGATCGCCTAATAAAACATGTCAGTCCGGCGGGGACGCAACCCAGGAGAGGGCATTTGCCATGACCGACCACGTCACCGGGGTGGATATCTTCACCGACCAGGAAGTGATCACCGATCCTTATGCGTACTTCGATGACCTCAGGCAGCGGTGCCCGGTGCACCTGATCGCACAACCCGGGGTGCTGGCTGTCACCGGCTACGACGAAGCGGTCACGGTCTATCGGGATGATGCAACCTTCTCGTCGTGCAACGCGATGGGTGGCCCGTTTCCGCCATTTCCTGTCGAGCCGGGTGTCGACGACATCACCGACGCAGTACAGAACAACCGTGAACACTGGGTGTTCAACGAGTTCATGGTCACGAAGGACGGCGCGGCCCACGACGACGAGCGCAGTCTGCTGCGGAGGTTGATGACGCCGAAGCGATTGAAGGACAACGAGTCCCAGATGGCTGGCATGGCAGACCGGTGCATTGATACGTTCATCGGCAACGGACGCTTCGAGCTCGTTGCGGAATACGGGAAGCCGTTCACCACCATGGTGATCGCCGACCTGCTCGGAGTCCCGCAGCAGGACCGCGACCACTTCCGCAAGATCTTCACGGGGCAACACGTCGCCGCCGTGGGCGGTGATTCACCGCTACCCGAGAATCCGTTGGAGTACATGTACGACACCTTCAGTGGATACATCGAGGAGCGTCGCGAACAGCCCCGCGACGACGTGCTCACCGCGCTTGCCACCTCGACCTATCCCGACGGATCGTTACCCGAGGTGCAGGCACTCGTCCGCTTGGCGACGTTCCTGTTCGGCGCGGGCCAGGACACCTCCTCGCGACTGCTGGCATCCGCTCTGCGATTCCTGGCCGAAGATCAGGATCTGCAAGCCGAACTGCGCGCAGATCGCGGCAGAATCGGCGACTTCATCGAGGAAGTGCTTCGTTTGGAGAGTCCGACGATGAGCGACTTCCGCATGACGCAGAAGACCACCCGACTCGGTGACGTCACCGTTCCCGCCGGCACGACGATCATGCTGCACCCTGGGGCATCCAACCGGGATCCGCGGAAGTTTCCCCGACCGGACGAACTCCAGCTCCATCGGTCAAATGTGCGCGAACACATCGCATTCGGGCGCGGCGCGCATTCCTGCCCCGGTGGTCCGCTGGCCCGAGCCGAAGGGCGAGTGACGCTGGAGCGCTTCCTGGACCGCACGTCGACCCTGACGATTTCCGAGGAGCATCACGGGGCCGCCGGGCAACGCCGCTACAACTACGACCCGACCTACATCATCCGCGGCCTGACCGACCTCCACCTCGAGTTCACCCCAGCCACCGGCACGACCAAGGACTGACAATGACCAGCTTCACTCCGATCTCCGACGCCATCGGTGTCGCGGTATCCGGACTCTCCACCGAGGACTTCCGCACTCCACAGATCACCGAACAGTGCCGAGAACTCCTGAAACGCCACGGTGTCGTCGTCTATCGCGAAGCGCACATATCCGACTCCGATCTGGTGACGTTCAGCCGGGCGCTCGGCGAGGTGGTGATCGCCAAAGCCGGTGCGCACCCGGACTATCCGGAGATCTCGCCGGTGAGCCTGGATCCGGCCAAAAGCCACTTGGCCGGCCTACGGCGCAGCACCATCTTCTGGCACGCCGACGGTTTGATGGACGACGTTCCCCAGAAGGCCACGTTGCTCACCGCACGTGATGTCGCCGACGACGGCGGCGACACCGAGTTCGCCAACACCTATGCCGCCTACGACGCACTGACAGAGACGAGGAAAGCGGACCTGGCCGCCTTCCGGGTGGTCCACAGCGTGGCCGCCTCACAACTGCTGCTCAATCCCGAACCCACACCCGAGCAGCGGGCGGCGTGGAACCGCGCGCCGTCCCGCGAGCATCCCCTGGTGTGGCGCCACCGCGACGGACGCCACTCGCTGCTGATCGGTGCGACGGCCGGCGAGATCGTCGGCATGACACCCGAAGACGGCCGCGCGCTCCTCGACGAGTTGCTGGACTGGACGACTCAACCGCTATTCGTGCTGCGACACCGATGGACCGTGGGTGATCTGGTCGTGTGGGACAACACCGGAATGCTGCACCGCGCAATCCCTTACGAGCCGGCCTCGCCGCGTTTGATGCACCGCACCACGCTCGTCGGTGAGGAGGAGATCGCGTGAGGTCAGCGGATAAGCCACCACGAATCGAACCTCTCCGGCCACGAGACTTTCCGCCCGAGATGCGCGCCGCGCTGGCGGCATTGCGGCCACCCAACCCGCGGCACGAACCACTTCCGACCACCGACCGGCCCAAGGCGCTCAAGGTGCTCGGAACCCTGGCTCACCACCCCGCGCTGGCACAGGCGTACTTCACCTTCAACGGCCATCTGCTGCTGGCGACAACACTGAGCGAGCGCCATCGTGAACTGCTCATCATGCGCATCGCCGTGGTCCGCAAATGCGGCTACGAATGGGCGCAGCACCTGTTCGTCGCGCGGGACGCGGGTTTGAGCGACGAGGAGATCGGCCGCATCGCGTACGGGCCGGACGCACCGTTCTGGAGCGCTGTGGAATCGGCGATGCTGCGTGCCGTCGACGAACTCATCATCGACGGCACTATCAGCGAAGCCACCTGGGGTGTGCTGGCGGCCGAACTCGACAAGCAACAGCTACTCGACCTGATCTTCACCGTCGGCGGATACGACACGCTCGCAAGGATGTTCAGCGCTCTCGATCTCGGTATCGACGATGACATCTACGAGCTGATGCAGAAGTATGACCAACTCTTCTAAGGCGGCGACACACGATGCGCATCGGACTCACGGGCGGCGGCTCCACCACCGAGAAGGTCGTCCAGCAGGCCCGCGACGCGGAGGAACGCGGCTTCACGGCGCTGTGGTACGCCAGCAGCGTCTTGCGCGACCCGCTCACCGCCATGGCCATCGCAGGTAGGGAAACCACTCGTATCGAACTGGGGACCGCGGTACTGCAGACCTATCCGTGCCATCCCATCCTGCAGGCCAATCGTGCCGCAGCCGCGGCCGAAGCAATGGGACGACCAGGATTCACGCTCGGTCTCGGTCCGTCGCACGCGCCGCTCATCCGCGACGTCTTCGGTATTTCCTACGACCGGCCCGGCCTGAACACCGAGGAGTATCTGCGTATCGTCACCGAACTCCTACGCGGCAATGCCGTCGACTTCACGGGACGTGACTGGAGCGCCCACGTCTCGGCCGGGCCGTCGCCCGTGTCCGTGCCGGTACTCCTGTCGGCGCTGTCGCCCCGGATGTTGCGTATCGCGGGGGAGTACGCCGACGGGACCATACTGTGGATGGCCTCAGCGGCGGCGATCGAAAAACTCATTGCGCCACGTATTTCGGCTGCCGCAGCGGCAGCCGGTCGCCCCGCGCCCCGCATCATCGCCGGACTTCCGGTGGCCGTGCACGACGACGAGGATCAGGCCCGCTCCGCAGTCGCGGCGACGGCCGGAATCTACGCGGCGATGCCCAACTACCGCCGGATCATCGAAATCGGTGGCGGATCGAGCCCGGCCGATGTCGCCGTAGTCGGCGATGAACGGTCAATCCAGCGGCAACTGGAGCAACTCGTCGAGGCCGGCGCCACTGACATCTGGGCCCAACCGGTCGCCGTCGGCGAGGACCGCGCCGGGCGGGCCGCATCGCGTGAGCGCACCCTGAACCTGCTCAGCCACCTCACCACCGCACGGCGTGCCGCGTGATCGAGCGTCGTCGAACCCGAAAGGAACCAATGAACAAGCTACGGGTAATCCAATGGACCACCGGCAAAGTGGGCAAGCTCAGCATGCGGGGGATCATCGACGATCCTCGCCTCGAACTGGTCGGGGTCTACGCGTATTCCGCCCAGAAGGCGGGCACCGACGCCGGACCGCTGTGCGGCCGCCCCGACACCGGAGTGCTCGCCACGACCGACATCGATGCCCTCATCGCCTTGGGCGCCGACACCGTTCTGTACACGCCGTTCATGGCCGATCTCGACCACGCCGTCCGCCTGCTCGAAAGCGGTCTCGACGTGATCAGCACCAACCTGTTCCTCAACGTGGGCGGAATCCAGGGGGAAACCAAGGAGAAGCTGGCGGCGGCATGCGAACGCGGTAACAGTTCGCTGTACATCACCGGCGTCAATCCAGGCTGGATCAACACGATGGTGACGGCGATGACCGCCGTATGCCGTGACGTCCAAAAGATTTCGATCATCGAATCTGCAGACGTCTCGGTCTACGAGTCGGCTGAAACGTGGCAGGCGCTGGGCTTCGGCCTCCCCGAGGCGACTCCGGAAGTCATCGGTATGGCGAAGTTCGGGTTCGGCACTTTCGCCGACTCAGTTCAACGGATGGCGGTGGAACTCGGATTCGACATCGATGACCTGGAGTTCGTCGTCGAGTACCAGACTGCCTCGGAAAAGACCGATCTCGGGTGGTTCTGTATGGAGAAGGACACCATCGCCGCAATCCGGGGTGGCTGGAACGCCAAGGTGAAGGGCAAGACGGTCATCGAGTCACGCGTCGCCTGGTATCTCACCAAGAATCTCAACGGGGACTGGGAATTCGACGATGATCACTACCAGGTCGTAATCGACGGCGAGCCCGAGGTGCGGACCCGCATCCGCTTCGTCCCCGCAGAGCATTGGGGAAACCACGAATGGGACACCATGACGGCCATGCCGGCGGTGAATGCCGCGTTCAACGTCGCGGCGGCACCGGCCGGCATTCTGACTCTCAGTGACGTGGGTTTGCCCTGTGCGCCGGCAGGCGCCTGGTTGGCCGCCGGTGACAGCTGAGCGCCTCAGGTGACGGGCAAGCTGAGGCTCAGCGGTTGACTCATCGCGGCGCGTGCCACGCCATCACGACACCCTGTGGATAACGCCGTTGGCCCCTGATCGGCGCCGCGACTTGAGACACTGGACGAGTGCGTGCACCTGCCCAGTGCTGGCTTACCGACATGGACGGCGTCCTGGTGCGCGAGGAACATGCGCTGCCGGGTGCCGCCGAATTCCTGCAGACCCTGGCCGACAAGGAACGGCCATTCCTGGTGCTGACCAACAACTCGATCTTCACGCCGCGCGACCTGGCCGCCCGCCTGGCGCGTTCGGGGCTGATCGTGCCAGAAGCGTCGATCTGGACGTCGGCCCTGGCGACGGCGGCTTTTCTGAACGATCAACTGCCGGGCGGCTCGGCCTACGTGATCGGTGAGGCCGGGCTGACGACCGCGCTGCACGAGGTCGGCTACACCCTGACCGACATCGATCCGGACTACGTGGTGCTGGGAGAGACCCGCACCTATTCGTTCGAGGCGATCACCAAGGCCGTCCGGCTGATCCTCGGCGGTGCCCGCTTCATCGCCACCAACCCCGACGTCAGCGGCCCGTCGGCCGAGGGCCCGTTGCCCGCGACCGGGTCGGTGGCCGCCATGATCACCAAGGCCACCGGACGCGACCCGTACTTCGTCGGCAAGCCCAATCCGATGATGTTCCGCAGCGCGCTCAACCGGATCGAGGCGCACTCGGAGAACACCGTGATGGTCGGGGACCGGATGGACACCGATGTCGTGGCCGGGATCGAGGCGGGGCTGGACACCATCCTGGTACTCACCGGATCGACGTCGGTCGACGACATCGAGCGATATCCGTTCCGGCCGAGTCGGGTGCTGCCCTCGATCGCCGAGGCGATCGAACTGATCTGATGACGTCCGTCGAGCTGATCGGGGTGCCGTTCGACGGTTATGGCCGCCGCGGCAACCAGGCGCGGGCCGCGCAGGTGCTGCGGGATGCCGGACTGCTCAACGCTTTTGGTGCCGAACGCGTAGTCCGGGCTGGCGATCTTGACCTGCCTACCCCCGATCCCCGACGTGGACCGTCGACCGGCTTGATCAACGAGCCCGCACTCCTCGCGATGACGTCGTCACTCCACGACAGAGTTCGCAATGCATTGGTGGCCGAACGGTTCCCGGTCGTGTACGGAGGTGACTGTTCGGTTCTGCTGGGCATCGCCACCGGGATGCGTGACCACGCCGAGGACATCGGTTTGGTCTTCATCGACGGCCACGAGGACACCATGCCGCTGGACGTATCCGAGGACGGGGAGGCGGCGAACACCGAGATCGGGTTGCTCCTCGGACTGACGGGACGGACGCTCACCGGGCCGCTGGCCCGACAGCTGCCTGCGCTGCGGCGCGAGCTGTTGGTGGTGCTGGGCCCCCGCGACGACAGCTGGCGGCAGCAATTCAACGTCGGCACCCTCGCCGACTGCGGCGTGTGGCTGGCGCCGCTGGCCGAGGTGGCGCGCAATCCGGCCGCCGTCGGTCGTCGGGCTATGGGGCACCTGACGCGCAATGCGGAGCGTTGGTGGCTGCACATCGACCTCGACGTGCTGGACCCGGCCGAGTTTGCGGCCCAGGGACTGCCCGGCGTACCCGACGAGCCGGGGGGCCTGACCTGGAGCCAGCTCACCGAACTCGTCCTGAGCCTGCGCGACACCGAAATGCAGTGCATCGGGTGCAGCATGGCGATCTACGACCCCGACCAGGATCCGTCACTGGCGGGCGCCGGTCGGGTCGTCGAATTTGCCAGGGCTGCACTGGCGCACTAGGTGAGGTATCAACCAGCCGCAAATTCAGGAGGTCCGGTGACCGAATCCATCGATGAACACTTCACCGCGACGGTATCCGTGTTGACCGGCCCCGGACCGGCCGAACCGCTCACGCTGAACGTACCGAATCCCTTGGCTCTCTTCGATGCTCAGCTGGGCAGCAGGCATCTGGACCTGGCCGCGCGCTGGCTGCGCTCACAGGGCAAGGGCTACTACACCATCGGTTCGTCAGGGCACGAGGGCAATGCCGCCGTCGCCGCGGCGTTGCGCCCGAGCGATCCGGCGCTACTGCACTACCGGTCGGGCGGCTTCTACCTGGCCCGCGCCGCGCAGGTCGACGGCTCCGATCCGGTGCGTGACGTGCTGCTGGGGCTGGTGGCGGCCACCTCTGAACCGATCTCCGGCGGGCGGCACAAGGTGTTCGGCCGTCATGACCTGAACATCATTCCGCAGACCTCGACCATCGCGTCACATCTGCCGCGGTCGGTCGGGGTGGCCTTCTCGATCGCCCGCACCCGCAAGCTCGGAGTGGCTTGCCCGTGGCCGGAGGATGCGGTCACGGTGTGCAGCTTCGGCGACGCCTCGGCGAATCACTCGACGACCGTCGGTGCCGTCAACGCCGCCCTGCACGCCGCCTACCAGGGCCTGCCGATGTCGCTGCTGTTCGTCTGCGAGGACAACGGCATCGGGATCAGCACGCCGACACCGCGCGGTTGGATCGCCCGGGCCTACGGCGATCGCGAGGGGCTGCGGTACTTCTCCGCCGACGGCTGCGACGTCGTCGACGCGTTCGATACCGCACGGACCGCGGCCGATTGGGTTCGTCGCGAACGCAGGCCGGCCTTCCTGCATCTGCGGACGGTGCGGCTCATGGGTCATGCCGGCAGCGACTACGAGCCGGCCTACCGGCGTCCCGCCGACATCCTCGCCGACTACGAGCGAGATCCGGTGCTGAACACCGCAAGAACACTTGTGGCCCATGGCATCCTGACGCCAGATGAGGTTGTGCAACGCTATGAGGCCAAACGTGCCGAGGTGATGGAGCTGGCCCGCGAGGTCGGTGACTATCCGCAGTTGGACAGTGCCGCAGCTGTCATGCGGCCACTGTGCGACACACTCGACGAGGCCAGGGCAGTCTGCGTCGACGCGTCGGGCGAGCCGGGCAGCGAACCGTTGACTCTGGCGCTGGCCATCAACACGGCCCTGCAGGACATCCTGCAGGCCCACCCCGAGACGATCGTGTTCGGTGAGGACATCGCCCGAAAGGGTGGGGTCTACGGGGTGACCCGTGGTCTGGAGGCGGCCGCCGGGCGGGCGCGGGTGTTCGACACCCTGCTCGACGAACAGACGATCCTGGGACTGGCGCTCGGAGCGGGGGTGTCGGGACTGGTGCCGATCCCGGAGATCCAGTACCTGGCCTATCTCCACAACGCGGCCGACCAGGTCCGTGGTGAGGGAGCCACCCTGCAGTTCTTTTCCAACCGCCAGTACCGCAACCCGATGGTGGTGCGGATCGCCGGCTACGGGTACCAGAAGGGGTTCGGTGGCCATTTCCACAACGACAACTCGATCGCGGCGATCCGCGACATCCCCGGGGTGGTGATCGCCTCACCGGCACGGCCCGACGACGCCGCGGCCATGCTGCACACCTGCGTCGCCGCCGCGAAAACCACCGGTGCCGTGTGTATTTACCTCGAACCGATCGCGTTGTACCACACCAGGGATCTGCACGATGACGGCGATCAGCAGTGGCTGGCGGCCTACCCGGACAAGCCGGTACAGATCGGGCGGGCCCGCACCTACGGCGACGGCGCCGACCTGACGATTCTGACGTTCGGCAACGGTCTGTGGCTGAGCCTTCGGGTGGCTCGCCGCTTGGGGCGGGCCGGGATCGCCACCCGGGTGGTCGACCTGCGCTGGCTGTCGCCGCTGCCGGTCGAGGACATGCTGCGCGAGGCGGATGCGACCGGGCGGGTGCTCATCGTCGACGAGACCCGTCGAACCGGGGGAGTGGGCGAAGGCGTCCTGGCTGAACTCCTGGACCACGGCTACACCGGCCGGGTGCAGCGGGTGGCCAGTGCCGACAGCTTCATCCCGCTCGGCGACGCCGCGCTACAGGTGCTGTTGTCCGAGGACACCGTCGAGGCTGCCGCGGTGAAACTGGCCGGACACCGGCCTTGATAGCTTGACCTGATGGCAGAACCTGTGGCGCCGGATCCGACCCGCCCGCTGGCCGGGGTGCGGATCATCGAGATCTCCAGCTTCGTCGCCGTGCCCTTGGCCGGCATGACCCTGTCACAGTTGGGCGCCGAGGTGGTGCGCGTCGACCCTCTCGGGGGTGCCGCCGACTACCACCGCTGGCCGCTGACCGACGGTGGCGACAGCATCTACTGGGCCGGGCTGAACAAGGGCAAGCGCTCGGTGGCCGCCGACCTGCGGTCGCCTGAGGGGCAGCAACTGGTGCAACGTCTGATCGCCGAAGCCGGTGTTCTCATCACGAATGTGGCGGGGCGGCAATGGCATTCGTACGATGTGCTGTCTGCGCTGCGTCCCGACCTGATCCACGTCGAGGTGTCGGGGCGCGCCGACGGTGGCACCGGGGTGGATTACACGGTCAACGCGGGGCTGGGCTTCCCGATGGTCACGGGGCCCGCCCAGTTGGCCACCCCGGTCAACCATGTGCTTCCGGCCTGGGATGTGAGCTGCGGGCTGTATGTGGCGCTGGCAGTCAGTGCCGCACTGCGCCACCGCGATTCCACCGGCGAAGGCGCACGGATCAGCATTCCCTTGGAGAACGTCGCACTCGCCACGGCGGGTAATCTCGGATTCCTGACCGAGGTCATGATCAACGGCACGGGCCGTGAACGTCTCGGTAACACGCTGTACGGCACCTACGGGCAGAACTTCACCAGCAGCGACGGCGTCGGGTTCATGCTCGTCGCTCTCACCGGTCGGCATTTCCGTGACCTCACGGAGGTCACCGGGACCACCAAAGCCGTTGCCGCCCTTGCCGAGGCATTCGGTGCCGACTTCACCGACGAGGGTCAGCGCTACACCCACCGCGACGCCCTGACCGGCTTGTTCACCTTGTGGTTCAGCGAGCACACCGCCGACGAGATCAGCGCGTCACTCTCAGGTACCTCGGTGCTGTGGGAGCAGTACCGCAGTTTCGCAGAAGTCGCCGTCAACGACCGGGTGGTGGCCAACCCGCTGTTCAGTCCGCTGGAGCAACCCCGAATCGGCACGTACCTGGCGCCGGGCCTGCCGGTGTCGATCGGCGGGGTGTATCCGCCCGCGGTGCCCGCGCCTGCCCTTGGCGACGACACCACCGCGGTGCTGGCCGAGCACCTCGGGCTCGGTGCCGACGAGATCGCGGCCCTGACCGAATCAGGCACTGTTGCAACAGGTACCGGCGCTCAGTGAGCACCCTGCTCGCGCTCTTGGACGTGCGGGACACGTCTACCGACGGTGAAGTGTTCACCGGGCGGGCCAGTGGCCCGGCCGGCAAGCGGGCCTACGGCGGTCTGCTGGCTGCGCAGAGCCTGGCGGCGGCCTGCCGCACAGTGGGAGATGACCGGTCACCGACCAACATGCACCTGCAGTTCCTGCGCGGCGGGGACGCCGGAGAAGCCGCCGAGCACCGCGTGCAGCGCGTATACGACGGGCGCACGGCCTCTGCCCGGCGTGTCGAAACTTACGAGCACGGCCGGATGCTGACGACGGCCACGGTGTCGTTCGCGACGGCACTCGCCGGGCCCGAACACGGGTTGGGTGCGATGCCGCACGATCCCGAAGTGCTTCCGCGCACGGGTCCGCCCGGCCCGGCGCCATCCCTGCCGCTCGACGAGTTCGATATTCGCATCTCCGATGACGGCTCGGGGGAGCAGCTCGTGCGCCGGATGTGGTGGCGGGTCACCACCGAGCTGCCGGACGATCCGTTGGTGCACACGCTGATCGCGGTGTACATCACCGATCTGTACGGAATCGATCCGGCGTTGGCCGTACACGGGCACAGCATGCGGTCGCGCAGTCACCGCAGTGGCACCACCGATTCGTCGATCTGGTTTCACCGCCCGGTTCAGGCTGCGGACTGGAATCTGCTGGAGTCGCGCTCACCGGCCGCCGCGCGGGGCCGCGGGCTGATCACGTCAAGCCTGCTGCGCGCGGACGGTGCTGTCGCCGCCACCCTGGTGCAGGAAGGGCTGGTCGCCGACCGCCCGGCGGACTGATCGCTACCGGCCTGGGTCACCGCCCGCGCGCGAGGTCGAAGGGCGCCATCGCCATGTCGAGGATTTCGGGGGTGAGCAGCGCACCGGCGTATTCGACCCAGCACCAACTGCGCGATGGGACCTTGCCCGACGAACTGGCAGTGAGACGGCCGAAGTAGTGGATGTAGCTGCCGGACGTGTTGAACCTGAATGTGTATGTTTCTGAGCCGATCTCGGCTTCCAGTCTGGTCAGTTGGCCTGCATCGTCGAATAAGGGTGTCGCCGTGATGTCGTCGTGTGCGGTGGTGACACCGTTGGTGACGTGGTATCCGGGGCCGAAGGTGACTCCGTCGCGCCCCTGCCAGAAACAGCCACCGCCCCACTGTCCGTCCGGGTACTCGTGCAGCCACGACACCCACATCCCCTGTAGGTGCCGGACTATGGGTAGCTCCGGGTAAACGCGGCCCGGCGGCCCATATGCGTAGTCCTGATGCAGATACCCCGAGACTGGGATGCCGTCGACGGTTCCGGTGGCGGCCATCAGCTCGTGCCGGTAATACGCCTGCTCGGCGACACCGTTCTGGACCGGAACGTGAACGGTGAATATGTCGGTGACGTTGGTACCGTGCATTTCCCAGCGCCCGCCGGCGTCGTGCCAATGGAAGCCGTCGCCGTCGCGCTCGATGCGTCCGCTGGGATAGTTCAGCGTGACCTTGTCGCCGGCGTCGGCGTAGGTCATCGGTTCGAACCAGTCGATGGTCGAATACTCCGCGAACAGATGCGGTTGGTCGGGGTCGAATGTGGGCCGGAGCTTCTTGAAGCCGGTGATCGGTGATACCACGTGGGTCATTCCGGTGAGGAAGTCATCGGCTCCGCGTAGTCCCCAGTATGTCTGTCCCGCATCGTCGTTGACCACGGCGCCGATCCACATGCCGGCCAGCCCCACATCTTGCCCCGGCGTCCAGTGCCGGCGGTAGTGGTTCGCGGTAGGCGGCTGTGTGGCCACGGTGAACTCGATGTCGGGCTTCGGTTCTCTGAACGCGTCACTCATGTCTTCATCCCCGGGGTAGAGCTGATAGGGCCAGGTATTGCGTTGGTACAAGATCGGCGCCCATCTCCACATCTAAACCTCTAGAGGTATTTTGTGTAAAGGGTGGGTTCGCGCCGGAATGTGGGGTCCGCGACCCATCGGTTAGTTTGATCTTTGCTTGACTGGTTGTTCGTATCGATTGCGCGGTAGGGAGAGAAGTGGCCAAACCGACAGCGGGTAAGGGCGGGGCGTCGGGCGGTTCCTCCTCCGGAAAACCCAAACAGATCGCCGACGAACTACGCGGTTTGATCATCGCCGGCGGGCTCGATGAAGGTGACCTGCTGGGAACCGAGGCCGAATTGCTGGAACGTTTCGAGGTGTCTCGACCATCTTTGCGCGAGTCGTTGCGCATTCTGGAGGCAGAGGGTCTGATCTCGGTGGCGCGGGGCGCGCTCGGCGGCGTCGTCGTGCACCGGCCCGATCAACGGATGACCGCCCGCGCCGCGGCGTTGGTGCTGCAATCCCGCAGCGTGTCGCTGGCCGATGTGTTCGAGGCCAGTGCGGTGATCGAGCCTGCGGCGGCGCGCATGGTGGCCATGTCACGCGGTCGTGAGCGGGCCGCTCAGCAACTGCGTGAGTTGGTGATCGAGATGAAGCGCACCGTGAAGGATCCGACGGCATGTACTGCTGCGATGGTCGGATTCCACAGCGACATGGTGCAGTTGGCCGGAAATCAGACGCTGATTCTCATCTGCGAGATGATCAACGAGGTGATCATCCGCGCAGCGGTGGCCGACGTGCTTACCCGAAGCCAGCAAGAGCCCATTGCGTCGCGGCGCCGCACGATTCGGGAATTTGAGCAACTCCTCGACTTGATCGCGGCCGGCGATGGCGACGGCGCGCAGGCGCATTGTGCCGCGCATATGGCGCGTCTGCGGCGGACATTGCTCGGCGACCATGGCAGTTCGACAGTCGAGCTGGCCCGTCATCTCTGACGCGGACGAGTGCGTCCCCTTCGCAAACCTTTAGATGTTTTTCTGGACTCTTCCGGCGATGATGCGTTAGCTTTGAGGCCTTCAAAATGTCAGATGTTTCGACCGGGTCCCTGCCCGGAGGTTGACGGGAAGGCGCCCATGGCTGACGTGGCCCCGGCCCGCATCGGGTTGCTCATCGATTACCTCGATGAGGACGGCAACTACGACGAGAACATCCTTCCGGCACTGCAACTCGTCGCTGAAGAATTTCTGGAGCGCGGACTGGCCGAGCGTCCTGTCGAATTCGTCGTACGCGCGGTGCAGGGGTTGCCGAACGGGACCTTTCGTGCGGTGCGCGACGCATTCTATGAGCTGGTCGAAGCCGATGCGTTGGTGATCTTCGGGCCGTGGGTGTCAGAAAATGGCGTGGCGCTGCGCAGGTATGTCGAGGACCTCGCCGAAGTGCCCGTCATCACCATGGCGGCTTCCGAGAACATGCTGGGGGAGTGGGTTTTCGGGCTGCCGGCAGGTTCCATGGAGGAAGAGCCGATCATCATGGCCACTGTCGCGGCGCTCGATGGTTGTCGCACTGTCGGACTTGCCTTCGAGGACAGCCTCATCGGCCGCGAGTACCTGCGAAGCACCCGAGAGGCTTGCCGGGAAGCCGGATTGACCATCACGGCCGAGGTGGCGATACCGCAGGTTGAAAGTGACAAGCGGGACGCGATGTCCACGCTGGCCGGAGGCAAGCCCGACGCGATCATGCATGTTGGTTTCGGCCTGGGAATCATCGGCATGAACGCCGCGCTGGAGGGCATTGGCTGGATGCCACCGCGTTACACGACGACGGCGTTCGAATTTGCCGCGACCAGTCGGTGGTGGCGTGAGCAACTCGCCGGCTGGATCGGGCTTGACCAGTACGACGAGCGCAATCAGACCGGGCAAGCGTTCCTGGATCGTTTCGAGCAGGTTTACGGGCGGCGCCCCGAGTATTTCTTTCCCTTGTACAGCTACGACGTTGGCCGGCTGATGATGACTGCACTCGCCGATGCTCGACCATTGACGGGGCCGGCTGTCAAAGAAGCGTTGGAGCGCATCAAGATGCTGCCCGCAGCCACTGGAGCGCCCGGGACGCGGCTGAGGTTCGGAAAGTTCATCCGACACGGTTGGGTCGGCAGCGAATTTCTGGTCGCCCGGCGCGTACTCCCAGACAGCAGCGCGTCTGTACTGCACGCGACCATCGAGGGCCATGTGAGTAGTGCCAGGCCCCGATAGTCGCGGTTATATCTATACATATCTAGAACGATCACCCATCCGAGTGTGGTAGTTGCCCGCTGAATCTGCCGTAGGCGCGGAATCGGAGCACCTGTAATCGCGGACGATTGGGTGCCACAGTAGCGCTTTGACCAGCATATTAGCTGTGAAATCCGCGCGGCAGCGTTGTTTTGATCGCAACCGAGTGTTGCTTTCGAGGGGGGTGGACAATCAGACGGATGCTGCGCTATACCTTTAGAGGTATGAGACATTCGGCATTCAGGTAACGGCCCGCGTCGCAGGTGCGATCTGCTTGCGGTGTCCGGGGGTGGTGAAGGACTGTGCAGCGTCGCACCACGGGCGTGGGAGCCCGAAAGTGTTGCTGTCGTGGTGGTTTGGTGGCCGCAGCCGCCAGGGGTGTGACCTGTCAGATGGAGCTGCGGCAGTGTGATCGCGGACTTGGGAGGGGGCGGAACGCCGATGAACCGACACGGGGATGGATCTGCGTGGCCGCGCCCGGTGGCCGGGTCGATCACAGTGCTGATCATCGGACTGGTGATCGCCATGGTGGCGGTGCTGTTCCGCGGTGATCTGAACACCGCGGTCCCGGTCACGGTGATGTCGTCTCGAGCGGGACTGGTGATGAACCCCGATGCCAAGGTGAAATTGCGAGGGGTCCAAGTCGGAGCTGTGAAGTCGTTGGAGACGTTGCCCGACGGGCGCGCGGTACTTCATCTGGCGATGGATCCGGCACAGCTGCAGCAGATTCCGGCGAACGTCGGGGTAGATGTCGCGTCGACGACGGTGTTCGGCGCGAAGTACGTTCAGCTTGTCGACCCTCCCGATCCGTCATCGGAGACGTTGGCGCCCGGTCAAGTGCTGGACGCCTCACGGGTCACCGTCGAAGTGAACACCGTTTTCGAGCAACTCACCTCGGTGCTGTCGAAGATCGATCCGGTCAAACTCAACCAGACGCTGGGCGCGATCGCCACCGCCGTCGATGGACGGGGACAGTCGATCGGTCAGATGCTGGTCGACCTGGACGCCTACCTCGCGACCCTGGAACCTGGATTGCCGGCGTTGAGCCACGACTTGGCCACTGCGCCAACAGTGCTCAACGCCTATGCCGACACAGCACCCGTTCTGCTCACCGCTGCGGGCAACGCAAGCCGGATCAGCCGGAGCATCGTTGACGAGCAACACAACCTCGATGCGTTTCTGGTCAGCATGATCGGTCTCGCCGATGTCGGCAACGACGTCTTGACGGCCAATCGCGCGCCGCTGACCGATGCTGTGCATCTGCTGGTGCCGACCACCGATTTGACCCGTAAGTACGACCAAGCCTTGTACTGCCTGATGGGCGGGTTGATCCAAGCCGCCTACATCAAGCAACCACAAGTGCCCGGAGCCATGGTCAATGCGGGGTTCGTCTTGGGCAAGGAGCGCTACCGGTACCCAGTCGATCTGCCCAAGGTTGCTGCGACCGGCGGTCCGCAATGCGTCGCTGGGCTACCGAACGTGCGGTATCTGTCCCGGCCGCCGTTCGTCATTGCTGACGTCGGCACCAACCCGGCGCGATATGGAAACGACGGCGTTCTACTGAACTCCGATGGCCTCAAGCAAACGCTGTTCGGACCGATCTCGGGACCGCCGAGGAACTCCGCGCAGATCGGGCAACCCGGATGAGGCGCTCGACGATGGTCACGGCCGCCAAGTTCGGCGTGTTCGGTGTCGTCATGGCGATACTGACTGCCTGCTTGTTCGTTGTCTTCGGTCAGTATCGGACCGGATCATCGCAGGACTACTCCGCAGTATTTGCCGATACCTCCAGTTTGAAAAAGGGGGATTCGGTGCGGGTGGCCGGCATCCGAGTCGGCACGGTCAACGGCGTCAAACTGCGGCCGGACACCACGGTGCTGGTCACCTTCGACGCCGATCGCACGGCGGTGCTCACCACCGGAACCAGAGCGGTGGTGCGCTATCTCAACCTGACCGGGGACCGCTACCTCGAGCTCGCCGCTGCACCGGGGCCCACTGCCATCTTGCCCGCCGGAGCCGAGATCCCGGTCGAACGTACCGCGCCGGCGCTCGACCTCGATTTGCTCCTGGGCGGCCTGCGACCGGTAACCCAGGGTTTGAAGCCCGACGACGTGAATGCGCTCACCCAATCGTTGCTGCAGGTCCTGCAGGGGCAGGGCGGAGCCTTACAGTCGCTGCTGTCGGAAACCTCCTCTTTCACAACCGACCTCGCCAACAACGATCAACTCGTTCAGCAGCTCATCGACAACCTCAACACCGCCGTGGGCACGCTGGCCAAAGACGGCGAGAAGTTCTCCGGCACGATCGATCGCCTACAGCAGTTCGCCAGTCAACTCGCCGCCGATCGCGATCCGATCGGCAAGGCGGTCACTGCCCTTGACAACGGAACCGCGTCGCTGGCCGACCTGCTGACCCAGACGCGCCCACCGTTGTCCGGCAGCGTTGACGAACTCAACCGTCTGGCTTCCAACCTGGATACGCAAAAAGACCACCTCGACGCCGGACTGCAGCGGATGCCGCACAACTACCGCAAACTGGCACGTCTGGGCGCCTACGGCAGCTTCTTCAACTACTACCTGTGCGGCGTGGCCGTTCGAGTCACCGATCTTCAAGGACGCACTGCGGTCTTTCCCTGGATGAAGCAAGAAACGGGAAGGTGCTCAGACAACTGATGCTGAAATATCGTGGACCCCAGTTGATCCGGCGCGGCTTCCTCGGCCTCGTTGTGGTCCTGCTGGTGATCGCTGTCGGCCTGCGGACCCAGCTGTTGGTGTCCTATGCCACCGAGATCCGATATCAAGCCTTGTTCGGGCAAGCCGGCGGGTTGACCGTGGGCAACAACGTGACCATGTCGGGAACGAAAGTCGGAACGGTATCGAGCGTGGAACTCGATGACGGGCAGGCCCTCGTCACCTTCTCGCTTGCCAGTGACATTTCGCTGGGATCGCAAACCACCGCTCACATCCGCACGGGTTCGCTGCTGGGACAGCGGGTGCTGACCGTCAACACGGCCGGGCCCGGCCGGATGCGCGCGCTGGACGTCATCCCGACGACCCGTACCTCTTCGCCCTACTCACTCACCGAAGCCGTGGGCGACCTCGCCACCGACATCGCCGGCACCGACACCGACACGCTCAACCAGTCTCTGGATACTCTCTCGGCCACCATCGAGGAGATCTCTCCGGATCTGGGATCGACTTTCGACGGCCTCACCCGATTGTCCCGGGCACTCAATGCACGTAACCAAACCCTGGGCGAGCTCTTCACACACGTCAGCGATGTCAGTGCGGTCCTCTCCGAACGCAGTCAACAGGTCAACACGCTCATCCTCGACGGCAACGCACTACTGGATGTGCTCGTGCAAGTGCGTCAAGCGATCGTTGAACTGCTCGCCAACACCTCCGCAGTGGCCAATCAGCTGACCGGCCTGGTGCACGACAACGAGGCCGAACTGGCCCCCACGCTCGACAAACTCAACGCCGTCACGGCTGTTCTGGAGAAGAACCGAGACAACATTGCCAAAGCGCTGCCCGGATTGGCGAAATACGAACTCAGCACGGGTGAGCTGGTTTCCAGCGGCCCGTACTACCAAGCCCAGATCGCCAACTTGAGCATGCCCCAACTGTTGCAGCCCTTCTTGGACTACGCCTTCGGATTCCGTAGAGGAGCCGACGCAGGGCAGCCGCCCGACAACGCAGGCCCACGCGCGGAATTCCCGTTCCCGCGCAACGGCATCCCACAACCTCAAGAGCAATGGGGACCGCCATGAACGCTCGACATCGCACCCCACTGGCGGGAGTGCTCATCGCATTGACCGTGGCGGCCGGCGCGGTGCTGGTGCACGCTTCGTTCTTCGGCACGAAAACAGTGATTGCCTACTTCGCCTCTGCGACTGCCATCTACCCGGGCGACGACGTCCGCGTCGCGGGAATCAAAGTCGGCAGCATCACGGCTATCGCCCCGGAAGGCAGCCAGGTGCGGATGTCGCTGGGCATCGACGGCAACGTGCCCATCCCCGCGGACGCCAAAGCCGTCGTCGTCGCCGCCAACCTGCTCGCTGCCCGCTACGTCGAACTGACCCCGGCCTATCGGTCCAGCGACCCCCACGCCAACGGCCCGGTCATGGCCGACCACGCCGTGATCCCGATCAACCGAACTGCCGTCCCGGTCGAATGGGACGAAGTCAAATCCCAACTGATGCGCCTGGCAACCGAATTGGGACCAAACAGTCAGGTCTCGACTCCGGCGATCGCGCGATTCATCGACAGCACCGCCAACGCATTCGACGGCAACGGTGACAAACTCCGCCAAACGCTGAACCAACTGGCCGGTGTCGGGCGCATCCTTGCCGACGGCAGCGGCAACATCGCTGACACCGTCAAAAACCTGCAAACCCTGGTCACCACACTGCGCGAGACCAACCCTCAGATCGTCGAATTCCAGGGCCGGTTCGCCACGTTGACCAGCATCCTCGACGACAACCGCACCGACCTGGACGCCGCACTGAACAATCTGTCCTCGGCACTCGGCGAAGTCCAACGGTTCATTGCCGGAACCCGCGACAAAACCAGCGAACAAGTCCAACGCCTGGCCAATGTCACCTCCAACCTCGTCGACCATCGCAAAGACCTTGAGCAACTCCTGCACGTGACACCGACCGCGCTCACGAACGGCTACGCCGACTACAACCCTGATACCGGCACTATTCTCGGCTCGATTTCGTTCACGAACTTCGCCAACCCGGTGCAGTTCGTCTGTGCTGCAATCGGTGCCGTCAAGAACACCACCGCGTCGGAAACCGCGAAACTCTGTGCGCAGTACCTCGGTCCGGCACTGGACCAACTCAACTTCAACAACTTGCCCATCCCGATCAACCCCGCGCTGGCTCCGTCGCCACGCAACATCATCTACACCGACCCCGCGCTGGCACCCGGCGGTACCGGAGGCGCCCCCATACCGGCCGAACTGCCTCCGTCTGTTTCGGCCTTCACCGGGACACCGCCATCATGATCGGCCGGCGTTCAATGGGGATGCGCATGGCGGTCAGCACCACCACGGTGCTCATGCTGTCGGGGTGTGCCTTCAATGGGGTGAACTCCCTGCCGCTGCCAGGCACTGTCGGACATGGTTCTGGAGCCACGGTCTACCACGTTGAGATCGCCAATGTCGGTACGCTTGAGTCGAATTCGCCGGTCTTGATGAACGATGTGGTCGTCGGAAGCGTCGGCAGGATGATGCTGCGCGGTCAGCACGCCGACGTCGAAGTCCGGCTTCAGGGTGGAGCCAAGGTCCCGGCCAACGTCGTCGCCACCGTCGGGCAGACCAGCCTGCTGGGATCACAGCACCTGGCGCTGGATCCGCCACCCGGGCAGCCGCCGCAGGGGCAGGTCGCACCGGGATCCACCATTCCCTTGAACCGATCATCGACCTATCCCTCTACCGAGCAGACGTTGTCCTCGTTGTCTGCGGTGGTCAACGGCGGGGGCCTGGGTCAGGTGGGCGACATTGTTCACAATTTCAATGCGGCATTGTCCGGTCGCCAGGACGCCATCCGTGACCTGATCGGCCGCCTCGACAGGTTCGTCGGCGTGCTGGATCGTCAGCGCGGCGATCTGATTGCCTCCATCGATGCCCTCGACAGGCTGTCCGGTACGTTCGCCGGACAGCATGACGTGCTCACCGAGACGCTGCGCACGCTGCCCCCCGCGCTCCAGGTGCTCCTGGCCGAGAAGCCGCGCATCATCACCGCGTTGGACAAGTTGCGGGCTTTCAGTAACACCGCCACCACGCTGATCAACGACACGCAGGCCGACCTGGTGACAAACCTGCAAAACCTACAGCCCACCATTCGTGCGCTGGCCGATGCCGGCCCGGGCATCATCGACGGCCTGATGTATGCCACGGTCTTTCCATACGGCCAGAACGTGATCGACCGCGGCCTCAAAGGTGACTACATGAACTTGTTCGCCGTTGCTGATCTGACCGTTCCCCGCCTGAAACGCGGTATGTTCCTGGGGACCCGCTGGGGGGTCGACGGCGCAGTACTGGTGCCCGCCCCCGGAGATCCGGGCTATGACTGGTACTACACCAACAATCCGCTGGGCGCACCGCTGGCGGTGCCGCCGGAGGGTGCTGAGTTTGCCCCGCCGGCTCCGCCCGCAGGTCCGCCGGTGGTCCTCCCGGGTGGACCCGTCCCTCCCGCAGCCGCGCCAATTCCCCCGGCTGATGAGGGAGGTCGCTAAGTGCTGACTCGGTTGGTCCGGATTCAGTTGGTGCTCTTCGCGATCGGCTCCATCGTGGGGCTCGTCACCATGGTCGTGGTCTACATCCAGGCGCCGACGTTGCTCGGTGTGGGACGCATCACCGTGACGGTGGAGCTGCCGGGAACCGGTGGGCTGTACCGCTTTTCCAACGTGACATACCGCGGGGTGCAGGTCGGCAAGGTAACGGCGATCTCGCTGATTCCACGCGGAGCCAAAGCAACTCTGTCGCTGGATGCGTCGCCGAAGATACCCGTGAAACTGCGGGCTGATGTACGCAGCGTGTCGGCGATCGGGGAGCAATACCTCGACCTGTTGCCCACCGCGGACGAGCCCCCGTACCTGCACGACGGGTCGACGATTGCCATGGCAGACACCACCGTTCCGCAACAAGTCGGACCACTACTGGACCAAACCAGCGCGTTGATCCAGAGCATCCCCAAAGACAAACTCGGCTTACTGCTCGACGAAAGCTTCAAAGCCTTCAACGGCGCAGGCTACGACCTTGGGTCCCTGATGGACTCATCAGCGAAAGTCTCGGGCGGTCTGCACGATGTGCGCGACTCCACGAGAGCTCTCGTCGAGGACTCCGGACCCTTACTCGATTCCCAGGCCGCCGCCGACGCCGATCTGCGGACCTGGGTGCACAGCCTGGCCAATATCACCACCACCCTGGTCGACGACGATCAACAGATCCGGAAGGTGCTCACCGACGGACCGGGCTCCATCAACGAAGCGTCCCGGCTCTTCCAACAGGTCAAGCCGACACTGCCGGTGCTGCTGGCCAACCTGACCTCGATCGGACAGATTCTCGTCACCTACCGGCCGGGCCTCGAACAAATCCTGGTGTTGCTGCCACCCTTTGTCGCCAACATCATCTCGGCAGCACCCGACCACAATCCGACCGGGCTGGGACAAGGCGATTTCACCATGTCCTTCGGGGATCCACCGTCGTGCACCGTTGGCTTCCTGCCGCCCAGCCAATGGCGGTCTCCTGACGACACCTCCGAAGTGGATACGCCTGACGGTCTGTACTGCAAGCTGCCACAGGACTCACCGCTGGCGGTGCGCGGGGCCCGCAATTACCCCTGCATGAACAAGCCGGGAAAGCGCGCGCCCACTGCTGAGATGTGCAACAGCGACAAACCCTATGTGCCCCTGGCGATGCGCGAACACTTGACCGGGCCCTACCCGCTGGACCCCAACCTGATTGCTCAAGGCGTGCCACCCGACGCTCGTGTCACCAACGACGACCACATTTTCGGTCCGATCGACGGCACCCCGATGCCGCCGGCAGCCCCGGCGCCAGACCTCGCACCTCCGGGACCGACCCCCGACCCGGTCGGCCCGGCCCCGGTGGCACCGAGTGCGTTCGGTGGCAACACCACTCACTCTGCGCCTGCGGTGGTCTTCGCACAGTACGACCCCAATTCCGGACGCTACGTCACGCCTGACGGCCAGACCTATCAGCAATCCAACCTCGTCGCTGCCAAGCGGCCGGCGAGCTGGAAGGACCTCGTGATGGAGGATCACCCGTGACATCGGCACAGACCGTGGGGCGGCGACCGGCGACTGCTGTGCTGCCAACGGTGGTACTGGTCGCTGTGGCATTTGTCGCGGCCCTGACTACCGCCCCGAGCGCTGCCGCGGCATTCTGTGATCCCACCCTCAACGGCGTGTATCGCGCAGTGTCAGACGGGACTTGGGCGAAAACCAACGAGATCTTTCATGACGAAGCCAATGTGACGAGTACCTGGACGATCAGTACTACGTGCAGTGTCGAAACGTATGATTGTGCAGGCGACGTGAGCAGCAGCCAAGGGTGGAACGCGCCGATACGATGTGACTCAGCTGGCCTGTGGTCGGTGCGCCGACACCTCGACCGGTGGGAGCCGTGCCACGACGGCACTGCTTCACCGGCCGAGCAGTTGATGTATTTCTCGCCCGATCTGTCAGGATCGCCGAGCTTCGACGAGGTGACATCCTTCTCCGGTTGGGACCGGACGGTAGGGATCAGCGGTGGTTGCGGGATCAACCGGTCTCTGGTCATCGAGATGCCATTTCAGCTCACCCGAATTCGGTGAACCGTGAGTACCGTCAGCGGCACGACCGAGAAGCGACTACCAGGCGACGCCGGGTACATGACGGGGAGCATCGCTTCGATCACAGCGTGAGGCCGGCCGCGCGACGAAATTCGTTGCACCCCAGGGAATGATCCAATCTGTGAAGTTCCTGGACTCTACGGATCCGTGGTCTGAATACGCTAGTGTCTCTATATACTTCAGAATATGAAATAAATGCGGTCTATGAAAGGTCTTGGTAATGAAGCGAGCAGCGGCGACCAAGGGTTCGGCCGGGTTGGAGTCGGCGGACTACGTCGTCGTGGGCTCCGGTAGTGCAGGTGCGATCGTGGCCCGACGTCTGGCCGACACCGGCGCTACGGTCACCTTGATCGAGTCGGGGCGTCAGCGGGGCGGCCCGCTGGTCACCGTCCCCGGCATGTGTGGGGCCATCCATGCGGTCACACCCCTGCAGCGCCTGGTCACCTGGCCCGCGTTCAGCGTCCCCCAACGACACATGAAGGGCCGCACCCTTCCACAGTCTCACGGCCGGATACTCGGCGGCGGCAGCGTGATCAACGGTATGGCTTTTGTGCGCGGAAACCGCCAGAACTATGACGATTGGGCCGCCGCCGGAGCGAAGGGTTGGGGGTTCGCTGAGGTACTGCCGTCCTTCAGGCGGCTGGAGAGCTTCGAGGACGGTCCCAGCGAGCTGCGTGGCGGACACGGTCCGATCGCAGTGGAGCGGGCCACGGGCCTGGCGAGTGTCACCGAAAGCTACATGGTCGCCCTCGCGGCGATCGCCGGCGTCGGAATGAATGACGACTACAACGGTGCGCAGCAGGTTGGGGTGGCGCCGCTACAGCAGAGCGCCGGCGCCGGCAGACGAGTGGGCACCGATCGTGGGTACCTATCGGACGCGCCGCCGAATCTGCGCGTACTCACCGGTGTCACGGCGACCCGGGTGATCGTGGAGGGCGGGCGCGCAACGGGTGTGGAGCTGGTGGCGGGCCGCAACCGGCGACCGATCGGTCCTGCTCGCGCGAGCCGCGAGGTGATCCTGAGCGCCGGTTCCCTCGGTTCGCCGCGGCTCCTGATGCTCTCCGGCATCGGCCATGCGGCCCATTTACGTGAACATGGGATCAAAGTGATCGCCGACCTGCCCGTCGGTGACAATCTGCATGATCACCTGTTTGTGCCGATGTCCTATCAGGCTCGCGGCGGTCGCAGCGCGTCGCCGCTGAGTTTCGCCAGGGCAGCGGTGCGTGAATGCGTGCGTCCGCGATCTACCTACCTTGCCCACACCCTGTTCGAAGCGGTGGCGTTCGTCGACAGCGGGGTGGGAACGGGTACTGACGTTCCGGACTTGCAGATGTTCATCCTTCCGATGAGCTACCCCGCGAACCAGGACAGTCCGGGTCTGCACCTGGCCGCCGAGTCGTCATCGTCGCTGACGCTCATGCCGACGATGATCTATCCCGAGAGCCGGGGGAGCCTGCGCCTGGCGTCGACCGATCCGTTCACTGCTCCACTGATCGATCCGAACTATCTGGCTGAGCCCCGGGACGTGGCGACTCTGGTGGCCGGCATGGAGCTCGTCCGGGAGACGTTGACCCACCAGGCGATTGCGGGGGAAGTCGGCCGCGAGGTGCTGCCGGGTTCGAATCGCACCGGTGCTGATCTGGCCGAGTTTGTGCGCAGCAATGCGTCGGGGGTTTACCACCCGGTCGGGACGTGCCGGATGGGTACCGACGAGCGTGCGGTCGTCGATCCAGAGCTACGGGTCCGGGGTATTGAGGGGTTACGCGTGGCTGATGCGTCGATCATGCCGAGCATCGTCGGGGGCAACACGAATGCTGCGGCGATGATGATCGGCGAGCGAGCCGCCGAACTCATCGTCGGCGGTTGACCGGCGGGGCGCCATGGTTTGACCCCGCCGGCACCGAAGTCATCGAGGATTGCAGCGGTCGGATTCCACGCTGATGTCGGTCGGCCGGCCGTCGGGTTGCCCGATCTGCCACGAACTGGCCTTGCCGGCGGTGAAAGGCCCGGGGGCTCCCTGGGATTGGTAATAACCGCGTGGATCCCAGGTCTTCGCCTCTGGATAAGGCCACGGACAGGCGACGCTGGTGGCAGCGCCGGTGGCACGCACCAGCCAGAAAGCTGAGCTGAAACTCATCATTGCGACATTCAGGATGATCGCCATCACCAGAAAGGTGGCCAACTTGGGCCGACGAGAATGGAAGCGTAATCGCTGGGCGATCTTGTGCGCCTGGGATTTTCCGCTGTCGTCCCGATAGAGCAGAATCGACGCGGGAATCATGATGATGGTGATGAGCACGCTGGCCATCAAAAGGGGGAACTGACTGTTTTTGCCCACGTCGATCGAGCCGAATTCGACGACGTGGCTGTAGGTCAGAAATTGGGTGCGAGTGAGCAGGATCTCTTGGGCGGCATCCCAAATGGCACCGATGACAAACGTGAGCACGGCTATCGAAATCAGCGGGTGGCGCCACACGAAAGCCTTCGGGCCGCTACGTCGTTGGACTGCTCTCAGGATCGGCATGGCCAGGAAGTACGGAAGCAGGACGTAGGGCGCGTAGATGAACGAGGTGAGTGGTTCGATAATCGGAGAGATGTTGAGCCAGGACCAATTCCGCGGAAAGTGCCAGAGGTCCGGGTTGTAGACCAAGCCGATCGCCCAGTTGTTGATCGGATCCCACCAGAAGAGTGTGCTGGAGGCGAGGATCATGAGGATGACCGGATGGCCGGGATGACGCCTCCACACCAGAACCGAGGCGACGATAGTGACAACGAGGAGCGCGGCGCCCAATATCTGTCCCCACAAGACAAAGTCGATGCTGGGCCAGAGTGGTTGCACCGGAGGTGGTTTGCCTGCACCCGCTGGATTCGCATTGTCCGACGATGCCGGTCCGTGCTTCTCCGCGGTCACCAGGAATACGACCGCCAGCGCGGCTCCGATCACCCAACAGGTGAGGGGCTTCCACGGCAGATGCGCGCGTGAGCCTCCGCCAGGGTCGGCAACCGAAGGCTGGTGAACACGAGTTGATGGCTTCATAACACTCCGCACTGTTGCCCGCGACAGATGACGCGCGAGGCGAACCTCGCCTGGGTGAGACAGTAGCGCATATATTTCAGATAATGAACTACCTGGCGGATGTCGGTGCTAGAAGGCGAGGTCAGGTAGGGTGTTGCGTCGTGGCTGACACCATTGGAGCTGCCGACGACGGCGACATCGTGGACTTCCTCGGCGCCGCGACCGACATCCGACGCATGATTTCAACTCTCACCACGCCCGTCGCCCGCGAGTATGGGATCTCCGAACGCGCACTGGGCATCATCTTTCTGGTCCATGCGGGGTTGGACCGTCCCGGCATGTTGATCGACTACCTCAACGTATTGCCGAGCACGATCACCTCCGATATCGACAAACTCGTTGCGGCAGACCTGTTGCGACGAACTCCATCGGACGACGACCGGCGGGTCATCCGCATCGAGGTGACGCGTCGAGGCGCCGGCGCGCAAAAAAAGTCACTGCGCCAGTTGCATGACTTCTTCCGTGCCAAGGCGGCCGGTGTGGCCCTCGAAGAACTCCATGCCTGCATCGCCACGCTCCGCAAGCTCAGCGGTGTTCCACAGTCCTCAGTTCCCAATCCGCATCGCAAGGCCGAAGACGGTTCTTGATCGAGCGCCCTGTCCGTTCCTGGTCCCAGTGGCGATTGATGCCAGACATCTTCGCATCATGTTGACCACATAGGTGAGTGCGGTGCCCACGAGCAGTGCGGCCAGGACACCGAGCAGCCGGTGGTCACCGAACAACGGATAGACCTGGTAGTGCGTCAGGTAGGTGTACAGCGAGGCCTCGGCAAGGAGTCCGCACCCGGCCGCCACCATCGTCGGGCAGCGCAGGGCCGGCAGCCAGATCAGCAATGCGAATCCTGCCAGTACCAAGGTTTCCCGGGCCCTGTTGTCGAAGTAGCCGTGCAAGCCCACCATCAGCACCACTGTGACGATCGCCCGCTGCCAGGTGGCGGTGGCCTTGGCCGCCGCCCACCCGGCGGCGAAGAACCAGAACGCCAACACCGTGAACCAGGCTTCGCGGCCCAGGTCGAAACCGGGCAGGTCGTAACGCAATATCAGCCCGAACGCCAGGAACGTCGCGGCGAAGGCGAAGGGACGGCGTCGCTCGTACCGGTCGCTGCCCGGCAGTGCACACACCACGGCCAGTGCCACCAGGATCCAGACCAGCACCTCGACAAACCACAAACGTCCGGCGGTCATGCTGTCGTGCGGCCCGAAGAACTTGTTGGCCAGCAACAGGTTCGAAGCGCGGTAGTCGTCGGTGAGGACGAGTGCGAGGGCGACCCACACGACCGACGGCACCGCGATCCAGGTGATCGTGTTGCGTAGGTGACGCAATCGCGTCTGCCGCGGCACCGGTGTCAGGCAGAACCGGCCGAAGTTGTAGCCGGCCACGCCGAGCAGGATGTGCGCACCACCCCACAGCGCAAAAAGTTCCGCGTGCGAGCCGACGATCAGCACAATGGCCGCGGCGCGTAGCGCAACGCTCGTCTCCACTGTCGCCCACCGGCGCGGTCCGGGACTGCTGCTTCGTTCGAGTTCGGACAGGGGAATCCGGTGCCAGTCCTTCGGAAGTCGACCCAGGGTGCGCTCCAGACGAACCGACATCGCCACATAGGACAGTGAGTTACCGCCGAGGTCGACGAAACTCGCTTCGCGGCCGATGGACTCGGCAGGGACATGTAGGACCTCGGCGAACAGATCCCGAAGTTCGGCGGCATCGGTGTCAGGGGAGCCGGCAGCCAGGGCCCGCACCGCCGGATAGTCCGGTTTGCCCGAGACCAGCCGGGGCAGTCCGGAGACGATCGCGGCGCGCACCGCGCCGGCGGGCACACCAGCCACGGTGGCGGTCAGTCGCTGCACCTCCTCGACGCTGGTGTTCCCGATGCTCAGGGCTGCGACCGCGAGAGTGCCGCTACCCTCGGTGCACAGCGCCGTCACGCCATGTTCAGCCAGGGCGGCCTGCAGGCGGTCCAGATCGATCCGCAATCCGAACAGTTTCACGAACCGGTTACTGCGGCCGATGATCTCGTAAAGGCCGTCAGGAGCGCGTCGCGCGATGTCGCCGGTGCGCAATTCCTCGACGCTGGCACCCAGCGCCAGATCCTCGGGCCGTTGCGCGTATCCGAGCATCACGTTGGCGCCGCGGTAGACCAGTTCACCGGTGCCGTCGGGCCACGCGTCGCCACGGCGAATGGACAGGCTGCCTCCGGGGATCGGACGACCGATGGTTGCAGGATGTGACAGGGCGAGTTCCGGTGGCAGGTAGGCCATCCGGGCAGTCGCCTCGGTGGCGCCGTACATCACGAACAGCTGCCAGCCGCGGCGCTGTCCCAGCATCGCGAAGCGGCGCACACGATCAGGAGCCATCTGTCCACCCGCCTGGGTGACGTAGCGCAGGTGGGGTAGGTCCATGGCGTCGAACCCGATCCGGTCGAGCAGTGCGAAGGTGTGCGGTACCCCGGCGAAGGTGGTGGCCCGGTGACGGGTGAACAACTCCCAGAACTCGTCGTCGACCACGGATCGGTCGGTGAGGATCAATCCCGCACCGCGCAGCAGATGGCTGTTGATCACGGACAGTCCGTAGCAGTAGGACATGGGTAATGTGGTTGCCGCCCGGTCGGATTCGCTGATCGCGAGGTAGTCGGCAATGGCGGCGGCGTTACTGACCAGGTTGGTGTGGGATAGGCGCACCAGCTTCGGTGACCCGGTGCTACCCGAGGTCGACATCAGCAGCGCCAGATTGTCGTGGAGCCGGTGTGTGCTGGTGGCGCGCCGGTGGTGGATACCCGCGGTGTCGACGACGGTGTCAGGGGAGTAGGTCTGCAGGATCTCGCGGTGATCGGTGCCCGCGGGTACCGGCAGGGATACGTGGGCGCCCGCGAGGGCACCGAGGTAGTGCACCAGAGTGGGCAGGTCATTGCGTGCTTCGAGTAGCACGAGCCGACGTTCGGGACCCAGTTCCGCCGAGGCCTGCGACACGAGACCGGCAAGAGTCGAGTAGCTGACCTGTTGAGTCTCGGTCAGCACCGCGATCCGGTCGCCGTGAGCCCGCAGCGCCTCGACTATGGGGTTCAAGACAATGCCGTCCCGGCGCCACGCACGTCGATCCGGACCTTGGTGTCGCATGCCGGCGGATTCAGGCTGTGCTGGCGCACGACGATGGGTTCACCGGCGGCCGGCGGTTCGATGGTGAGCAGTACATCGTGGCCGAGGAACTCGGTGGCGATCACGGTTCCCATCGTGGCTGCCGCTTCGGCATCACTTGCACTGTCGGAAATCGCCGTGGCGACAAGTTGTTCAGGACGTAGCACCAGGCTGCACGGTCCGTCGGCGGCGCCGGCTTGGACAGGTATCCGGCCCAGCGCGCATTCGGCCGCCCCAGCGGCGACGATGCCCGGCAACGTGATGCAATCCCCGAGGAATTCGGCGGTGAACCGATCGGCGGGGTGCCGGTACACCTCCTGGGGTGTTCCGACCTGGGTGAACCTGCCCTCGCGCATCACCGCGACCTGATCGGAGATCGAGAGCGCCTCTTCCTGGTCGTGCGTCACGATCAGGGTGGTCACCCCGGTGTCAGACAACGTCCGCGCCACCGATTTTCGGGTGGCCGCGCGCAGCCCGGTGTCCAGGGCGCTGAACGGCTCGTCGAGCAGCATGACCACCGGCCGGCGCGCCAGGGCCCGGGCCAGTGCGACGCGCTGCTGTTGACCACCGGAGAGTTGGTGCGGCCGGCGTTGCGCGAACGAGGAATCCAGGGACACGCTGTCCAGCAGCTCGATGACCCTGGAACGGGCCTGGGTTCCACGCTCGCGCAGGCCGTAGGCGACGTTCTGGGCCACCGTGAGGTGCGGGAACAGCGCGCCATCCTGTGCCACGTAGCCGACGTCGCGGCGGTGTGGGGCGACAGTGTCTGTCGGGCTTGCCATTTGGCGTCCCACGATGGTTACCGTGCCGGCATCGGGAGATTCGAAGCCGGCGATCACGCGCAGCAGCGTGGTCTTGCCGCACCCGGAAGAACCGACCACTGCGGTGATGGTTCCCGGTGCCAGGGTCAGGTCGATGCCGTCGAGCACCACGGTGCCGTTGAAGGACTTGCGAAGCCCACGTACCTGGAGAACATCGTCGGTCACAGAGCGGCCACCTTCGTCGACTGGCGCAACAACATCAGGGTCACCGGGATCGACAGGGCGATCAGCATCAGGGCGTAGGGCGCCGCCGCGGCGTAGTCCAACTCGCTGCTCAGTGACCAGAACCGCATCGCCAGGGTGCGGGTGCCGGTCGGCGCCAGCAACAGGGTCGCAGTCAATTCCGTTGCCACCGCCACGAATACGAGTGAGGCGCCGGCAGCCGCGGCCGGGGCGGTCAGCCGGAGGGTGATCCGCACGAACGTGCGTGCGGGCGAGCTTCCCAGGGAGCGTGAGGCCTCCTCCACCGCCGGCGGCACCTGTGCCAGTTCGGACCGCAGGCTGACCAGGGCACGCGGGAGGAATAGCAGCACGTAGGCGCAGATCACCAGGGCCGCAGTCTGATAGAGCGGGGGAGCGTAGCGGATCGCCACGGTGACCAGGGCCAGAGCGGTGACGATTCCGGGCATCGAGCTGGTGATGAAATTGGCACCCTCGATCGAACGGGCCAGCAGACCGCGGTATCTGACGGCGACCCAGGCGAACGGGAAAGCCAGCACGGTGGTCAGGACCGCGGCGGCCGCGGCGAGCGTCGCGGTCTGGGCCAGCGCGGTACCGATGTCCATGGGCTCCCACACCTGCGAGCCGCCGATCCACAGCCAGCGCGTCAGCGTCCACAACGGCACTCCCAACGCCAGCGCGGCCAGGCCCAACAGCCCGGCGGTGGCCGGCAACATGCTGCGGCCCAGGCGCATCGGCGCGCCGGCACGCTGGGCGCCCGGGCCCACCCGGGCGAAGCGGGCGTTACCCCGGGCGGCGGCCTCGGTGACCAACAGCAGCAGGCACAGCAGCACGAGGACAGCGGCGAGCGTGGCGCCGGCAGCCCCGTCGAAGGTTGCCTGGAACTGTTCGAAGATCGCCGTGGTGAAGGTCGAGAATCGGATCATCGCGAACGCGCCGTATTCGGCCAGCAGGTGCACACCGATCAGCAGGGCGCCGCCCAGGATCGCCAGGCGTAGCTGTGGCAGCACCACCCGGAAGAACACCCCGGACGATCCGGATCCCAGCGCACGGGCCGATTCCTCCAGAGCCGGGTCGATACGGCGCAGGGTGGCCGCCGCGGGCACGTAGACGAACGGGAAGTACGACAGCGTCGCGATCAGCACCCCGGCCGACAACCCGTGCAACGACGGCACCACGCTGACCCAGCCGTAGCTGTTGACGAACGCGGGCACCGCCAGCGGTGCGACGAACACCGGCCGCCACCACGTCCGCCCCGGCAGGTCGGTGCGCTCGACCAGCCAGGCCGAACCGACCCCGAGTGCCACGCACACCGGCACGGTGATCAGCACCAGACCTACGGTGTTGATCAGGAGCTCTCCGACACGTGGCCGCACCACCAGCTCGATCACCCGGGTCGGACCGGTCGTGATCACCGACCAGGCGACGTAGCCCAGCGGGATGAACGTGGCCAGCAGCAACAGCGTCACGGCGGTGCTCAGCCCCGGTCCCGGCCGGACTCCCGCCGAGCGCTGCAGCGCGGCCGGCTGCGTTGACGGGGGCTCTGTGGCAACCAATTACAGCAAGCCAGCCTTTGTCATCAGATCGGTGACCTCGGCGGCATCGAGGTTGGACGGGTTGACCGCGGGCGCCTGCAACGAGTCCAGTGGTGGCAGAGCGGGATTGGCGGCGACGCCGCTGGCGACCGGATACTCGAACGAGGTGCCGTTACGCAGTACTTCCTGGCCGGCCTTGCCGGTGACGAACCGCAGGAATTGCTGCGCCTGATCCTGCTTCTTGCTGGATTTCAGCACGCCGCCGCCGGACAGGCTGACGAATGCTCCGGGGTCTGAGTTCTTGAAATAGTGCAGCGCGGTGTTACCGCTGATCTCTTTGGTCTTGGACTGATCGCGGAACCAGTAGTAGTGGTAGATGATGCCGCCGTCGACCTGCCCGTCGTTTACCGCGCGCAGTGTGGCGATGTTGTCCTGGAGCACAACGGCATTGGTCTTCAAACCGGCCAGCCATTGCGAGGTGGCCGGCTCACCCTTCAGTTCGAGTATGGCCGCAACAATCGCCTGGAAGTCCGCCTTGGCCGGCGGTGCACCCCACCGCCCCTTCCACTGCGGTTGCTGCAGATCCATGATCGAATGCGGCAGCTGGTCGGCCGGCAGCTTGGCCTTGTTGTAGACGAAGACCGTCGAGCGGGCCGCCACACCGGTCCACTTGCCCGACGACGGCCGGAACTGGGCTGGGACCTGGTCGAGGGCCTGCTGCTCGACGTCCGCGAACAGCCCCGCCTTCTCGACGGCGGCCATCGCCGGGGAGTTCTCGGTGAGGAAGACATCGGCGGGTGAGGCGTTGCCCTCGGCCACCAGTTGGTTGCCGAGCTCGGTGTCACCGCCCTGCCGGTAGGTGACCTTGATGCCGGTTTCCTTGGTGAACGCGTCGATCCACTCTTTCGTCAGCGATTCGTGTTGCGCGTTGTAGATCAGCAGCTCGTCGGACCCGGAACTGGAACACGCGACCACACCGACGGTGACCGCGACGGCAGACAGGACAACAGCAACCCGGCGGCTCCAACGTGTGCGCATCAAGTGATCCCTTTCGGCGTTAGCTGAGCATCACCTAAGGACACTACCGGGGGTGCCGCGCCTGTGGATGAACTCCACGCTGGGGATAACCAGGCCTGACCGGGCCGATGCTGTCGGACCATGTCCGCACGGTGTGGACATGAGTTCTTTGACACGGGCCGAGATCGGCGCACTGGGTGAACAGTTGGCCGTCGAGCATCTGGCGGCGCAGGGAATGCGCACGTTGACGCGCAATTGGCGTTGCCGTTATGGCGAACTCGACGTGATTGCCGAGGAGGTCGCCACCAACACGGTGGTGTTCGTCGAGGTGAAGACCCGCACCGGGGACGGGTTCGGCGGGCTCGCCGAGGCGGTCACGGCGCAGAAGGTCCGCCGGATCCGGCGGCTGGCGGCGCTCTGGCTGTCCGAACAGGACGTGCGCTTCGCCGCCCTGCGGATCGATGTGATCGGGGTCCGCATCGGGCGTCGGCGCGAGCCGGAGCTGGCGCACCTCAAGGGGGTGGGCTGAAATGGGTTTGGGGAGAGCCTATTCGGTGGCCGTGCGCGGGGTGGACGGGGTGATCGTCGAGATCGAGGCGGACATCACCTCGGGGCTGCCCGGTGTGCACCTGGTGGGGTTGCCCGACACTGCCTTGCAGGAATCGCGGGACCGGGTCCGGGCGGCGATCACCAACTGTGGCAACAGCTGGCCGATGTCACGCCTCACCCTGGCGCTGTCCCCGGCCACCCTGCGCAAGGTCGGTTCCGTCTACGACTTGGCGCTCGCGGTGGCAGTGCTCTCGGCGCACACCAAGACGGCCTGGGCGCGGTTGGAGAAGTCGGTGCTGCTCGGGGAGCTCGCCCTCGACGGCCGGGTCCGTCCCGTTCACGGCGTACTTCCCGCGGTGCTGGCCGCCAAGCGCGACGGCTGGCCCATGGTGGTGGTGCCCGTCGACAACCTGGCCGAGGCGAGCCTGGTCGACGGAATCGAGGTGTGCGGTGTGCGCACCCTGCGGCAGCTGCAGGCCTGGCTCGACGGCAAGGGGGATCTGCAGGCCCGGGTCACGGCGCCCGGGCGTGCGCCGGAGCCGTCGGCCGATCTGGCCGACGTCGTGGGACAGGGCCAGGCTCGCTACGCCCTGGAGGTGGCCGCGGCGGGTGCCCACCACCTGATGTTGACCGGGCCACCCGGTATCGGGAAGACGATGCTCGCACAGCGTCTTCCCGGCCTGCTACCTCCGTTGTCGCGCGGCGAGTCGTTGGAGGTGACCGGGATTCATTCGGTGGCGGGCTTGCTGGCGGGAGATACGCCACTGATCACACGGGCGCCGTTCGTGGCCCCGCACCATACTTCGAGTGTGGCCGCACTGGTCGGTGGCGGAAGTGGTCTGGCCCGTCCCGGAGCAGTCAGCCGCGCCCATCGGGGCGTGTTGTTTCTCGATGAGTTCGCCGAAATGGGTTCAAGTGCCCTGGAGGCGCTGCGAACTCCGTTGGAGGATGGGGAGATCCGGTTGGCTCGCCGGGATGGGGTGGCGTGCTATCCGGCACGGTTCCAATTGGTTCTGGCGGCGAACCCGTGCCCGTGCGCACCGCCCAAATCCCAGGATTGTGTCTGTTCGGCCCAGGCCAAGCTGCGGTATCGCGGCAAGCTGTCGGGGCCGCTGGTGGACCGCGTCGACTTGCAGGTGGAGTTGTATCCGGTCAGCGCCGGGGCGTTCGCTCCTCAGGCCGGCGAATCCAGCGCCGTGGTGCGTGAACGCGTTGCGGCAGCGCGCCTCGCCGCCCAGGAACGGTGGAAACCGTATGGGATCGGAACCAACGCCGAGGTCGGTGGCCCGTTGCTGCGGCGCGAATTCCGATTACCCAAAGCCGCCATGGAGCCGTTGCGGTCTGCCCTCGACCGCGGGTTGATCAGCATGCGCGGCGCCGACCGGTGCTTGAGGGTCGCTTGGACGTTGGCCGATCTGGCCGGCCGGACCATGCCGGCCCACGAGGATGTGGCCACCGCGCTGAGCTTCCGTCGGGCAGCGGGTGTGCCATGACCGACGAGGTGCGGCGTGCGTGGGCGTATCTGTCACGGGTGGCCGAACCGCCATGCGCGGAATTGACGGCCTTGGTCAAGCAGGTGGGCCCGGTCGAGGCGGCCGGTCGGGTCAAATCCGGTGATGTCAGGGAGGAGCTGTTCAGCCGGATCGAGGCTCGTCGGGAATTGGATTGTGCAGTCCGGGATCTGGACCTCATCGACAGAATGGGAGGGCGGTTGATCACCCCCGATGACGACGAGTGGCCATTGCTGAGATTCCGTGCGTTGGGCGTCGACAAGGAACACCAGCGTGCCAATGATCATCCGCCGTTGGTGCTGTGGGCCAGTGGGCCGGTGCGGCTCGATGAGGCGACTGAGCGTGCCGCAGCAATCGTCGGTACCCGCGCGGCCACGGCATATGGCGAGCACGTTGCCGCTGACCTGGCCGCAGGTCTGGTTGACCGGGACGTGACGGTGGTGTCCGGCGGTGCCTATGGCATCGACGGGGCAGCGCATCGCGCCGCGCTGGCGTGTGAGGGCGTGACCATCGCGATCGTGGCCGGTGGCATCGACAATCCGTACCCCGCCGGGCACAGCGCACTGTTCCACCGGATCCGCCAGGAATGCCTGTTGGTCAGCGAGTATCCGCCGGGGGTCGCGCCGGGCCGGCTGCGTTTTCTCACCCGCAATCGATTGGTCGCGGCCCTTTCCGGTGCGACGGTGGTGGTCGAGGCCGGGTTGCGCAGCGGTGCGGCCAACACCGCTGCGTGGGCCCGGTCGCTGGGCCGGGGAGTGTGCGCGGTGCCGGGCCCGGTGACCTCGGCGGCATCGGCGGGTTGCCATGTGTTACTCCGGGGTGGGGCCACCCTGGTCGGCCGCGCCGAGGAAATCGTCGAACTCGTCGGCCGCATAGGCGAACTCGCACCGGAAGAGCCGCGCGCGGCTGGGCCGCTCGATGGGCTCTCAGCGGCTGAGAAACAGGTCTACGACGCGCTGCCGTCGCGCGGTGCCCACCCTGTGGACGAGATTGCGATGCTCGCCGCACTTCCACCGCATCAGATCCTGGCGCCGTTGACGACGTTGGAACTCGCGGGGTTGGTCGTCAGCGAGGACGGGTGCTGGCGGTTGCGCCGGCGCCGGTAGACCCCATGCGTGGGTCCCGTCTCCGTATAGTCGATGAGGTCGGCTAACAAAGAGATCGGCCGAGCGAGTTTTGGAGGCGGTATGGCAGGACGACCCGTGCATACCTTTCAGGTGGTGCGTCGTGAGCAACTGACCGACCACATGGTCAGGCTGGTGCTGGGCGGCAACGGCGAAGACGGCTTCGACACGTTCTCGCCCAACGAGTCCACCGATGCCTACGTCAAGCTGGTCATCGTTCCCGAGAGTGTCGACGTGTCGGTACTGCCGAAACCCTTGACGCTGGACAGCTTTCAGGAGTTGCCCGCCGAAGAACGGCCCACGGTCCGCACCTACACCGTTCGTAAGGTCGACACCGAGCGTGGCGAGATCACCATCGACTTCGTCGTGCACGGTGAGCAGGGCGTGGCCGCACCCTGGGCCGCCGCGGCCCAGCCGGGCCAACCTGCCTACCTGATGGGTCCCAGCGGGGCATATTCGCCGGATCCGGCCGCTGACTGGCATCTTCTGGCGGGCGACGAAGCCGCTCTGCCGGCCATCGGTGCCGCCCTCGAAGCCTTGCCCGCCGATGCGACCGGCAAGGTCTTCATCGAGGTCGCCGGCCATGAGGACGAGATTGAGCTCACCGCTCCCGCCGGGGTCGAGGTCAACTGGATCCATCGAGGGGGACGGGCGGACATGGTCGGCGACGACAAGTCCGGAGACAACGCACCGCTGATCGCGGCGGTCAAGGAGGCGGCCTGGCTGCCTGGCCAGGTTCAGGTGTTCATCCACGGCGAGGCTCAGGCTGTCATGCACAACCTGCGTCCCTACATCCGCAAGGAGCGCGGCGTCGCAGCGAAATGGGCGGGGTCGATCTCGGGGTACTGGCGCCGTGGGCGTACCGAGGAGACCTTCCGGCAGTGGAAGGCCGAGCTGGCGCAAGCGGAGGCCGACACCGCGGGCTGATGGCAAGTTGGCTGTCCGGGATGGAAAGGTAGCCGTCATGGCGTACGGCGACTATCAACTCGAGATCTACCTGCAGGGGCTGTCCGGCGTGCTGCCGACCATGCCGATGGACTACGCGAGCCTGGAAGCCAAGGCCCAAGCAGCCATGCCGCCATCCATCTGGTCGTATGTCGCCGGCGGGGCCGGCGATGAGCGTACCCAGCAGGTCAACCGCACCGCTTTCGACCGGTGGGGGCTGATGCCCCGGATGTTCAACGCGCACCGGGAGCGCGATCTGTCTGTCGACCTGTTCGGCCTCACACTGCCTTCTCCGTTGTTCATGGCACCCATCGGGGTTCTGGGCATCTGCGGGCAGGACGGGCACGGCGACCTGGCGGGAGCGCGCGCCGCAGCGCGTACCGGGGTGCCGCTGATGGTGTCCACCCTGACCGAGGATCCGCTGGAAGACGTCGCCGCCGAATTCGGCGATACCCCAGGCTTTTTCCAGCTGTACACGCCGACCGACAAGGACCTGGCGGCCAGCTTCGTGCAGCGCGCCGAAGCGGCCGGGTACAAGGGCATCGTCGTCACGCTGGACACCTGGGTTCCGGGGTGGCGCCCGCGGGACCTGGCCACCTCGAACTTCCCGCAGTTACGCGGCAAATGCCTGGCCAACTACACCAGTGACCCGGTGTTCCGCGCCGGCCTGCAGCAGCCGCCCGAGGAGAACCCGCAGGCGACGGTACTGCGCTGGGTCAGCCAGTTCGGCAATCCGCTGACCTGGGACGACCTGCCGTGGTTGCGGTCGCTGACCAAATTGCCGCTGATCATGAAGGGCATCTGTCACCCCGATGACGTCCGGCGGGCCAAAGACGGTGGCGTCGACGGCATCTACTGCTCCAATCATGGTGGGCGCCAAGCCAATGGCGGTCTGCCGGCGATCGACTGCCTGCCCGGTGTGGTCGAGGCGGCCGACGGGCTGCCGGTGTTGTTCGACTCGGGAATCCGCAACGGGGCCGACATCGTGAAGGCCCTCGCCCTGGGTGCCACTGCCGTCGGCGTGGGGCGCCCATATGCGTACGGGCTGGCGCTCGGTGGTGTCGACGGCATCGTGCACGTGCTGCGGTCCCTGCTCGCCGAGGCCGACTTGATCATGGGGGTCGACGGATACCCGACGCTGGCCGATCTCACCCCCGAGGCTCTGCGGCGCGTCGACTGACACCTGAAGCACGCTCGGCTCGGCAGGCACTCTACGGTGACGAAACCGGAGTAAAGGCTGCAACAAAAAGGCAGGTCATTGCGTCTGGTCAATGATTATTCAGACGTGTAGCATTTTCCTTCGTGAGTGTAGAAACCGTTCGCGAGAGGGCTGCCCATCTGGGGCCCGAGCGGCGGCGCCCGCAGGTGCTGGATGCGGCCCTGGCGATTGCGGTGACCGAGGGGGTCGCCGCGGTCACGATCGGCGCGGTGGCTCAGCGGCTCAAGGTCACCCGGCCGGTGGTCTACTCGTGTTTTCCCGACCGGGTCGAATTGTTGAGGGCGCTGCTCGAGCGGGAGTTGACGCTGCTGGTCCAGGGCGCGATCGATGCGCTGCCCTACGGCCGAGCGGATGCCGACGAAACCGTCTTCGTCGAGGGCTTCCAGGCGCTGCTTGAGACGGTTGCCCGCCGGCCTGATTCCTGGCGGCTCGTGATGAGCGCCGACCCGGACCCGGCCGTGGCGAAACACTTCCGTGACGGTCGCGCCCTGATGGTGGGCAAGGTCTCCCGACGGCTGGCTCCCACGCTGGAACGTTGGGGCACCACCGACGCCGAAAAAAAGCTGCCGGTGTTGGTCGAGCAGTTCGTGTCCACCTGTGAAGGCGCGGTGCGGACGTTGTTACAAGACAACGGAAAAGACTGGACACCAACCACATTGGGTGAATTCGTCGGATCGGCCACCTACCGGGCGTTCCGCGGCGCCTGATCCAGAACAGAGGAGTTGTCACATGTCTGATCTCCAGCCGATGGCTGACTACGGGTTCTTCGGGCCGGATTCGGTGACCTGGAAGGTCTGGGGTCATGCCACCACGCCGATCATCGGACTGCAACGAGCCGTGGTGGTCGAAGAACTCGACCCCGCCCTGATCGCCGCGGTCGACACCACCGGCGCCAATTACGATCGGCCACGTACCCGATACGACCGGACCGTGCGTTACTTCGCGATGGTGGCTTTCGCCGACACCGAATCGGTGCTCAAGACCGCCGACGTTCTGGTGAAAGTCCACTCGAAAGCGATTGGCACCGAACCCCTGAGCGGGAACAAGTACGACGCCAACGACCCCCGGTCGCAGCTGTGGATCCTGCTCACCGGCTGGCATTCGGTGCTCAAGGCCTACGAGCTGTACGGCGGTGGAGAGCTGACGACCGAGGAAGAGGCCCGCTACTGGCAGGACTGTGCACGCGCGGCCGAGTTCCAGACTTGCGATCCGGCTGACGTCCCGCGGTCTCGTGACGGCATCAACGAGTACTTCGAACAGGTGCGGCCACGCCTCGCCGTCAGTGAGGCCGCCCGCGCGATGATGGACCACCTGCTCAACGCCAAGGTGGTGCTACCGCCCGTGCCGCGGATCGCGAAGCCTGCTGTAGAGATTCTCAACTACTTTCTCCGGGCGGGCACCATCGCCACCATGCCGCGTTGGATGCGCCAGCTCAGTGGATTCGACCAGCCACGCGTGGTCGACCTGGCCGTGCGGCCGGTGCTCAAGCTCGGTTTCGGGGTGGTCAACCGGGTGCCCCGGCTGAAGCTGTTGGTGTCCAAGATCATTGCACCGTCTGTGGTTCCGATCGCCGGTCCCTACATCATGGGCATACCGCCGCGGTCAACCGAAGTGCTCAGCCCCGAAGAAGGACGCAAACGCTACGGCTATGCCAAACCCGCTGATGCACACCAGGAGCTGCGAGCCCGCCAACACGAGCGGGTGTTCGGTCGCGGCCAACGGCCCAGCGACGAAGGCCTCATCGAATCTCAGTCCTACCTGGGGAGTTTGGCGTGACCGCACGATCCGATGTCCTGTTCGACCCGAACCGGACCGACTTCGACCAGTTCGACACCAGAACTCGGGAGATCTTCCGGGCCACCATCGAGTTCTTCGAGTCGCACGGTAAGCGGTGGCTCAAGCAGCAGGACCGGGATCGGGTCTGGTACAGCGACTTTCTCGATCTGGTCAAGCGGGAGGGCATCTTCGCGACGTTCCTCACCCCTGCGTCGGAAGCCAACGGCGATCCCGACAAGCGCTGGGACACCGCACGCAACGCCATGTACAGCGAGATCCTCGGGTTCTACGGCATGCAGTACTGGTACGTCTGGCAGGTCACCATCCTCGGTCTCGGACCGATCTGGCAGTCAGAGAACACAGTGGCCCGTAAAAAGGCTGCCGCCCTGCTGGATTCGGGGGAGATCTTCGCCTTCGGGCTGTCCGAGCAGGCGCACGGCGCCGACGTGTATTCGACCGACATGGTGCTGACACCTGGCCCCGACAACGAGGCGGGCGGCTCGTACACCGCGAACGGCGGCAAGTACTACATCGGTAACGGCAACCTGGCCGGCATGGTCTCGGTGTTCGGCCGTCGTTCCGACAAACCCATCATCGACAGCTCCGATCTCGACCGGCGCCGTCCCGAGGAGGATTTCACGGGATACCTGTTCTTCGCGGCCGACAGCCAGCATTCGAACTACCACCTGCGCAAGAACGTCGTCGATGGTCAGATGTACGTCGCGGCGTTCGATCTGGAGAACTATCCGGTCAGCGCCGACGACATCCTGCATCAGGGCAAGGCAGCCTTCAATGCCGCGATCAACACCGTCAACATCGGCAAGTTCAACCTCGGATTCGGTGCGATCGGGGCCTGCGAGCACGCTATGTACGAGGCCGTCACCCACGCCGAGAACCGCGTGCTGTTCGGCCAGCGGGTCACCGAGTTCCCGCAGATCCGCCGCATGCTCGCCGACGGCTACGCCCGGTTGATCGGAATGAAGCTCTACAGCGAGCGGGCCATCGACTACATGCGCAGCGCAAGCTCGGACGACCGGCGCTACCTGTTGTTCAATGCGATCGAGAAGATGAACGTCACCCGTGAGGGCGAGAAGATCGTTACGTTGCTCGCCGACACCATCGCGGCCCGGGCGTTCGAATCCGACATGTATTTCACCATGGCGTTGCTGGGGCTCACCGGCCTGCCGCGGCTGGAGGGCACGGTGCACGTCAACATGGCGCTGTCGCTGAAGTTCATGCAGAACTACATGTTCGGCGCATCGGATGCGGCGCTGGCGGCGATGTCCGTTTTGCCTGTCGGCCGGGCCCCGGCACTGCTGGTGAGCGCGCTTGCCGGTGGCCTGCGTGCGGCCGGCGGCGCTGTCGCGGGGTCGCCTGTGGCGCAACGTATTCCACAACTCAAGCCATTGCTGGCCGAGGTGCCGGAGGTTCCGACACGCAGGGATGCGGCCAATGACGACTTCTTGTTCCGGCAGGGGCCCAGCAGTGGGTTGGCGAAGATCCGGTTCGGGGACTGGCAGTCGGTGCTTCGCGGATTCTCCTCGACGCCGAATGTCGCGGTCTTCCTGGACCAGGCCCGGGCATTGCAGACCCTGCTCGCCGTGGCGACGCCCACCGCCGATCAACAGCGCAACGTTGACTTCCTTTTCGCGATCGGTGAGATGTTCACCCTCATCCCGTACGCCCAGCTGATCCTGGAGCAGGCAGAGATCGAGGCGTTCGACACCGATCTGATCGACCAGCTTTTCGACGTGCTCGTCACCGACATGTCCACGCACGCGACCAAGCTGCACTGCCATCCGGATGCCACGGCGGTGCAACAGCAGCGCGCCCTCGACATCGTCAGGCAGCCCGCGGCCGATGCCGCCCGTCGCGACCGCGTGGTGACCGCTGTGCGCGGCCTGGCCGACCGCTACGAGATGAATCCGTGATGGTCACGCGACGGTAGCGGCCCGGCGCGTCGTGTGCAGGGCGTGCGCGCTTCTGTCACGGTGACACGGTGCCCGCAGTCGGAGATGTGCTCGCCGAGTTCGACGAATACCTGGCGCTGCAGTGCGGCAGGTCCGAGCACACCCGCCGGGCGTACCGGGGTGATCTGAGGGCGTTGTTCGAGCACACCGGCGGCGGTCTGGACACCGTGACCCTGCCGGCGCTGCGGTCATGGTTGGCCACCCAGGCGGCGGCCGGAGCGGCACGGACCACGCTGGCGCGGCGAACCTCCACGGTCAAGACCTTCTGCACCTGGGCCGCCCGGCGGGGAATTCTTCCGGCCGACGCCGCGGCCCGCTTGCAGGTACCCAAGGCCCACCGCACTCTGCCCTCGGTGCTTCGTCGCGACCAGGCGATAGACGCCATGGAAGCGATGAATACTGCTGTACAGGAAGGTGATCCGCTGGCGCTGCGGGACCGGCTGATCGTCGAGATGCTCTATGCCACCGGTATCCGCGTCAGTGAGTTGTGCGGGCTGGACATCGACGACATCGACACCGCACGCCGGGTGCTGCAGGTGCTGGGCAAGGGCAACAAACAGCGCACCGTTCCGTTCGGCGAGCCCGCACTCCACGCACTCACAACCTGGCTCACCGAGGGCCGGCCTGCCCTGGCCACCGCCGATTCCGGCCCCGCGTTGCTGCTGGGCGCCCGCGGCAAGCGGCTCGATCCGCGTCAGGCGCGCACGGTGGTGCACCAGACGGTCTCCGCTGTCGACGGTGCGCCTGACATCGGCCCGCACGGACTGCGCCACAGTGCGGCCACCCACCTGCTCGAAGGCGGTGCGGATCTGCGCATCGTGCAGGAGTTGTTGGGCCACTCCTCGCTGGCCACCACACAGCTCTACACCCACGTCACCGTGGAGCGACTGCGTGCCGTGCACGACCAGGCCCACCCGCGAGCCTGAAGAGGGAGATAGTGCAGGAGTCAGCCGTCGAGCCAACCCGAAGTACCGTCGAGTTGCCGTCAGGGCCGGTGTCCTATCTCACCTGGTCTACCGATGGCATGGCGCCGACAGTCGTGTTGCTGCACGGCGGTGGGGTGGACAGTGCATCGCTGTCGTGGGGCGGTATCGGCCCGCGGCTGGCCCGGGCGGGCTACCGCGTCGTCGCACCGGACCACCCCGGTTACGGCCACAGTCCGCTGGCCCGGCTGCCTGTGACGCAGGAACGGCTGGTCGGCTACGTGGGGGAGTTCGTCGACGGGCTCGGTCTGCAGCGCTACACGATCGGCGGATTGTCGCTCGGCGGCGGCATCACCATCGGTCATGTGCTCGACCGGCCGGACCGGGTGACCGGAGCGATGCTCCTGGGCAGTTACGGGCTGATGCCCCGATTGTCGGACGGCCTGCTGTCGGGCGTGCGGCAGGTCATCACCTGGGCGACGTTGCGCAGCGGTCTGTTGGGTGCGACGACCCGCTGGGTGGGTACCAACCGGGCGGTGATGACAAAGAGCATGCAATCACTCATCCGAGACCCCACTGAACTCACTGTGGAACTGATGGACGAGATCATGGTTGCCGCACAGCGACCGGACGGGTTCCGCGCATTCGAGCAGTGGCAGCGTGACCAGGTCAGGTGGAATGGGCTGCGCACGGACTACACCGGACGCCTGAAGTCATTTCGCCGCCCGGCACTGATCGTCCACGGTGACCGCGACCCGGGCGTACCGATCGCGCGCGCCCGCGCGGCCGCCGAGCTCATCCCGGAAGCACAGCTCAAAGTCGTTGCAGGTGCGGGACATTGGGTGCAGCGCGACCGCCCGGACGTCGTACTCGAGGCGATGACGGGGTTTCTCGCCGGTCGCTAGCGCAACAGCTTGATGACCTCGGCCAGGTGCGGAAGCGCCGACTGGCGGTCCGCCCAGGCGTCGATCGCGGTCCAATAGCTGATGCCGAACCGGCGTTGGCGGTCCATCAGGGACTCGGCCATCTGCTCGTAGCTGCCGAACAGCGCAAACGGAGATTCCAGCAGCAGTTCTGCGGAGGCTCCCAACGTCCCGGCCACCTCTGCTGCCGCGGCCGCCGGATCGTCGGTGTGCACCACGAACTGCAGCAATGCGTTGAGTTCGATGGCTTCGAACCGGTCGCCGGCGGCGTCGGCGACTATCGCGATCCGGTCCAGCAGACCCGTGGGATCGAAATGAGTCAGCCGGACCTCGGTGGCGTCGTGGTTGTGACTGAAGCCCGCCAGTCCGGCGATATCGGCGGCCCGGCCCGCGAGTTGCAGCACCCGCCTGCCGTTGCCGCCGATGAGCAGCGGGACGTCGACTCCCGGTGGCGCGACCAGAGCGCCGGCGTCCGCCCGCACGCAGTAATGCGCGCCGTCCATGTCCACGGGTTCGCCGGCCAGCAGCGGGCGGATCACGTCGACCGACTCGATCAGCCGATCCACTCTGGTGGCGCCGTTGTCGAATTTCAGCCCGGCCGCGTCATATTCGGATTTCATGTGGCCCGCCCCCAGGCCCAACTCGAACCGCCCGCCGGACAGCGCTGCCACGCTCACGGTTTCCCGGGCGGTATCGACCGGGTGGCGCAGATCGTTGTTGAGCACCAGCGTGCCGGTGCGCAGATGCGAGGTGACGGCACATGCAGTGGCGGCGCCGCTGAACGGGGCCAGCGTCGGTGCCAGATGATCGGGGATGGTGAGTACGTCGAATCCGGATTCTTCGACGGTGACGGCGAATTCGGCGAAGTCACCGCCACGGGGCAGCGCGGTGTGCAGGCCGAATCGCATGGGCCGGTTGCGGTGAGCTTGTGACGCCACGGTCATGTTTTCGACAGTAGGCCGTCCTCGAAGCGGTGTGGGTACAGGAACTGCTAGTCGGTACTCGTCGTGCCAAGTGTGGCTTCGCGCTTTTCGTGCAGGTACGCAACGATCAACGCGAAAACGGACAGCGCGCCGGCGAAGAGGAGTGTCCCGCCGACGCTCACCAGAAGCCAGCCCTCGTCCTGATTTCGTGACCGCTGCCGGTCGTAGTCATACAGATACGACGAGCTTCGAACGATGTTGCGGCACTGGTCCCCGGGGTGCATCACCCAGTCGCCGCAGGTGACATCAGTGCCGCAGGCCAGTTCAAAACCGGGAATGGTCAGTGCCAGGCCGACGCCGAAAAACAACACGGTGCATATCGACAGAAAGATCCATCGCGCCTTACTCACCTGTGCACCCTTCGCGTCGGAGACCACGAATGAAACTAGCGGCACCATCAGCGCCGCATCAGCACCAAATTTCAGCCGCCCAGCGGCTTGAGCCGGATCGGTGTCCCGGCGAGCAGGCCGAGAGGGTCGACGTAGTCCGCCCGGGCGGCGGCACCCCACATCGCTCCCCAGTGCAGGCAGGCCGCCGCCGGACAGCCGGGATGGCCGGCCAGCAGTGTGCCGAGCATCTGCCCGGCGGTGACGGTCTGTCCGGGCCGTACCGCGGCCTGCACCGGCTCGTAGCTGGTGCGCAGCCCACCTGGGTGAGCGAGCGACACCACCGGACGGCCGGCCAGTACGCCGGCGAACACCACGGTGCCCGGACCTGCGGCATAGACCGGTTGGTCCGGCGCGGCAGCCAGGTCCACGCCACGGTGGCCGCGTCTCCAATTGGGGGAGGGGGCATCGAAACCCCTGGTCACCGCAGGTCGAGGAGACACCGGCCACTGCAGGCGGGAGCCCTCGGCGTAGGCGGCGGCCGGCCACATCCACGCCATGATCACCAGCAGCGCCGTCGCGGCAAACCTCACCATCCCAGTTCAGCGCCAACCCGGGCGTTCCGGAAGCCCCGAAACCCGGGGCTGTGGATGAACGCGTCGGCGTTTGCCGCGTGGTAAAAGCACGCCTGTGCAGCGTGTAAACTTCTACCCGCAGCTCGCTAGCGGGCTGACTTCGCATGTCTGCGCATATCGATCGCCTCAACGGGGTCGTACACGGATGCCGACGGTCCTGACCTGGGATTTCCCAGAGCGGGTTCGGCAGCCGGCAGGCACCAGGGCCCGGCATCACCCGACGCTGGGCGACAACCGACAAAACAAAGGAATGAGCTCATGGCTGTTGTGACCATGAAGCAGCTGCTGGATAGCGGCGCTCACTTCGGGCATCAGACCCGTCGCTGGAACCCCAAGATGAAGCGGTTCATCTTCACCGACCGCAATGGCATCTACATCATCGATCTGCAGCAGACGCTGACCTACATCGACAAGGCCTACGAGTTCGTCAAGGAGACGGTGGCCCACGGCGGCACCGTCCTGTTCGTCGGCACCAAGAAGCAGGCGCAGGAGTCCATCGCCGAAGAGGCCACCCGCGTCGGCATGCCCTACGTGAACCAGCGCTGGCTGGGCGGCATGCTCACCAACTTCTCCACCGTGCACAAGCGCCTTCAGCGTATGAAGGAGCTCGAGGCCATGGAGCAGACCGGTGGCTTCGAGGGTCGCACCAAGAAGGAAATCCTCATGCTCACGCGTGAGAAGAACAAGCTCGAGCGGTCGCTGGGTGGAATCAGGGACATGGCCAAGGTGCCGTCGGCGATCTGGGTCGTCGATACCAACAAGGAGCACCTGGCCGTCAACGAGGCCATCAAGCTGGGCATCCCGGTCATCGCGATCCTGGACACCAACTGTGACCCGGATCAGGTCAACTACCCGATCCCGGGCAACGACGACGCCATTCGCTCTGCGGCACTGCTGACCAAGGTCGTGGCCTCCGCGGTCGCCGAGGGTCTGAAGGCCCGGGCCGGCGCGGGTGCCGGCGAGAAGCAGGCCACCGAGGGTGTCGAGCCGCTTGCCGAGTGGGAGCAGGAACTGCTGGCCGGCGCGACCGCCGGTACCGCCGAGGGCGAGGCTGCGGCTGCACCCGAAACATCCACTGACGCTTCGTAATTCAGGAGAAGTCTTAAATGGCTAACTACACCGCTGCCGACGTCAAGCGACTGCGGGAGCTGACGGGCGCCGGCATGCTCGCCTCGAAGAATGCTCTGGTCGAGGCCGGCGGCGACTTCGACAAGGCCGTTGAGCTGCTTCGTATCAAGGGCGCCAAGGACGTCGGCAAGCGCGCTGAGCGCGCCACCGCCGAGGGTCTGGTCGCGGCCAAGGACGGCGCGCTGATCGAGCTGAACTCCGAGACGGACTTCGTCGCCAAGAACGCCGAATTCCAGGAGCTGGCCGACAAGGTCGTCGCGGCTGCCGCCGCTGCGAACGCCGGCGACGTGGATGCCCTCAAGGCCGCCAAGGTCGGCGATACCACGGTCGAGCAGTCCATCGCGGATCTGAGCGCCAAGATCGGCGAGAAGCTCGAGCTGCGTCGTGCCGCCTACTTCGACGGCACGGTCGAGACCTACCTGCACAAGCGCGCCGCGGACCTGCCGCCGGCCGTCGGTGTGCTGGTCGAGTACCAGGCCGGCGACGCGGACGAGGGCAAGGAGGCCGCGCACGCGGTCGCACTGCAGATCGCTGCGCTCAAGGCCAAGTACCTCACCCGTGACGAGGTGCCCGAGGACATCGTCGCCAACGAGCGCCGTATCGCCGAGGAGACCGCGAAGTCAGAGGGCAAGCCGGAGCAGGCGCTGCCCAAGATCGTCGAAGGTCGCGTCACGGGCTACTACAAGGACGTCGTGCTGCTGGATCAGCCGTCGGTGTCCGACAACAAGAAGACCGTGAAGGCCCTGCTGGACGAGGCCGGGGTCACCGTGACCCGCTTCGTGCGGTTCGAGGTCGGCCAGGCCTAGCACCGAAGAAGACTCGGGCGGCACACCCACCGCCGCCCGTCGCAAAACCCCGCGCTCATCCGGCGATCCCGGAAAGCGCGGGGTTTTGTTCATTCGTGACGTGGTCGGTGCCGGGTAGTTGCTCACGCCGGCGCGGGGAGCTTTGCCGGTGTGGGAGTGTGGCAGGTACCAATGGTGTTGGAGGTGAGCATGCGTGTAGGGGTTGTTTTCCCCCAGACGGAACTGGGCGGGGATCCAGGGGCCGTGCGAACCTACGGCCAGCGTGTCGAAGAGTTGGGCTTCACCCACATCCTGGCTTACGACCATGTCGTCGGCGCCGATCCGGCGGTCCATCGGGACTGGGCCGGGCCTTATGACCTCTACACCACATTTCACGAGCCGATGGTGATGTTCGGCTACCTGGCCGCGGTCACTTCGCTGGAATTGGTGACCGGGGTGATCATCCTGCCGCAGCGCCAGGCGGTTCTGGTGGCCAAGCAGGCTGCCGAGGTCGACCTGCTCAGCGGCGGGCGCCTGCGCTTGGGTGTCGGGCTGGGCTGGAACGCGGTCGAGTACGAGGCGCTCGGCGAGGAGTTCAGGAACCGCGGCAGGCGCTCCGAGGAGCAGGTCGAGCTGATGCGCCGGCTGTGGACCGAATCGTCGGTGACCTTCGAGGGCCGCCACCACCGGGTGACCGGTGCGGGTCTGGCCCCGCTGCCGGTGCAGCGTCCGATCCCGGTGTGGTTCGGAGCGGTCTCTGCCCGGGCACTGGAGCGGGCCGGGCGACTCGGCGACGGCTGGTTCCCGATGGTCGGGCCCGGGCTGGAACTCGACGACGCACGTGCGCGGGTCGAGCGTGCCGCCGTCGCCGCCGGGCGAGATCCCGCCACCATCGGCATGGAGGGCCGGGTGGCCTGGACCGGTGACCCGGACAAGACCGCGGCCGACATCGCCGCGTGGGCCGACGCCGGAGCCACCCACGTCTCGGTGAACACCATGGGAGCGGGTCTGCGGACCGTCGACGAGCATCTGGCGGCGCTGCAGACCGTGGCCCGGACGCAGTGACGGTGGTCTTCCGGCGGCGGCGAGAGCCGACCGCCGCAGCGCGGTACTACTTGGTACCGTCTGAGCATGAGTCGAATCTTCGCCTTCGGCGACGACGCCCTGGGTGAGCACGACGCAGTCGGCCTCGTGGAGGAGCTGCGAGCAGGCCGGGTCTCGCCGGCCGACCTGATCGAGGCCGCCGTGGCGCGGGTCGAAGCGGTCAACCCCACCCTCAACGGACTGGCGTTCGAGGCCTTCGACCGGGCGCACGCCCGCGGAGCCGCACCGAGCCGCTACGGCGGGTTCTTCGACGGTGTCCCGACTTTCGTCAAGGACAACGCCGCGGTCCAGGGCATGCCCACCATGCGCGGTACCGACGCGTGGGAACCCCGTCCCGAAACGGCCCACGGCGACTTTGCCCGTGCGTACCTCGCCACCGGCTTGGTGCCCCTGGGCAAGACCAGGCTCTCGGAATTCGGCTTCAGTGCCTCCTGCGAGCATCCGCGCCTGGGACCGGTCCGCAATCCGTGGAACCCCCTGTACACCGCAGGTGCCTCCTCGTCGGGTTCGGGCGCGTTCGTCGCGGCGGGCGCGGTCCCGATCGCGCACGCCAACGACGGCGGCGGCTCGATCCGGATCCCCGCCGCCTGCAACGGGCTGGTCGGTCTCAAGCCCACCCGAGGCCGGCTGCCGCAGGACAGGGACCTGCGGATGATGCCGCTGCGGATCGTGTCCGACGGGGTGCTCACCCGATCGGTGCGTGACACCGCGGCGCTCTACCGGGAGATGGAGCGCGTCTACCGCAACCCCAAGTTGCCGCCGATCGGCGACGTCAGCCGCCCGGGCAAGCAGCGCCTGCGCATCGCGGTGTGCACGCAGTCCGTCGTGCACGACGCCGGTCCGGAGATGACCGAGCTGACCCACAAGACCGCCGCACTGCTCGAGGAGCTCGGCCACCAGATCACGGTGATCGGTAACCCGGTCCCGGCCCGGTTCAAGGACGACTTCCTGCTGTACTGGGCGTTCCTGGCGTACGCGATCGTGCGAGGCGGGAAGCGGTCCTTCGGCCCCAGTTTCGACCGGGCCAAGCTCGACAACCTCACCCTCGGGCTGGAGCGACTCGCCTCCCGCAACCTGCACCGGCTCCCGGCCGCAATCACCCGGCTGGCCCGGTCGCGGCGGATCACCGAGCGGTTGTCCAACAGCTATGACGCAGTGCTCATGCCGACCCTGGCCGAACCCACCCTGGAGATCGGCCGGCTCGACCCGGCCGCGGACTACGAGCAGATCATCGACCGGCTGCTCGGTTGGGTGGCGTTCACACCTCTGCAGAACGCCACCGGGGATCCGGCCATCTCGCTGCCGCTGGCCCAGACGAAGACCGGCCTCCCGGCCGGCATGATGCTGTCGGCGGCCCGTGGCCGCGAAGCTCTGCTGCTGGAGCTGGCGTACGAGCTCGAAGAGGCCAGGCCCTGGCCGCGCATCCAAGAGCCGGTTCCGGCAACCCCGCGGAAACGGGCGCGAAAAGCGGTGAAATAGGCTGGTTTTGCGTCCGATGATGCTCCTGGACGACGAAATCGGTTGCGCCGACGACATGATGACGTAACGCCAATCCGAGGCATTTAACTCTGGCGACGCTTCGATCTGCTCTGGACGAAACACGCGGCTCGCAGCATCCTCTCTGTGGAAACCGTAGCTTTCCCATCGTCGTCTCAATCGTCCACAGCCCATCGATCGCCGGAGATCGCGACCGGTGATATGGGCACCGGGGGTACCTTCGGGTGCCTGATCCGTTTCGCACTGGCGAACATTCGCCGCCGGCCGGAACGATTTGTGCTGTCGGTACTCGGGATTGCGCTGGCGATCGCCTGCGTCACCGTGGTGCGCACCATCTCGGCGAGCTTTGCCCTCACCGGGGCCGACTCGGTCACCGATGTGCTCGGTGGCGCTCAGCTGTGGGCGGTGCCGGCAGCCGGTGTGCACTTCGACAACGAGGCACGCGCCTTGGTCGCCGACGGGCCACCGCCGTCACTCGCCCTGCCCGACGGCTGGCAGGGCAGACTGACCATCTCGGGGGTGACAACCGTCAGCGGCACCGCGGTATCACTGCGCGGCAGCGACGAAGTCGACTCGGGTCAAGCAGTTTTGGGAACCGGTCTGGCTGATCGCCTGCACATCACCTCGGGGGATGTGATCGACGTGGGTGCCCTCCCGTTGGTCGCGCGGGTCTCCGGCTCGGGGGAGTCGATGACGGTGGCTCCGGCGTTGGCCCGGTTGCTGGTCGGTGACAACGGGTGGTGGACGATCACGGCGCCGGCCGGTGACGAGCATCGCCGCGACCTGGCCCAGACCCTCGGTGCCGCGGTGGGGCTGCCGTCCACGTCGGATCCGTCAGTGTCTCCGACGCCCGATGGACCTGGCCTGATCTACGACACGGTCGGCGGTTCGGGGCCACTGAGCTTCGAGCAGAAGTTCTCGGCGTTGTTCTCGGGCAAGGTCACGGGCTCGACGCTGGGCCTGATCTCCACGATCGGGCTGGGGCTGGGCTTTGTCATCGCGGTGTCGTCATTCCTGGCCGCAGTCACCGAACGCAAGCGTGAATTCGGGATCATGAGCAGCATCGGCTTGGCCGACGAGGTGCTGTATTTCTTTCTCGTAGAATCGGCGTTCGTCTTCGTCGTGGCCTATGCGCTCGGCGTCATCGGCGCGGGTGTGGCTGTGGCACTGGTTATTCCGGGTATCGCCACACCTACAGCGTGGGCCCAGGCCGCGGGCATGGTGGCGGCGTTTCTACCCGCGATGGCCATCGTCGGCGCCCTGGTTCCCGTGCACCGGCTGCTGCAGCAACGGCCCGTCGAGCTCCTGGGGGCAAGGTGATCGGCAAAGGTCTGGCATACGGCTGGTTGTCGGCGTGCCGGCGCATCCGCGAGATGGTGTTGCCTGTGGTCACCACTGCCACCGGGGCATTCCTGGTGGTGCTGGTGTTCGGGTTGTCGGCAGGGATTCGCGCGCAGTCGGCGGCACTGGGCCACGCCGAGGAGATCAACCGGGCAGTGTTCCTCATCGCGGTGACCGTACTGCTGGTCGGCGTGGTCGAGGTTGCGGTCGCCACCACCCGAACCGTGGCGCACCGAACCCGCGAACTCGGTGTGCTGGGCGCCAACGGCATTCCCCGTGCTCCCGTGATCGCCGCCCTGCTTGTCGAACCGCTGCTGGCTGCCGTTCTCGGTGCGTTGGTGGGTGCCGTCGGCGCGGCGATCGCCGGAATCGTGGTTGCACTTTTGGGCTTGGCGCCCACCGGAGTCTCCTACGCCGGGTTGGCGGCCGGCGCGATGGTATCCGTCGCGGTCAGTGTCTTCGCCGCGGTCGCAACGAGTTTCGTCCCCACCTTCAATGCCGCTTCACGTCCGCCCATTCGATCCCTGACCGCGGAGGGTTGATCCGATCATGACTGCACTCGACGACACCGTCACGGCCGGCTTGGGCGATGCGGAGGTGCCCAAGAAGCCCGTGATCGAGGTCAGCAACGTATGGAAACTGCACAAGCTCGGCGACGAGGTGGTCAAGGCCCTCGTTGCCGCCGAACTCCGGGTGCTGCCTGGGGAGTTCGTCTGCCTGATGGGGCCGAGCGGCAGCGGAAAATCCACACTACTCAACATCATCGGCGGGCTGGACCGTCCCACGAAGGGCTCCGTCGTGATCAGCGGGCAGGATACCGCGCAACTGACCGAGAGCCAGTTCGCGGCGCTGCGTCACGACACCATCGGCTTCATCTTTCAGAGTTACAACCTGATCCCGTTCCTGTCCGCGGTCGAGAACGTCGAAATGCCCTTGATGTTCGAGCCCTACGATCGGAAGTCGTTGCGCAAGAGAGCAACCGAACTGCTGGAGATGGTGGGCCTCGGCCATCGCGTGCACCACCAGCCCACCAAGATGTCGGGCGGCGAGCAGCAGCGCACAGCGATTGCGCGATCGCTGATCAGTAGTCCGACACTGGTGCTTGCCGACGAGCCGACGGCCAACCTCGACCACCGCACGGGGGAGACGGTGGTGCGCATGCTGCGCGACCTGTGCTCGACATTGGGCGTCACGGTCGTCGCGAGCACCCACGATCCCACGGTGGCCGACGAAGCGAGCCGTGTCGTCCGGATGCGAGACGGACAAATCGTCAACTGAACCAACGGCATTGGGAGAAAGTGTATGACCCAAGAGTTAGCGGCCTCGCACGCGAGGAGCAATTCAACAGAGTTGGAACCGGCGGGTCGCGACAAGCTGATGACGACCGAGCTGGTGCCGGAGCAGATCCTGCCCAAGGTGATGAGCACGTTCGGTCTGACCGCGGCGTACGTGTTCATCATCTGCTGGGTCACCGGATCCTCGGTGATGGCTGGCGGGGGCTGGACCGCGATCCCGATGTGGGTGCTAGGTATCCTCACTTTTCTGATCCCGGCGGGCATGGCCGTGGTGGAACTCGGCAACCTCTGGCCCGGGCAGGGCGGTGTGTACATCTGGGCCACCCGAACCATGGGTGAAACCTGGGGATTCATCGGCGGGTATCTGTCGTGGGTGCCGGTGATCCTCAACGCCGCATCCTCGCCGGCGATTGTGCTGCAGTTACTACTGCTGGCCTTCCACACCGAACTCGGACTGATGACGACCATCATCCTGCAGTTGGTGATCCTGTGGACGGTGGTCGGGTTGGCGTTGGCGAAACTGGCTGCCAACCAACGCATCATGAACGTGGTCTTCGTCGTCTACGGCGTGCTGACGCTGACGATCTTCGTCTGCGGACTGCTCTTCGCCGTCGAGCACGGCTCCGCCACCCCGTTCAGCTGGGCGGAGGCAACGATCCCCAACTTCGCCGTCGCAGGGTTCCTCTACGGCACGGTGCTGCTCTACCTGCTGGGTGTGGAGACCCCGTACAACATGGGCGCGGAGTTTCTATCGGTGCGCAAGAGCGGACCGCGGATGATCCTGTGGGGCTCGGCCGCGTTGGTGGCGATCTATCTGATGACCACGCTCGGCACCATGATGGCTCTACCCGGTGACGAGATCGACCCGGTGACCGGGATAATCGGCATGTTGGACGTCGCCGGCTTCCCCGGATTGATGGAGATCTGCGCGGTGGTGCTGGCGGGGATCATCATCGTGGCGCTGATGACCTACCAGGTCGCCTACTCACGGCTCATCTTTGTCTCCGGGCTGGAACGGCATCTGCCGCGCATTTTCACCCATCTCAATCCGCGCACCCGCAACCCGGTAACCGCGATCCTGATCCAGGGTGTCATCTCGTCGCTGATCCTGGTCGGGCTCTACTCGCAGTCGAGCATGGCCAATGTCACCGTTTACCTGCAGGGCGGCCTGTCCACGGTGTGGCTGTTGTCCGGGTTCTTCTTCCTGATCCCGGTGGTGGTGGCCCGCAAGAAGTACTCCGATCGCTATGAGAACGAACAATTCTGGCGCATCCCCGGCGGCATGGTGGGCGTGTGGATCACCGTCGTGGTCGGGACCTTGGCCACGATCGGCGGCATCTACTACTCATTCGTCACCCCATGGCTCGACGTACCCACCGCGACCTGGATGACGTGGGTCGGCGGGATCAGCCTGGGGATGTTCGCACTCGGGCTCCTCGTGTACGTCTTCGGGCGCCGCTCGGCGCACAAGGTGTCGCAGGCCGACAGCTTGGCGCATCTGGCCGTATTCGACCTCGACAAGACTGAAGCGGAGGACACAACCAAATGACCATGGACAGCACCCTGGCCCCGACCGAATCGACCGGGGGCGCAACCCGGTATCCGCTCGACCCACTGACCGGTGCCGAGATCGAGGCGGCTGCCGCCGTCATCAACGGATCCGACTACGCCACACCGACATTGAAGTTCGTCATGATCCAGCTGGCTGAACCGGCCAAGTCCGCCGCATTGTCTTTCGCTGGGACAACCGATGTTCCGCGCCAGGCGTTCGTGACGATGTACGACGGTGCCGCGAAGATGATCTACGAGGCGATCGTGGACATCGACGCCCGTGTCATCGACTCATGGACACCGATTCCCGGCCGATTCCCGTCTTACCTGGTCGAGCACATGACCGGGGTGGAGGAGAAGGTGCGAGAAGACCCCCGCTGGCAGGAGGCCATGCGTAAACGGGGCGTCACCGATTTCAGTCTGGCGATGATCGACCCGTGGCCGGCCGGCTACTACGGCGCGCAGGACCATTACGAGAACTCGCCGCTGATCTGCCGGCCGCTGACTTTCATGCGCGCGGCGCCGTCGGAGAACGGCTATGCGCGACCGGTCGAAGGCCTGATCGTCACCTTCGACCTGGACAACATGGAGGTCATCGGTATCGAGGACCACGGTGCCGTGCCGTTACCGTCCAAGGGCGGCAACTATTCCGAGCAGTTCATGTTCACCCGGGAAAATCGGCCCACATTCACCCAGTTCCGTGACGACGTCAAGACCATCGAGATCATCCAGCCCGACGGGCCGAGCTACACCGTGGACGGCTGGAACGTCACGTGGCAGAAGTGGTCGCTGCGGGTCGGTTTCAACCCGCGTGAGGGCCTGGTACTGCACGAGCTCAGCTACAACGACCGCGGTACGGTTCGGCCCATCATGTACCGGGCGGCGCTTTCGGAAATGGTGGTGCCCTACGGAGATTCGTCGCCTACCCACTGGAACAAGAACGTCTTCGACATGGGTGAGGTGGGGATGGGCTTCTCGGCCAACCCGCTCACCCTGGGTTGTGACTGTCTGGGCGAGATCTTCTACTTCGACGGCACGGTCAATGATTCGAGCGGCAACGCGGTCACCATTCCCAATGCCATCTGCATGCATGAGGAGGACTTCGGTATCTCCTGGAAGCACACCGACTTCCGCACCGGGGAGGTCGAGGTGCGGCGGTCGCGGCGGCTGGTGATCTCGATGATCTGCACGGTGGGCAACTACGAGTACGGCTTCTTCTGGTATCTCTATAACGACGCGTCCATCGAGATGGAGGTCAAACTCACGGGCGTGCTGACCACCGGGGCGATCGTCGGGGGAGAGTCGCCGCGCTGGGGCAAGATGGTGGCGCCGGGAATGTATGGGCCCAACCATCAGCACTTCTTCAACTTCCGGATGGACATGAGCGTCGACGGCCCGGGAAACAGTGTGTACGAGGTGGATTCGATTCCCGAACCGGATCCGGCACTGAACCCGCATCACAACGCCTGGATCACCCGGGACACCCTGGTGGCATCCGAGACGGAGGGTGCACGCGACTGGGAGCACTCGACCGGCCGGTACTGGAAGGTGGTCAACCCGTCCAAGCTCAACGAGTTCGGGACACCGGTGGCCTACAAGCTGATGCCCAAGGACATCGTCCCGGTGATGGTGCAGGAAGGGTCGGTGATCTACGACCGGGCCCGATTCGTTCAGCACAACCTGTGGGTCACCCGTTACGACGCCCGGGAGCTGTACGCGGCGGGGGACTACATGTATCAGTGTGCCGAGGCCCAGGGGCTACCGCAGTATGTGGCCGATGACGCGCCGCTGGAGGACACCGACGTCGTGCTCTGGTACACGGTGGGCGCCCATCACGTCGTGTGCCCGGAGGACTGGCCGGTGATGCCCTGCCACTACACCGGCTTCAAGCTCAAGCCGGTGGGTTTCTTCGACGGCAACCCGGCGCTGGATGTTCCGCCGTCACCTCCGGCGGCCTGCCACCACCACTGAGTGATAGCACTCCGACCAGATAAACGTCAGGTGCCGGGACCCCCAACGGCCGTGTGCTCCTATGATGACCGGCAGGAGTCACTGCTGTGGGGGTGTGAATGACGTCTGGGCCGAACGAGCCGAACCACTCGATGAGTCACGACCCGCCGGGTCCGAAGCCGGGCTCGATCCGCTGGCAGGACCCGAGTACCGCGACGCCGCGGCCCCCGACCGTGGCCGAAGCGCGCCAGCGGGACAAGATGCAGAAGGAGCGCGAGGCCGCCGAGGAGTGGGCCAGGCAGCAGGAGGAGACGCGCGAACGGCGGGCCGCTACCAACAAGAAGATACTGATGGGCTCGGTGGCCGTGGTCGGTGTGGTCGGGGTGGTTGCCCTGGGCTACCACTTGCTGCACAAAGAGGAAATCGCGGCCAGTTGCGTCAAGGACGGCTCCAACGAGGTGGTGCCCGACTCGTACTGCTCCAGTGGCCACAGCAGTTCAGGGGGCACTTTCATCTACCTCGGCTCGCCGTACCGCTATTACTACGGCGGCAGCAACGGCGGGGTGGGCACCGTGGCCCGGGGTGGCACCCTGGAGGTTCCCAAGGGCACCACGGCCAAGACCAAATCGGGCACGTCGATCAAACGAGGCGGATTCGGCTCGTCATCGAGCTACGGCGGAAGCTCAGGAAGCTGAATGCGCCGTCAACGTAGTTCCCCGCGACTCGGCTGGGAACAGATCATCGCCGACCAAGGTATGTGTTACGGAACTCCGGCGCGTGACGCGACCGGTGCCGACCGCCCGTACTGGGATGAATCGGTGCACTACGTCTTCGACATGGACGAGGTGCTGTCGATCGAGGCTTCCGTCGAGGTGCTGCACTCGATGTGCCTGGAGGCTGTCGAGCACGTCGTGCTGACCGGCCGCTATCGCGACTTCGGGCTTCCCGAATGGAGCTGGGAGCACATCGAGAAGTCGTGGCGGCGCAGTGATCCACACCTGTACGGCCGCTTCGACCTGCGCTACGACGGTCGCCGGCCACCAGTTCTGCTCGAGTACAACGCCGACACCCCGACCACACTGCTCGAGGCGGCGATCCTGCAGTGGCACTGGAAGACCGACGTCTACCCGGCCGATGATCAATGGAACTCCTTGCACGAGAGACTGGTTGCCCGCTGGACCGAGATCCGTGATCGTCTTCCGGGCGCCGAGACGTACTTCACCTGGTCAGGGGCCGAGACCAGCGGTGAGGACCACGTGACCGTGGCCTATCTCCAGGAGTGTGCGGCCGAAGCCGGTCTGCGCACCGTGGGTCTGGCGATCGAGGACATCGGATTTGACCAGGACCTCGACCGGTTCGTCGACCTGGAGGAAGCTCCCATGTCGTCGGTGTTCAAGCTCTATCCGTGGGAGTGGATGCTCGACGACGATTTCGGCCGCCGGGCGATCGAGCAGTTGCCCGCCACCATGTGGGTGGAGCCGCTGTGGAAGACACTGTTGAGCAACAAGGCGATCCTGGCGGTGCTGTGGGAGATGTATCCCGGGCACCCGAACCTGTTGCCGGCCTACGTCGATGACCCGCATGAGCTGACCGAGTACGTGCGCAAACCGAAACTCGGCCGGGAGGGCGCCAACATCACCATCGTCGGCGCCGGATACGAAACCGAGACCGGCGGTGTGTACGGCGAGGAGGGCTACGTGTACCAGTTGCTCGATCCGCTACCGCAATTCGACGACATGCGCCCGGCGTTGGGCGCATGGATCGTCGGAGACGAATCCGCCGGACTCGGGATCCGCGAGACCTCCGGTCTCGTCACCGACAACGGCGCTGCCTTTGTGCCACACCGCATCCCGCAGTGACCCGGAAGGAATAACCTATGACAACCACCTTGGTTGCGCTCGGCTCCGATTACTGGTCGGTCCTCGGCCATGGGGTATCGGCCATCGTGCTGTACTCGATCGTCGGTGTGGCGCTGATGGTCCTGGGTTTCTACGTGATCGACTGGACCACCCCGGGCCCGTTGCGCACCCTGGTTCAGGCTGGGCGACCCAACGCCGCCGCCGTGGCGGCCTCCGGCGTGGTCTCGATGTCGTTGATCATCGTGCTGGCCATCTACAGCTCGTCGGGTGACCTGGTCCAGGGGCTGATCACCACCCTGGTGTTCGGGTTGGTGGGCATTGCGGCCCAGGCCTTTTCGGTGCGGCTGGTCGGCGCGATCAAAGGGATCGACATCGGCGGGGTGCTCGCCGCCGAACGATTTACCCCCCAGGTCCTGGTCGTGACGGCGTCCTACCTGGCGTTCGGGCTGATCGTGGCGGCTGCGATCCTCTAGGCCTCTGGCCCGAGCGTGCGGCAGACTTCGGCGGCCGCACGGGCCAACGCGGCCGGGCCGTCACGCAGAGCCTGTTCCAGTGGGACGCCCGGTGCGGTGATTGCCACCAATTTGTCCACGCCGTTGGCCAGGAGGACCTCGGCGCCGGGGGACACCCGGCCGCCGAAGATCACCACCCTGGCGCCGGTGCGCGCGGCCAGCCGGGCGACGCCGAACGGTGTCTTGCCCAAGATGGTCTGGGCGTCGACACCACCCTCCCCGGTGAACACCCAGTCGGCTCCGGTCAACGCCTGTTCCAGTCCAACGGTTTGGGCGATCATCTCGACGCCCGGGTCGCATTCGGCCGCAAGGAATTCCATCAGCCCGAAGCCCAGGCCCCCGGCAGCGCCGGCGCCCGCTCGATCGGGTCGGGCGTGGCCGAGCGAGGTCTCGGTCACCTCGACGAAGCGGGTCAACGCGGATTCGAGGGTCGCAACGTCTGCCGGGCCGGCGCCTTTCTGCGGTCCGAAAACCGCACTGGCGCCATCGGTTCCGAGCAGCGGCGCGGTCACGTCAGAGGCGATCCGGACGTGGACACCGGCCAGTCTGGGGTCCAGGCCGGAGACGTCGATGTGCTGCAGCCGTGCCAGTGCCGCGCCGCCGGGCGGCAGGGCAGCACCGTCGGCATCGGTGAAGGCGACGCCCAGAGCGGTGAGCATGCCGGCCCCGCCGTCATTCGTCGCCGAACCGCCGATGCCGATCAGCAACTCGGTCGCGCCGTGGTCCAGAGCCGAGATGATCAACTGTCCGACACCGAATGTGCTGGCGCACAGTATATCCCGGTCGGAAGGGGTCACCAGCTCCAGGCCGGAGGCGCTGGCCATCTCGATCACGGCCAGGCGACGGCCGTCGATGTAGCCATAGGTGGCGCGCGTAGGCCGACCCAGTGGGTCGCTGACCTCGACCGCCACGCGGTCACCGCCGAGGGCGTCGACAACGGCGTCGACTGTGCCTTCACCGCCGTCGGCCATCGGCACCCCGATGCACTCGGCGTCGGGTAGGACCGACCGGACGCCCTCGCGCAGCGCCGCCACCGCTTGCGACGCGGTCATCGACTCCTTGAAGGAGTCCGGGGCCAGCACGATCTTCATCGGCTCGGGACATTACCGACTGCGGCGCTGCTCGGCGCGGCAGAACTGAAGGCAGCTCAGTTGACCGCGTGCGCCAGGAGCCGTTTGAGCTCGCGGCGCTGCTCGGGGTCGAGGCGGTCGAGCACCTCGTCCTCGGCGGCGAGCACTGCCGATTCGGCACGTTTGAGTAATTCGACACCCTCGGCGGTCAACTCGGCGGGCAGCGCCCGTCCGGAGTCGACGGTGGCCGGCCTGCGCACCACGCCGCGGTCCTGAAGGCCGCGCACCACGTTGTTCATGGCTTGTGGTGACACGTTCGTGTGGCGGGCGAGTTCGGCGTTGGACTGGCCTGGGGACATCGACAGGATGCGGAGGCAGACGAACTCGGGCAGTTTGAGGCCCAGCGGTTGCAGCTGTGCGGCGACCCGTGGCTGCAGCACCGCGACCACGCGATACATCAAATATCCGAGCGGCTGGTCCTCCAGGATGCCGCCCACATCGGAGTTCATATCAAGCATATTGACACATATCAAGCAGGTTGATATACCGGACGTATGACCACGCCAAGCGAAATGTCAGACGCAATGTTCGAATCCGCTTACCGCGGTGAGGCTCCGGAATTTGCCGGGGTCCGTCCGCCGTGGAGCATCGGCGAACCGCAACCCGAGATCGCGGCACTGATCGCCGAGGGAAAGTTCCACGGGGAGGTGCTCGACGCCGGCTGCGGCGAGGCCGCGACCGCGCTCGACCTGGCCGAGCGGGGCTTCACCACGGTCGGATTGGACCAGTCGGCGACCGCCATCGAATTGGCCCGGGCCGAGGCCGCCAAACGCGGGCTGACCAACGCCAGCTTCGAGGTCGCCGACATCAGCGCGTTCACCGGCTACGACGGTCGATTCGGGACGATCGTCGATTCGACTCTGTTCCACTCGATGCCGGTCGAACTTCGCGAGGGCTACCAGCAGTCGATCGTGCAGGCGGCCGCACCCGGCGCCTCCTACTTCGTGCTGGTGTTCGACAAGGGGACGATGGGCGATTCCGGACCGGCCAATCCGGTCAGCGAGGAGGAATTGCGCGAGGTCGTCGGCAAGTACTGGGTGATCGACGACGTGCGACCGGCCCGCATCCATGCGCATGTGCCAGCGGAATTCGCCAACTTCGCCGATTTCGCCCGGATGGACCTCCGCGACGAAGGTGCCGACCGCAAGTCCATGGCGGCCTGGTTGCTTCAGGCGCACCTGGGATAGTCACCGGCTGACCTGTGCCGCCGGCGACACTCGGTCCTCCGGAGTTCACCCAAACTAGGTGTGCCGTCCGCCATAGGGCAGGATGGAGAGGCCGTCCAGGGGTAACCCGGGTGGCTCTCTACATGCGAGGAGTGCCGAGGAGACCGATGGCGGATCCGAATGTCGCCGGCGAGGGCGCAGCACCCATTCGTCCCTTCTATACAAGGGTTCTGCTGAAGCTCGGCGGAGAGATGTTCGGCGGTGGCCAGGTCGGCCTCGACCCCGACGTCGTGCATCAGGTGGCCCGCCAGATCGCCGCCGTGGTGCGAAGCGGAGTCCAGGTCGCGGTCGTCATCGGCGGCGGCAACTTCTTCCGCGGAGCCCAACTGCAACAGCGTGGCATGGAACGCACCCGCAGTGACTACATGGGCATGCTCGGCACCGTGATGAACAGCCTTGCGCTGCAGGACTTCCTGGAGAAGGAAGGCATCGACACCCGCGTGCAGACTGCCATCACCATGGGTCAGGTCGCCGAGCCGTACATCCCGTTGCGGGCCGTGCGGCACCTGGAGAAGGGGCGCGTCGTAATCTTCGGCGCAGGCATGGGCCTTCCGTACTTCTCCACCGACACCACGGCTGCGCAGCGCGCCCTGGAAATCGGGGCCGATGTGGTGCTCATGGCCAAGGCTGTCGACGGCGTCTACACCGCCGACCCACGGGAGGACCCGAACGCCGAGCTGCTCACCGAAGTCAGCCATCGCGAGGCCATCGACCGCGGCCTGCGGGTAGCCGATGCCACCGCCTTCAGTTTGTGCATGGACAACCGGATGCCGATGCTGGTGTTCAACCTCCTCACCGAAGGCAATATCGCCCGTGCAGTGGCGGGTGAGAAGATCGGAACACTGGTCACCACCACCTGACCCGCCGCGCAAGCGAGGAGCAAGATCGATGGAGAACCCGAAGTGATCGACGAAACTCTCTTCGACGCCGAAGAGAAGATGGAAAAGGCCGTGAGTGTGGCCCGCGACGACCTGTCCACAATTCGGACCGGCCGCGCCAATCCGGGCATGTTCTCCCGGATCAACATCGAGTACTACGGGTCCATGACGCCGATCACGCAGATGGCGAGCATCAACGTTCCCGAAGCGCGCCTCGTCGTCATCAAGCCTTACGAGGCATCCCAGCTGAGGCCGATCGAGGATGCCATCCGCAACTCCGACCTCGGGGTCAACCCGACGAACGACGGCAACATCATCCGGATCTCCATCCCGCAGCTCACCGAGGAGCGCCGCCGCGACCTGGTCAAACAGGCGAAATCCAAGGGCGAGGACGCCAAGGTGTCCGTGCGCAACATCCGTCGCAAGGCGATGGAGGAGCTCAGCCGGATCAAGAAGGACGGCGAGGCCGGCGAGGATGAAGTCGGGCGCGCGGAAAAGGACCTCGACAAATCCACCCACACCTACACCGCCCAGATCGACGAGTTGGTCAAGCACAAGGAAGGCGAGTTGCTGGAGGTCTAGGCGACCTTCAGCACCCAAGTCCCGTGGCACAGACTGAGCCACCACAGAAGACCTCGCGCGCCGGCCGCGACCTGCCGGCCGCTATCGCCGTCGGCGTGGTGCTCGGTGCCCTTGCGATAGGCACCCTGCTCTTCGCGCCCATCTGGTGGCTGCCGCTGCTGGCAGTCGCCATCGCCATCGCCACCCACGAGGTGATCCGGCGAATGCGCGAACACGGCTATGCGCTGCCCACTGTGCCGCTGTTGCTCGGCGGGCAGGCCATGATCTGGCTGACCTGGCCGTTCGGGGCCGCGGGCCTACTGGGCGCCTACGGCGGCACCATCGTCGTCTGCATGGTGTGGCGCCTGGTCGGCCAGGGGCTGGATCAGCAACCGGTCAACTATCTGCGCGATATCGCCGCCACGGTGCTGCTGGCCACGTGGGTGCCGATGTTCGCGGCCTTCACCGCGCTGCTCATCTTCGCCGACCACGGCGGTGCCCGCGTTTTCACCATCATCGTGACGGTCGTCTTCGCCGACATCGGCGGTTATGTCGCAGGGGTCCTGTTCGGCAAGCATCTGCTGGCCCCGGCGATCAGCCCCAAGAAGTCCTGGGAGGGTCTCGGCGGTTCGCTGGTGTTCGGCATCGCCGCGGCCGTTCTATCGGTCGCATTCCTGCTGGACAAGCCGGCCTGGGTGGGCGTGCCGCTGGGCCTGTTGCTGGTGATCACCGGTGTGCTCGGTGATCTGGTGGAATCGCAGGTCAAACGCGACCTGGGCATCAAGGACATGGGCACGCTACTGCCCGGCCACGGCGGCATCATGGACCGGATCGACGCGATGCTGCCGTCCGCCGTCGTCGGCTGGATCGTGCTGACCCTGCTGGCGTAGCCCGCGCTCGTTGCGCGCGCCAGATGCGTTCAGCCAGCAGGCGATCGCACCGAGGACGAGTCCCGCGGCGATACCGATGTTCACCCGCTCGCCGAGCATGAGCCAGGACAACACCCCTGCGACTGCGGGAATCACGCAGAACAGCATCGCGACCGCTGAGGCGCCGTGCAGGTTGATGGCCCGCACGTACAGCGACACCCCGAGTATGGCGTTGAGCAGCACCACGCCGGCCACCGCCAACGCGGCTTTGGTGGCGTCGTGCACCTCGATCGGCGTGCTGAGCGCGAGCGCCGATGCGGGGATGAACGCGACGGCGTTCTGTACCGAGGTTGAGGCCCGGAAGTCGACATCCGAGCAGAACCGCTGTTGATAGACCCCGCCTGCGGCCAGGCCGAGCAGCGCCACCAGCAGCAACCCCACTGCCGGGTCGATCCCACCTGAGGTGACCAGTCGGGTCGCGCATGCGGCCAGCACTGCGGCGATACCGAGCACCAACGCGGCTACCCGGCGCGGCGTCAACCGGTCACCCAAGAACATCGCGGCGAGCAATGCAGTCGCCACCGGGTTCATCGCAATGACCACCGCGCACAGCACCGCCGGCGCACCATGCTGAATCGCGACGTAGAGCGCGCAGAACTGCACAGCCTGCATCAGCAGGCCCGCCACTGCGACGTGGAACAGCTTGCGGCCGGTGGGGAAGCGGACCCGGGCCAGCCCTGCCCAGGCGCCGAGGACCAGCCCCGCCAGCCCGAAACGAACAGCCAGCACCGCCATCGGGGAGAGGGCGTGCACGGCCAGGTTCCCGATCGGATACCCCAGGGCGTAGAAGAACGTCACGGTCGCGGCCGTGCGCGTCGGCATCGGCTGGATTGCTCCTCGCGTGCGCAGTGGAGTGGGCGGCATGGTCCCATCGTGAGCGACGCCCGTACGCGCGGTCCAACGATTATCGGCAATCGCGATCGATCGTTGATGCTAATCAGTAAGGCGGAATAACTCAGCGAATGGAAGGAAATGCCTGCTCTTTGATCGTAAGTACTGATCGGAGTACCTTGATCGCATGGGACAGGTGCTGGACATCGCACCGCTGCGCAGCCTGGCTGCGGTGGCGGACTGTGGCGGGTTTCACCGCGCCGCCGCGGTGTTGCACATGACGCAGTCCGCCGTCAGCCAGCACGTGCGTCGTATCGAAGCCGTCGTGGGCGGTCCCGTGGTCGAACGGTCCGGCCGTGGTGTCGCCTTCACCGAACTGGGACATCGCGTCCTCGGTCACGCCCGTGGCATTCTCGCCGCGCACGATGCGGCGCTGATCGATCTCGGTGCGGCCGAGGAACAGGTACTGCTGATCGGTGCCACCGAGCACGGCGCCGACGTCATGTTGCCCGCCCTCACGGCGGCGCTGGGCGAGCGGTTGCCCAACTGGCGGCTGCGGTTTCGTCTCGACCGCAACGTCACGCTCGCCGACGCCCTCGAACACGGTCTGGTAGACCTCGCCGTAATGCTCGACGGTTCCGGAATGGATCCCGCCCATGCCTCCGGAACGCTTGCGCTCAAGTGGATCTCGGGCCGCAGCTTCACCACAGCGGCGAATCAGCCGTTGCCGGTGGTGATGTTCTCCGAGCCGTGCACATTGCGCGAACCCACCTTTGCCACCCTGGACCGGTGCGCGACGGACTACCGCATCGCCGCCGAATCGGCGAACCTGGCGGGCCTGTTCGCAGCCGTGCGCTCTGGTCTGGGCGTGGCGCTGCTGCCGATGATCGGCCGGCTGCCCGACGGGCTGTGTCTGGCCGAGGGGCTGCCGCCTGCCAGCCGTGCATCGGTGTTCGTCCGCGGCCGCGCCGGGGTGGACGCCGCCGTCCTGGACACCGTTGAACGGACCGTTCACGACGTTCTCGCCGAACAAGCCTGATACTGGAAAAGACATGAAGCAGGAATTGGTCTTCGAAGCCCCCCGACGCGGTATGCCGCCGCAGCACCTTGCCGACCTCGACGAGGACGGCCGTATCGCTGCCGTCACCGAGCTGGGTCTGCCGAAATTTCGCGCCAAACAGCTGGCTAACCAGTATTACGGCCGCCTGATCGCCGACCCGCAGCAGATGACCGATCTGCCCGCCGCGGTGCGCGACCAAGTGGCCGGGGCCCTGTTCCCGACACTGATCGATCCGGTGAAGCAGATCCAGTGCGACGCGGGGGAGACCCGCAAGACGCTGTGGCGCGCGGGCGACGGCACGACCTTCGAGTCCGTGCTGATGCGCTATCCGCAGCGCAACACGGTGTGCATCTCGTCGCAGGCCGGCTGCGGCATGGCCTGCCCGTTCTGCGCGACCGGCCAGGGCGGCCTGCAACGCAACCTGTCCACCGCCGAGATCCTCGAGCAGGTCCGGGCGGCGTCGTCGGCCATGCGTTTGGAACATGACGGGCGGCTGTCGAACATCGTGTTCATGGGCATGGGCGAGCCGCTGGCCAACTACAACCGGGTGCTGGCCGCCGTGAAGCGCATCATCGCGCCGCCGCCGAACGGTTTCGGGATCAGTGCGCGATCGGTGACGGTGTCGACAGTGGGACTGGCGCCGGCGATCCGGAAGCTTGCCGACGAGCGCCTCGGTGTCACGCTCGCGATGTCGCTGCACACCCCCGACGACGAACTACGCGACACGCTGGTGCCGGTGAACAACCGGTGGAGCGTCGACGAGGTTCTCGACGCCGCCCGCTACTACGCCGACGTCACCGGTCGTCGGGTGTCCATCGAGTACGCGTTGATCCGCGATGTCAACGACCAGCCTTGGCGCGCAGACCTTCTCGGCAAGAAGCTCCACAGCAAGCTGGGCGCACTCGTCCATGTCAACCTGATCCCGCTCAACCCGACTCCGGGCAGTAAATGGGACGCCAGTCCCAAGCCCGTCGAACGGGAATTCGTCAAACGTGTTCAGGCCAAGGGAGTGTCGTGCACGGTGCGTGATACCCGCGGGCGTGAGATTGCCGCCGCCTGCGGCCAGTTGGCCGCCGAGGGCTAGTTTTCCCTGCGTTGACTCTGCGGGTACGGCGCTATCTACTCGCGTTTTGTCGCCATAGCTGCAGGGTCAATTGGGTTGTGCCGGAGGGTTGGTGAACCAGAGGTTCTCCTCGCGCAGGCTGCGGCTGCGCCAGCCGTCAGGCGTTCGCACCAGCTCGTGGTGGTAATACCCGCCGCACGCACTCTGCTCCGCCGTCCCCGGCAACTGCATGGGGTTGTAGAACATCGCGCGCACGGTCGCGGTATCGCCGTCACTTTCGAGGACCTCGACGTTGGTGATGTAGTGCATGCTCCACGGGATCACCCCGAAGTTCGCGGCGAACCAGTCGACGACGTCATCGCGGCTGCCCACCACCGCGCCCGCCGACGAGTAGTCGATCACCGCGTCCTCGGTGAACACCGATCGGTACAGCTCCCAGTCCTTGCTATCGACTGCCCGGGCGTACCGGTACAGCAAGGCCTGGATCTGCAATTCGTCCATAGTCATCCTTCCCGAGCGTGCACACAGATCGCGTTCCGACGCGGAATCGCGATCTGCGCGCACCGTCGGCGCTGTTACTCGGGCATGCCGATGGTCTTGGACTCGAAGTACTCCTTGAAGCCTTCTTCACCGTTGCGCCGGCCCAGACCGCTCTGCTTGGAACCGCCGAACGGGCTGTTGATGCCGAAGTGGCTGCGGCTGTTGATGGTGACGTTGCCGGTCCGGATCCGCCGCGCGATCGCGAACGCGCGGTCCACGTCGCCGGACGAAACCTCCCCGGAGAGGCCGTAAATGGAGTTGTTGGCGATGGCGACAGCTTCGTCGTCGGAGTCATAGGGGGTCACTGTCAGCACCGGCCCGAAGATCTCCTCCTGGGCCACCTGTGAGTCGGGATCGACGTCGGCAAGCAGGGTGGGCTGTGTGTAGTAACCCGTGGGCAGGTTCTCCGGAATGCCGCCACCGGTGACCAGCCTTGCACCCGAATCGATCCCGGATTTGATGAGCCCGAGCACCTTCTCGCGCTGAGTGGCGCTGATCTGCGGGCCCTGCATGATGCCCGGGGTCCAGGGATCGCCCACCGGGAAGTTCTCCATCGCACCCTTGAGCAGCTCGATGCCCTCGTCGTAGCGGCTGCGGGGGAGCAGGATCCGGCTGGGCAGGATGCAGGACTGGCCACTCATGACACAGGCCATCATCGCCGCGATCGGCAGCGCCGAGTTGAAGTCGGCGTCGTCGAGCACGATGTGTGCGGACTTGCCGCCAAGTTCGAGCATCGTCCTCTTGACCGTCGAGGCTCCGGCCGCCAGGATGGCGCGCCCGGTGGCGGTCGATCCGGTGAAGGTGATCATGTCGACCCGTGGGTCCGCCGACAGCGCGGCGCCCACCTCGTTGGCGTTGGATACCACGACATTGAAGACGCCGGCCGGAATGTCGGTGTGCTCGGCGACGATGCGGCCCAGCTCAGTGCCCGACCAGGGGGTCAGCTGCGCGGGCTTGAGCACCACGGTGTTGCCTGCCATCAGGGCCGGAACCGTCTCGGCGATGTTCAGATAGAACGGGACGTTCCACGGAGTGATGGCGCCGACGACGCCGACCGGCTCGTAGGCGATCTTGCGCCGCGCCGGGCCGAGCTGGGTCTGGTGGACGCCGTTGTCGACGACGTACTCGAAATTCCTGCCGTGCTCGGCCCAGTGCTTGACCTCGCCGATCGGGTCCTCGATCTGTGAGCCCGTGACGGTCACCGGACAGCCGACTTCGGTGACCAGCACCCGGCGCAGCCGTTCCTTCTCGGCGTCCAGCGCGTCGTGCAGCTGCATCAGGCAGTGGTGGCGGAAGTCGACGTCGCGGCTCCAGTCCGTTTCGTCGAAGGCGCGCCTCGCGGCGCCGACGGCACGCTCGATGTCGGCCACCGTGCCATCGGTGGCCTGGCCGGCCACGTGTTCGCTGGCGGGGTGGATGACGTCGAATTTCGCACCGCTGCCGGTGTATTGGAGTTCCCCGTCGATGAGCATCCGCTCGTCACCGGCGAGCACGCCGGTGTCGCTCTGCACCTGAGTCATATGCACAGCTTTACAAAAATTGCCGGTCGTGTCACCCCTTTGCGAGAAGGATTGACCGATTGGCAAGTCTCTGCAATCGTAGAGTGTCAATCGCGAGTGGGCAGGAGGTGCGGACGGGTAAAAGCCGGAACAGGGCAGGTCAGTTCGAGTCGGGCTGTTTGATGCCGACGGCATGGCGCAGCTGCGCCAGAAACTGATCGCCGTCATCACTGCGCACGATGTAGTGCGAGACCGCCACCCGGATCGCGGTGGCCGCCTTGACTGGCGCGTTGGAGCCCGAGAGCAGTTTGAGCAATCGCGCCCGCATGAGGGGTATGACGTTGGCCAGTTGTGCGATCACGACTTCGGGCTCGATGTCGACCAGCCGCACCCCCGAGTACGACTGCTGGTATTGCACGATGAAACGCAATGCGGCGTCGAGCTTCTCGTTGCCACGCAAGCCCACGGTCGCTCGGCTGATGCCGTGGTCGAACATCTCGCGCTCATAGGTGCCGAAGCCGTCGAGAAGCTCCTGCTTGTCGGCGAACCAGCGGTACAGCGTGGGCCGGGACACGCCGGCCTGCAGTGCCACCTCGGAGAGGCTCAACTTGGTCTGACCGCTGCGGGCCAGCACCTCGGCGGTCGCGACCAGGATTCGGTGGCGCGTCGAGGTGTCTTCGACGGATATGTCCCGCTGCGCGGATACAGGTTCGTTCACGTCCAGCCTTTGGTTGTTCGTGGTTCACCAAATGGTAGGACCATCAGAGCAACTTCTTGAGTATTGCCACAGTCTCCAGGTCCGCCAAGGCTGCCACGCCCCGTCTGGCGCCCTCCAGCGCGATGCCTTCGTCCTGCATACCGCCGAGTCCGGCGGTGATGACAGGCGCCGCGTAGGCATAGATCGCGCCCAGGCGGTAACGCTCCCACAACTCGTCGTGATCCAGCGCCGGGCCGCCGGCCGCGGCCAGTGCGCGCCGGTATTCGTCGAGCAGTTCACGTTCGGCGGCCTGTCGGTCGGCCGTGGTCATGCAGGTCACCAGGGTGTACGCCAGCTCCCGGCCGGGATGGCCCCGGCGGACGGCCTGCCAGTCGAGGAGGCCCGCCTCGCCGTTGCGGAAGAACAGGTTGCCCGGGTGGGCGTCACCGTGCATCACGGTGTGTGGTGGCCGATCGAGTAGCTGCGCTGCCGCTCGGTAGTTCTCGTCGATGAACCGTCCGTCGGCCACCGGAATGTCGGTGGTTTCGGCCAGTCGTCTGGTCGACAGCTTGAGAAGTGAGCCGGTCATCAGTGAGGTGTGGTCGCCCGATGCCGAGTACAGCCAGCCCAGCGGTCCACCGCTGTGTGCCGGTAACCGCCCCCAGAACGCGGCGTGGACGCGGGCGAGCAGCTCCACTGTCGCGGCGGCCCGGTCCCGGCCCAGCGGGTGCAGGGTGTCGGTGAACTCGCAGGGGCTGAGCGTGAGGTCTTCCAGTACCAGCACATACCGCCCGGTCAGTGGATCGAACGCAGCGCCGTAGGAGCGGGGAACCCCGGGCAGGCCGTCGGCCAGCTGTTGGTAGAAGCGCACCTCGGTGTGTCCTAGCCGGCCCAACTCGCCCATCATCCGGGTGGCCGCGGTTTCGGCCGGCATCTTGACGAAGACTGACTCAGGCACGCTGGGCCCCGACAGGGCGAGCCGAGCGCGTGACGACGTACCCGCATCGCCGCCGATCACCGCCACCGATTCGACCGCGCGGCCGGTGAGACGGGACAGGTACGCCGGATCGAGGTCTGCGATCCGGCGGGGCAGTGCCCGCAGGCGCCCGATGACCGCATCGGTTGCGATACGTTGCACGCCGTGGCCGATATGTCCGGCCAGGCCGGCGACAGGGACGAGGCGGCGGGCCGGTGTGAGCATTCGCCAAGTTTACAAATGTGCGGCAGATTGTAAAGCGGTTTCAGAAAGGAACGGCGATGGCGGGTCCGTTGGAGGGGTTTCGGGTCGTCGAGTTGGGTGTTTGGGTTGCCGCGCCGGCAGCGGGCGCGCTCCTGGCTGACTGGGGCGCGGACGTCATCAAGATCGAACCGCCGACGGGTGACCCGGCGAGAACCTTCGGTCGGATGCTCGGCCTGGATCCGGATCTGGGAGTGGCGGCCAACCCGCCCTTCGAGATGGACAACCGATCCAAACGCAGCATCGTCCTCGACCTCGGCGCGCCTGAGGGACGGGACACCGCCATGGAATTGCTTTCCACCGCAGACGTTTTCCTCACGAATGTGCGTCCTGCCGCGCTGCGTCGGCTGGAACTCGACTTCGACACCGTCGCGACCAGGAATCCACGCTTGGTGTATGGGTTGGTCACCGGATACGGCCTGACCGGACCGGATGCAGATCGAGCGGCCTACGATGTTGCCGCGTTCTGGGCCCGTGCCGGACTGGCTGACCTGCTCACCCGCCCGGGGGACACCCCGCCGTTTCAGCGCGGCGGAATGGGGGACCACTCCGCGGGAATGACGCTGGCGGCCGCGGTGTGTGCCGCCCTGCTGGCCCGAAATCGCACGGGGACAGGACAGTTGGTCAGCACCTCGCTGTACCGGCAGGGTGCTTACACCGTCAGCTTCGATCTCAACACCGTGCTGATGAGCGGTGAGCAGATCGCAATCGGCCGGCGTGAGGCGATGGCCAACCCGTGTATGAACAACTACACCGCCGGCGACGGCAAACGCTTCTGGATCGTCGGGCTGCAAGGAGACCGGCACTGGCCCGCACTGTGCCGGGTGGTGGCCCGTGAGGATTGGCTGAGCGACAAGCGGTTCGCCACTGCCCGTGACCGATACGTCAATGCGCGCGAACTGATCGCCGCGTTGGATGTGATATTCGCCGGGCATCCGTTGGACCACTGGGCCCCGTTGTTCGACAGCGAGCCCGACTTCTTCTGGTCACCGATCAACAGCCTCGACGACGTCATCGCCGATGAGCAGTTTCACGCCGCCGGAGGAATTGTCGAAGTGCCCGACGGAATTTCGACGGTGCCGATGGTGGCCAGCCCGGCTGATTTCTCGGCCACCCCATGGCAGCCGCGGATGGTGGCCCCGGCGCTCGGCGCGCACACCGACGAGATCCTGGCCGAGCTGCGTGGCGTTCAGGACCGCTGAGCGTTGATGCCGGCGAGCAGTTCATCGAGCTGCTCGCGGGTGACCTTGCCTGCCGAGAATGCGGCCATCCGCCCGATCGGCACCGATTCCAGCATCCGCAGCAGGTTGCTACCGAGCGCGGAATCGGCGGCGCCGAACGGGGAAGCGCTGCCCAGCACCCCCAGAATGGTCTGAGCCGCCTGCGGGTCGGCGAGCAGCTCGCCCAGCGTCGACTCACGGGTAAATGGGCACGTCGGTTCGTCGCCCGCCACCGTCACCGTCGCAGACAGCCGAAGGTCGCGGCTCGAGGCGCCGACCGAAACCCGATAGTCGCCGGCCTCCACGACCCAGCGCTCGGCGTCCGTGCTCCAGTAGGCGAGATCGGTTCGGTCGATGAGGATTTCGACACTCTGGCCCTGGCCTGGCTCGAGCATGACGGCACTGAATCCGGCCAACCCTCGCGTCGGTCGGCTGACGCCGGAGCCGGGTAGCCCGGCGTAGGCCTGCACCACTTCCCGGCCCGCGCGACCGCCGGTGTTGGTGACCGTCACGCGCACGGCCACACCTGCACCGGTGGTGGTGAGCTCGAGGTCCGAGTAGTCGAACCGGGTGTAGGACAGGCCGTGGCCGAACGGGAACGTCACCGGCATATCGCGGGAGTCATACCAGCGGTAGCCGATGAACATCCGCTCGCCGTAGACGGTATGGCCCGAATCGGACGGAAAATTCAGATAGGCCGGGGAATCCTGCAGCCGCAGCGGCACCGTCTCGGCCAGCCGGCCCGAGGGGTTCACCACGCCGAACAGCACATCGGCGAGCGCCCCGCCCCCGGCCTGGCCGAGCAGCGCCCCGTCCACGACCGCCTGGGCCAGACCGGCGACGGTGTCGAGCCGCACCACGCCGCCGTGGGCCAGCACCACCACGGTGCGCGGCTGGACTTCGACCACGGCACGCAGCAGGTCGAGCTGGGCGGCAGGCAGGTCGATGTGCTCGCGGTCGTACCCCTCGGATTCCTCTTCGGCGGTGAGGCCGAGGAATACGATTGCGGTTTCCGCAGATTCAGCTGCCGCTGCCGCAGCCGCACTGTCGGTTCCGGGGCAATAGCTGACCGGGTGATCGCCGGCGAGCCTACGGATCTCGTCCAGCGGAATGTCGACGCGGGTCGGGTTCACATGGGAACTGCCGCCGCCCTGGTATCGGGGCTCTCGGGCGAACCCGCCGATGACCGCCAGCGGTGACGGCGCCAACGGCAGCAGATCCTGGTCATTCTTCAACAGCACGATGGCTCGGTGGGCTGCCTCGCGGGCCAGCTCGTGATGGCCATTGATTTCAACGGCACTGAATGATGCTCCGGCGTAGTCTGTTTGGGTGACCCGCTGTGCCAGAGCGGCCACCCGTCCAGCGGATCGCGCGACGGCAGCCGCCTCCAGCGTTCCGGCGTCCACCGCGCCCACCACCTCGGCGTCGGAGATCCCGCCGGTCGTCGGCATCTCGAGATCCAGGCCCGCCGCTATGGCCGCCGGTCGGTCGGCCACCGCGCCCCAGTCGCTGACCACCACGCCGTCGAAACCCCATTCGTCACGCAGCACCGTGGTCAGCAGCCAGGCGTTCTCGGCCGCGTAGATCCCGTTGATCCGGTTGTAGGAGCACATCACCGTCCACGGGCGGCCTTGGCGCACCACGATCTCGAAACTACGCAGATAGATCTCACGCAACGTTCGTAGGTCGACGTCGGAACTGGCGCGCATCCGATCGTGTTCGGCGTTGTTGGCCGCGAAATGTTTCAGCGACGCGCCGACGCCGCGGCTCTGCACGCCGCGTACCCATGCCGCCCCGAGCGCACCGGACAAGAGCGGATCTTCCGAGTAGTACTCGAAGTTTCGCCCGCAGCGAGGGTCGCGCTTGATGTTGACTCCGGGGCCGAGGAGCACGTGTACGCCCAGTGCTCGGCTTTCGTCGCCGAGCGCCTGACCGACCCGTTCCACCAGCTCGGGATCCCAGGTCTGGCTGAGCCCGACCGCGGGAGGAAAGCAGGTCGCCGGTTCGCTGTCTGAAATGCCCAGATGATCTGTCGCACTGCCGGATTGACGACGCACCCCGTGTGGCCCGTCGGTCAGCATGATGGCCGGCACCGGGCCGATCGGCTTGGTGGTCCAGAAGCTCGCGCCGCTGCCCAGCGCGGCCTGGTCGGTCAGGTCGAGCCCGGCGATGAGGTCAGGAAAGTGCGTCACCGCCGCCAGCGTAGCGCCGGGTGCGCTTTTGCCTGGTCAACGCTGCGGCTTCACCCCGGCAGCATGGCGCAACTGCGCGAGGAAATCGTCCGCGTCATCGCTGCGTACCAGGTAGTGACATACCGCCACCCGTACCGCGGTGGCCGCGGCGACGTCGGCATCCGGCCCGGTGGTCAGGCGTTGCAGGCGTTCCCGCATCAGCGGGATCACCTGGGTGAGTCGTTTGATGACGTGTTCGGGTTCGATGTCGACCATCCGCAGGCCCGGATAGGACTGCTGGTATTCGACGACCGTTCGCAGAGCGGCATCCAGGTGCTCGTCCTCCGGCAGATCGGCAGAGGCCTGCGCCACGGACCGTTCGTAGGTCTTTCGCTCCCACACCACGAACGCGTCGAGCAACTCCTGTTTGGAGGCGAACCAGCGGTAGAGCGTGGGCCGGGACACCCCGGCCTGCAGGGCCACCTCGGACAGGCTGAGTTTCGTCATCCCGTTGGCCCCGAGAACCTCGGCGGTGGCAGCCAGGATCCGTCCTCGGGTGCTGCTGTCGTCATCGGTGGACGATGTTTCCGCCATACCCACAGCTTTACAAACTATCGTCGAACTGTCACGCTAATTCGTGCCGCGACACTGGCGTCGGGCGACGCGCAGGAGGGGATACCGTGACAGTTGCCAGCTCACCGCAGGCACGCGAATACAGCCCATTCGACATCACGTCACACGATTTCTGGAGCCGGCCCTTTGCCGAACGTGACGAGACGTTCGCGCAGTTGCGTGCCGCTGACGGGCTGAGCTGGCATCAGCCGCTGTCGTCACTGTTCGACGTGGAAGAGCCAGGCTTCTGGGCCATCACCCGCCGTGCCGACATCCAGTTCGTCAGCCAGCATCCGGAGCTGTTCACCTCGACCCAGGGTGTCGCGCTGGACCCGATGCCGTCAGACGTGCAGAAGTTCGCCACCTTCTTCCTGATGATGGATCCGCCGGAGCACACCACGTACCGCCGCCTGATCAGCTCGGCGTTCACCCCGCGCAACGTGCGCAAGATCGAAGAGCAGATCCACCGCAACGCCGTCGCCGTCGTCGACGACCTGATCGGTGCCGGCGATGTCGACTTCGTCGCGGCGTGCTCGGCACAGCTGCCGATGCGGACGATCTCCGACATGCTCGGCGTGCCCACTGCCGATCAGCCCGCCCTGGCCAAGGCCGCCGAGAAGCTTTTCAGCATGAGCGATGACGAGTACTCGTCGCTTGAAGAACGCGCCATGGCCACCATCAACGAGATCATGCTGATCTCGAACACGGGCGTGGAGCTGGCCAAGTTCCGTCGAGCCAATCCCGGTGATGACCTGATGACCAGCATCGTCAATGCCGAGGTCGACGGCCACCGGCTCACCGACGAGGAGATCGGGGCATTCCTGATCCTGCTGGCCTCGGCCGGCAATGACACCACCAAGCAGACCACCACCCACGCGATGATGGCCCTGGCCGCCAATCCTGGCCAAAAAGATTGGCTGCTGGAGGATTTCGACAACCGGATCGGCCTGGCCACCGAGGAATTCGTGCGGTGGGCGACTCCGGTGATCCAGTTCGCTCGGCATGCCACCGAGGACGTCGAGCTGGCCGGCCAGCAGATCAGGGCCGGCGACAAGGTGGGCCTGTTCTACTGTTCGGGTAACCGTGACGAATCGGTGTTCACCGAGCCCGGCCGCTTCGACCTGAGCCGTTCACCCAACCCGCAGGTGGGGTTCGGCGGTGGCGGTCCGCACTTCTGCCTGGGTAATCAGCTGGCCAAGACTGAGTTGCGACATCTGTTCCGCGAGTTGCTGACCCGGCTCAAGACCATCGAGTTCGGTGAGCCGGAATTGCTGTACAGCAGCTTCGTGCACGGCATCAAGCGCGTTCCCGCGCACATCGCATAGGCCGGGACACGATGCGCGTCGAAGTCGACCTGGGCAAGTGCACCGGGCATGGCATCTGCGAATCGATCGCCGAGGACGTGTTCGAGGTTTCCGACGAGGGCATGGTGCACATCCACGGCGACGATCAGCCGGAGACTAATCGAGAAAAGGTGCAGATGGCGGTAACTCAGTGCCCGGCCGGGGCTTTGAGGCTGCAGGGCTAATCCGACATGGCCTGTCCGTGTTGCCAGACGCGCCGGGTCCATTGCTCTCCGTCCCACCACCGGAATTCGTATCGCCCGGTGGGATCGGAGTACCAGGCCTGTGCCGTCGGTTCTGATGAGGACGCGCCGAGGTCGAGCAGTGGGATGCCTTCGGGCAATCGGATCGCACCGGGAAGGGCGAATTTGCGCTCCTTCTTCGCTACCGAGATCTGCTGCACTGTCAGTGAACCGGTGACCGTGCACGTACCCGTTCGAATTTCCATCAGCCGGCCACGTTGAATCACAGCGCTCACTCCGGCCATGGTGAAGCAGAGTTGGAGATCGATGTTGATGGTGGCGAGCGGCGTGCCGTCCAGGGTCACGTCGACGGTGGGGTGGTGACTCGACTCGATTTTGTGTGTCACCAACGTGACGACCTCGGTGGCCGACGGGCTGCCGCGAGTGCTGCGTGCCGCTTTACGGAGCGCGGCGTACTTCTTCCAACCCTCGGCGGCCACGTCGGCGAGATTCAGTGAGAGCAGTCCGTCTGTGGCGTCTGCTATTTGACGCTCTGCCTCTGCGGCGTGCATGGGAGGGACCAGGGCTCGGACCGTGCCGTGGTCGTGTAGTGATGCCTCTAGCACATCGGTGGATGACTGGGCCGCATCTCCGAAAAGGAGGTCGCGCACGGTCGCGTTCCCGATGGGTGTCTCAACGCGTGTTGGAGTAGTCATCGTCCACCTCTCTGAGGGTTTGGCTTCCTAGGTCTGAGTGCGTTTCCATTCGGAGGGTGTGCGTCGTTTCCCCGGCATCGGGTGTTTCCCGTGCGATGACGGTCGGGGCGCCATCGGCACGTCCGACGGCATGTATGTGCGGGGGAGGCGGCGGCTTGACCGGCCGATGCTGACGAAGGGCATGGACGAGGGCCGCGATGGCGGTGACGCCGACGAACAGCCACAGCACCCACCAGTAATCGTGTTTGGGCGGCGGTAGTGGGCTGCTCAAGACCGTGAAGTCGGCGGCCAGTACGACTCCGTCCGAACATGTGGCGCGCAACGTCACACGGCCACCGTCGGTCTTTGCCGGGGCCAGGAGGGACGTGGTGAAATGGCCTGATTGATCGAGCGATGCCCCCGTCAGTGTCGTACCGTCGTCCCAGACCAAACTGACGGACCCGGAGCGGTCTGCGCACGGGAAGCGGTCGCCGGTGGCCACGATCTCGTCGTCGGTGTGTCCGCTCGTAGGTTGAAGCGTGAATGTCGGATCGGGCTGTTCAGGTATCGGCTTGAGCTGGCTCGTCACCGTGAAGGTCTGAGTGTCCGCGATGCTCGAGTCCAGGCGACACGATGCCGTCACAGTGTGGACGAGTGAGGGTTCCGCCGACGGAACCTGGAACGACGACGCGAACGTGCCTGGGAGGCGCTCGGCCAATAGTGTGTCGTCCCAGTACAGTTCGACATCTCCATCGCAGGCGAATCCAGTGCCCTCAGCAGTCACCCCGACGCCGGGTTGTCCGTATCCCGGTGTGAGGGTCAGCGTGGGTTTCGAGGCTGCGAGCACCGTGAAGGTGGCCGGTGGCGCCGCCGTACTCCCGCAGGATGCGGTGACGGAGTATGAGGTGGCCGTTGCATCCTCCGGCACCGTGAACGCGAACCTACCGTCGGTGCCTCGATCTGTTGGGGTCAGCTGCTGGTCGTCCCATCGAAATGACATGTCGGCGGGGGTACACCTGTCGAATCCGCTCACCGTCGCGTCGAATGGCGATCCCGCGTAACCCTGTTCGGGTTGGACTGCGAGGGTGGGCGCCAAGACGGTAAAGCTCGCACTGACCGGCCCGCTCGGGCACAACACCGTCACCGTGTGCGGACCGGGGCCAGCTGTCGCGGGTACGGTGAAATCGATCGTGGCACTGTTTCTATCCTCGCCCGAGTGCCCGACGATCTGCCCTTCCAGGCGACCATCGCCTCCCTCATCCCACCGGAAAAGGTCTGGCTGTGACGACGGTGCGGTCAGCTGCTCGTCGCCTGTGTCGACGCATGCCCTGATGCCCGTCAAAGTTCCTGTGAAATGTGTTGCTGGGTAACCTTGTTCGGAGCTGAGCCAGAAGCCGACCCGTCCCGTTCTATCGGGTTCCCTCGACGGTTCGGTTGTGGTGGGGCTGACGCTCGTCGTGGACTCGGGGGTACTCGTCGTCGACTCGGTTGGGCTCGTCGAAGTCGTTGGTGCAGACGTCGAGGACGATGGGCTCGGATCGGCGAGTGCGGGGTTACCCCACATCGTTGCCGGCAACAGCCCGCATATCGACGCGAACGCAATTGCCCCGGCATGCCACATCCGGCGGTGCTCGACTCGTCGGCCGTCTGGTGTCACCTCAGTAGCATCGCGCCGCTCGGTGCCGGTGTCGTGAGTAGTGCGCTACTCGTTTTGGCGCCGGATCAGGCGGCGGCCACCAGCACCCTACTCGGCCCGCGCACGGTGTAGTTGGTGCCGTACTCCAGGGGGCCGACCAGCTGCCAGTCACCCACGGTATCGATCATCTCCTCGAGGAAGATCTGGGCCTCCAGGCGGGCCAGATTCATGCCCAGGCAAGAGTGCAGGCCGAAGGCGAAGCCCAGGTGTGACAGCTTGCGGCGGGTGATGTCGAAGTCGTCGGGCCGCTCCCAGCGCCGCGGATCGCGGTTGGCCGCTCCCAGCAGCAGAGTGATTCGCTCGCCGTCGGCGACCGCCACCTGGCCGACGGCGGCGCCATCGCCCACCACGTCGCGGAAGATGGAGTGCGACACCGTTTCCAGGCGGTGTACCTCCTCGGCAGCGTCGAGCGCCAAGGTGCGATCGGCCTGCAGGGTGCGGCGCTGATCCGGATGCGTCGCCAGCGTCGCGACGATCTGCGCGAGCAGCTTGGCGGTGGTCTCATTGCCGGCGAACACCAATTGGGTGTTGCCGGCGACGATCTCCTGTTCGGTCATGTGCTCACGGGCATAGTCGTGGCCGACCATGGTCCCGATCAGATCCCAGTCGCCGTCAGCCGGGCAGCTCCGGCGGGGGAGTTGTTCGCGAATGTAGGAATTCAGTTGTGCCGTAGCCTGTTTGCCGGCTGCGATCAGCTCGGCACCGTGCTCTCCCGGCATGCTGTAGCCCTCCGCGGAGGCGCCCATTGCATCGCTCCATGCGGTGAACTGGTCGACCATCTCCGGCGGTACGCCGAGCATGTGCGCGATCACCTCGGTCGGGATGCCTCGGGTGAGTTCGGAGACCACCTCAACGGTATCGCCGTCGCGCAGCCGGGCTGCGACGGGTTCCAGGCGCGCTCGCACGATGTCCGTGATGACGGGGCGCAACCGTGCCAGCGTCCTCGGCCGGAAATCAACCGACCAGATCGACCGGATCCGATCGTGATGAGGGCCGTCGTAGAACTCCATCGTCGGCCCGCCGAACACCGCCGCATGTTCGACCTGGCCGCGTTCGGAGCCGAACCGCGCAGGTGTGCTGAGGATCTGTTTGATCAGATCGAAATCGGCGACCATCCAACGGTTGATGCGCTCGTTGAAGACCACTCCGCCGAGTTTCTGGATCTCGCGGTAGCGGGCCCACGGATCGGCCACGAACGCCGGGTCGGTGGTGTCGAAGGACATCAGCGGGAAATGGGGCGACACCATGGCTGTCATGTTGACAATTTTATGCAATTCTGTAAAGCATGAGTTTCAAAGACCTCGGCCGCGAACTGTCCAACTGGGGCCGGTGGGGGCCCGAAGACCAGATCGGCACCCTCAATCTCGTCGAGCCGCGGCACGTGCAGGCCGCTGCCGGTGAAGTCCGCTCGGGCAAAGTGTTCCAGCTGAGCATTCCGGTGGGCAAGGACGGTCCGCAGAGCGGTGTGGGCGGCCGGAACAACCCGGTGCACCTGATGTCGATGCAGCACAGCGATTTCGAGCAGCACGGCCTGCAGGTCGCCGACGACTGGATCATCATGCCGCTGCAATCGGGCACGCAGTGGGATGCGTTGTCCCACGTCGGTTACGACGGCAAGCTCTACAACGGACACTCGGCCGACGAGGTAGGGGCTCGGGCCGGAGCCCGCACGCTGGCCGTCGACGCCTTCACCGACCGGATCGCCGGGCGAGGGGTGCTGCTCGATATCGCCCGATTGCACGGGGTGGACTGGCTCGACGGGGGTACCCCGATCACCCCGGCCGACCTTGAGGCCGCCGAAGCAGCGCAGAGTGTCAGCGTCGGGGAGGCGGATTTTCTGCTGGTACGCACCGGCTGGCGTGGTCGACTCCTCGCGCAGGGCCGTGACGGCTGGATGTCCACGGAACCGGGGCTCGGCATCGATTGCGCCCGCTGGCTGCATGACCGCGGTGTCGCGGCAGTGGGCAGTGACAACTGGGCCATCGAGGTGATCCCCAGTGAAACGGGGGAGACCCTGCCGCTGCACTGCATTCTGATCCGCGACATGGGTATGCCGTTGGCCGAGATTCTCGACCTTGACGCGCTGGCCGCCGACTGCGCCGGTGACGGTGTGTGGAGTTTCCTGTTCGTCGCACCGCCGCTGCACATCAGCAATGCCGTCGGGTCGCCGGTCACGCCCATCGCGATCAAATGAGCCCGGCCTTCCAGTATCGGTTGCGCACCCCCGCCGCGTTGGTCACCGTCGACGACTATCGTCGGAGTGCGCGCCGGGCCCTGCCCACCATGGTGTGGGCTTATCTGGACGGCGGCGCCGACGACGAGCGCACCATGCGGACCAACCGCAGTGCATTCGCGAATTGGAATCTGCGCCAACGTGTTCTGGCCGGAAATCCCGGCGCCGAAATCGGCGTGACGATCGACGGCCAACAGCTCGAACTACCCGTACTGCTGGCGCCGACCGGGCTGACTGGGCTTGCCCACTGGTCAGGTGAGCTGGCTGCCGCGAGAGCCGCCGAACGTGCCGGTACGCGGCTCACGCTGTCGACGGCGTCGTCATACTCCATCGAAGAGGTCGCGGCAGGGACCTCGGAAGCCCACTGGTTCCAGCTGTATCCCTGGGGCGACGGCACGTTCTCGGATTCCATGCTGAGCCGGGCGTCCGACGCGGGATACCGCACCCTGGTGGTGACCGTTGATGTTCCGCTGCAGGGCAACAGAACCGGGGAGCGGCGAACCGGCATGGGGCACCCGCCGATCCTGACGCCGCGGCGCGTCGCCGACGCCGCGATCCGCCCGCACTGGTGGTACGGGCTGCTGCGGCACCAGCGAATGACGATGCGCAGCCTGACCCACATTGCCGGCGCCAAGGGAGCGGTGGAATCCGTCGGTATCCAGAACCGCCGGATCCGCCCCGACCTGAGCTGGCGTGACGTGGCGGCACTGCGTGAGCGCTGGGACGGGCCGTTCGTGGTCAAGGGCGTGCTGGAGCCCGAGGATGCGGTGCGAGCGGTCGACGAGGTGGGGGCCACCGGCGTAGTGGTGTCCAATCACGGTGGGCGCCAACTCAATGGCGTCATCGCGTCGCTCGATGCACTGCCCGATATCGCCGATGCGATCGGCGACCGTGCCACCGTCCTTCTCGACAGCGGCGTGCGGACCGGCAGCGACGTCGTCACGGCACTGGCGCTGGGCGCCGACGCGGTGATGATCGGCCGGCCCTACATCTACGGGTTGGCCGTGGCCGGCGGCGCCGGTGTCCAAGCCGTGCTCGACATACTGGCCGTCGAGATCCGCTCGACCCTCACCCTGATGGGAGTGGCGAGTGTGGCCGACCTGAGCCCCGCGCATCTCCGCCGAGCAGACACAAAACTGCCCGAAAACCCTTGAAAAAGAGCAGTTTTATGTCTGTTCGCGCTGGGAAGTCTTGGGCGGACGCGGCCGCACCAGCACCGACTGCTGGATCGCGCCGACCGCGCCGCTCTGGTCGAACAATGTCCCGACGGTGGCGCCGATACCGTCGGGCCCGTAGTTGGTGTCGGCACGGATACCGATCCACTCCCCATCGGGCACCCGGTGAATGTGAACCACCAAGTCGGTGTTGAGGAACGTCCACTTGCGGATGTCGATCTTGGAGCCGATGCCGTTGGCGTCGTCGGCCACCGCGAACAACCGCTGCAACGGCGTCATCGTCTCACCCTTGACCACGTCGACCGTCGGCTTCAGCCAGGACTCACCGGGACCCGGGGCCTGCGGCACGGTCAGCCAGCGCCAGTCCACGCTGTGCACGTAGTTCGGTTCCCAGTTCTTGGCCATGTCTCGGCTGCGCGCCTGCTCCAGTAAAGCCAGCGGTTCGGCGCCCGTGTGCGCGATCGCCGTGGTGTCCATCTGCAGCATCCGCCAACCGCTGGCCCGCGCCACGACGCGGGGCGCGCCATCGGGCCCCGTCGCGAGCATCTCGGCGCTGACCAGTTCGATCTGCTTGCCCGGCCGTTCCAACTGTGCACGCACCCACAGATCGCCCTCCGACGGCACTCCGCCCATCAGATCGATGGCGACCCGGCTCAGTCGGGTGTCGGCGCGGTGCTCGCAGCGTTCCAGTGCACGCACCAGCAACGCCGACACCGGTGCGCCGTGCTGGATGGCCGCCGACCAGGTACCGCGCGCCATGTCGGTGGCGCGAAACTTCTCGCCGATCGGATCACTCTCGTCGATCGGCTCGTAGTAAGAGTCAGACATATCTACCGTTCAGTGGTGATGATGGGTGTCGTGATCGCCCGGTGCGGGTGTTTCGACCAGCAGCGCGTCGACCCGCGACAGTTTGGTGCCGACGAGACGCTCCGGATAGGCGTCGGTGGTGGTGACCAGAAACAGAGTGCGCCCCTCGACCCCGCCGAGGGCGCATGCGATGGCGGTGCGTCCGTCGGCGTCGATCCGATCGGTAACCGCGGAGCCGTCGGGCGCGATGCGCTGGAACTCCTGCGCCAATGTCAGTGCCGCCCACACGCTGCCCTCGGCGTCGATGGCGAGACCGTCCGGTGGGCCGTCGAGACCGTCGGCGAACACCCGCCGGTCGGTGAGGCTGCCGTCGTTGCGGATCGTGAAGGCGCTCAGTCGCCGCGCGGTGGACTCCGCGACGATCAAGGTGGTGCCGTCCGGGGTGATCACCATGCCGTTGGGGAAGTCGAGATCATCGGCCACGACCCTGACGGGCTCTGTGGGATCGGGATCGATGCACACGATCACCCCGTTGGCGCGGGCTTGCGATCCGACATAGGCCCGGCCGTGCGCGTCGATCACCATGTCGCCCAGGGCGGCGGGGACCAGGTCGCTGAGATCGGCCAGCAGTTCGACCGTGTCACCGTCGTAACGCAGTACCTGGCGGCGCTCGGTGGACGCGATCAGCAGGGTGCCGTCGGGCCGAAAACCCAGACCGGACGGGGCATGGCCGGGGAGGGGCAGGGTGGTCATGGCGCCTGACAACGTGACCGTGTGCACCGCCTCGCCCAGCATGTCGGAAAACCACAGCAGGCCTTCGAACCAGCGTGGGCCCTCGCCGAAACAGAAACCATGCGCCAGTTCAGTTGTCCCGGTTTGTTCGGTTCCCGCTGTCATGTCCTCGCGCCTTTACAAAACACGCCCCAAGTGTCACGCTCGCAGGGTGTCACTGTCAACCACCGGAGTGCGGTAGATGAAGAAGTTCTACGGCCACACGCTGCTATATCTGCACGAGACCATCGATCTCGGGTCGGGTCGGACGGACCAGTTCACGGAGACTTTCGGCGAGGTCTACCGACCGATGATGGAGGAGCTGGGTGCCCGGCTGTTCGCGATCTGGGAAACCACGCCCTATAACGGGCACTGGCCCCAGGTGACGATCATCTGGGAGATCGACGCATTCGCCGACTATGCCCGCATCGGCAAGGCACAGGCGGTCGGCGGCAGTCATGAGAAGCCCGCACTGCAGTGGGCGGCATACCTGTCCGAGCTCGGGGCCCGCGGTGAGGGTCGAATTATGTACGCCGGCAAGTACAACCGGACGCTTGCACAGCTTCGAGAGGCGAACTTCGGTGCGGGGTTGGTGATCCAGGAGATCATGGAGACCAAGCCCGGACGTCAGGACGATTACATCCGGGAACTGGAGCGGCTGTACGTACCGTGGTCGGAGAGCACCGGCAAGCGCTGGCTGGGCTCGTTCATCACCACCTTCCGGTTCAACGAGGTGATCCACTACTGGGCGCTCGATGGCGGCTGGGACTGCTTCGAGAACCACTACCCGTCATGGAAGGGAGCTCCGCCCGCGGAGATCGTCACCTGGATGAGCGTGGCCCCCGCGCTCCGTGACGGCTGGGAGGATTCCATCCTTTCGGCCTTGCCCCCGTCGCCGCTCAAGTAGGTCTGTCATGGACCAGACTGTGCTGCAGGATTTCACCTACGACCCGTTCGATCCGGACGTGATGGCCGACCCGCTGCCGTACTACCGGATCCTGCGCGACGAGTATCCGGTGTACTACATCGACAAGTGGGACACGTATGCGCTGTCCCGGTTCGACGATATCTGGAACATGCTGGGGGTCAACGACGGAACCTTCGTCGCCTCCGAGGGGACGCTGCCCGCAGCGACCGTGCTGGCGCACCGCAACGACGGTCCCGTGCCCGACCCGGCGCTGCACCCCATGCCTTTTCATGCGAACTTCGATTCGCCGCTGTACGAGAACGTGCGGCGCTGCACCTCGGCGCAGTTCCGGCCGCGGTCGGCGGCCAGGCTGGCCGATCGGATCCGAACGCTGGCCAACGAGCGACTCGACGAGTTGCTGCCGCTCGGCACCTTCGACTTGACGCAGGATTACGGTGGCATCGTGGCCGCCGCGATGGTGTGCGAATTCGTCGGACTGTCGGTGGATCTCGCGCCGGAAGTGCTGGCGACGGTCAATGCGGGCAGCCTCGCGCAACCCGGGGAAGGCGTCGAGGTCGGCAACGCCCGCCCCGGCTACCTGTCCTACCTCACCCCGATCATCGAGCGCCGGCGCACCGACGGTCATGACGGCAGCGTCCCGATCGCCGATGCCCTGATCGACTTCCGGCTGCCCGACGGATCGGCCCTCGGGGACATGGAGGCCGCCGTGCAGATGCTCGGCGTGTTCATCGGCGGTACCGAGACCGTCCCGAAGATCACGGCGACCGGGCTGTGGCAGCTGCTGCGGCATCCCGACCAATTGTCCGCGGTCCGTTCCGATCTCGACGGGAACGTGCCGGTGGCCCGGGAAGAGATCATCCGGCACAGCGCACCCGCGCAGTGGTTCGCCCGAACGGTGCGGCGGGCCTACACCGTTCACGGCACCACGATCAATCCCGGCCAGCGCATCATCACCCTGCTGGCCTCGGCTGCCCGCGACGAACGGGAGTACGACAATCCGGACGACTTCGTGTGGAACCGGCCCATCGACCGGCTGTTGTCGTTCGGCCACGGCCAGCATTTCTGCCTCGGCGTCCACGTCGCCCGGCTGGAGATCACCATCATGATCCAGGAGTTCCTCAAACGCGTGCCCGACTACCGCATCGACGAGGCTGCGGCCTCCCGGCCACCGTCGAGCTTCCAGTGGGGCTGGAACAATATTCCCGTGGAGGTGTGACGTGTGGTCATACCGGCTCGTCGCTCCGTATACGTTTGAGCGGCAAGAGATCTCAGAGTCATCGGCAGAATCGCTGGCCGACGGGCAGGTACTGCTGGACTTCCTGGCCGCCGGGATCTGCGGAAGTGATCTTCCCGGATTCCGGGGCACCCAGGGCAAGTTGCCCGGTGATACCGGTCCCTGCGCCGCGGAGATGACCGGCTTCCCGATCCACGAGATCGTCGGTGAGGTACTGGCCAGTCGTCATCCAGATCACGGAACGGGGGACCGGGTGGTCGGTTGGGCGTCGGGCTTCGACGGTCTGATGGGACGCGTCGTCGCCGACGGTGCCGGGCTGGTGTCCTACAACCCTGCGCTGTCCCCGCAGCTGGCCGTCGGCCTGCAACCGCTGGCCTGTGTGCTCTACGCCATGGAACAGTTACCCGACGTCGCGGGCCGTCACGTCGCGGTCATCGGGCAGGGTTCTATCGGGTTGCTTTTTTCCTATGTGGCAAAGGCTTTCGGCGCTGCACGGGTGACCGGTGTCGATCCGGTGGACCGCTCCTCGGTGAGCGCACGGTTCGGCGTCGACACCCCGGTCCGGGCCACGAGCGATCGGTGGGTCAGGCATCTGGCGGGCACCGGCAAGCCTGAGATCGTCATCGAGACCGTGGGGCATCAGGTCGCCACGCTCAACCACGCTTTGGAAGCCGCCGCGTTCGGAGGCACGGTGTTCTACTTCGGCGTACCCGATGACGACAGCTACCCGATCAGCATGCGCACCATGCTCCGTAACAACCTCACACTGAAATCCGGTGTCACCCTGGACCGTCAGCGCGTGCTACGCCGGGCCGACGAGTTCGCGCGCGAGCATCCCGACCTTTTGGAACGCTATGTGACCCACACCTTCGGCGCCGACAACGTCCAGGCGGCATTCGACTTCGCGTGCCGCCCGGTGCCCGAACGCGTCAAGATCGCGATCACCCGATGAGCCCCCGCCGACTGCAGGACGCGCTGGCTGCTCATGCCCAGGTCTGGGGCGGCTGGGTGGTCGGGCCCACGATGCTGGGTCCCGAGGAGTTCGCCGCGGCCGGTTACCACTACGTCGGATTCGACGTGCAGCACGGATATCTCGACGACGCCGACGTGGCCCTGCTGTTGCGTCGGCTCGAGCATGTGCCGATCGCCACCGCGGTGCGGTTGCCCTCGGCCGATCCGGCACCGATCGGCCGGGTGCTCGACGCGGGTGCCGACGCGGTGATCATCGCCATGGTGGAATCGGCTGACCAGGCTGCCTCAGCGGTGGCGGCTACCCGATATGCGCCGGCCGGGGTGCGCAGCTTCGGGCCGTTGCGGGCCGCCCTGGGACACGACACCGCCGAACTGGAGGCCCGGGTGAGTGTGTTCGCGATGATCGAGACGGCACGGGGCCTGGCCGCGGCCGAGGAGATCTGCGCGGTGCCGGGACTTACCGGGATCTACGTCGGCCCGGCGGACCTGGCAATCTCGATGGGATACCGGCTGCCTGAGGCCTGGACAAATCCCGAGGTGCGCACGGCGATGGCCGCGATTCGAACCGCCGCCCACGCGGCCGGCCTCGTCGCCGGAATCCATGCCGGGGCGGGCAAACTGGGAAAGACCGCGGCAGAGCTGGGCTTTCAGATGATCACCCTGGCCTCGGAATCTCAGGCACTGCGCCGCGGTGCCACCGAGCACCTCAACGAAGCAACAGGAAACGCCGGCGGCCCGTCCGCAACAGGAGTGGCCGCGACCGGCACCGAACGAGGAGGCTACAACTGAACGCAGGAACTGGGTCGGGGAGCCGTGTCGCACTGGTGACCGGTGCCGCCCGTGGCCAGGGCGCGGCCATCGTGCGCAGACTGGTGTCCGACGGCTACCGGGTTACCGCCGGGGATCATCTGATCGACGAACTGACCCCCACCACAACAGAGTTCGGCGACAATGTGTTGGCGGTCGAACTGGACGTGACATCGCCAGAGCACTGGCAGGCCGCGGTGGCAGCCACTGTGGCCCGATTCGGCGGGCTCAACGCACTCGTCAACAACGCCGGCGTATTGCACCGCGCCCCGATCGCAGAGGAAACGCCGGCCGGGTTCGAAAGTTTGTGGCGCGTCAACTGTCTGGGACCGTTCCTCGGATTGCAGGCAGCTCTTGAACCGCTGCGCCACGCAGAAGGCGCCGCTGTGGTCAACACCTGCAGCACCGGCGCGATCCGACCGTTTCCGCACCACGCGGCCTACGGTTCGTCCAAGTGGGCGCTGCGCGGGCTCACCCAGCTGGCGGCCGCCGAACTGGGCCGTGACGGGATCCGGGTCAACGCGATCTTTCCCGGACCCGTCGAGACGCCGATGCTCGACGCGTCCACCCAGGCCAGGCTGGCAGAGCGGGCTACGTTGGGGCGGCTGGGCAAGCCGACCGAGATGGCCGACGCCGTGGCGTTCCTGTTGTCGGACCAGGCGGCGTTCATCACCGGTTCCGAGCTCCTCGTCGACGGCGGCCAATGTCTGCAGATCGGATAGGTCGAATGTCGCCTGCGCCCTCGGTGGGGATCATCGGGGCCGGTCCGGGTGGACTGGCACTCGGAATCTTCCTGAAAAAGGCCGGTTTCGACGATTTCACGATCTTCGACCGCGAAGACGGGGTCGGCGGGACATGGCGGATCAACACCTACCCGGGCCTGGCCTGTGACGTGAAGTCGCACCTGTACTCGTATTCGTTCGAACTCAACGCCGACTGGAGCCGGCTGTGGGCGGGACAACCAGAGATCCTGGAGTACTTCGAGCGGTGTGCCGAGCGGTACCGGTTGGGTCCGCATCTACACCTGAACACCGAGATCGCCTCGGCGCGGTGGGACGCCGACGCCAACAGCTGGGTGCTGACCACGGAGACCGGTGCGCAGCACCGCTTCGACATCGTGGTGTCGGCGATCGGCCTGTTCACCCAACCGCTGCAACCGGACCTGGTAGAGGAAGAGCCGTTCACCGGCACCGTCATGCACACCGCGAACTGGGATCACAGCATCGCACTCGACGGTGCCAAGGTGGCTGTGCTCGGCACCGGATCGACTGCGTCCCAAGTAGTTCCGGAAATGGCGAAAGTTGCCGAGAAGGTGTACTCGGTGCAACGCTCGCCCACCTGGGTGCTGCCGAAACCCGACCGTCCGTACACCGAGCGGGAACGCTGGCTCTTTGCCCATGTGCCGTTCGCAAAGAAGATCTACCGGACGCGGCTGTGGCTGCGCAGTGAGTCCAACATCGCGGTCATCGAAAACGGCAGCGACAAGACCCAGGAGTTCAAGGCGCTGGCGCTCAGCGTCCTCGACTCGACTGTGGCCGACCCGGAATTGCGCGCCCAACTGACCCCGGACCATCCGCTGGGGTGCAAGCGGCTGGTGTTCTCGCCCGATTTCATCGCGACCCTGACGAGGCCTGACGTCGAGGTGGTGTCCAGTCCCGCCCGTGCGCTACGGGCTCGGTCGCTGGTCACCGAGGACGGTCGGGAACTCGACGTCGACGTGGTGGTGTGCGCCACCGGCTATGCGGCCGCCGACTACCTCGGGCAGATCGACGTGACCGGCGAAGGTGGGGCGTCGCTGCACGACACGTGGAGTGATGGGGCATTCGCCTACCTCGGAATGACGGTGCCCGGCTTCCCGAATTTCTTCATGCTCTACGGGCCCAACACCAATGTCGGCTCCAACAGCGTCATCTTCATCCTGGAGGCGCAGGCCCGCTACGTGGTGCGGGCGTTGAAACACCTTCGGCGCAAACGCAAGTCATATATGGCGGTGCGTCCCAGCGCGATGGCCGCGTTTCTCGCCGACATCGACCGGTGGATGCAGGGCACGGTGTGGCTGACCCGGTGCAGCAGTTATTTCCGCGCCCCCAGCGGCCGGGTGGTCACCCAATGGCCGCGCAGCGCCCGAGTCTTCTGGTCGATGACCCGCCGGTTCCGGTCCGCGGACTACACTTTCGAACCGCCCACCAATTACCCGGCCCCGGTCACCGCGGCCGCCGATCGGACGGACGGCTGAGCCATGGCCTGGCTGGAGCGCCTCGACCCCGCGTTGCGCGGATTTGCCGAGGCCCGGACCGATCTGACCACTGATCAGCTGGGGGCGGTGCGTGCCTCGCTGGATCAGCGTCGCCGCGATGCTGCACAGGTCCTGGACACCCCGGGTGTCGAAATCGTCGGGGCCGGCGTCGGACTCGGACGGCGCACGATCCCGGTGCGCATCTATCGGGGCGGGCCGTCGCCGTCACCCGCGGTGGTCTACTGCCATTCCGGTGCGTTTGTCCTGGGCAACCTCGACACCGACCAGATCCAATGCGTGGAGTTGGCGCGGCGGGCGCGGTGCACGGTGATAGCCATGGACTACCGGTTGGCCCCCGAGTATCCGTATCCGGCCGGGTTCGACGACGCGATGGTGGTGCTCAACTGGGCGGCCACGCTAGCCGGCGAGCTCGGCATCGACGCGGGTCGGATCGCCGTGGCCGGCAGCAGCGCAGGCGGCGCGCTGGCCGCGCTGCTGGCCCAGCACGCCGCGGCCGGCTCGGCGCCCACGGTCGTGTTCCAGGCACTCCACCAGCCGGTACTCGATGACCGTCCGACCCGGTCCAAGCAGGAGTTCTCCGACACCCCGGGCTTCGACGGCCCGGCGACCGTAGCGATGTGGCGGCACTACGCCGGTGGACGGGACGTTCCGGAGGCGGCCGTACCCGCGCGGGCTGCGACCCTGACCGGTGTGGTGCCGGCACTGATCACGTGTTCGGAACTCGATCCGCTCCGCGACGAGGCACTCGACTATGCGCGCAGGCTGTTGACCGAGGGCGTTGCCACCGAACTGCATCTGTTTCCCGGGACGTGCCATGGATTCGATTCGTTGCTTCCGGAGTGGGACGTCAGCCAGCAACTTTTCGCATTACAAGGCGCGGCGTTGCGCCGTGCCCTGCACGGATGATCCGGTAGCTGGTCAGCTCGGCGGTGGTTGTGATCGACGTTGTGGGCAATAATGCAGGTCTGTTCTATCCGGATCTCGCACGGACAAGTCGGTGCGCCCGGTGCGACGATGGCCGCGGCACGCCCAACGGGTCAACCCGGGTACGTCGGGAGCGAGTGAGCGATTGAGAGGTAACTATGTCGGCCGACGACGACCGGCTCATGTACTCCGGAGACGCCAAACACGCCAGAGAACCACTGGCGTACGGCGGACTTGACGCCCTGCTGGGCGGACCGGTCGCGGCGCTGCCGAACGGACGGTCCCGGCACGGCGACGCCAGGGTATCGACCCCTCCTGTTGTTTTGACCTCGAATTTCGCCGCTCCCCGTGAAGCGGAGATCACCACCAAGCTCCCGCCGGTTCCGGGCCGCCCGATCAGCGGGTCGTCCTCCGCCGGGAGCTGGATCCTGGAACAGCCGATCCCGGCGGCCGCACCCGGCGAGCCGCGCGCCATCGACAATCTCTCCCGTGTCGGCGTGCGCTCCTCGGTCAAGATGCAGCCACGAAGCGGCTGGCGGCGGGCCGTCTACGTCACCACCCGCCTCAATCTCGGCCTTTCCCGTGACGAACTGTACGAACTGGACCTCTACGCCAGGGTGCGCCGGACGGCGCGCGAGTCCCACCAGATCGGTGTCTTCGGCCTCAAGGGTGGCGTGGGTAAGACCGCCGTCACCGTGGCGCTCGGATCGGTGCTCAGCGCGGTTCGGGGCGATCGGATCCTGGCTGTCGACGCCGACCCGGCCGGCGGCAACCTGGCCGACCGCGCCGGACGGCAGTCCGCGGCGACGGTGAGCGATCTCCTGGCCGCCAAGGACCTGTCGCGTTACAACGATGTCCGGGCCTACACCAGCATGAACGAGTCGAAGCTCGAAGTGCTGTCCAGCGACGAGTACAGCGGCGCCGCCCGGGCCTTCAACGACGCGGACTGGAACGCAGCGACCGCCGCGGTCTCCAAGCACTACAACCTGGTGCTGGCCGACTGCGCCGCCGACATGTTCGCCCCGGCGGGCCGCGGTGTGCTGTCGACGGTTTCGAGCGCCGTCATCGTGGCCAGCGCCTCGATCGATGGTGCCCGACAGGCGGCGGTGACCATGGACTGGCTGCGGCACAACGGCTACCAGGATCTGCTGAACCGCTCCTGCGTGGTGGTCAACCATGTCGGGCCACGCAAACCCAACGTGAACACCGGTGACCTGGTGCATCAGTTCCAGAAGCATGTGGCCCCGGGCCGCGTGTTCGTGTTGCCGTGGGACAAGCACATCGCCGCGGGTACCGAGATCCATTTCGACCTGCTACGGCCAGTGTTCCGGCGACGCACGCTTCAGCTGGCGGCGGCGCTGTCCGACGATTTCGACGGCAGTGCCGCGCTAGTTTGATTCGCGGCTCAGCCGCGGTGGTTTGATTCGCGGCTCAGCCGCGGTGGTTTGATTCGCGGCTCAGCCGCGGTGGTTTGATCCGCCGCTCTACTCGGTTGTGCAGTTGCCAGGTCAGACTTCGCAACCACACGTGGCCGACGTCCCGGAGGACGGGAGTTCGGCGAGCACGTCCACGCGGGTCGCATCGAAGCTGAGGTAGCCCTGGATGGGCCGGGACTCCGGTGGGGTTTCGGGGTAGCTCCATGCCACGTCGGCGATGACGGTGTCGCCGACGACCGCTGACCAGTAGGTGGCCGTGCCCTTGTAGTTGCAGTACGACGTGGTCGGGCTGGGTTGCAGGAGATCGGTGTGGACCCGGGCGGGGTCCACATACAGCCGCGGTTCCAAGGCTGTCTCGAAGACGATCACGGTGTCGTCCGTGTCGACCAGAACGGTATCGGCGGCGCTCACCCGCAGCCCGCGGCGGGTCGGCCGGCAGTCGATCCGGTGGTAGGGGTTCGGCGGGTAGTGCACGAGTTTGCGACCCTCTTCGAACCACGCATCGACAGCATCCCAGGGCACCGCCACGTATCCCGGTGCCTCGGCTACCGGCGCGTGCGGAAGGCCGCCGACTTCGTCGCCGGGGAAGGCATAACCGAGTGGGTGGCCGGCGCGGTGCACCATCAGGGCGTGTTCGGTGTCGAGCACGGCGACTTCGCCACGGAAAGCTTGTATGCGACGGGGATGCGGTTCGACGTAGACCGTGCCATCGGCGAGCGGGGGCGTGAACCAACCGGCCGGTTGTGTACTCAACGGACCCCGCCCTGCGACGAGACTCATTGCGGTACCTCCATTTTGGCTGACCCACTGGTTGCGGGCGCGTCTCCTGGACGCAGCGGTGTCCGATCGTGCGGCCGATCGTCGCGTCCAGATAGAAGCTTTACAGATTCTCTTGAGAATGTCACGCTGTTGGATGAGGCGGGCCACACCGCAACACCCCGTCGAGAGTGCCGGCCTATCAGCCCTTCGGACCCGGATTGGATGCCCTATGTCCCTACAGTCAGGAATGTCCGCACAGTTGTCCGGAGCGCGCGACGGCGGCAATGCGCTCGGCACGGTTTCGCTCCCGGCCCTCCTCTCCCGCCCGCGGGTGCATACCGAGAAAGCCCTGCAGTACGAACTCAACGTGGTGGCGGCCGACGTCGCCGGCATGGTGTCGCACATCGGCGGATGGTTGTTCGACCGGGCCATGGCGGGCTGGCGCGTCAGTGTCGCCGCCGACGACTCCACGGGCGAGCGTGCACTGCGGATCCTCGGGCTGAAATCCGTCGGCCTCAACAGCCTGTGGCGCTCGGCCGGGGCGGACGCAGTCGCGATGACGGCGATCGACACGGATCGCTTCGAATCCGGTGACCACGGGCTCACCGTGCACACCTCGGGTGCCGACGTGATCTTTTTCGGGGCATCCGGTCCCGATGGGCTCGGCGGGGGCGGGGGCCGCGTCCAGTACCGGCCGAGCGCGGCGGCAGTGGCGTTCAAAGCCCACGCGCTGGCGGTGGCCGGGGCGGATCCGGGGTCGGCGGGGCGGGCGGAGACGTTGTTCCGGAGCGGGCGGTCTGCGGATCTGCTCGACGCCGACCTGGTGCCGGTGTGTTGATGACCGAACAGGCGTCGATCGCCGGTCTGCTCGAGGTGTTCGATGTGACGCCCGTCGGGCCGGATCGATTCGTCGGCGTCACCGGGCCGGCCGGAACAGACGGCAGGCAGGTGGTCAAGGGCGCGCAAACGCTGGGCCAGGCGATCGTCGCGGTGGCAAAGCGGTTCCCGGACAAGATGATTCGTTCGGCGCATGCGGTCTTCGCCAGACCGGTCGAGATCGACTCCACCGTCGAGCTGTCGGTCAACGCGGTGCACGAGGGCCGTTCGACGGCGACAGCGGTGGTGGCCGTCGCACAGGATTCACGGCTGTGCGCGACCGTGACCGTCCTGACCGATGTGCCGACGGGCGACGTCGTCTGTCACCACACACTGCGGCCCGATGTCGAAACGCCCGATGATGCGCACCCGGCTGGGCCGGTCATGGCCGGCCACGAGTTGCGCCTCGTCGACGTGGTCGACGTGAACAGCCCCGCGGAGGTGGGGCCGCCCGAACTCTATGCCTGGCTGCGTTACGACCCCATCCCCGAACGTGACGACCTCGCCAAGGCGCTGCTGGCGTACTTCACCGGGCAACTCGGCATCTCGACCACCATGCGGCCACATCTCGGGGTCGGTACCGCACAGGCTCACACCACGGTGTCCACAGCGGTGATGTCGACGTCGGTCAGCTTCCACGAACCTGTGGAGTGGGATGGCTGGCTGCTGTACAGCCACGAGAGCACCGCGGCCGGACGGGGGATGTCATATGTCCGCGGTCAGGTGCACACCGAGGACGGTGAACTGCTGGCGTCATTCGCCCAGGAGGGGCTGATCCGTCCGATGCGAGCGGTGGATTCGGCCATCGAGACGTCGGCCCGGCTGTAGGGCCGACGCGTGGGATGTGCGGCTAGCGGATCCAGCCGCGGCGACGCAGCCAGATGTTGCGGACGACTGCCAGGAAGATGAGCGCCGCGAACGTGATGAGGAACGCGTTCTCGACGTGTCCGATGTGGTTGCCGTGCATCATGACCAGCAGGAAGATTGCGGACAGGATGCCGCCGAGGTGGATCACCTTGATGTTCAGATCCGACCAGCCCCACGCTGCGGACGGCACGTCCTCGACGTCGACGCCGTTGTTGCGCTCCACTTCGGTGCTGGCCACGGTTGCTCCTCCGGATCGAACTGGCTTCTGGCTTGCGCACATTCTGGCATACGACGCTGTGTCGTATGCCGGCCCTGGGGGGTCAACCCAGACGTCGGTATCTCCGGAGCGCCTCGAGGCGCTCCTCCGTGTGGTCGACGATCGGTTCCGGATAGGACACCGGCCGGCCCGCGCCCAATTTGTGCACGTCGCCGACATCGGCCAACTCCGGGACCCAGCGTCGGATGTAGTCGCCCTCTGGGTCGAACTTCGCGCCCTGCAGGCCGGGATTGAAAACGCGGAAGTAGGGCGCGGCATCGGTGCCACAGCCGGCTGCCCATTGCCAGCCGTGTTGGTTGTTGGCCATATCGCCGTCGATCAACTGGTCGAGGAACCAGCGCGCTCCCCATTGCCACGGCAGGTGCAGGTCCTTGACCAGGAAGGAGGCCGTGATCATGCGCACCCGGTTGTGCATGAACCCGGTGGCGGCCAGTTGGCGCATCCCGGCATCGACGATCGGGAATCCGGTCCGGCCCTCCTTCCACGCCTCGAACGCCTGCCGGGCCGACTGGTCGTCATCGAGTTCGATGGCGTCGAAATCGCGGTTCCAGTTGCGCCACGCACTGTCGGGCCAGTGATGCAGCACCGCCGCGTAGAAATCTCGGAAGGCCAGCTCTCGCAGGTAGGCGTCATTGCCGGATTCGAGGTCAACGGCCATGGTCCGGGGGTGGATGGTGCCGAACTTGAGGTGAGCCGACATCTGACTGGTGGCTTCGAGGTCGGGACGGTCACGGTGCACCGGGTAATCGGCCAATCTTTGCTCCACGAACTCCCGCCACTGCGACGTAGCCGCGTGTTCACCCGCATCGAAGATCAGGCCGTCGGTGACAGACGGGATCTCGATGCGATTGCCGATACCGACCGACGTGTCCGTGGGATCGATCCAGCGCGCCGAGTCGGATCCGGACTGCGCCGGGGCACGCCAGCCGTGCCGGCGCCAGGCGCGGTAGAAGGGTGTGAAGACCTGATAGGGCGTACCGTCCGATTTGGTAACCCGGCCGGGCGACACGAGGTAGCCCGATCCCGTTGCGCACAGAGCGATCTCGCCGAGGGCGGCCTGAACCGTGTCGTCGCGGCGCCGCCCGAACGGCGTGTAATCCTGCGAGATGTGCACCGAGGTAGCGCTGATTGCCTGGGCCAACGCGGGAATCCGTTCTTCCGGCCGGCCGCGGGTCACCAGCAGATTTCCGTCGAGGGTCTCGGACAACGCCCGCAGAGCCCGGTACAGATATCGCAGGCGACGCGCGCCCGCCGACGACTCCAGCCGCGGATCGAGCACGTAGCAGGCCAGGACCTCGCCGTCCGGTTGTGCGGCCTCCAGCAGGGCGGGATGGTCGTGGCAGCGCAGATCTCGGCGGAACCAGAGCAGCGTGGGCACGCGTACATGCTGCCCGTGAGCGAACCGGAATACACACGGAAGGTTGAACATGCAGTTTTGGAGCGGTACGGCATTCATGGACACCGCCGACGCGCTGACGGTGGCGCCGTTGCTCGATGAGGCCGGCTACCACGGCATGGTCTGCTCCGATCACATGATCTACCCGCGTGAACTGTCTTCGCCCTACCCGGACTCGCCGACCGGTAAGCCCCCGTGGGCGCCGGAGACCGGCTGGCCGGACTCGTGGGTCCTGATCGGTGCGATGGCCGCCCTCACCCGCCGGTTGCGCTTCTCCAACGCCATCTACGTGGCGCCGGCGCGCCCGTTGCTTGAGGTTGCCAAGCAGGTGGCGACGGCCGCGGTGATCTCCGGTGGGCGGGTATCCCTCGGTGTGGGCGTCGGCTGGATGCGGGAGGAGTTCGAGCTTCTGGGCCAGGATTTCGATACCCGCGGAAAGCGCCTCGACGAGATGATCCCGGCCTTGCGTGAACTGTGGCGCGGCGGCTGGGTGTCGTACGAGGGGCGCTACTACTCGGTTCCCGAGATGATGATCGAGCCGCACCCGCCGGCACCGGTGCCGATCCTGTGCGGCGGTGAATCGGAGGCGGCGCTGCGGCGCGCGGCCCGCACGTGCGACGGCTGGATCGGCTACGCGTACACACTCGAGCAGGCTTCTCATTACACCGTCCGCTTGGCCGAACTTCGCCGTGAATACGGGCGCGAACACGAGCCGTTCGATGTCATATTGGCGCTGCTGGATCCGCCGTCGCCGGATCTGTACAAGCGGGCCGAGGATCTCGGCATCACCGCGGTGATGTGTGCGCCCTGGCTCTCGATGCCCAACGGTGCCACCGGCGTCGACCGGTCGCCTGACTACTTCAGGGGCCCAATCGAGCAGTTCGCCGAGGCGATCATGGAAAAGGTGAAATAGCGCGCAGCTGCTGAATTAACGTGAACGGGTGGGACGTTCGCTCGAGGTAGCGCTGGCGCAGTACCCGCCGATCACCGGGCCCGATCCCGTCGGTCAGTTGCGCAGCCAGGCGACGTCGATCCGCAAGGGCATGCCGGCCCCGTCGATGATCGTGTTCCCCGAGATTCATCTGTGCGGCGACGCCGATAACGCCGCCGACAGCAACGCCTGGCTGAATGCCGCAGCGGAACCGCTGGATGGGCCCCGGGTGACGCAACTGGCGCGGATCGCCGCCGACCTCGACGTCTGGTTGATCCCGGGCTCGGTCCCCGAACTCGGTGCCGATGGCAGGGTGTACAACACCGCGGTGGTTTTCAACCCGGCCGGTGAGTTGGCCGCCGGCTACCGCAAGGTCTTTCCCTGGCGGCCCTACGAAACATGGTCGTGCGGAAACGAATTCGTGGTGTTCGAGATGCCCGGAATCGGCCGGGGCGGGTTGTCGATCTGCTACGATGCCTGGTTTCCCGAGTCGACCCGCAGCATGGCGTGGATGGGTGCGGAGTTCGTCGTCAACGTCGTCAAGACGATCGGACCGGACCGCAAGCAAGAACGAATCCTGGCGCGCGCCAATGCCATTGTGAACCAGGTGTTCATGCTCAGTGTGAACGCGGCCGGACCCGTCGGCGCCGGTGGATCGGTCGTCAGCGACCCCGAGGGCGAGGTGATCGCCGACCTCCCCGGTGCCGAACCAGGCGTGCTGACCATGCACCTGGATCTTGACGAGGTCAGCCGGGTTCGGCAGGTGGGCACCGAGGGATTCAACCGGATGTGGTCGCAGATGGCACCCGACGACCCACTCATCGATCTGCCGATCTATCAGGGGCGCATCGACCCTGCGCACTGGACGCCGGGCACCGAGAGAGGCATTTGATGACGACCGAACACCACGGAACGCTTGAGAAGACCATCGGCCTGCGCTCGGTCGTGTTGTTCGGCTTGGCCTACATGACGCCGATCATCGTTCTCGGGATTTTCGGAGTGATCGCCGAGACCTCCGGCGGCGGCAGCGCGGGGTCGTATCTCCTTGCCACCGTTGCGATGTTGTTCACCGCGCTCAGCTACGGGGCGATGGCACGGCACTATCCGGTCGCCGGGTCCGCCTACACCTACGTCCGCAAGGCGCTGGACTCGCGGCTCGGATTTCTCGTCGGCTGGGCGATTCTCCTCGACTATCTGTTCTTGCCGTTGGTGATCTGGCTGATCGGCGGTGCGTACCTCAACGGACAGTTTCCGGGTGTGCCGTTCTGGGTTTGGATCGTCGGGTTCATCCTCATCACGTCAGCGCTCAACGTCGTCGGACTCAAGGTGGCCGACCGAGCGAACTTTGTCCTCATGTCGTTTCAGCTGTTGATCCTTGGGTTGTTCGTGGTGCTGACGATCATCCACCTGGTCGGAGACACGCAACCGTTGGTGTCGGTCACGCCCTTTACCGGTGAAGTCGGGTTTTCGGCGATAGCCGCAGGTGCGGCGATAGCGGCATATTCCTTCCTGGGCTTTGACGCGGTCAGCACGCTGACCGAGGAAACCCGCGATGCTCAACGCAATATCCCGCGGGCGATCGTGCTGGTGGCGCTGATCGGTGGCGGCATCTACGTGCTGGTGTCCTATGTCGTCAGCCTTGTTTCCCCGGGCAGATCCTTTGAGAACGCCGATTCATTGGCATCCGATATCGCAAGAACCATCGGCGGCAGTGTGTTCGGCGCGGTGTTCCTCGCCGCGCTGATCATCGGCCAGTTCACCTCCGGTCTGGCGGCCCAGGCGGCGGTCTCCCGACTGCTCTACGCCATGGGACGCGACGGTGTGTTGCCGAAGCGAGCGTTCGGCTGGGTGTCGGAGCGGTTCCACACCCCTGTGTTCAACATTGGACTGGCGGGTGGGATCGGGCTGGCAGCGATATTCCTGGATATCTCCACCTCGACCTCGTTCATCAATTTCGGCGCCTTCACCGCGTTCACCCTGGTGAACCTCGCGGTCATCGCCTATTTCCTGCGGCACCGCGGAAAGCGGCTCAATCCATGGCGTTACGTCCTGCTGCCCGTCGTCGGCGCGGTCGTCGACGTCTACCTGCTGACGAAACTGGACCCCCACGCGCTGATCCTCGGGTTGTCGTGGCTGTCGATCGGTGTCGTGTACCTCCTGGTGTTGACTCGCGGGTTTACGCGGCAACCGCCGGAGATGTCTGGCCTCACCGAAGAAGACACGACGGCACAAGAACCAAAATGACGCGGCTCACCGGCCGTCATTGAGACCACGCAGCGCCGTAGAGCAATCGCGTCAACATGACGCTTGATATGACATCAGAATGATGTCACCATGACACCATGGATTTGCAACCGTACATCGACGGTGTCCGGCACGAACTCGGTGTGGCTGCGGCGGCGGGAGGGCCCGAGGCCGAGGCGTTGGCCCAGCGACTTACCGCGCCGCTGGAATCCGCACTGCGTCTGGCTCTGCTGGAGGCATTGGCCGAGAGCGCCGAGCAGATCACGCGTGAACTCGCCCCCGGATCCGTCCATGTCCGGCTCAACGGCCGCGACCCCGAGTTCAGCGTCGAGACCGCCGAGGGCGACGTCCCCGCGCCGTACTCGGTGGACGTTCCCGATGACGGCGACGGCGGTACCTGGCGGGTCTCGCTACGCCTTCCCGAAAACCTTCGCCCCGGCGTGGAGGGAGCCGCCCGCCGCGACGGTGTGTCCGTGAACGCCTGGCTCGTGCGTGCGGCCGCGGCGGCACTCGGTGGGGCGGGTCGCCAGACCCGGTCCGCGGGCAAGACCTTCAGCGGCTGGGTCCGCTGAACCTGACCGATAGGAGAAACCGATGACCACGTTCCACACACCCCAACCGATCACCGCCGTCGTCGAGGTGGTGGCAGGTGCAGTACACCTGGCAGCCGCCGACCGTGACGACACCGTCGTCGACATCAGGCCGCGGGATCCCGAACGCGCCTCCGATGTGCGCGCGGCCGAACAGGCGCGCATCGATTTCCACGATGGCACCCTTGTCGTGACCGTAGGCAGAAAGGTCTTGTCCCTTGGACGAGGGGGAGCGGTTCGCGTCGACATCGCGCTGCCCGCGGGTTCCCGGCTGAACCTGTCCTCGGCGTCGGCCGACATCGATGCGGACGGCGTCTACTCGGACTGCCGCTGCGCTTCTGCCAGCGGTGCGATGCGGGTGGCGACCATCACCGGGAACCTCAAGGCGGACACCGCATCTGGAGACATCGTGATCGGCGATGTCGCGGGTAATGCACGGATCGCCACGGCCTCCGGTGACGCGACCATCGACCGCGTCGACGGAGACGTGAAGTTCCAGGCAGCCAGTGGCAGCCTCGCCGTCGGGACGATGCGAGGTCACGTCAAGCATCAGACCGCGTCGGGCTCTGTCACGGTCGCGACCGCGGTCAGCGGTGCGCTGAGCGCCCAAACCGGCAGCGGTGAGGTGGAAGTCGGCATTCCGGAGGGCACCGCGGCGCAGCTCGAACTGAAGACCCACTCCGGCACCGTCGACAACGGATTGCAGTCCTCCGACGGCCCGGGCGACGGCGACGAGACATTCAGGTTGCAGGCCCGCACCGGCTCCGGCGACATCTCGATCCGCCGTGCCGTCGCGTCGGCGGCCACCTCCTAGGCCGGGTCGAGCCGGAACACCGTCAAACGCCCTGCCAGTGCCTCGAACTCGTCGGGTGTGCCGTCGACCACCAGGCCGCTGCGCTTGGCGAAGCCGACGCCGACCGGAACCTTGACTGCGAACGCTCGCAGCACCGGACGCGACTGGTCCGGCGTGAGTTCGACAATCCTGACCGTCCGGGACCGTCGGCCCCGGGTCAGGGTTCCGGTACGGGCGGCACGGGCATTGGCCGCCCAGTCGGAGCCGGGGTACCCCGCCACCGTGTAGAGCCCGCTGTCGTGGTCGAACGGCGTCATCGGAGTGCTACGGGGTTTGCCCGTCTTGCGGCCGGGAACGGTCAGCACCATCGCCGGCCCGGTCGGGATGCCGAGGCGCTGCACCGCCATCATGAATTTGTTCATCGGCTTGAGCCAGCGTGGGGGGCGCGGTTCGGTTGCGTGTTCTGACATGTCTTGTCCTCCTCAGCTATTGGCGAAAAGTTCGCCGTGGTCGCCTACCCACTCGGCGAACGGCGTGGCCGGCCGACCGAGAATCTTGTCCACCTCGTGGGTGACCAGTGCGGGCCGGTCGACCGTGTCGGCCAACAGGCCCATGTAGGCATCGGCGAACGCGGCCGGAAAGCCCAGGCTGACGAACCGCTGCCGCACCACGTCGGTGGGTACCTCGCGGTACTGCAGCGGCCGGTCCAGCACCCGCCCGATCGTGGCCACCAGTTCGGTGTTGGTCAGCGCCTGTGGCCCGGTCAGCGGGATGCGTTGTCCGACAAGGTCGTCGGTGAGCAGCGCGACCGTGGCGACGGCGGAGACGTCGGCGTCGACAATCACCGCAGTGGATGCGCCGGCATACGGTCCGCTCACCACATCGCCGGCCCGGATCTGCGCCGACCACATGCCGGCGAAGTTGGAGGCGAACACCGTGGGGCGCAGGCTGACCCACTCCAGGCCGGAGGCCACGGCCAGCTGCTCCGCTTCGCGGTTGCGGTCCCCGCGCACACGTGACGGTTGTCGGGAGTCGTCGTCATCGGCGTTGATCGCCGACAACGCGACAAGGCGTTGCACCCCGGCGGCGCGGGCCAGTTCGACCGTCGCGGCCAGTTCCTGCCCCAGCGCCCGCGAATTGAGGAATACCGCCGATGCGCCGGTCACGCCGTCGGCGGCGGACGGGACCAGTTCGACACCGGACGGGAACCCGGCGGCTTCAGGATTGCGGGTGACGGCGCGCACGCGGGCGCCGGCACGGACGAGTTCGGTGACAAGCGGGCGGCCGACATTGCCGGTTGCGCCTGTGACGAGAATTGTGTTCATGCGATCAAGGACGGGGCGGCCGTCCAAAAAGTTACAACGGAAGCCGGATCGGAGATCCGGTAACTTTCCGGGCTCCGGATCCGTCGTAAACACATGAACAGATCTGCCGGTCTCGAGGCGGCGTGGCGCGCCCACCATCCATATCTGGTCAACCTCGCCTACCGGATGCTGGGCGACATCGGCGACGCAGAGGACATCGCACAGGAGGCGTTCCTGCGGCTGGCCCGCACCGACCAGGACCACCTCGACGATGTTCGGGCGTGGCTGACCGTGGTGGCCGGTCGGCTGTCCCTGGATGTGTTGCGGTCCGCGCGGGCCCGATTCGAGCGCCCCGACGGCTCGGCGGCGTTGGGCACCGCCGCGGCTGTCGGCGCCGACCCGGCGGATCGCGTCACTCTCGACGATCAGGTCGGCTCGGCGCTTCTGGCGGTGCTCACCCGGCTCAGTCCCGGCGAACGCGTCGCGTTCGTACTGCACGACATCTTCCGCATCCCGTTCGACGACGTCGCCGACACGGTGGGACGCCCGGTCGGAACGTGTCGCCAGCTGGCGCGTCGGGCCCGGACGAAGGTGACCGGCGCCGCGCCGGCACTGGGCGAGGTCAGCACCGACGAGCACCGGCACGTCACCGATGCGTTCATCACGGCGTGCGCCAACGGTGACGTGGAGGCGTTGGCCTCGGTGCTCGACCCGGCTGTCTGGGGTGTCGGGACAGTGCTCACCGACCCGGATCTGCGTCAGGTCAACCACGGCCGCCAGGACGTCGCGACAAACCTGCTCCGCTACCTCGGGCCGGGGGCGACGGTGGTGTGCGCGGCCGAGCCTGTGCTGCTGGCGTACGACCGACGCCGGCTGTTCGCCGTCGTGGTGCTGACCATCCGCGACGGGCTGGTGTTCCAGATCGAGGCCACCGCCGACCCGTCGGCCCGGACACATTAGGGGACGCCGGTCACAGCGCGGCACAATGGACAGGTGAGCGATTCCCCGGCACGGCAGCGCGTGCTGATCCTCGGAAGTACCGGATCCATCGGCACGCAGGCACTCGACGTCATCGCAGCCAACCCGGACCGGTTCGAGGTCGTCGGTCTGGCTGCCGGTGGGGGCAACCCCGACCTGCTCGCCGCCCAGCGTGCCGCGACCGGCGTCACCAACATCGCGGTAGCCGACGCGGCCGCCGCGGAGAAGGTCGGCGACGTCACCTATGCCGGGGCTGACGCGGCCACCCGTCTGGTCGAGAACACCGAGGCCGATGTGGTGCTCAACGCGCTGGTCGGGGCATTGGGGCTGGAGCCCACCCTGGCTGCCTTGGCCACCGGTGCACGCCTGGCCCTGGCCAACAAGGAGTCTCTGGTCGCCGGGGGTCCGCTGGTGCTCAAGGCCGCCGCACCGGGGCAGATCGTCCCGGTGGATTCCGAACATTCCGCCATGGCCCAGTGCCTGCGCGGCGGCACGGCCGACGAGGTCGCCAAGATCGTGCTCACCGCGTCCGGCGGGCCGTTCCTGGGATGGTCGGCCGCTGACCTGGAATCGGTCACCCCGGAGCAGGCCGGCAAGCATCCGACCTGGTCGATGGGCCCCATGAACACACTGAACTCGGCGACTCTGATCAACAAGGGCCTGGAGTTGATCGAAACCCATCTCCTGTTCGGCATCGACTACGACCGCATCGAGGTCGTGGTCCATCCGCAGTCGATCGTGCACTCGATGGCCACCTTCACCGACGGCTCGACACTGGCTCAGGCCAGCCCACCGGACATGAAACTGCCGATCGCGCTGGCGCTGGGCTGGCCGGAGCGCGTTGCGGGGGCAGCCCTGGCCTGCGACTTCACCACCGCTTCGACCTGGGAATTCCTCCCGTTGGACAACCAGGTGTTTCCCGCGGTGAATCTGGCCCGCGAGGCCGGAACGCGCGGCGGCTGCCTGACCGCGGTGTACAACGCGGCCAACGAAGAGTCAGCGGAAGCCTTCCTTCAGGGGCGCATCTCGTTCCCCGCGATCGTCGACACCGTCGGTGACGTGCTGCACGCTGCTGACCAGTGGGCGGCCGAACCCGCTACCGTGGAAGAAGTACTCGACGCGCAGCGGTGGGCCAGGGATCGAGCCCGGCGTGCCGTTGAGCAAAGGGTCGAGGAGAAATCCACGAGAAAAGGGCTCGTCACCAAATGATGTTCGTTGTCGGCATCGCGCTGTTCGCGCTGGCCATCCTGGTATCGGTGGCCCTGCACGAATGCGGGCACATGTGGGTGGCGCGCGCCACCGGGATGAAGGTGCGCCGCTACTTCGTGGGCTTCGGGCCGACGTTGTGGTCGACCCGGCGCCCCAACCGGCTTGGTGAGACCGAATACGGCATCAAGGCGATTCCGCTCGGCGGATTCTGCGATATCGCGGGAATGACCTCGGTCGACGAGATCGCACCAGAAGACCGGCCGTATGCGATGTACAAGCAGAAAGTCTGGAAACGCGTCGCGGTGCTGTTCGCCGGCCCGGCGATGAACTTCATCATCGGCCTGGTGCTGCTCTACGCCGTCGCCCTCATGTGGGGCCTGCCCAACATCAATCAGCCCACCACCGCAATCGTGGGTGAAACCGGTTGTGTCGCACCGCAACTGAGCCTCGAAAAGATGGGTGAGTGCCAGGGTGCGGGCCCCGCGGCGAAGGCGGGTATCCGGGCCGGCGACGAGATCGTCAAGGTCGGCGACACCCCGGTCTCGGATTTCAAGCAGATGGCCACCGAGATCCGCAAACTCAACGGTCCGGTATCGATCGAGCTCAAGCGCGACGGTCAGACCGTGACGACCGTCGTCGATGTGACCCAGACCCAGCGGTTCACCAGCACGGAGGCCAAAGCGGCGACCACCGTCGGCGCGATCGGCGTCAGCGAGGCCAGGGGTGAACCGCCCACGCAGTACAACCCGATCACCGCGGTGCCCGCGACCATATCGTTCACCGGCGATATGAGCGTCCAGCTGGCCAAGTCACTGGCCAAGATCCCCACCAAGATCGGCGCCCTCGTCGACGCGATCGGCGGCGGCGAGCGCGACAAGGAAACTCCGATCAGCGTCGTCGGCGCGAGCATCATCGGCGGCGAGACGGTCGAGGCCGGGCTGTGGGTGGCGTTCTGGTTCTTCCTGGCTCAGTTGAACTTCGTGCTCGGCGCGGTCAACCTGGTTCCGCTGCTGCCGTTCGACGGCGGCCATATGGCGGTGGCCACATACGAGAAGATCCGCGACATGTTCCGGGCGGCCCTCGGCAAAGGCGCCGCAGGCCCGGTGAACTACCTCAAACTCATGCCTGCCACCTATGTGGTGTTGCTGGTCGTGGTCAGTTACATGCTGCTCACAGTGACCGCAGACCTGGTCAACCCACTCAGCATCTTCCAGTAGGAGAACTCGTGACGTCCATCGGTTTGGGAATGCCCGCGCCCCCGGCTCCGACACTGGCGCCGCGGCGCAAGACCCGTCAGCTCGACGTGGGTGGTGTCGGCATCGGCAGCGAGCACCCCATCGCGGTGCAGTCCATGTGCACCACCAAGACGCACGACGTCAACGCCACGCTGCAGCAGATCGCGGAGCTCACCGCGTCCGGCTGCGACATCGTGCGGGTGGCCTGCCCCCGGCAGGAAGACGCCGATGCGCTCGCCGAGATCGCCCGCCACAGCCAGATACCGGTGATCGCCGACATCCACTTCCAGCCCAAGTACATCTTCGCCGCGATCGACGCCGGCTGTGCAGCGGTCCGCGTCAACCCCGGCAACATCAAAGAGTTCGACGGCCGGGTCAAAGAGGTGGCCAAGGCCGCGGGTGCCGCGGGCATCCCGATCCGGATCGGCGTCAATGCCGGCTCGCTGGATCCACGGTTGATGCAGAAGTACGGCAAGGCCACCCCCGAGGCGCTGGTCGAATCCGCGCTGTGGGAGGCGTCGCTGTTCGAGGAGCACGGCTACGGCGATATCAAGATCAGCGTCAAGCACAACGATCCCGTGATCATGGTCGAGGCATACCGCCAGCTGGCCGCCCAGTGCGACTACCCGCTGCATCTCGGTGTCACCGAAGCCGGGCCGGCGTTCCAGGGCACCATCAAGTCCGCGGTGGCGTTCGGCGCATTGCTGTCGCAGGGTATCGGCGACACCATCCGGGTGTCCCTGTCGGCGCCGCCGGCCGAAGAGGTCAAGGTCGGCAATCAGATCCTGGAGTCGCTGAACCTGCGGCCGCGTGGTCTGGAGATCGTGTCCTGCCCGTCCTGTGGGCGGGCGCAGGTCGACGTTTACACGCTGGCCAACGCGGTGAGTGCAGGCCTGGACGGGCTCGACGTCCCGCTGCGGGTCGCCGTGATGGGCTGCGTGGTCAACGGGCCGGGCGAGGCCCGCGAGGCCGATCTCGGGGTTGCCTCCGGCAACGGCAAGGGCCAGATCTTCGTCAAAGGTGAGGTCATCAAAACCGTGCCCGAGGCGCAGATCGTCGAGACCCTGATCGAAGAGGCCATGCGCCTGGCGTCCGAAATGGGTGAGGCCGGAGCCGATCCTTCCAGCGGTTCGCCAGTGGTGACCGTAAGCTGATAGCGACCCTGTGAGCGGGGTCACCCAGCCTTGGCTTGAGCAGAGGGAATCGCCAATGTCGGCACCGCCGCTGTTCCGACTCGTCGATGAGCGACGGGTTTCCGTGGTGCGCGACGCCACTCCCTGCCTGCAGGTGTTCGACGAGGACCCGGTGGGGTCCTGCATGGTTGCCGCGCGCGTCGCCGAGTTCGGTGTCGAACACGGCGCGATCGGCGGGGAGCTGTGGACGCGGCGCGGTGTCACCGAATCGCTGTGCTACGCCGGGCCCAATCTGATCCCGTTGCGCGGTGACGCCGAGGACCTCAAGGCGTTCTCGGACAAGGCGATGAGCAGCGCTCGTCGGTGCTCATCCCTGGTCGGCCGCGCCGAGTTGGTGATGCCGATGTGGCGGCGGCTGGAATCGGTGTGGGGTACCGCCCGTGACGTCCGTGAGCAACAGCCGTTGATGGCGCTGAACTCGATGCCGTATTGCATGATCGACCCGGCGGTCCGCCCGGTGCGTATGGAGGAGCTCGACACCTACCTGGTGGCGGCGATCGACATGTTCATCGGCGAGGTCGGTGTCGACCCGCGGCTCGGGGACGGCGGCCGTGGTTACCGTCGCCGCATTGCGAGCCTGATCGCCGCGGGACGGGCGTGGGCCCGATTCGAGCGCGGCGAGGTGGTGTTCAAGGCCGAGGTGGGGTCGCAGTCGCCCTCGGTCGGCCAGATCCAGGGGGTGTGGGTGCATCCGGAGTGGCGCGGCCACGGCCTCGGCACCTCCGGGACAGCGGCGCTGGCGGCCGCCGTGGTGGCCTCGGGCCGCGTCGCGAGCCTCTACGTCAACAGCTACAACACAGTGGCCAGGGCAACATACGCCCGCATCGGATTCGAGCAGGTCGGCACGTTCGCCACTATCTTGCTGGACTGAGCGCGTTCCGCGCTGGTGTCAGCGGTATGCGGCGGCTAGTTCCAGCACGTCATCGACCGACCATTGATCGTCGGCATGAGTGCCGTGTTTGGCCGCGAGCACCACACCGTCCGGCGCGATCAGGAAATCTGCGGGCAGCCCGAGCCGTCCACCGGCCGGCCTGGCGGCCGGGGCGCGGAACCGGCCGCGCACTGTCAGGGCGCCGCCCCGGATGATCGCCGGCCAGCTGCGGGGGTCGAGCAGGGCGCGAGGGCTGGATTCGACGCCGAACTGGCGATAGACGTCTCTGTCTGGATCGGCGACCGTGGCGAACGGCAGATCCGCTGTGTGCTCGGCCAATTCGGCGGCGGGGGAGTGGAAGAAGGCCACCTCACGGATACCCGCGGCGTCGATCTCCGCATGCCGGGCAACGAAGGACTGCAGGTGCAGATTGCAGATCGGGCAACCCGCGAAGCGCCGGAACTGCAGGTGGACCAGACCCCGCGGATCGGGTACCGGGATGTGTTCGCCTGTGACACTGAGGAATTGCTGTCGATCGATGGTCTTGGGTGTGTTGGGCGAGGTGGATGCGGTCATGACTCCTCCTTGTTGGCGTGCGATGTACGCCTACGCTACGAGCCTATAAGCGTACGGTGTACGCTGTCAATGCCATGCCTCGTCCACGTTCACTCACCCAAGGTCAGGTTGCCGCCGCCGCGCTGGAGGTCGTCGACGCCGACGGTCTTGCGGGGTTGTCGATGCGTGCGGTCGCTCGTCGGCTGGGCATCGGCACCATGTCGCTGTACCGGTACGTCGCCGATCGCGACGCGCTCGAAGCCATGGTGGTGGACCTCGTGCTCGACGGGGTCGATCCCGGGTTGCCTCGCGGATCGGTGCGACACCAGCTCGCCGAACTCGCTGAGCGTGTGCGCAATGCGACCGCACGGCATCCCGCAGTGGCACCGCTGATACTCACACACCGGCACCGCTCGCCGGCGTCGTTGTGCTGGGGGGAATCGGTGCTCGGCGTGCTCACCGCCGCCGGATATGACGGCAGACGACGGGTCCATGCGTTCCGGGCGCTGCTCGCCTACATTTTCGGAGCGCTCGAGATCGAGATGCTGGGCAGCCTGACCGGGGCAGGCACTCAGGCACTGGCGAGTTTGCCCACGAGCGAATATCCGTTGTTGTCGCAAACCGCGGCGGAGGCCTGCGGCATGCGACCCGACGAGGAGTTCCGGCGCGGCCTCGAAATCCTGTTGAGCGCACTGGACGTATGAAGCGGGCCACCGGTCGGTCTCACCACAGTCTCGGTTCGGTATCGGTGCGCCTCCGACGAAACCGGCGCGCACGTTTCTAACATCAGCCTCAATGGCAACTCAAACATCATCAGTCACACGGACCGCGGGCCTGCTGACGGTCATCGCGGTCCTCGGGGCGACGGCGCTCAGTGCCTGCACCCCGCGGCCCGACGGGCCCGAGCCCGCCGCCGAACAGTTCTTCGCGGCACTGGCCACTGGTGACACTGCGGCCGCCGCGGTGATGGCCGACCGGCCCGACGATGCCAAGACTGCCCTCGGCGAAGCGTGGAACGGTTTGCAGGCCACCGGACTCGATGCGCAGATCCTGGGTTCGAAGTACGCCGGAGACACCGGCAGCGTCGCCTACCGCTACACGTGGCACCTGCCGAAGAACCGCACTTGGACCTACGACGGACAGCTCAACATGATCCGCGACGAGGGCCAGTGGCAGGTGCGCTGGAGCGCCACCGGACTGCATCCGAGGCTGGGTGAGCACCAGACTTTCGCGTTGCGGGCCGACGCACCACGACGGGCATCGGTGAACGAGCGTGGTGGTACCGATGTGCTGGTCCCCGGCTACATCTACTCCTATGCACTCGACGCCAGAGCGGCCGGTGCGGCGCTGATGCCCACGTCCCGGGCGGTCGCCGACGCGCTGCGGGGATTCGACCCCGCCCTGGGGGATCCGCAGCGGCTCGCCGAGCAGGCCAGCGCATCTGCGCAGCCGATGAGCCTGATCACGCTGAGGCAGGCTGATAACGACCGGATCGCGCCCGCCATCGGCCGGCTGCCCGGCGTCGTCATCACCCCGCAGCCCGAAATGTTGCCCACCGACGAAACTTTCGCCCCGGCGATCGTCAACGAGGTCAAGAAGTCGGTGGCCGACCAGCTCGACGGGCAGCCGGGCTGGCGGGTGGTCACGGTCAATCAGAACGGCGTCGACGTCGACGTGCTCAACGAGGTGTCGGGCGACCCGGCACCGTCGATCACCATCAGCCTGGACCGCGCTGTGCAGGACGCGGCGCAGAACGCGGTCAACACCACGGGCAAGCAGGCGATGATCGTCGCGATCAAGCCGTCCACCGGCGAGATCCTGGCGGTCGCGCAGAACGGGGCCGCCGACGCCGTCGGACCGCTTGCCACCATGGGGCAGTTCCCGCCCGGTTCGACGTTCAAGATGATCACCGCGGGGGCGGCCATCGAGCGTGACATGGCAACGCCCAACACTCTTTTGGGGTGTCCTGGCACGCTCGACATCGGGCACCGGACCGTCACCAACTACGACGCATTCGATCTCGGCACGGTGCCGATGTCACGGGCATTCGCCAATTCGTGCAACACCACCTTCGGTGAACTGGCCAGCCGGATGCCTCCGCGCGGTCTCACCCAGGCCGCCGCCCGGTACGGCATCGGCACCGACTATCAAGTGGACGGGATCAGCACGCTGACCGGTTCGGTGCCACCGACGGTCGACCTGGCCGAGCGCACCGAGGATGGTTTCGGCCAGGGCAAGGTGCTGGTCAGCCCGTTCGGCATGGCGCTGGCGGCCGCGACGGTCGCAGCGGGCCGGACGCCGGTGCCGCAACTCATCGAGGGTCGCCAGACCATGGTCGACCGCGCGGGTAGTCCGATCAGCCCGAAGATGATCGACGGATTGCGGCCGATGATGCGGCTGGTGGTGACCAACGGGACGGCCAAGGACCTCAACGGACTCGGCGATGTGCGCGGCAAGACCGGTGAGGCCGAGTTCATGGGCGGTTCGCACTCCTGGTTCGCCGGTTACCGCGGGGACATGGCGTTTGCGGCGTTGATCGTCGGCGGCGGCAGTTCGGAGTACGCGGTGCGGATGTGCAAGACCATGTTCGATGGCCTGCCCCCGGCCTACCTGGCCTGAACGGCGGTACCGTTGAACCTGTCATGACCGGGATCAATGAACAATCCGTGGAGCTGCGCATCTCCGATGCCGATCGCAACGGCACGTTGCGACGGCTGCACAACGCTGTCGCACTCGGCCTGATCGACATCGCCGAGTTCGAGGAGCGTTCGGCGATGGTGTCGCACGCCCGGCTGCATTCGGACCTCGATGCGTTGGTGGGGGACCTGCCCGGGCCCGGAGCGATCGTCACCACCGCCACCGACCGCGTCGAGTTGCGTGGTGTGCTCGGTTCGCTGAAACGCCAGGGTGAATGGACGGTTCCGACCCGGCTGGCATTGGTGCGCCGGATGGGTTCGGTCGAGCTGGACCTGACCCGGGCCCGGTTCGCCGGGCCGATGGTGGTCATCGAGCTGGATATGAAATTCGGGTCCCTGGAGATCCGGCTGCCCGAAGGGGCCAGCGCGTCGATCGACGATGTCGAGGTGATCGTGGGCAGCGCCGACGATCACCGCCGCGACGCACCCGCCGACGGCACCCCGCACATCATTCTCACCGGCAAGGTGGTGTGCGGTTCGGTGGATGTCCGTGGGCCGCGCCGGAACTGGAAGCTGATGCTGCGCCGGACCTGATGTCAACGCGGCTCGAGCACCGCGAACGTCAGGGTCGCCCGAGCGGCGAGCCGATCGCGGGTGACGTCGGTGACATCGACCGACGTCACGATCAGCCGTTTGCCGGCCCGCACCACCTTCGCCTCCGCGCGGGCCGTGCCCATGATCGGGGCCAGGAAGTGGATGTTGAGATCGGCGGTCGTCACGTCATAACCGACACCGCTGGCATTGCCGGCCAGCATGCCCGCGGCGATATCGATCAGGGTGGCCACCAGCCCGCCCTGCAGGGCGCCGCGGACATTGGCGAGGTCGGGCCGGTTGTCCATCTCCAGCACCAGGCGGTCCGCGGTCGACTCAACCTCGCGGTAGTCCAGTAGTTGCAGCACATGAACGGTTTCGGTCATCGCCGTGCCTCAATCATCCCCGTACGGTAACACCATTACCGGTTGCCGAGAGGACCGCTCTCCTACGGTGTCACCGCCGCCGATCCGCACAGCACTGGAGACCGTGCGGGTGGGCCGACGATTAAGCTGTCCACATGCCCGTTCGTACCGCCCTGCGCCCCGGCGTCCAGTCACCGACCCTGCCGGTTCCCAAGTCGATCCCGCGGCCCGAGTACGCGTGGAAGTCGACGGTGCAGGAGGGCAGCGAACCGTGGGTGCAGGCACCCGAGGTGATCGAGAAGATGCGCGTCGCGGGACGGATCGCGGCTGCCGCCCTGGCCGAGGCCGGCAAGGCCGTGGCGCCCGGCGTCACCACCGATGAGCTGGACCGCATCGCCCACGATTACATGGTCGATCACGGCGCCTATCCATCCACGTTGGGCTACAAGGCATTTCCCAAATCCTGCTGCACGTCGCTGAATGAGGTGATCTGCCACGGCATCCCGGACTCGACCGTGATCGAGGACGGTGACATCGTCAACATCGACGTGACCGCCTATATCGACGGCGTACACGGCGATACCAATGCCACCTTCCTGGCCGGCGACGTCTCCGAGGAACACCGGCTGCTCGTCGAGCGCACCCACGAGGCGACCATGCGCGCCATCAAGGCGGTCAAGCCCGGGCGTGCCCTGTCAATCGTCGGCCGGGTGATCGAGGCCTACGCAAACCGGTTCGGCTACAACGTTGTTCGCGATTTCACCGGCCACGGCATCGGCACGACCTTCCACAACGGCCTGGTGGTGCTGCACTACGATCAGCCCGCCGTCGAGACCGTGCTGGAACCGGGCATGACCTTCACCATCGAACCGATGATCAACCTCGGGTCGTTGGACTACGAGATCTGGGACGACGACTGGACTGTGGTGACCAAGGACGGCAAGTGGACCGCTCAGTTCGAGCACACTCTGGTGGTCACCGAGGACGGTGCCGAGATCCTCACCCTGCCGTGACACTCTCTCCGCGAGCAGTCCCCCGCAAGCGGGAGGGGCCCCCAATAAAACCGCCCCATTCGGGCGGAAATAGGGCAGTTTTGTGTCTGCTCGCGCAGGGAAGATGAGCGGCGCGCTCCTGGTCGCCGGCACCACCTCCGATGCCGGCAAGTCGATGGTCGTGGCGGGGCTGTGCCGGCTGTTGGCCCGCAAAGGTCTGTCGGTGGCGCCGTTCAAAGCACAGAACATGTCGAACAACTCGGCGGTCACCGTCGACGGCGGCGAGATCGGCCGCGCTCAGGCTATGCAGGCCAGGGCTGCGGGGCTGGCACCCAGTACCCGGTTCAACCCCATCCTGCTCAAGCCCGGCGGGGACCGTACGTCGCAGCTGGTGATCCGCGGCCAGGTGGCCGGAACCGTGGCCGCAGGCGACTACTTCACCCACCGGGACCGGCTCGGCGCGGTCGTCGCTGACGAATTGGCCTCACTGAGATCCGAATTCGACGTGGTGATCTGTGAAGGGGCCGGCTCACCGGCCGAGATCAACCTGCGCGCCACCGACTTGGCCAACATGGGGCTCGCCCGCGCGGCGGACCTGCCGGTCATCGTGGTGGGCGACATCGACCGCGGCGGTCTGCTGGCCCACCTGCACGGCACGGTGGCCGTCCTGGAACCCGAGGACCAAGCGCTCATCGCGGGATTCGTCGTCAACAAGTTCCGCGGTGACCCGGCCCTACTCGAACCTGGCCTGCATCAGCTGCGCGAGCTGACCGGTCGCCCGACCTACGGCGTGATCCCGTTCGATGACGGAATCTGGCTCGACACCGAGGATTCGTTGTCGGTCCGGCCCGGCGGCATGGTGGGCACACCCCAACCACCCCGTGGGGCGCAGACACTCACCGTCGCCGCGATCAGGCTGCCCCGCATCTCCAACTCCACCGATATCGAGGCCCTGGCCTGCGAACCGGGCGTCGTGGTGCGCTGGGTCGCCGATGCCGCCGAACTCACCGGGGCCGACCTCGTGGTGATCCCCGGCAGCAAGGCCACCGTCAGCGACCTGGCCTGGTTGCGGCAACGCGGCCTGGCGGAAGCCATCCTGGCGCACGCCGCGCAGGGACGGCCCGTGCTCGGGGTGTGTGGCGGGTTCCAGATGCTGTGCGGTCGCATCGACGACGCCGTCGAGGCCGGCGCAGCCGGAGCCGTGTCCGTCGAGGGGTTGGGACTACTCGACGCCGACATCGAGTTCGCGCCCGAGAAGACCCTGCGGCACTGGGAAAAACCCTTGTGGGGCTATGAGATTCATCATGGGCAGGTGACCCGCGCAGCCGCAGAGGACTGGCTCGGCGTCGGGCTGCGCGATGGCGCGGTCTACGGCACCCACTGGCACGGCCTGCTCGACAACGATCATTTGCGCCGCGCCTGGCTCACCGAGATCGCCCATAGTGCCGGCCGCACCGGGTTCGTGGTTGCTGACGACATCGACGTACGGGGTCGGCGCGATGCGCAGCTGGACCTGATGGCCGACCTGCTAGCCGCCCATCTCGACACCGAGGCCGTGATGGACCTGGTGCGGCACGGGGCTCCGCCACGGCCCACCATGAGCACTGCGCTCCTCGGTCCACCTCGGTAACCTGGGCAGATGATTCGGTGCCACCGATGGGTGGCAACTTCAGTCGGGCTGGCCGCCCTGGCGATGGTGGCCGGCTGTGCGCCCGTGGTCGACGGATCGCCCACCTGGCCCGGCGCCACGCTGGAGAAGGTGTTGCTGACACGCGCCGACTTCCCGCCCGGCGTGCAGGTCGATCGGGTCACCGATGACGGCGCCGGTCCGGGGGGCTCGGGTGGACCGCCACCGATGTTGTCCACCCCGGAGGGATGCAGTGACGGGCTCACCCGGGTGATCGCCGAATCCGCCGAGCGGGGCCCGGGCAGTGCTGCGCAGCTCATCGCGGCCTACGACGGAGCGCGCATCGTGCTGACCGTGCTGACCTCACCGCTGCCGTTGGACCGGCTGGCCGCCACCGCGCAGCGATGCGCAGAGTTCTCCACCTACTTCGATCCGTCGGAGAGCGGCATTCCGATGACCACCACCAAGCTGGCCGCACCGCACGCTTCGGCGCTGGCATATCAGCAGACCATGCGGCTGGGAGCGAGTGAGCAGAGCATCTTCTTCGCTTTCGAAAATGTCGGCAACTGGGCGGTTTTGGGCATTGCGTTCCCTACCCCGGATCCGTCGATTGTCGCCAAAGGTGTATTGCCCCAGACGTTTCTGGACGTTTTCAGCCACCAGGCCGACCGTCTGGCCACCCGCTGACGCAGGCGTCAAGACAATGGTGATTCCGGCCCGCTCGCCGCTACTGGACGGTAGTTTGTCCGAATGCTTACGACCGTCGCGACGATCGACGGATACACCACACCCGTCGACGTCTCGGGACCCGAGAAGGGTTCCACCGTGGTGGTGCTGAGCGCCGGCCATCACGGCCCCGCTGCCTACGAGCCGATCTGCCGGCGCCTGCACACCGCGTCACTGCGCACTGTGATCATCGGCCCCGACCCTCGCCTGACCGCCAAGTCGGTGGTGGGCATCCTCGATTCCTTGGACATCAAATGGGCGCTCCTGGTCGGCGACCGACTCGGGGGAGAACTCGCCTGGGAATTGGCCGCGACGCGGTTGGACAAGTTCATCGGCCTGGTGGTGGTGGATCGCGGTCACCCTCGTGTCGCCGACGCCACCGGCGTCATCCGCGACGACGAATGCCCGCCGGTGGAGATGAACACCACCGTGCTGGTCAGCACTCCCGCGGCTCGCGCGGTGGCCAAGGCCAGCCAGCGCTATGTGTACGGCGACTTCCGGCTGGTTGAGATTGCGGGCCGCCGCAACGCCGGCGATTCGACCGCGCAGCTGGCTGCCGAGATCGTGCTCCGCACCAGTAGCTGGTGACGGGCGCTCAGTCAGCCGCCACGGTGTTCTAGGGTCGGCGGCCTGCCTTCGCGCAAGCGCTCAGTCAGCCGCCACGGTGTTCTAGGGTCGGCGGCCTGCCTTCT
>NZ_JBVAXU010000003.1:0-598397 GCF_055419505.1 Mycobacterium sp. IDUB_9 | reverse complement strand
GCCTGCTTCGCGCGGGCGCTCAGTCAGCCGCCACGGTGTTCTAGGGTCGGCGGCCTGCCTTCGCGCGGGCGCTCAGTCAGCCGCCACGGTGTTCTAGGGTCGGCGGCCTGCCTTCGCGCGGGCGCTCAGTCAGCCGCCTCCGAAGGCGTCCAGGCTTGCGGCAACCCCGGCTGCTGCGGAAACAGGAAATCCACAAACGCCGCTGCGGTGGGTTGTGGCTCATGGTTCGCCAGCCCGGGGCGTTCGTTGGCCTCGATGAAGACGTAATCGCGGCCCGTCACATCGGGCACCAGCAGGTCGATCCCGGTCACCGGAATGCCGATCGCCTCGGCCGCGGTCACGGCGACCCGGCACAGTTCGGGGTTCACCTCCGCGGTGACGTCGTGAATTGTCCCGCCCTGATGGAGATTGGCCGTCCGCCGCACCCGCAGACGCTCGCCCTCGGGCAGCACATCGTCGAATGACCAGCCGGCGTCGGCAACTGTTCCCATGGTGACGTCGTCCATCGGGATGCGCGATTCCCCGCCGGTGGCAGCAGCCCGGCGCCGGGACTGCGTCTCGATGAGCTCACGCACCGTGTGTTTTCCGGTACCGACCACCTCGGCGGGCTTGCGGATCGCCGAAGCCACCACCTTGCCGTCGATCACCACCAGGCGAAGATCGTCGCCGGCGGCGCGCTGCTCGATCAGCACCTCTGGATACTGCTCGCGGGCCCGGTGCAGCGCCGCGTCCAACTCGTCGCTGCCGTCCACCCCCACGGTGATGCCCTTGCCCTGCTCGCCGCGGGTGGGCTTGACCACCACATCGCCGACCTCGGCCAGAAACTCGTGATCCTCACCGTCGAAGGTGGCCAGCCGGCCCTTGGGGACCGAGATGCCGGCGTCGGAGACGATCCGTCTGGTCTGCCGCTTGTCGTCGCAGCGGGCCATGGCCACCGCAGAAGTGAACTCCGAGAGTGACTCTCGCGTGATGACGCTGCGGCCACCGTGCGACAGCCGCATCTCGCCGGCGCCCGCGTCGAGCACCTCGACCCGGATACCGCGACGCATCGCCTCGTCGGCGATGATGCGGGCATACGGATTCAGATCGTCGACGGTCTCCGGAGGATGGGTGAACAACGGCTCGTTGATCGCGTTCTTGCGTTTGACGGCCAGTACCGGGACCCGATGGAAACCCAGCTTCTCGTACAGCGCGATGGCGGCGGAATTATCATGGGCCACAGACAGATCCAGGTATGCCCGGCCCCGCTCACGGAAGATCCCGGCCAGCGTCCGGGTCAGCGCGTCGCCGACGCCGGGCAGTCCGGCCGCTGGGTCGACCGCCAGGCTCCACAGGCTCGACCCGTCCTCGGGGTCGGCGAACAAGCGCTTGTGGTCGACACCGGTGACGGTGCCCACCACGCTGCCGTCGTCGTCACGCACCGCGACCAGATAGACCACGGCCGGGGTGAGGGTGTGGTTGTGCCAGATGACGTCCACGGGTGCGGACACCATCCCGCACCGCACATACACCCGATTCATCGCGTCGGCGTCGCTCGGTGTCTGCAGGGTGCGCACGGTGAACCCGACGGGGTCGGCGGCGGTGAGCTCATCGGTGAACCGCAGCCGGTAAGTGTGACTGGGGTCGATGAACAGCTCCGCGGGGGAGCGGGCGATCAGGACATGCGATTCGCGGGCGTAGATGCAGATGTCGCGGCGGCCCGGACCTTCCTGCTGTAGCACCTCGGCGAGTTGCTCAGGGTCGGCGAAGGTCTGCCCGAAAATCAGCCGGCCCCAGCCCAATTCGAGAACCACGTCGTCGGCCATGGCATCGACCAGGTGCTGAGGTGAGGCATCGTGCAACCCGAGCGTGATCGCCTCGGTGTGGTCGGGCTCCAGTGCCGAGGCCGACGCGTCATGGTCGGTGGCGGTCATGCCGCGGCCCCCGTCACTCCGTGGCGTTGCAGCCACAACTCGAGCAGCGCGATCTGCCACAACTCGTTGCCGCGCAGCGGGGTCAGCTTGCCGTTCGGATCGGCCAGCAGCCGGTCGACGGACTCGGGGCGGAATAGACCGCGCTCCTTGGCCTCTGGCGCATACAGCGCGTCGCGAACGAGATCCAGGTACGGCCCCTCAAGGTGGGTGAGCGCCGGGACCGGGAAGTACCCCTTGGGCCGGTCGATCACTGCTGCCGGGATCACCCGGCGGGCAGCCTGTTTGAGCACACCCTTGCCCCCGTACGCGGTCTTGAGGCCGGGCGGACACGTGGCGGCCAGCTCGACGAGTTCGTGATCGAGGAACGGCACCCGGCCCTCGAGCCCCCACGCCATGGTCATGTTGTCGACCCGCTTCACCGGATCGTCGACCAGCATCACCGTGGTGTCCAGGCGCAGTGCCCGGTCCACACCGGTCTGGGCGCCCGCCGCGGCGAAGTGATCGGAGACGAACACCCCGCTGGGATCTCCCTCGGCCCGGTATGCGTCGCTGATCAGGGCGCTCACCGCGGTGGTGTCACGGTCGAAGAACGCGCTCCGGTAGCTGGCCACCGAACCGTCCAGGCTTGCCGCGCCCGGCTCGGCCATCGGCGGATACCAGTGATAACCGGCGAACACCTCGTCGGCGCCCTGTCCGGACTGCACCACCTTGACGTGCTTGGACACTTCCTGGCTGAGCAGGTAGAAGGCCACACAGTCATGGCTGACCATCGGCTCGCTCATCGCGCCGATCGCACCGTCGAGGGCGGGCAGCATGCGGTCGGTCCCGATCCGGATCTGGTGGTGATCGGTTTCGAAGTGCTCGGCGATGATGTCGGAGTACTGGAACTCGTCACCGGCAACCCCGCCCACCGACTCGAAGCCGATCGAGAACGTGGACAGCCCGTGCTGGCCGGCCTCGGCGAGCAGGCCGACGATGAGGCTGGAATCGACCCCGCCCGACAGCAGGCACCCCACCGGCACGTCGGCCACGAGGCGACGCTCGACAGCGCGCCGCAGTGACTCCAGTACGGCGTCCTCCCAGTCTTTGTCCGACCAGTCGGCCCGGTCGGAGTGCCGGGTGAAGTCCGGTGACCAGTAGACAGTCGAATGCCGGGTGCCGTCGGGTTCGATCGCGACCACGGAAGCGGGCGGCACCTTCTTGATGCCCTGCAGGATCGTCAACGGAGGCGGCACCACCGAATGGAAGGTGAGGTAGTGGTGCAGTGCGACCGGGTCGATCCTGGTGTCGACACCGCCGCCGGCCAGCAGCGCCGGTAGCGACGAGGCGAACCGGATCCGGTGGGCGTCCTCGGTGAGGTACAGCGGCTTGATGCCCAGCCGGTCGCGGCCCAGCAGCACCCGGCCGGTGTCACGTTCGACGATGGCGAACGCGAACATGCCCATCAGATGTTCGACGAACCGGTCACCCCAGTGGTGATAGGCCTTGAGCAACACCTCGGTGTCACTGTGCGAGAAGAAGCGGTAGCCGTGCCCGGACAGTTCCCGGCGCAGCTCCTGGTAGTTGTAGATGCAGCCGTTCCAGCAAACGGTCAACCCCAATTCGGGATCGACCATGGGCTGGGCGCCCGCTTCGGTCAGGTCAATGATTTTCAGGCGGCGGTGACCCAGCGCGACCCGGCCTTGCGACCACACACCGGCCGCGTCCGGACCCCTGGGCGCCATCGCGTCTGCCATGGCCGACACCGCTGAAATATCCGGTGTCCGGCCATCGAGACGCACCTCCCCGGCGGCTCCACACATCAGTTCGACCCTACACAGGATCTGTCGGCGGCGCGCCACCCGTGGTGTGTCGGGGGTGTGGCCAGGACATGTCGGGGGCTGGCTCTATCCTCCTCACATGAGGCCTGGATTCGGCTTCGGCATAGCCCGTGACGAGCTGATTCGCGATTTCGGCGCACAGTCCACGGTGCGTGGTGAACGCTATGCCGCCGAGGGGCGCGTCCGCGACATCGAGTTCGATGACGACGACCGGGTGCTGCGCGGACGGTGTGTGGGTTCGCATGGTCAGCTCTACGTCCTTGAGGTCGGCCTGTCGCCGGGCAGCCGCGCTGTCGTCGAGTGGGCCTTGTGTTCATGCCCCGTGGGGTCGTTCTGCAAACATGCCGTCGCTCTGGTGCTGACGGCTGCACCTTCGGACTCAGCGCATCCCCCGGCGGAGCGCTGGCGTTACCTGCTCGACAAGGTGCTCGACGAGGTCGCCCTTCCCGCAGAGGGCGGCAAACCGATCGCGCTGGAATTCTCCATCGGCGCGCCCACTCGCTACCGCCCGGGGACATTGCTGATGCTGCGCCCCCTCACCCTCGGTAAACGGGGCACCTGGATCAGCCGGGCATTGACGTGGCGCCGCCTCGCGGACTATCCCGACGCCGGCGAGTTCGATCACGACCAGTACCGGGCGGTGCGGGCGCTGGTGTCGGAGATGGTTCGGTATTCCTCACCGCAGCACAGCGGCGACGGGATGATGCTCAACGGGATGCCCGCCACGTTGTGGCCGCGGCTCGCCGAGGTGCTGGATGCCGGCGTCACCATCCTGGCCGACCCGGCATCGGACATTCGTGCGGTCGAGTTGACCAAGAACGTCCATCTCCGGCTCGACTTCGCCGCCGAGGGGGGAGGCGGTGCCGTGATGTCGGTGTCCCTGATCGTCGACGGTCAGGGACGCGATCCCGACGGCGTCGGGCTGATCGGGATGCCGGCGCCCCACGGGATGTTCCAGGTCGTCGATTCGGTGCTACGGCTGGGCGCCTTCGATCCGGTGCCCGGGCGCACCATGGCCGAACTACTGGGGCATCACGAGCAGGTGCACATCCCAGCCGACATGGCGCGCGAACTCGCGGTGGACATCCTGCCGCGGCTGGCCGGCAGCGTCGACATGGACGTCGCCGACGGGCTCTTCGTCCCGCCGACCATCACCGGCCCGCTGCCGGCATTGACCGTCAATGTCGTCGACGGCGGAGCACGGGTCTTCTGGAGCACGCGGTATGAGGTCAACGATCAGCATCACGACTTCGACCCGGTGTCCTCGGCCGGCCTGATCGGGTACCGCGACCCCGCCGCCGAGGAGGAGCTCTGGCAGCGGGTGATGCCCGCGCTGCAGGCGGTCGCAGCGGCCGCGCAGGACTGGAAACGTCAAGCAGCGCAGCATGTCAACCGTCGCATCTCCACGACGCTCGACACCGACGCCGTCCACGAGTTACGGGCCATCGTGAATACCGTGAGCTCCCTCGACGCGGTCGCGGTGGCGTCCCAGCGCACGCTGCTGTGCGGGGTGAATCTCACCGCGGTCGAGGCCGCGGTGCTGTGTGACGAGACCCTGCCTCAGTTGAGCTGTTTCGCAGATCTGATCGTCGACGCCGATGGCCGGTACCGTGCTGCCGGTGCCGACCCGGTCCTGTCCTTTTCCGGGGATACCTCACTGCCCGGTGACTGGTTCAGCCTGAACGTCACGGTGAGCGTGGACGGTGAGACGGTGGCTCTGGCCGAGGTAATCCGCGAATTGGCCGCCGGCGCAACGCATATGTTGCTGCCTTCGGGTATCTACTTCCGGCTGGACACGCCTGAGGTGGTCCGGCTGAGGGCCCTGCTCGACGAGGCGCGCGCACTCGGCGAGATCGACGGGGACCGGGTCAACGCCGCATCACTCAACATCACGTTGTGGGACGAACTGCTCGAACTCGGTGTCGTCGACGAGCAGCTGGCCCGGTGGCGGGCCAATCTGGCGCGTTTGGCCGCCGCCCGCCCGCCCGTGCCGGTCGAACCGCCGGCGGGCCTTGATGCCGAACTGCGTGACTACCAGCGTGACGGGCTGGACTGGCTTTCCTTCCTGTGGGACAACGGAATCGGCGGAGTCCTCGCTGACGACATGGGCCTGGGGAAGACCGTGCAGACCCTGGCGCTCATCGCGCGTGCCGTCAGCGGTGGAGCCGGGAAGTTTCTGGTGGTGGCGCCCACCAGCGTCGCCCGCAACTGGGTGGTCGAATGCCGCAAGTTCACTCCCGGCCTGAACGCGGCGGTGGTGACCTCCACCGCTGCGCGGGCGTCGGTGGGGTTGGCCGAACAGGTGGCCGCGGCGGACATCGTGGTCACCTCCTACACGCTGCTGCGTATGGACGTTGCCGCCTATTCGCAAATCCCTTGGGCCGGAATGATTCTCGATGAAGCCCAGTTCGTCAAGAACCATCACAGCAAGACCCATCAGGCGGCCCGGCTGCTCGACGTGCCGTTCAAGTTGGCCATCACCGGCACGCCGATGGAGAACAACCTGATGGAGTTGTGGTCGCTGCTGTCGATCACGGTGCCCGGGCTGTTCCCGTCACCGAAAGTGTTCGAGACATATTTCCGTAAGCCGATCGAATCGGGAACTGCCGACGATTTGCTACCGGTGTTGCGCAGGCGGATCAAGCCGGTGCTGCTGCGCCGGACGAAAAGCCAGGTGCTCGCCGAGCTGCCCCCGAAGACCGAGCAGGTGCTGACCATCGGCCTGAGCGTGAAGCATCGCAAGATCTACGACACGCGGCTGGCCCGGGAACGCCAGAAGGTGTTGGGACTGCTGGGGGACTGGGAGAAGAACCGGTTCCAGATTTTCCGTTCACTGACCCTGCTGCGTCAGCTGAGCCTGCATCCGGGATTGGTCGACGACTCCGCGCGCTCGGTGGGGTCGGCCAAGATCGACTTCCTGGTCGAACAACTCGATCAGCTGGTAGCCGAGGGGCACAGTGCGCTGGTGTTCAGCCAGTTCACCGGGTTCCTCGCCATCGTCCGGGCACATCTGGATTCCGCAGGCATCGCCTACAGCTACCTCGACGGTTCCGTCGACTCCGACGGAAGGGCCAGAGCCATCGAGGAATTCGGTGCCGGTGCCAAGCAAGTATTTCTGATCAGCCTGAAGGCGGGCGGATTCGGGCTCAACCTGACCGCTGCCGACTACTGCTTCCTCTGTGACCCGTGGTGGAGCCCGGCGGCCGAGGCACAGGCTGTCGACCGGGCCCACCGCATCGGGCAGGCCCGGCCGGTCAGCGTCTACCGCCTGGTCGCGGAGAACACCATCGAGGAGAAGGTGGTTGCGTTGCAGGACCGCAAGCGGGCCCTGTTCGCCGCGGTGGTCGATGACGGGGATCTGTTCGGCTCGACCATCTCCGCCTCCGACATCCGTGAACTGCTGGGGTGATCAGCCGGGCAGGTCAGCGGTCGGGGCGTCCACCTGTTTGATCGGGCCGGTGAACCAGTGCTTCACCGACGCATGCCAGTAGATGAAGAGCAGTATCAGCACGCTGCCCACGAGTAGCGGGGTGTAGTTCACGAACTTCCACTGGAAACTCGGATCCCACGGCATGCCGCCGAGCGAGGTGGGGAACATGGCGATGACCGAGGTGACGATGATTTCGACGATCGCCACCGGGGCCATCCACTTGTACTTGTTCCCGAGGTTCCATCGGCCCTGCTCGAACGAGTCGCCGGCCTTCCACCGGTAGTAGATCGGTACCGCGAAGCACAGGTAGAGCCCGACCACACCGATCGAGACCACTGCGTAGAACGCCACCGGTGAAGGCACCTCGACGCCGTTGACCGGAATTTTCACCGGCACGATGGCAGGCAGTGTGATGATCGCCGCGATCACCGCGGTGATCATCACGGCGTTGGCCGGAACGCGCGTCGCGTTGACCTTCGACCACAGTTGGTGCCCGGGGACTGCGCGGTCCCGGCTGAATGCGAACAGCATTCTCGATGCGCTGGTCTGGCAGGCGGTGGTGCAGAACAGCTGACCCGCGGTGGCGATCAGCAGCACCACGCCGGCCCATTTCGATGTCAGCGCCTGGGTGAAGATTGTCGCGACGGCTCCGCCGTTGGCCGACACCTCGTCAGAGTTCTGCACCGCGAACAGGAATGACAGCAACAGGATCCAGCCGCCGATCGCCGAGTAGAAGATGGACTGCCAGATTCCCTTCGCGGCGGCATTGGCGGCGCTCTTGGTCTCCTCGGACAGGTGCGCCGACGCGTCATATCCGGTGATCGTGTACTGGGTCAGGATCGCCGAGATCGGGAGCACGAACAGCAGGAAGCCCCAACCGGAAGTCGAACCCGAGAAGATGCCGGAATTGTTGATGGTCTTGGCGAAAACCTCGGAGGCACTGGCGTGTTGGTCGGGGAGCAGCCACAGGATGGCGACCACCGCGGTGGCGCCGGCGACATGCCACCACACCGAGATGTTGTTGATGACAGCCAGCAGGTGTGACGAGAAGATGTTGATCACCGCCGAAAGCGCCAGGATGATCAGAAACATGATGAATACCCGGGTCAGGCTGTAATTCGCCAGCCAGGATTCACTGAACGTGCCCAAGGTGAGGTCCAGGAACGTCGCGCTGCCGTAGGACACCGACGCCAGGATTGCGATCAGGCCGATGAGGTTGAGCCAGCCGGTGTAGAAGCCGGCCTTGGAGCCGCCGAGTTTGGATGCCCACCAATAGATCCCGCCCGAGGTCGGATAGGCGGAGACGAGTTCGGCCAGACAGAACCCGATGATCAGGATGAAGATCGAGACGATCGGCCACCCCCAGGCGATGGCGGCCGGGCCCCCGTTGTTCCAGCCGAGCCCGAATGAGGTGAAGCAACCCGCCAGGATCGAGATGATCGAGAACGAGATGGCGAAGTTGGAGAAGCCGGACCAGGACCGCTGCAGTTCCTGAACGTAACCGAGCTTGGCAAGATGTTGTTCGTCGTCGGTGAGGTGTTCGGCGAGTTCTTCGTGCCCCTCGGGCATGGCGGCTCCTCGTGATGCGGGCGGGTTGAGCGGATGAACCCTGCGCTGCACACGGACAATAGAACGTTATTGGTCTGTTGTCCTACCTTTTAGGATGACAATCATGCTAATTCGGTGCACGATCATCACGTCATCGGCGACGCAATGGTCGGCTGGACGGTCGGTTGGTCGGCGAATCCCACACGGGCAGGAGGGTGCGCAATGAGCCAGAACCCCGGCATGCTGGCACGGGCCGACCTGGAGCAAATGGTGGCGGCGGGTGAGATCGACACCGTGATCGTCGCCTTCTGCGATATGCAGGGCCGGCTGACGGGCAAGCGGGTTTCCGGGCGGTTGTTCGTCGAAGAGGTCGCCGCGCACGGCGCCGAGTGTTGCAACTATCTGCTCGCGGTCGATGTCGACATGAACACCGTCGATGGCTACTCGATGTCGAGCTGGGACACCGGGTACGGCGACATGGTGATGACCGCGGACTTCAACACACTGCGGGTGGTCCCGTGGCTACCCGGCACCGCGCTGGTGATGGCGGATCTGTCGTGGCCCGACGGTCGGCCCGTCGAGCAGGCGCCGCGCAGCATCCTCAACCGGCAGATCGACCGTCTGGCCGAGCGGAAGCTGGTGCCCTATGTCGGCACCGAACTCGAATTCATGGTGTTCGACAACACCTTCCGCGAGGCTTGGGCTGCGGGTTACCGCGACCTCACGCCGGCCAGCGACTACAACGTCGACTACGCGATGATGGCCTCCACCCGGATGGAACCGCTGCTGCATGACATCCGCCGCGGCATGGAGGGCGCCGGGCTGTACTGCGAGGGTGTCAAGGGGGAGTGCAACCTCGGTCAGCAGGAGATCGCCTTCCGCTACGACCATGCCCGCAACACCTGCGACAACCACACCATCTACAAGAACGGCGCCAAGGAGATCGCCGACCAGCACGGCAAGGCCCTGACGTTCATGGCGAAATTCGATGAACGCGAAGGCAACAGCTGCCATATCCACATCTCGCTACGCGGCGACGACGGGTCACCCGTATTCGCCGACGAGGCCGGGCCGCACGGGATGTCGTCGATGTTCGGCAGTTTCATCGCCGGTCAACTGGCCACACTGCGCGAGCTCACCTTGTTCTACGCACCGAATATCAACTCCTACAAGCGATTCGCCGACGGCAGCTTTGCGCCGACCGCCATTGCCTGGGGCATGGACAACCGCACCTGCGCGTTGCGGGTGGTCGGCCACGGGGCCGGTATGCGGGTCGAATGCCGGGCGCCCGGCGGTGACGTCAACCAGTATCTGGCGGTTTCGGCGCTGATCGCCGGAGGTCTGTACGGCATCGATCACGGACTGGAACTGCCCGCCGCGCTGCCGGGCAATGCCTATGCCAGTGAGGCGCAAAGGCTACCGACCACCTTGGCCGAGGCGGCCGAGCTGTTCGAGAAGTCCGAGGTGGCGCGCACGGCCTTCGGGGACGACGTCGTCGAGCACTATCTGAACAACGCGCGGGTCGAACTGGCGGCATTCAATTCCGCGGTGACCGACTGGGAAAGGGTGCGCGGTTTTGAGCGGCTCTGAGATGCGCGGTGCGAGCGCGCGGCCGGTGATCGGCATGACGACCTATCTGCAGCAGGCGCAGACGGGAGTCTGGGACGTGCGGGCGAGTTTCCTGCCGCAGGTCTACTTCGACGGTGTCACCCGTGCCGGCGGCATCGCACTGCTGCTGCCGCCGCAGCCGGTCGACCGCGATATTGCCGATCGGGTGCTCGACCGCGTCGACGGTCTGGTCATCACGGGCGGCCCGGACGTGGATCCGGCACGCTATGGGCAGCAGCCCCATCCGGCCACCAATGAGCCGGCCACCGAGCGCGACGCCTGGGAGTTCGCTCTGCTGGAAGCCGCCCTGCGACGCGATATTCCGGTGCTCGGCGTGTGCCGAGGGGCGCAGGTGCTCAACGCTGCGCTGGGCGGCACCCTGCACCAGCATCTGCCCGAGGTGATCGGGCACACCCACCACCAGAGGGGCAACGCGGTGTTCGGCACGTCGGCGGTGCGCACAGTGCCCGACACCAGACTGGCAGATCTGGTCGGTGAGACATCCGACGCGCAGTGCTATCACCACCAGGCGATCGACCGGCTCGGCGAAGGACTGGTGGTGAGCGCCCGGGACGCCGATGGCGTGATCGAGGCGGTAGAACGTGACCCCGCACTGCCCGGCGATGTGTTTGTGCTGGGCGTGCAATGGCACCCTGAAGAAACCCTCGACGACCTACGGCTGTTCGCCGCGGTGGTCGAGGCGGCCAGAACCTACGCGACAGAGAGGGTTTCATGACTTCCAGCCAGGTCGTCAACCCGGCCACGGAAGAGGTGCTGACTACGGTCGACCTCCTGGACGTGGATGCCGTCGACGACGCGGTGGCGCGGGCCGCCGCGGCGCAACGGGCGTGGGCCCGGCTGGCGCCGGCCGAGCGGGCCGCGGCGCTACGTGCCTTCGCCGCTGTCGTCGACACCCACATCGATGAACTGGCCGCCCTCGAGGTGGCCAATTCCGGGCACCCGATCGGGCAGGCCGAGTGGGAGGCCGGGCACGTCCGGGATGTCCTGCAGTTCTATTCCGCCACCCCGGAACGGTTGAGCGGCAAGCAGATCCCGGTGGCCGGTGGCTTGGATGTCACGTTCAACGAACCGCTCGGTGTCGTCGGGATCATCACGCCGTGGAACTTCCCGATGACCATCGCCGCGTGGGGCTTCGCCCCGGCACTGGCCGCCGGCAACGCCGTGGTGCTCAAGCCCGCCGAGTGGACCCCGCTGACCACGATCCGGCTCGGTGAGCTTGCCGTCGAATCAGGTTTGCCGGCTGGGCTCTTCCAGGTGTTGCCGGGCAGGGGTTCGGTGGTGGGGGAACGGTTCGTCACCCACCCCGGTGTCCGCAAGGTGGTGTTCACCGGGTCCACCGAGGTGGGGATGCGGGTGATGGCCGGGGCGGCGGCTCAGGTCAAGCGGGTGACCCTGGAGCTGGGTGGCAAGAGCGCGAACATCGTGTTCGACGACTGCGATCTTGAGAAGGCCGCGGCCACCGCCCCGTACGGGGTGTTCGACAACGCCGGGCAGGACTGCTGCGCACGTAGCCGGATACTGGTGCAGCGCAATGTCTACGACCGATTCATGGAGCTGCTCGAACCGGCGGTCAAGGGCGTCGCCGTCGGAGATCCCACGGTGCGCGACACCGAGATGGGGCCGTTGGTATCGCGTCCGCACTGGGAGTCGGTGTCGTCCTACGTACCCGACGGTGCCCCGGTGGCGTTCCGGGGGACCGCACCGGACGGACCCGGGTTCTGGTTCCCGCCAACGGTGTTGACCCCGCAGCGCACCGACCGCACCGTGACCGACGAGATCTTCGGGCCGGTGGTGACCGTGCTGCCGTTCGATGACGAGGCCGATGCCATCTCGTTGGCCAACGACACTCCCTACGGTTTGTCGGGCTCGATCTGGACCGACAACCTCTCGCGCGCCATGCGGGTGTCCCGGGCGGTGGAAGCGGGCAACCTCAGTGTCAACTCACACTCCTCGGTGCGGTACAACACTCCGTTCGGTGGTTTCAAGCAGTCCGGCCTTGGACGCGAGTTGGGACCCGATGCGCCACTGTCTTTCACCGAAATGAAAAACGTCTTCATCGCCGTAGAAGATCGAGCAGAGGAGTCCTTTTAGATGGATCTGACCCAACGTCTGGCCGGCAAAGTCGCCGTCATCACCGGCGGCGCCGGCGGCATCGGCCTGGCCACCGGGCGGCGGCTGCGAGCCGAGGGCGCCACGATCGTGGTGGGAGATGTCGACCCCGCCGCGGGCGAGGCCGCAGCCGAGGAACTCGACGGGCTGTTCGTCGGTGTCGACGTGTCCGACCAGGATGCCGTCGACCATCTCTTCGACACTGCGGCAAGCACATTCGGCACCGTCGACATCGCGTTCAACAACGCCGGGATCTCGCCGCCCGAAGATGACCTGATCGAGACCACCGAGCTGCCGGCCTGGCAACGGGTGCAGGACGTCAACTTGAAGTCGGTCTATCTGTCCTGCCGGGCGGCGCTGCGCCACATGGTGCCCGCGGGCAAGGGTTCCATCATCAACACCGCGTCGTTCGTGGCGGTGATGGGTTCGGCCACCTCCCAGATCTCCTACACCGCATCCAAGGGCGGCGTGCTGGCGATGTCACGCGAACTGGGGGTGCAGTACGCGCGGCAGGGAATCCGGGTCAACGCCCTGTGTCCCGGCCCGGTGAACACCCCGTTGCTGCAGGAGTTGTTCGCGAAGGATCCCGAGCGGGCCGCACGTCGGCTCGTACACATCCCGTTGGGACGGTTCGCGCAGCCCGAAGAACTTGCGGCGGCTGTCGCTTTCCTGGCCAGTGACGACGCGTCGTTCATCACGGGTTCGACCTTCCTCGTCGACGGCGGCATCAGTTCCGCCTACGTCACGCCCCTGTGACACGCTGGTAGCGCGCCATGACAGCCGAACCCGATCCTCAGCAGCCGACCGCGGGTGCACTGTTGCGTCCCGTTCGGCTCGGCAATGCCTTCGAGGACACCGTCGGCCGGTTGTTGGAGACCATTCGCCTGGGAGTGTTGGGCCCAGGTGAGTCGTTGCCCCCCGAGCGTGAGCTGGCTGCCCGCCTGGGCGTCAGCCGTGACACGGTCCGGGAGGCGATCAAATCGCTGGCCGATGCCGGTTACCTGGTGTCCAAGCGGGGCCGGTACGGCGGTACCTTCCTGGCCGCTGAGTTGCCTGCACTTCCCGCGACCAGTCATCGGCCGACGCGCGAGGAGATCGACGACGCATTGCGACTGCGCGAGATCCTGGAGGTCGGTGCGGCACGGATGGCGGCCGGACGGACGTTGAGCGCAGCCGAGCGGGAGGGGCTGTGGTCCCGGCTGACAGATGTGCGCGCCGCTGAACCCGACGACTACCGCCGTCTGGATTCGCGGCTGCACCTCGCCATCGCGGAGGCCGCAGGGTCGCCGTCGCTGGTGCCGCTGGTCGCCGAGAATCGGATGCGGCTCAACGCGCTGCTGGATCAGATTCCGCTGTTGCCGCGCAACATCGCCCACTCCGACGAGCAGCACGAAGCGATCGTGATGGCGATCCTGGCCGGTGACAGTGAGCGAGCCGCCGAGGCCATGCTGGCCCACGTCGGCGGTTCATCGGCGTTGCTGCACGGCTTTCTGGATTAGATTCGTATCGTGGACCACCACGGTAAAGAGGTCCAGGTCGAACGCGCGTCGTCAGCCTTGGCCGACGTCGACACCCCAGGGTGGGCACAGCGCTTCGACCTGTTGTCGGATCCGCACCGGCTGGAGATCCTGCTCGGTCTGCACCGGGCACCGGGGATCTGCGTCAGCGATCTGGCCACCGCCCTCGGCCGTTCGGAGAACGCCGTCTCCCAGGCCCTGCGGGTGCTCCGTGACCAGGGGTGGGTCACCTCTACTCGGGTCGGCCGGACGGTCAACTACCGGCTCGGGGACGAGACCGTGCACGATCTGCTGCACTGGATCGGGGCCCGGCACGGCTGAAGCGCCATCTCATCTGTTCATCTGGACAGATATCAGCGCTCGCCTTACGCTCGGTCGATGACCATCGGTGCATCGCCGGCAACCGCCCGATCTGCCCGATTGGCAACCCGTTTCGACCGCTCCGACTGGACGTCGATCGTCGCGGTCACCGGATTCGTCCTGCTGCTGCATGTCCTCGGTTGGGGTGTACTCGTCTTCGGAGTGGTGCCGCAGCACATCACACTCGGCTCGGCCGGGGTGTTCGGGGTGGGCCTCGGCGTCACCGCCTATCTGCTGGGCGTGCGCCACGCGTTCGACGCCGACCACATCGCCGTCATCGACAACACCACGCGAAAGCTGGTCGGTGAGGGCACCAGGTCGGTGTCGGCGGGGTTCTGGTTCTCCCTCGGGCATTCCAGCGTGGTGTTCGGCCTGGCCCTGCTGCTGGCACTGGGAATCCGGGCGCTCGTCGGGCCGGTGCAGGACGAGGGGTCCGCGATGCTGCAGACCCTGGGGCTGATCGGCTCGCTCGTGGCCGGAACCTTCCTGATCCTGATCGGCGTCACGAATCTGCTTGCCGCGGTGGGTATCGCCAAGGTCTTCCGGTCCATGCGCAGCGGCGAGTACGACGAGGCAGAGCTCGAACGTCAACTCGACAGCCGGGGATTCGTGGCCCGCCTGTTGGGCCGGGTGATGCGGCGGGTCAACAAGCCCTGGCATCTGTACCCGGTCGGGTTCCTGATGGGGCTCGGGTTCGACACCGCCAGCCAGGTGGCGTTGCTGGTGCTGGCGGCCGGAACCGCGGCCTTCGCCCTGCCCTGGTACGCCATGCTGGTCCTGCCCGTGTTGTTCGCGGCGGGGATGAGCCTTTTCGACAGCCTGGATGGAATCTTCATGGCGCGGGCCTACGGCTGGGCGTTCCTGCAGCCGGTCCGCAAGGTCTACTACAACCTGACCGTGACGGTGCTCTCGGTGGTCGTGGCACTGGGGGTCGGGGTGATCGTGTTGAGCGGCCTGCTGGTGGAGCGCCTCGGCATCACCACGGGGCCGCTGGCCTTCGTCGGATCGGCCGATCTGGAGTTCGTCGGCTTCGCGATCGTGGGCCTTTTCGTGGTGAGCTGGGCTGTGGCCCTGGGGATCTGGCGGTTCGGTCGGATCGAGCAACGCTGGGCTGCACGGGCCTGACCGGCCCGTGCTCAGCGGTACGGCTTATTCGGCCAGTCCCAACAGCGCGTTTTCGATCACCTCGGCCAGTGCCGGGTGGATCCAGTACTGGCCCCTCGCAATCTCATGGGCGGTCTGTCCGAAGCTCATCGCCTGGATCAACGGCTGGATGAGCGACGATGCCTGATAGCCCATGATGTGGGCACCCAGGATCTTGCCGGTGTTGCGGTCACCGATCAGCTTGGCGATGCCGGTGGTGTCCTCCATCGCCCAGCCGTACGCGGTGTCGCCGTACGCCTGAACTTTGGTGACGAAGTCGTAGCCCTCGTCGAGGGCCTGAGCCTCGGTCAAACCGACCGTGGCGATCTGCGGTTCGGTGAACACCGCCGACGGCACGAACCGGTGATCGCTGCGCACCATCGCCTCGGTGTCATCCCAGTCGCGCAGCAGGTTCTCCTTCACCACCCGTGACTCGTGGTTGGCGACATGTTTGAGCTGATAATCCGAAGACACGTCGCCGAGTGCGAAAATGCCACGCGCGGTGGCGCGTTGATATTCGTCGACGATCACCAGGCCGTCCTCGTCCACCTCGACCCCGGCGAGTTCGGCGTCGAGCAGGTCCCCGTTGGGAATCCGGCCGGTGGCCACCAGCAGCATGTCGGCGTGCAAGGTCTTGCCGTCGTCGAGTTCGAGGACGATCTTGTCGCCGTCGTGATGGGAGCCGATCACGTTCTCATGCGTACGCAGGTCCCACTTCTCGGCGGCCAGTTCGCTGAAGCGATGACAGATCGTTTCGTCGCAATGGCTCAGAAGGCAGTCGCCACGCACCACTATGGTGACCCGCACGCCCAAAGCCGAGAACACGTGGGCGAACTCGGCCGAGACGAATCCGCCGCCCACGATCACCAGGTGCTCGGGCAGTTCGGGGATCCGCATGATGTCGTCGCTGGTGTAGTAGGTGACGCCGCAGTCCACGATGGCGGGCGGGATGAAGGTGCGGGATCCGGCAGCGATCACTACCTGATCGCTGCTGAACTCTTCACCGGCTTCGGTGCGCAGGGTGTAGCGGCCGTCGGCGGTTTTGGGGCCGAACCGGGTGTGGCTGGCATACACCGTGATGTGGGGATCGTTGCGGCGGTAGTCCTTGCCGCCGGCAGCGATCGGATCGATGCGGCCGAACACCCGGGAGACGATGTCGGACCAGCGCACCTTGTCGATGTGCGCGTCGACGCCGTACTCGGCGCCGGCCCGGATGGTGTCCGCGACGTCAGCGGCGTAGACGAACATCTTGGTGGGGATGCAGCCGACGTTCAGGCAGGTGCCACCGAAGGTGCCCTGCTCGCAGATCGCGACCTTCTTCCCGTCGTAGCGCTCGTCGAGAATGCTGTTGCCCGAGCCCGTGCCGATGATGGTCAGGTCGTAATGCTCCATGCGCGGTCCTATCCCGAAGATGTTGTGCTCGGCCGGGTTTGCAGATTGAGGTAGTAGTCCAACCACCGGTCGAGCTCGCGGTAGGCCGCCGCGCGGGCGTCGGCGACCGACAGGAAAACGTCGTGTTTGGCGTCGGTGACAGGGGCGATCGTCGTGTGGTTACCCAAGCAACCGGACCACCGGGCGATCTGGGTGACATCGAGCACGGCATCACCGCGCTGCATCGAGGCGGGGTCGGACGTTTCGGTGACGCTGCGGTCCGACCGCAGGATCAGGTTCGGTACGCCGACGTCCAGGCCGCGGTGCAGCCGGGCCTGCCCGCGGCGGATGGCGTTGATCCATCCGATCGTCACCGGGAAGCCCCCCAACGGTTTCCAGTCCAGGTTGTAGTCGAACTCGCCGCCGTAATCGCGATGCAGGGTGGTGCCGTAACCGCCTTCGGTGGGTTTACGGATCACCGACAGCTTGCGTAAGCGGGCCAGGGCGATCAGGGCCGCCGACGTGGGTGCGGTTCGCAGGATCGCCGGTCCGTGCAGATCGAAGAACGGGCTGTTGAGGATCAGCCCCCCGACGCGAAGCTGGGCGAGCCGCCCGCTGCGGCGCAGGCGATCGGCGAACAACGTCAGGATCAGCCCGCCCGCCGAATGCCCGTACAGGCACACCGTGGCATCGCCGGTGTCGGCCGCGATCACCTCCAGTGCCCGCTGCAACTCGTTGTCGTACCGCGCCAGATCGGTGGTGAAATGCGCGGTCTGGCCGTCATGCCGGGAGCGTCCGCACTTGGGCAGATCCAGCGCATAGAACGCGAAGCCGCGCTCGACGAATCGATCGGCCAGTTCGGTGTGGAAGAAGTAGTCGGTGTAGCCGTGCAGTGCCAGCACGGCGTGGCCGGGCCGTGTTGCCCCGTTCGCTGTGGCGCCCGGACCCCGGCGTACCAGCGTGGCGACCAGGTCGCCTTCGCCGTCGGGATCGGGTCCTGAATCGATGGTCTGCTGCCAGAACCCCGGCAACACATCCGGCTCCCAAGCGGGCTCCCGTGACGTCACGGTTCCACCCTAGCTGCGCGCTGGAAACCGGCGTCGTAATGACGTAGCGGAGTCCGTTGCCGGCCCGAGGACCTGCAAGGTTGCTGGGCCACGCACCAGATCGGGGGTGGTTGGCGGACTGTCGTGGCGCTGAGGAGGACGGATGGGTGACGGATCGCACTACCATGCCTGGCCAACTGGGATTCGTCGCGCGATAACCTTGGAATAACAGAAAGCCCGTCGACGGCGACGGGCCGCGCAATGCAAAGGACGAGCGATCAGGGTGTCTGAGTCAAACGTGGGTACGACCGTGAAGACTGACGTCGTGCTGGTTGGGGCCGGCATCATGAGCGCAACCCTCGGCGCTCTGATCCGCATGCTGGAACCGGACTGGTCCATCACCATGATCGAGCGTCTCGACGGCGCTGCCGCCGAGAGCAGCGATCCGTGGAACAACGCAGGCACCGGACACTCGGCGCTGTGTGAGCTGAACTACACCCCCGAACTGTCCGACGGCTCGATCGACACCGCCAAGGCCATCAACGTCAACGAGCAGTTTCAGGTGTCGCGGCAGTTCTGGGCCTATGCGGCCGAGAACGGCGTGCTGCCCGATGTGCGCGGCTTCCTCAATCCGGTCCCGCACGTCAGTTTTGTCCACGGTGCCGGCAACGTGGACTACCTCAAGCGTCGGCACCAGGCGCTCGTCGGCAATCCGCTGTTCGCCTCGATGGAATTCATCGACGACAAGGACGAGTTCGCCCGCCGGCTGCCGTTCATGGCGGCCAAGCGTGATTTCTCCGATCCGGTCGGGCTGAACTGGTCGCAGCACGGTACCGATGTCGACTTCGGCGCGCTCTCGCGCCAGTTGATCGGCTTTACTGCGCAGCGCGGGATGGACACCCTTTTCGGCCACGAGGTGCGCAATCTGCGCAAGGAATCGGACGGCACCTGGACGCTCAAGGTGACCAACCGGCGCACCGGCCTCAAGCGCAAGTTCAATGCCAAGTTCGTGTTCGTCGGCGCCGGTGGCGGTGCGCTGCCACTGCTGCAGAAGGCGGGCATCCCGGAGGCCAAGGGCTTCGGCGGATTCCCGGTCGGCGGCGCATTCCTGCGGACCAACAATCAGGCGCTGACCGCAGGCCACCAGGCCAAGGTGTACGGGTTGCCGCCGCTGGGTGCGCCGCCGATGTCGGTGCCGCACCTGGATACCCGCGTGATCAACGGTAAATCGTGGTTGTTGTTCGGCCCGTTCGCCGGTTGGACGCCGAAGTTCCTCAAGCAGGGCAAGTTCACCGACCTGCCGTTGTCGGTCAAGCCCAACAACATCATGTCCATGCTCGGTGTCGGTCTCACCGAGATGGGTCTGGTGAACTACCTGGTCGGCCAGCTGCTGCTGAGCGAGGCCGCGCGCGTCGATACGTTGCGCGAATTCGCGCCCAGCGCAGTCGATTCCGATTGGGAACTCGACATCGCCGGGCAGCGCGTGCAGGTGATCCGGCGCAAGGGCGCTGGCGGCGTGCTGGAGTTCGGCACCACCGTGCTCACGGCGGCCGACGGCAGCATCGCCGGTCTGCTGGGCGCCTCGCCGGGCGCCTCCACTGCGGTGCCGGCCATGCTCGACGTGCTGGAGCGCTGCTTCACCGATCGCTACCAGAGCTGGCTACCCAAGCTCAAGGAGATGGTGCCGTCGCTGGGCACCAAGTTGTCCGACGAACCGGGCTTGTTCGAGGAGGTCTGGGCGTGGGGCAGTAAGGCGCTCCTACTGGACGCCCCTGTGACCGCGTGACCGGGGCGGGCGGATGACGGTCGCGCTACGCCGGAGCTGGGCCAAAGACCTCGACGTACCAACGCTTTACGAGCTGCTCAAGCTCCGTGTCGAGGTGTTCGTGGTGGAGCAGGCGACCCCCTACCCGGAGCTCGACGGCCGCGATCTGCTCGCTGAGACCCGCCACTTCTGGCTGGAAACACCCGACGGAGAAGTCATTTCGACACTGCGTTTGATGGAGGAGCATCCCGGGGGAGAGAAGGCGTTCCGGATCGGCCGGGTGTGCACCAAACGCAGCGCTCGCGGTAGCGGGCACACCACCCGGCTGATGCAGGCCGCGCTGGCCGAGGTCGGCGACTACCCGTGCCGCATCAACGCCCAGACCTACCTGGTCGACATGTACGGCCGGCACGGATTCGTCCGCGACGGCGACGAATTCCTTGACGACGGTATCCCTCATGTGCCGATGGTGCGGCCCGGAGCCGATGTGACGCGAGAGCGAGTCTGATGACGGCGGAGACCCAGACCTACCCGTTCAGCGCACTGGTGGGGCAGGACCGGCTGCGCCTGGCCCTGCTGCTGTGCGCGGTTCACCCTGAGATCGGCGGCGTTCTGATCCGCGGTGAGAAGGGGACCGCGAAATCCACCGCGGTCCGTGGCCTGGCCGCGGTGCTTTCCGCAGTCGACGACGATGCCCGACTGGTGGAACTGCCGATCGGCGCGACCGAGGACCGGGTGGTCGGATCGCTGGACTTGCAGAAGGTGCTCCGCGACGGCGAACACGCCTTCTCGCCGGGCCTGCTGGCCCGCGCCCACGGCGGCGTCCTCTACGTCGACGAGGTCAACCTGCTGCACGACCACCTGGTGGACGTGCTGCTCGACGCCGCTGCCATGGGCCGGGTCCATGTTGAGCGCGAAGGGATTTCGCACTCACACGAGTCCCGATTCGTCCTGATCGGCACGATGAACCCCGAGGAAGGTGAACTGCGTCCCCAGCTGTTGGATCGGTTCGGGCTGACCGTCGACGTCGCCGCCTCACGCGATGTCGACGTCCGCGTCGAGGTGATCCGCGCCCGCATGGCGTTCGAAGCCGACCCGCGGGGTTTCGTCGATCGACACGCGGCTGCCGACGCCGAACTGGCCGGGCGTATCACCGCGGCCCGGGCAGCGATCGGCTCGGTGGTCCTGCCCGACAGCGAACTGCGCCGTATTGCCGCCCTGTGCGCGGCGTTCGACGTCGACGGGATGCGCGCCGACCTGGTGGTGGCGCGCACCGCTGTCGCTCATGCCGCCTGGCGCGGTGCCACCACGGTCGCCGAAGAAGACATCCGGGTGGCTGCCGAACTGGCCTTGCCGCACCGGCGCCGTCGTGACCCGTTCGACGATCCGGGGCTGGACCCCGAACGCCTCGAAGAGGCGATGCAGCAGGCAGGGGAGTCGGCCGCGCAAGCCGGACAGGATCCCGAGCCGTCAGACCCGGACTTCGATCCCGACTTCGATCCGCCCGGTGGTGGAGCAGATTCCGGCTCGGAAAGTGGCGCGCCACAGGGCAGTTCGAAACAACCCTCGACGCGGCCGAGTGCCCCGCCGTCGTCGGTATTCCGGACCAGGGCGCTGGTGGTGCCCGGTGTCGGGGAGGGCGCCCCAGGCCGCCGCTCACGCGCACGCAATCGCACCGGCACTCCCATCGCGGCCACCGCGGAGCCCGGCGCCGGGCACGGGTTGCACATGTTCGCCACCCTGCTCGCCACTGCAGGCCGCCAACAGGGCGCCGGCCTGCCCCGCCCCCGGCCCGAAGACATCCGCCGTGCGGTACGTGAAGGCCGCGAGGGCAATCTGGTGATCTTCGTCGTCGATGCCTCCGGGTCCATGGCCGCCCGCGACCGGATGTCGGCGGTCACCGGCGCGACGTTGTCCCTGCTGCGCGATGCCTACCAGCGGCGGGACAAGGTCGCGGTGATCACGTTCCGCCAACAGGACGCGCGGGTGCTGCTGCCGCCCACCACCTCGGTGCACATCGCCAGTCGGCGGCTGGCGCGGTTCGACACCGGAGGCAAGACCCCGCTGGCCCAAGGCCTGCTGGCCGCCCGTGACCTGGTGATCCGCGAGAAGGCCCGCGACCGCGCCAGGCGCAGCCTGGTGGTGGTGCTCACCGACGGTCGCGCCACGGGTGGCCCGGATCCGCTGGGCCGCACCAGACAAGCCGCGGCCGCTCTGGTGGCCGAGGGTGCTGCCGCTGTGGTGGTCGACTGTGAAACATCGTTTGTGCGACTCGGATTGGCCGGGCAACTGGCCGAGCAGCTGGGGTCGCCGGCAGTCCGGCTCGAGCAGTTGCGTGCGGCCGAACTGACCCGGCTCGTCCAGCACCAGACCGCCGCCTAGCGCGGCCCGAGACGCAGAAAGAGAGGACCGCCCAATGCCACAGGGACAGCCGCTGACCGTCCCCGACGACGGCCTCACCACCAAGGCCCGCCGCAACGCGCCGCTGCTCGCCGTGCACACCGGGCCAGGGAAGGGCAAGTCCACCGCGGCCTTCGGGATGGCTCTGCGGGCCTGGAACCAGGGCTTCTCGGTGGCGGTGTTCCAGTTCGTCAAGAGCGCGAAGTGGAAGGTCGGGGAAGAGGCCGTATTCGGTCAGCTCGGTCGGCTGCACGACGAGCACGGTGCGGGCGGCCCCGTCGAGTGGCACAAGATGGGCTCGGGCTGGTCCTGGACGCGTAAGCACGGCGATGACGTCGACCACGCGGCGGCCGCCGCCGACGGCTGGGCCGAGATCAAACGTCGGCTGGCCGAGGAACGTCACGACTTCTACGTGCTCGATGAGTTCACCTACCCGCTCAAGTGGGGCTGGGTTGCCGTAGAAGAAGTAGTCGAGGTACTGAATGCCCGCCCGGGCACCCAGCACGTGGTGATCACCGGCCGGGATGCCCCGCAGGCCCTGATCGACGCCGCGGACCTGGTGACCGAAATGACCAAGATCAAGCATCCGATGGATGCCGGCCGCAAAGGCCAGAAAGGCATCGAGTGGTAACTGTGCCCGCGGTGGTGATCGCTGCACCGGCCTCGGGCAGCGGGAAGACCACGGTGGCAACAGGTTTGGTCGGTGCACTGCGCCAGGCCGGTCACACTCCCGCGCCGTTCAAGGTGGGCCCGGACTTCATCGACCCCGGCTACCATGCGCTCGCAGCCGGCCGCCCGGGCCGCAATCTGGACCCGGTGCTGGTCGGTGAGGATCTGATCGGCCCGCTGTACCGGCACGGCTGCGCCGGTGCCGACATCGCGGTGGTCGAGGGTGTGATGGGCCTGTTCGACGGCCGCATCGAGTCGCAGATGACCGGTATCCCGCGAGGTTCGGCGGCCCAGGTCGCCGGGCTTCTGGGGGCCCCGGTGGTGCTGGTGGTCGACGCCCGCGGGCAGAGCCACAGCATCGCCGCGCTGATCCACGGCTTCGTCACCTTCGACCCCGCGGTGCGGATCGCCGGGGTCATCCTCAACCGGGTGGGCTCGGACCGGCACGAGGCGGTCCTGCGCCAGGCGTGTGAGCATGCCGGTGTGGCGGTGCTCGGCGCGATTCCTCGGAATGACGAATTATCCGTCCCGTCAAGACATCTCGGTCTCATCACCGCAGTGGAGCACGGCCGTCAGGCGCGCGACGCGGTGGCCGCGATGACCGCGCTGGTGGCCCGCCACGTCGATCTGGAGGCCCTGGTATCCGCATCGGCGGCCCACGTCACCGCCGAGTCGTGGAGCCCGGTCGCCGAATCGGTGACCAATGTCACGGTGGCCCTGGCTGCCGGTAAGGCGTTCAGCTTCAGCTATGCCGAACACGCCGAACTGTTGCGCGGGGCCGGCGCGCAGGTCGCCGAGTTCGACCCGCTGTCCGAAGCTCTGCCTGCCGGTGCGGATGCGCTGGTACTGCCCGGCGGATTCCCCGAACAGTTCACCGCCGAGCTGTCGGCCAACGATCTTGTCCGCCAGCAGATCAGGGATCTCGCCACCCGGGGCGCCCCTGTGCATGCCGAATGCGCGGGCCTGACGTATCTGGTCGACGATCTCGACGGCGTGCCGATGTGCGGTGTGCTCGCCGGCTCGGCACGCTTCACCGAACGCCTCACGCTGGGCTACCGCGACGCCGTCGCGGTTGTCGACTCCAGCCTGCACGCGGCAGGCAATCGGGTTACCGGCCACGAATTCCACCGAACTGCAGTGGAATTCGTCGACGATCAACCGCCGGCCTGGGCATTCGCGACCGCGGGCCAGGCAGCCCGGCGGGACGGCGCGGTGCAGCTCGGTGTGCACGCCGGATATCTGCACACCCACCCCGCCGCGCACCCTGAGGCCATCACCCGCTTCGTGACCACGGCAGCAACCTCTAAGCTCGGCGGGTGACCGAGAATGCCTACCTCGTCGGCCTGCGCCTGTCGGGCAAGAAGGTCGTCGTTGTCGGCGGCGGAACCGTCGCGCAACGTCGGCTGCCCCTGCTGATCGCCCACGGCGCCGACGTACATGTCATCGCCCGAGCGGCGAGCCCTGCGGTGGAGGCACTGTCGCACGACGAACCGGGGATCACCCTGCAGCTGCGCGACTTCCGCCCCGGGGATCTTGACGGCGCCTGGTATGTGCTCGCCGCCACCGACGATTCCGAGGTCAACGCGGCCATCGCCGCCGAAGCCGACGAGCGGCGCATCTTCTGCGTCCGCGCCGACGTGGCTCGCGAAGGATCCGCGGTGACCCCGGCGACATTCGACTCCGATGGACTCTCGGTGGGCGTCCTGGCCGGCGGTGAGCACCGCCGGTCGGCGGCCATCCGCACCGCCATCCACGAAGCGCTGCAACGCGGTCTGCTCACCACAGACGCCGGTAGCGAGCCGGGGGAGACTCCCAGCGGGGTGGCCCTCGTCGGCGGTGGTCCGGGCGACCCCGAGCTGATCACCGTGCGCGGACGACGCCTGCTGGCCCGCGCCGACGTCGTGGTCGCCGACCGGCTGGCTCCGCAGGAGTTGCTGGCCGAACTCGGCCCCCATGTCGAGGTGATCGACGCGGCCAAGATCCCGTACGGGCGGGCGATGGCTCAGGACGCGATCAACCAGGTGCTGGTGGACCGGGCCCGCGCCGGAAAGTTCGTCGTCCGCCTCAAGGGCGGCGATCCGTTCGTCTTCGCGCGCGGATATGAAGAGGTCCTGGCGTGCACCGAGGCCGGTATCCCGGTCACCGTCGTCCCGGGTGTGACGAGTGCCATATCGGTACCCGCACTGGCCGGGGTTCCGGTCACGCACCGGGGCATGACCCACGAGTTCGTGGTGGTCAGCGGCCATGTTGCGCCCGGCCACCCCGAATCGTTAGTGAATTGGAACGCACTGGCAGCGATGACGGGCACCATCGTGCTGCTGATGGCCGTCGAGCGCATCGAACTGTTCACCAAGGCCCTTCTGGAGGGCGGCCGACCTGCGGATACGCCCGTTCTGGTGGTGCAGCACGGCACGACTGTCGCTCAGCGCACGCTGCGGGCCACGCTCGGCGACGCGCCCGAGCGGATCCGCGCGGACGGCATTCGACCTCCGGCGATCATCGTGATCGGACCGGTGGCGGCCTTCGCCGGTTAAAGGATTCTTAAGATTCCGGTAAGGTGACCCGCTATGACGGCACTCAACGACGCCGAGCGCCAGGGCCTCGCTGCCCGCCTCCCGTCCTGGTTCCCGTCCTGGGGCTTCCTTTCCGCGGTCATCGCGATCGGTGGCATGCAGCTGCTGGCCACCATGGACAGCACGGTCGCGATCGTGGCACTTCCGAAGATCCAGGACGAGCTCGGCCTTTCCGACGCGGGACGTAGCTGGGTCATCACCGCCTACGTCCTCACCTTCGGCGGCTTGATGCTGCTCGGCGGACGGCTCGGCGACACCATCGGTCGTAAGCGCACCTTCATCGTCGGCGTCGCGTTGTTCATCATCGCCTCGATCCTGTGCGGCATCGCCTGGAACGAGACCACCCTGGTCGTCGCCCGGCTGCTGCAGGGCGTCGGCGCCGCGATCGCGGCACCCACAGGGCTCGCGCTCGTCGCGACGACGTTCCCCAAAGGCCCGGCCCGCAACGCCGCCACCGCAGTGTTCGGAGCAATGACCGCCATCGGCTCGGTGATGGGCCTGGTGGTCGGCGGAGCTCTCACCGAGGTGTCCTGGCGACTCGCGTTCCTGGTCAACGTGCCCATCGGTCTGGTGATGCTGTACCTGGCCCGTACCTCGCTGCAGGAAACGCACCGCGAGCGGATGAAGTTGGACGCCGCTGGCGCGCTGCTGGCCACGCTGGCCTGTACGGCCGCGGTGTTCGCATTCACCCAGGGCCCCGAGAGCGGCTGGTTGTCCCCGATCACGCTGGGCTCCGGCGCCGCGGCAGCAGTCTTCGGCATTGCCTTCCTCATCGCCGAACGCAGCGCCGAGAACCCGGTGGTGCCGTTCGACCTGTTCCACGAGCGCAACCGGGTCGCCACGTTCGCGGCGATCTTCCTGGCCGGCGGCGTTCTGTTCACCTTGACCGTGCTGATCGGCCTGTACGTGCAGGACATCCTGGGCTACAGCGCCCTGCACGCCGGTGTCGGCTTCATCCCGTTCGTGATCGGGATGGGCATCGGCCTGGGGGTCTCCTCCCAGATCGTGCGGTTCTTCCAGCCGCGCATCGTGGTCATAGCGGGTGGCGTCCTCGTGCTGGGCGCGATGCTCTACGGCTCCACGCTGCACGCGGGCATCCCGTACTTCCCGAACTTGGTGCTGCCGATCACCATCGGCGGTATCGGCATCGGCATGATCGTGGTGCCCCTGACCCTGTCGGCCATCGCCGGTGTCGACATCGACCGTATCGGTCCGGCCTCGGCCATCGCGCTGATGCTGCAGAATCTCGGCGGTCCGCTGGTGCTGGCCATCATCCAGGCCGTCATCACGTCGCGCACCCTGTACCTCGGTGGGATCACCGGCCCGGTCAAGGACATGAACGGGCCGCAGCTGGCGGCGCTCGACGCGGGTTATACCTATGGGTTGTTGTGGGTGGCCGCGGTCGCGGTGCTGGTCGGCCTTGCGGCGTTGTTCATCGGTTACACCTCCAAACAGGTAGCCCACGCCCAGGACGTCAAGGAAGCCATCGACGCCGGAGAAATCGATGTCGACCAATCGACCCGTGAGCGCTCTGACACGTAAGCAGATCTCCGAGGCCGTCGGTCCGCTGGGCTGGCGGCTGGTACTGGGGGCCATCTACACCGAGGTCTTGGTCCCGTCGATGGCCGATGCCGCCTCGGCGGCCGCCCACGCAGTGCGCGCGGCCGGTTCCGATGCGTCCGGCCATCTTTCGATCGACATCCGCAGTGACCGGGCCATACTTCGTCTGCGCACTCAGGACGCCCATGCGGCGACCGAGCGGGACCTCGCGCTGGCCGGCGCGGTGTCACAGGCGCTTGCTGCCCATGGCTTCGAGCTGTCCACCGGACCGGGTGCCATCCAGGCATTCGAGATCGCGATCGACGCCCTCGACATCGGCGCCGTACGCCCCTTCTGGAAGGCCGTCACGGGCTACATCGACGAGCCGGGCAACATCGACCTCAACGCGGGACTTGTCGATCCGTTCGGCCGCGGCCCGGCCATCTGGTTTCAGCAGATGGATGCGCCCCGCTCGCAACGTAATCGGATCCACCTCGACATCGATGTCACCCACGATGCGGCGCAGGCCCGCGTCGACGCAGCACTCGCCGCCGGCGGCACATTGGTCAACGACCGGGTCGCGCCGCGCTTCTGGGTACTAGCCGACGCGGAGGGGAACGAGGCCTGCATCTGTACCTGGCAGGGCCGTGACTGAAGACACGCCTTAAGGTTGTCGCCTGTGATCACCCGCATGTCCGAGCTGTTCCTGAGAACCCTGCGCGACGACCCCGCTGATGCCGAGGTGCCCAGCCACAAGCTGCTGATCCGGGCGGGCTATGTCCGGCCGGTAGGCCCTGGTATCTACAGCTGGCTGCCGCTGGGCCTGCGGGTGCTGCGCCGCATCGAGGGCATCGTGCGGGACGAGATGAACGCGATCGGCGGCCAGGAGATCCTGCTGCCCGCGCTGCTGCCGCGTGGCGCCTATGAGACCACCAACAGGTGGACCGAGTACGGCGACACCCTGTTCCGTTTGCAGGACCGGCGAGGCAACGACTATCTGCTCGGGCCGACCCACGAGGAGATCTTCACGCTGACCGTCAAGGGGGAGTACTCGTCCTACAAAGATTTCCCGACGATTCTGTACCAGGTTCAGACCAAGTACCGCGACGAGGCACGGCCGCGCGCAGGCATTCTGCGTGGCCGCGAGTTCGTCATGAAGGACTCGTACTCCTTCGATGTGGACGACGACGGTCTCAAGAACGCGTACCACGCCCATCGTGAGGCGTACCAGAAGATCTTCGGCCGCCTGGGCGTGCGCTACGTGATCGTGTCGGCGGTCTCGGGCGCAATGGGCGGCAGTGCCTCCGAGGAGTTCCTGGCCGAGAGCGAGGTCGGTGAGGACACCTTCGTGCGCTGCCTGGATTCCGGGTACGCGGCCAATGTCGAAGCGGTGATCACCCGGGCGCCGGAGCCGCTGCCGATCGAGGGTCTGCCCGAGGCACAGGTGCACGAGACCCCGGACACCCCGACCATCGCGACCCTGGTGGATTGGGCCAATTCGGTTGGCTTGGAACAGTTCTCGGATCGTGAGGTGACCGCGGCAGACACCCTGAAGAACGTCCTGCTCAAGACCCGCGTGCCCGGTGGCGAGTGGGAGCTGCTGGCAGTGGGGGTGCCCGGTGACCGTGAGGTCGACGAGAAGCGCCTGGGTGCCGCGCTGGAGCCGGCCGAGTTCGCCCTTCTCGATGACGCGGACTTCGCCAAGAATCCATTCCTGGTCAAGGGCTACGTCGGGCCGAAGGCGTTGTTGGACAACGGGGTTCGATACCTCGTCGATCCGCGCGTGGTGGACGGCACGGCGTGGATCACCGGTGCCGACGCGCCGAACAGGCACGTGGTCGGACTGGTGGCCGGCCGCGACTTCACGCCTGACGGCACGATCGAGGCTGCCGAGGTCCGCGACGGTGACCCGTCACCCGACGGCGCCGGTGTGCTGACCTCGGCGCGTGGGATCGAGATCGGCCACATCTTCCAGCTGGGCCGCAAATACGCCGATGCCTTCACCGCCGACGTACTCGGCGAGGACGGCAAGCCGGTGCGGCTCACGATGGGCTCGTACGGGATCGGGGTGTCCCGCATGGTCGCGGTGATCGCCGAGCAGCAGCACGACGAGCTGGGCCTGCGCTGGCCGGCGTCGGTCGCGCCATTCGACGTGCACGTGGTGGTGGCCAACAAGGACGACGCCGCGCGGACCGGGGCGACCGAACTCGTCGCGGCGCTGGACCGGCTGGGCCATGAGGTGCTGTTCGACGACCGCAAGGCGTCACCCGGGGTGAAGTTCAAGGACGCCGAGCTGCTGGGCATGCCGTGGATCGTGGTGGTCGGCCGCGGTTTCGCCAACGGTGTGGTGGAGCTTCGCAACCGGTTCACCGGCGAGAACCGCGAGATCGCCGTCGACGACGCTGCCACCGAGATCTCAGCGGCACTGACCGCCGGCTGAGGCTGCCGCTTTCTGCACCAGGGCGGCTGCGGGTCGCGAGCGGCCGCCCTCCGGTAGAAATCGGCGGAAACGGGTGACGTGGCGTCAGCGCAATACCGCAGCGTGGGGCTATTCACCGCCGCCCGGGAACGCGACCGTCACCGGCCAGGCATTCACGATCGCGCGCCACTTGGCCGCGCTGACGGCAGTCTGGGTCAGTGCGGTCACCGCAAAGGTGCGGTCGTCGGCGCTGGTCGCCTGTTCGAGCACCGCACGCCAGGCGACCGAGGTGTCTTCCTCCATGCGAATCGCGAGGTTGGCGGCGTCGGTCGGGTCGGTCACCGGCGCCGGCAACTGATACCCGGCGGCCGGCAGCGGCGGCGTGACCGAGCGTGCTTCGAGCATGGCCATGGCGGCCTCGCGCCGGGCCCGGTGTTCGGCCATCGCCGTGGCCACCAGGGCGTTGTCCTCGGCCGTCGAATGGGCCGATACCAGCCCGTAGCCGTAGATGGCCCCGTGTTCCACGGCCACCGCATCGAACAGCGCGGCGTCGGCGGCCGTGGTCGGCCGGGCGGGCGAGGTGGTCGAACGTGGTCCGGGTGAGGTCACTGTGCACCTCCCAGCGCGACGGTGTAGCCGGCCGTGCACGAGGCGGCGATCGATCCGAGCAGGCCGGCGCGATAACCGGACAGCCTGCGGGCCACGCCGGCGGCCTTGTCGGCGGACTCCTTTAGCGCGTCGACCACGTCATCGACACGGGGCGCCGACGCGTCTGCCCCGGCGCCGGGCGGGGCCTTGGCCGTGCTTCCGGTGGTGGAGGTGGCGGCGTTCGCCGGGGCGGCACCCGTCATCCGGGTCAACTCGTCAGACAGGGCCTTGGCGTGCGCGGTGCGATCGGCCGCCACCGCGTTCAGCGCCCGGGTGACCTGCGCCTGCGGAGGCTGTGCGGCGGCCGCGTCGGCGGCCAGCGCGCTGTCGGCGCGGGCCCGATCCCACTGCGCGGTCAGGTCGTCCACTTCAGGTTGAGACGTCGACGTACTGCAGGCGGCGGTGGCGCCCAGCAGGGCAAGGGCCGCGGCCGAGAGCAGTACGCGCCGCCGGCTGATGTCTGCATGGGCGCTCGGCACGTGAACATCCTGCCATTGCTCAGGTACTCGCCTGACGGGGCGCTGACTGGCCGCCCGGCACCGGTGCGACGGCATTCGCCACGCACCGAACTTCGATTGGCGGTTGCTGCCGGGGGCCTGGCGTATCGTAGATAGGCAATTCCGGGGCTGATCCAGGTGGCTGGCCCTGGGATTTGTGTCGGAGACAATTCAAGATGAGGAGCTCGCCGTGGCACCGGATCCAAAGTTGCGGTCTGCGGATTTGCCGTCGCAGACGAAGGTGATCGAGCTACTTGACGGCGAGTTCGCGCGCGCCGGTTACGAAATCGACGATGTCGTCATCGACACATCGACTCGTCCGCCCCGCATCACCGTGATCGCCGATGGCGACGAGGGTCTCGATCTCGATTCCCTGGCTGCGCTGTCGCGGAGGTCCTCGGAATTGCTCGACCAGCTTGCGCAGGGCGACAAGCCGTATGTGCTCGACGTCACCTCGCCGGGTGTGGACCGGCCGCTGACCCAGGCCAAGCATTTCCGCCGCGCCCGCGGGCGCAAGGCCGAACTCACGCTGGCCGACGGTTCGGTGCTCACCGGAAGGATCGGGCAAACCGACGGCACCGTACTGGAGGTCGTGGTGCCGGATGGCCGCGATCTGGCCGTCCGTGATATCGCCCTGGTTGATATCGCCAAAGCTGTTGTCCAAGTGGAGTTTTCACCTCCGAACCGACGTGAATTGGAACTGTCGGGAGAAACCGGGAAGGGGGCCGGCGAATGAACATCGACATGGCGGCGCTGCATGCCATCGAGGCCGACAAGGGCATCACGGTCGACGTGGTCGTCGAGACCATCAAATCGGCGCTGCTCACCGCGTATCGCCACACCGAGGGGCATGAGCCCGACGCGCACATCGACATCGACCGTAAGACCGGTGTGGTCAAGGTGATCGCCCGTCAGACCGATGCCGACGGCAATGTCCTGCACGAATGGGATGACACGCCCGAGGGATTCGGCCGGATCGCGGCGACGACGGCTCGCCAGGTGATCCTGCAGCGGTTGCGCGACGCCGAGAACGAGAAGACCTATGGGGAGTTCGCGGCTCACGAGGGCGACATCGTGGCCGGGGTCATCCAGCGCGATGCGCGGGCCAACGCTCGAGGGCTGGTCATTGTACGGATCGGCAGCGAGACCAAGGGATCCGAAGGGGTGATCCCCAGCGCCGAGCAGGTGCCGGGGGAGCGCTACGAGCACGGCGACCGGCTGCGCTGCTACGTCGTCGGCGTCACCCGCGGTGCCCGCGAGCCGATGATCACGCTGTCACGCACCCACCCGAACCTGGTTCGCAAGCTGTTCTCATTGGAAGTACCCGAGATCGCCGACGAGTCGGTGGAGATCGTGGCGGTCGCCCGGGAGGCCGGGCACCGGTCCAAGATCGCGGTCGCCTCACGGGTGCCCGGACTGAACGCCAAGGGCGCGTGTATCGGCCCTATGGGCCAGCGCGTGCGCAATGTGATGAGCGAACTGTCCGGCGAGAAGATCGACATCATCGACTACGACGAGGACCCCGCCCGGTTCGTCGCCAACGCCCTTTCGCCGGCCAAGGTCGTATCGGTATCGGTGATCGATGAGGCCGCGCGCGCGGCGCGGGTGATCGTGCCGGACTTCCAGCTTTCCCTGGCGATCGGCAAAGAAGGGCAAAATGCCAGGTTGGCCGCCCGGCTGACCGGTTGGCGGATCGATATCCGCAGCGATGCGGCGCCGCAGCCGGACGCTGAAGTCCGGCCCGGGGCGGTGCGCGACTGACAGTAGTGACCGGCGTTTCGGAGCACAGCCCTCGGGGCGGTAGACTCAGCCGTGATCCAGCGCGAGACTCCGGCTCTGACGCATCGAAGCACCTCCGACTCCTCTGTCGGACCAGTGCGGACCTGCATCGGGTGCCGGAAGCGAGAGTTGGCCGCCGAGTTGCTCCGAGTGGTTGCGGTGACCGACGGGAACGGGACGAGTTCCGTAACCGTTGACCCCGCGGCAAGCCTGCCTGGGCGTGGTGCGTGGTTGCACCCCGACCAACAGTGCGCACAGATGGCAGTGCGGCGGCGAGCCTTCGTCCGAGCGTTGCGACTCACCGGTTCACCGGATACATCCGCGGTGATCGAGTACGTCGAGAGCTTCGGTGAAGATCACCGAGACTCTTGAAGCATTCGGACGCCCGGCAACAGAACAGGTAGCGAAGAACATGAGCACACCGTGAAGTCCCGATGACCATGCGTCATAGCTAAACCCGAGGCGCGGCGCCTACCACCGCTGTTGCCTCCAGACGAGGAGATGTAGTGGCAGCAGGTAAGGCCCGTGTGCACGAGTTGGCTAAGGAACTCGGTGTCACCAGCAAGGAACTACTGGCCAAGCTCAAGGAGCAAGGCGAGTTCGTAAAGTCGGCGTCCTCCACTGTGGAGGCGCCGGTCGCGCGTCGGTTGCGCGAAGCGCTCGGCTCACCGGCCGGCGGCAAGAAGACCGAAGACAAGCCCCGCCCCCAGGGTGGCGCTGCTCCGGCACCCAAGCCGGGCGCTCCGGCTCCCAGCCCCGCCACGGCGGCCAAGCCGGCACCGGCCAAGCCCGCCGCGCCGGCGGCCCCGGTGGCCGAACCTCAGGCTCCGGCCGCTGAGGCCGCACCGGTCGCCCCGGCTCGGCCCGCAGCACCCAAGCCCGCCGCTCCGCAGCCTCCGGCAGCGCCGAGTGAACCGGCTGCAGCTGCACCCAGCGCCCCGGCAGCGCCGGCCCCGGGCACCACGCCCGGTCCCCGGCCTACCCCGGGTGCCACGCCCGGACCGCGTCCGGGTCCGGCATCGGGTGCCCCGAAGCCGGCTCCGCGCGCTCCGCGTGTCGGTAACAACCCGTTCTCCTCGCAGCAGCCTGTCGAGCGGCCCATCCCGCGTCCGCAGCCACGTCCCGGGGCCCCGCGTCCCGGTGGTGGCCCGCGTCCGTCGCCCGGCAACATGCCGCCGCGACCGGCCGGCGCCGGTGCGCCCGGACGGGGCGGCCCGCGTCCCGGCCCGCGTCCCGGTGGTGGCCCACGTCCCGGCGGTGCCGGTCAGGGCGCTCGCCCCGGTGGCGGCGGCGGTGGTGGTAACTACCGTGGCGGCGGTGCCGGCGCAGGTGGCGGCGCACCCGCAGGTGGCGGCGGTGGTTTCCGCGGTCGCCCCGGTGGTGGTGGCGGCGGTGGCCGTCCCGGTCAGCGCGGTGGCGCGGCCGGTGCGTTCGGTCGTCCCGGCGGTGCTCCCAAGCGCGGCCGCAAGTCGAAGCGCGCGAAACGCGCCGAATACGAGAACATGCAGGCACCGGTCGTCGGTGGTGTGCGGTTGCCGAAGGGCAATGGCGAGACCATCCGGCTGGCCCGCGGTGCATCGCTGAGCGACTTCGCCGAGAAGATCGACGCCAACCCGGCCGCATTGGTCCAGGCGCTGTTCAACCTCGGTGAGATGGTCACGGCAACCCAGTCGGTCGGTGACGACACGCTGGAGCTGCTCGGCAGCGAGATGAACTTCAAGGTGCAGGTCGTCTCGCCCGAGGACGAGGATCGCGAACTGCTGCAGTCCTTCGACCTCACCTACGGCGAGGACGAGGGCGACGAGGACGATCTCGAGTTCCGCCCGCCCGTGGTCACCGTCATGGGTCACGTCGACCACGGCAAGACCCGACTGCTGGACACAATTCGCAACGCCACCGTCCGCGAGGGCGAGGCCGGTGGAATCACCCAGCACATCGGCGCCTACCAGGTCGAGGTCGATCTGGACGGCAACGTCCGGCCGATCACCTTCATCGACACCCCGGGTCACGAGGCGTTCACCGCCATGCGTGCCCGTGGTGCCAAGGCCACCGATATCGCGATCCTGGTGGTCGCCGCCGACGACGGAGTCATGCCGCAGACGGTGGAGGCCATCAACCACGCGCAGGCCGCTGATGTGCCGATCGTGGTGGCGGTCAACAAGATCGACAAGGAAGGTGCCGACCCGGCCAAGATCCGGGCGCAGCTCACCGAGTACAACCTGGTGGCCGAGGAGTACGGCGGCGAGACCATGTTCGTCGATATCTCCGCCAAGCAGGGCACCAACATCGAGGCGCTGCTGGAAGCGGTCGTCCTGACCGCCGATGCATCCCTCGACCTGCGGGCCAACCCCGACATGGAGGCCCAGGGTGTGGCCATCGAGGCGCACCTGGACCGCGGTCGCGGTCCGGTCGCCACGGTGCTCATCCAGCGCGGCACCCTGCGAGTCGGCGACTCGGTGGTGGCCGGCGATGCCTATGGTCGCGTCCGCCGCATGGTCGACGAGCACGGCGCCGACGTCGAAGAGGCGCTGCCCTCGCGTCCGGTCCAGGTCATCGGCTTCACGTCGGTGCCCGGTGCCGGTGACAACTTCCTGGTTGTCGACGAGGACCGCATCGCCCGCCAGATCGCCGACCGGCGCAGCGCGCGCAAGCGCAACGCCCTGGCCGCACGCAGCCGCAAGCGGATCAGCCTGGAAGACCTGGATTCGGCGCTGAAGGAAACCAGCCAGCTGAACCTGATCCTCAAGGGCGACAACGCCGGTACGGTCGAAGCCCTCGAGGAAGCCTTGATGGGCATCGAGATCGACGACGAAGTGGAGCTGCGGGTCATCGACCGCGGTGTCGGTGGCGTCACCGAGACCAACGTCAACCTGGCTTCGGCTTCGGACGCGATCATCATCGGGTTCAACGTCCGTGCCGAGGGCAAGGCGACCGAACTGGCCAACCGCGAGGGTGTGGAGATCCGGTACTACTCGGTGATCTACCAGGCCATCGACGAGATCGAGAAGGCCCTCAAGGGCATGCTCAAGCCGGTGTACGAGGAGAAGGAGCTCGGCCGCGCCGAGATCCGGGCGATCTTCCGGTCGTCCAAGGTCGGCAACATCGCTGGTTGCCTGGTCACCTCGGGCATCATGCGTCGTAACGCCAAGGCCCGGCTGCTGCGTGACAACCTGGTGGTCGCGCAGAACCTCACGGTGTCCTCGCTCAAGCGGGAGAAGGACGATGCCACCGAGGTCCGCGAAGGTTACGAGTGCGGTCTGACTCTGACCTACAACGACATCAAGGAAGGCGACGTCATCGAGACGTACGAACTCGTCGAGAAGGTACGGACGTAAAGGTGTCCACATAAATGGCTGATCCTGCACGGGCCAAGCGGCTCGCCAAACGGATCTCCACCATCGTCGCCTCGGCGATCGAGTACGAGATCAAGGATCCGCGGCTGAACGGCGTGACGATCACCGATGCCAAGATGACCGGTGATCTGCACGACGCCACGCTGTACTACACCGTCATCGGGACCAGTCTCGATGAGGAACCGGATTATGCCGGTGTGGCGGCGGCGCTGGAGAGCGCCAAGGGTGTGTTGCGGACCAAGGTGGGCGCCGGGACCGGGGTGCGATTCACCCCGACCCTGGCGTTCGTCCGGGACACCGTGCCCGACGCGGCGCACCGGATGGAGGAGCTGCTGGCGCGGGCGCGGGCCGCCGACGAGGATCTGGCGAGAGTTCGGGAGGGCGCCAAGCATGCCGGTGATGAAGACCCGTACCGTGTGAGCGGGGCGGAAGACATGGACGGGCTTGCCGACGGGGCAGACACAGAGGATGCCGGTGACCGCGATCGAACGGATGACTGATACTGCTCATTCGGGGGCTCCCAACGGGCGCCCTTCCGGTCAGCGTGTCGACGCGCGTGCGGCAGCCGACCTCCTTTCCGACGCGGCGAGCATCAGCGTGGTGTGCCATGTCTATCCCGACGCCGACACCATCGGCGCCGGGCTGGCGCTTGCGCAGGTGCTCGACGACGCGGGCAAGCAGGTCGAGGTAGCCTTCGCGGCTCCCGATCAGCTGCCCGAATCGCTGCAGACGCTGCCGGGCGGCCACCTGATGGTCGCGCCGCATGCCATCCGGGATGACGCTGATCTGGTTGTCACAGTGGACATTCCGAGCGTCAACCGTCTTGGTGCGCTGGCGGGACTGGCCGTTGCCGGCCGCGAGGTTCTGGTCATCGACCACCATGCGTCCAATCAGCTGTTCGGTTCGGCCAACTACGTCGACCCGACGGCGGATTCCACCACGATGTTGGTGGCCGAACTGCTCGACGCCTGGGACAAGCCCATCGACAAACGTGTCGCGCACTGCTTGTACGCCGGGCTGACCACTGACACGGGCTCGTTCCGCTGGGCGACCGCGCGGGCACACCGGTTGGCGGCCCGGTTGGTCGAACTCGGGGTGGACAACGCCTCGATCAGCCGCGCGCTGCTCGACACCCACCCGTTCGCGTGGTTGCCGATGCTGTCACGGGTGCTGGCCTCGGCCCGGCTCCTGCCGGGCGCAGTCGGCGGCCGCGGACTCGTGTATGCCGTTGTGTCGCATGATGAATGGTCAAGCGCTCGGCCCGAGGAAGTGGAGAGCATCGTCGACATCGTGCGCACCACTGAACAGGCGGAGGTCGCCGCGGTGTTCAAAGAGATCGAGCCACAACACTGGTCGGTGTCGATGCGGGCGAAGTCGCTGAACCTCGCCACGGTCGCCAGCTCCTTCGGAGGCGGTGGACACCCGCACGCGGCCGGATACTCGGCAGCCGGGCCGGCCGACGATGTCGTGCAGGCGCTCGCGCAAGCTCTTGCCTGACGGCATGCGGAGCGCCTCTCCCAGGCGGTCACATGGTTGAACCCGAAGGCGATGTTCCCGTCACGCCGGCGACCACCCGCCGGATTGCGGGCCTGGCCTTTCCGGCACTGGGCGTGCTGGCCGCCGAGCCCATTTACCTGCTGTTCGACATTGCGATCGTCGGGCGGTTGGGCGCACTCAGTCTCGCCGGGCTCGCCATCGGCGGCCTGATCCTGGGCTTGGTCAACTCGCAGGGCACGTTCCTGTCCTACGGCACCACTGCGCGCTCGGCTCGCATGTTCGGGGCAGGTGACCGGCAGTCCGCCGTCGGTGAGGGCGTGCAGGCCACCTGGCTGGCGCTGGGTCTGGGGCTGCTGATCATCGCGGTGGTAGAGGCCGCCGCGGGACCGCTGCTGTCGGTGATCGCCGGGCGCTCCGACATCGCGGACGCCGCGCTGCCCTGGCTTCGCATCGCCATTCTGGCCGCCCCGGCGGTCCTGGTGTCGTTGGCCGGTAACGGCTGGATGCGCGGGGTGCAGGACACCGTCCGGCCGCTGCGCTACGTGGTGTTCGGGTTCGCCGTGTCAGCGGTGCTGTGTCCGCTGCTGGTGTACGGCTGGCTGGGCTTGCCGCGATGGGAATTGGCCGGCTCGGCCGTGGCGAACCTGGTGGGGCAGTGGGTGGCGGCACTGTTGTTTCTGCGGGCCCTGCTGATCGAGAAGGTTGCGCTGCGCATAGAGCCGGCGGTGCTGCGGGCCCAATTGACCATGGGGCGCGATCTGCTGCTGCGGTCGTTGGCGTTCCAGGCCTGCTTCCTGTCGGCCGGGGCCGTCGCGGCGCGGTTCGGTGCGGCGGCGGTGGCGGCCCATCAGGTCGTTCTGCAGGTGTGGAGTTTCCTTGCGCTGGTGCTGGATTCACTCGCAATCGCCGCGCAGTCACTGGTCGGCGCAGCGTTGGGCGCGGGGCAACTCGCGCATGCCAAGAGCGTGGCCTGGCGGGTGACGCTGTTCTCCACGATGGCTGGTGTGGTGTTGGCGCTGGTGTTCGCCGTCGGTTCCTCGGTGCTGCCGCCGGTGTTCACCGATGATCGATCGGTGCTTGCGGCGATCAGGGTGCCCTGGTGGTTCCTGGTGGCCCAATTGCCCGTGGCGGGAATCGTCTTCGCCCTCGACGGCGTGCTGTTGGGTGCGGGCGACGCGAAGTTCATGCGCAACGCCACGCTGACCAGTGCACTGGTCGGCTTCCTGCCTCTGATCTGGTTGTCGCTCATCTACGGCTGGGGCCTGTTCGGCATCTGGTCGGGGCTGAGCACCTTCATGGTGCTGAGACTGATCTTCGTCGGCTGGCGGGCGTTATCCGGTCGCTGGCTGGTGCCAGGGACCGGTTAGCGGCGCGAGCGTTCGGCGCGCCACTGCCCGATGTTGTTGCGGACCGCACGCCCGATCAGCCGGGGCGATGGTGCGAGGTAGAGACTGTCGAGCAGACTCGTGCGCCGAAGAAACCATTCGGCCAGTACGGGGTCCGTCTCGGCTGCGCCGAGGAACTGATCAAACAGGCCGTACAGCGGCCGATACCACCATGGGCGGTCGCCTTGGGCGCCATGCTCGGCGTAATCGGCGACCGCGTTCATGAGCCACACCGGATATGTCGTCCGTGCCGTCGCATGTGCCAGTCGGGCAGCAACATCGTTCGGTCCGGTGTCGAGGACTGCACGTAGATTGCTGGCCTGGATAGCCGTCATCGTCACGCCCTGGCCGAAGGTGGGATTGAGGCTCGCGACGGCATCGCCGAACGGCACGATCCCACCGGGCAGGCTCGCCAGCTTGTCGTATCGGCGCCATTTGCTGGTGGGGTAGCGGTGAAACATCATGCTGCCGTGCGGTTCGCCGGCCTGCAGGGCCGAACTGATATGCGCCGGCAGTATGGCTTGGGCAAGCCGGCACATCCCGGCGAAGTCCCGTGGCGGTTCGGTATCGGCCACTCCGAAGGATGTCACCATCCAGGTGCCGTCCTCGTGGAACAACATGCCCATGCCGAGTTGCCGGTCTCGAGTTGCGCTGACCAGCACCATCTTCTCCGCGATCAGACCGGCGGGGATCCGGACCCGGTGCGAGGCGTAGGTGACCCCGATGTGGACTGTATCGACCCTCGGGCTTTCAAAGCCCCACTGCTGCATCCAGCCTGGCAGGCGGCTGCCCCGTCCGGAGGCGTCGACAACGAGGTCAGCGGCCACACGCTGGCCGTCGTCGAGGACCACGCCGGTGACCCGGTTGGTCTCAGGATCGAATTGCGGGTGCACGACCACCCGCTGTTCCAGTCCGACCGACGGGATGGCGTTGACGCGCTTGCGGATCTGCCATTCGAGTTGTCCGCGGCTCGGCACGTACGCGGTAAAGCTGTCGTGCAACCCGTGCCCGGTACCGAGGATATGGCCGGCGGCATCGAAATGAATCGACTCCGGCTGGTTGTGCACGACCGGAACGCCGGCGGCGGCCATGTCGTCCAGCAGTCCCGGAAAAACACCTTCGAGTTCCTGCGCTCCACGGGCCATCAGCAGGTGAACGTGCTGGCCCTGGGGTATCGCCGGGCGATTGACTGGTTCGTCGGGTAGTTCATCGCGTTCGTACAGGGTGACGCGGTCAAAATAGCCGGACAGCACACCAGCTGCGCAGAGGCCTGCGATGCTGCCGCCGATGACCACGGCGTGGCTCGACGCGGCGCTGTCCACCTGGCCCTCCTTGACCTGAATCCTCGTAATCGGCTCATGACGTCGACCTTTTCGGTCGGCTGCAGATAAACCAGTGCACTGGCGCGCTGATGTCACGGATGTCTCCACTCGTCTACAGATTGGCACTCAACGGCCACCTCAACTGACATTCGGAGCGATGCGCCTGGCGGATGGAACCGGGCGCGAAGAAGTCCGCGAAGAAGTCCGCGAAGAAGTCGAGGTGATCCGCGAGGGCGTCGGCTCCGAATTACCTGCGCGGACCTGATGAACCGGCGCGCTCATCCGCACGTGTCAGAAAGGTGGATTCGACTATGTCCGGTTTGACCCCGTACTTCGAGGACGTTCGGACCCACTATGACCTGTCCGACGCCTTCTTCCGGCTGTTCCTGGACCCGACACAGACGTACAGCTGCGCATACTTCGAGCGTAGCGATATGACTCTGGAGGAGGCGCAGCCGGCCAAGATCGACCTGGCACTCGGGGTGGCATCGCTGTACCGGAGACTAGTGAGTCCGACGCGTACCGCTGACCACCCAGGTGGCCTGCTTGCCCCTGCCGCGCTCGGCCACTGAGACGTCGTCGAATCCGGCGTCGCGACACAAGGTACCGAAGGCCTCGGCCTGCTGCTGCGTCCAGCCGTGACTGGCCAATCCGGTGGCCCCGTCAGGTGATTGGCGTTCGATCGCGATCAGCCGCCCGCCCGGCGTCAGTACGCGGCGGGCTTCGGCAACCGCCATGTCGACGTCCTGCCAGTGGTGCACCGTTGCCAGCGCCCACACCACGGTCGCCGATCCGTCGGTCACCGGCAGGGCCTCGGCAGTGCCCTCACCCCAGGTGATCGGCGCGCGTTTCGGCGTGACCAGCCGCGCGATGCGCAACATGGTGGACGAGGGGTCGACGCCGGTCACTCGCGCACCGCGCCGGGCGGCCACTCGGGCAGCGGTACCAGGTCCGCAACCCACATCGACTACGTGGTCTGTGGCCGAGACCTGCGCGACATCCGCGGCCAGCCGGGCCTTCGCCCGGCCCACCAGCAGGAAGACCAAGCCGCACAACACCCCGGTGACCCCCGCGAACCCGGGGTGTTCGGCATGGTGATTGATCGCACGCGCGGCGTTCATAGGTAGACCTTGCCGGTTCAAGGCGGGTTGAAGTCAAATGGCGGCATGGACCTGATCCCGATCGGCGAGGCCGCGGCGAGGTTGCAGATGAGTCCGTCGGCGTTGCGGTACTACGACGAACGTGGGCTGGTGTCCCCGTGCCTGCGGCAGGCCGGGAAGCGCATGTACGGGCCCGAGGAGCTTCGCCGGCTCGCACTGCTCAAGATTGTGAACCGGTTGGGCCTTCCGCTCGACACCGCGGCCGCAGTGCTCGACGCGCCGAGTGAACAGTGGCGCGAGACGGTGCGCGAGCAGATCGCCGCGCTGGATCGGGTCATCGCGCAAGCGCAAGGGGCGCAGCAGTTTCTGACCCATGCGCTGCGATGCCCCAAAGACCACCCGGCACGCGAATGCGACACGATGATCGGCGCGCTGGACCGGCTCGTCGACGGGATGAGCGTCGAGGAACTCGCCAGCGGCCAGGCCGGGTGGGTCGTCGACTGATCAACCTGTCACCGCACCTGCGCGCGTCCCCGCTCGATCACGGAGCTGCGGCTGGCCGCGATGTCGTCACCGGACGCCGTAGCCATCCAGGCGCGGGCCGATGCCGCTTCGATCCATAGGCCTTGATTGGTCTGGGACTCGTCGATCCGGTGATACGAGGCGAGCAGGGCCCGGACAGCGGCCTGATTGTTGGCGACGATCGAGGTGGCCACCCGTCGAGCGGTAGGCAGCAGCTCGTCATGGGGGACCACCTCGGTGACCAGGCCGGCCCGTAACGCCTCGTCGGCTGAAAGGTAGTCGCCGGTCAGGCTCATCCGCCGGGCCAGGCCCACCCCGACCTTCTGCGGCAGCCGCACGCTCAGACCCCAGGTCGGCAGCAGCCCGACCCGCGCGTGGGTGTCGGCGAACTTGGCCTGCTCGGAGGCGATCAGGATGTCGCAGTAAAGCGCCAATTCCAGGCCTCCGGTGACCGCGGCACCGTTGATGGCACCGATCACCGGCTTGGTCATGGAAGGCCATTTGGGGGAGATGTCGGGCAACTCGGTGGTGTCGCCGAGTTCTTTGAGGTCCAGCCCTGCGCAGAACACCGGATCGGCCCCGGTGAGAATGACCACGTCGACATCGTCATCGGCCTGCGCGGTACGCAGCGCACTGTAGAACTCCGTGCGCAGCTGCGCCGAGAGGGCATTGCGCGATCGGGGTCGATTCAGGGTCAGAATGCGAACCCGGTCGGTGGTGTCGACGAGCAGTACGGGATCGGTCATGCGCTCACCGTAACCGCCGGGCCCAACGCGCCTATCGTGGGTGTCATGTGCCGCAACATCACTGAGCTGCGGGGGCTGCAGCCCGCCGCCACCGACGAAGAAATCGAGGCCGCGGCGCGCCAGTACGTGCGCAAGGTCAGCGGAATCACCCGTCCGACCGGGGCCAATATCGAGACGTTCGAGGCTGCCGTCGCCGAAGTCACCGAAACCACCACCAGGCTGCTCGACGGGCTGGCCCCGCGCCGGCAGCCACCAAAAACCGTTCCGCCACTGCGCCGTCCGGAGGTCCGCGCCCGGCTGGCCGCTCAGTGACGCAGCCTGGGCTCAAGGAGTGGGGCGCGGCCGTGCACGCCCTGCTCGACGGCCGCCAGACAGTGCTGCTGCGCAAGGGTGGCATCCACGAGAAGCGGTTCTCGGTGGCGGCGCCGGAGTTTGTGTTGTTCCCGACGATTGCACACAGCCACGCCGAGCGGGTGCGCCCCGAACATCAGCACCTGCTCGCTGCCGCGGCGGCCGACAGCACCGAGGACGCCGTGACCATCAGGGCCGGCGCGAAAGTTGTTGCAGCAGTGGAGGTGAACCGTCCTGAGGCGATCGAGGAACTCTCCGACCTGCACATCTGGACCGCCGAGTCGGTGCGCACCGACCGGCTCGATTTCCGCCCCAGGCACCGACTGACCGTCGTGATCGTCCAGGTGGCCCCGCTGCTGACGCCGATCCAGCTGATACGCACGCCCGAATTCGCCGGATGCAAGAGCTGGGTCGACCTGCCGGTGCCGGCGGTCCGGGGCCTGCCGGTGTGCGACGATGCGACGCTGCACGACGTCGCCGAGCGGGTGCGAACCTCAGTCGGCTGACGGCGGCTTCGGTCCGGCCGGCAGCAGCACCCGGGAAATCCCGCCCTGACCGTGGTGCACGGTGTGGGTGGCGCGCACCAGCTGGGAACCGGAGACCGGCGGCTCGCCGGTGCCCAGATTACGGGCGAAGCGTGGGTGTGAACCACCGGCGATCAGCACCCGGATCCGGGACCCGGCTCTGAACCGGTGCGCGACCGCATCGAGCTCGAGCCGAACCGGCCCGGTATGGCCGTTAAACCGGCGGAATCCGTCGGTTACGTTGCGGGACCGGCCTTTTGCATCCACCTCACTGATCCGGACGAAGATGTCGTGATACGGGTTGTCGCAGCTGTGGGCAAGCTCTGCGACGGGGCTGCCTGCCAGGTACAGGTCGGCCGGCAGCGGGTCGCCGGTGAACGTCAGGACATCGCTGCGCCGGGCCAGTCGGGTGTCGTCGCGGTAGCCGCCGCTGGCGGCCAAGAGCCGGCCGCCGATGGTCGGAGTGGGATCGGCCGGGTGATAGGTGAACGTCGATGAGCGCTCGCGCGAAGACCAACTGTCGTCTGACGGTGGGGCAGTGTCAGGCGGCGCAATCGCGCCCAGCCGCCCAGCCGGTTGCAGAAACAACTCGTGCTCCGGCATGACCGGCGGCCAGTCGGCCAGTTCCACCCAGCCGTGCCCGTTCACATGAATACGTACCGTGCTGCCGCGGTTGGTCTCACCCTGCTCGGCCAGATGGGCGCCCAGCCAGTCCAGCGATTCGCCGACCACGGTGGCGACTCCCTTGGTCATCAACTGGGTGTGCGTCCACGGGCCGACTGTCAACGCCACCGGGACGCCGCGCCGGTGGAGCTGCTCGTACTGCTTCAAGCTCTGGTCCAGGAACAGGTCCTGCCATCCACTGAGCAGCAGGATCGGTACCTCGGCCCGCTGCAATGCCTCGTCGAACCTCAGTTGGTCCCAGAACGGATCGTCGAGTTCGGGGTGTTCCAGCCAGGATTCGAACCACGGTGCACCGCTGCCCAGTAACTGACGGGCGGCCGTACCCATCGGCAGTCCGGCGGTAGCCTTGGCGAGCTCGGCGGGCCCGCGCAGCTGCCGGGAGAGGGCTTGCATCATGCCGGGCTCCTCCTGGCGGGCGACCATCGCGCTCCAGCCCAGGAAGTCGTTGAGGCTGAACGCTCCGGTGCCCCAGGACGACGTGCTGAAGTCGTGCGGGCCGACGGTGATGACGGCGGCCTTCATCTCCGGCGGCGGGTCGGCCAGCAGGGCCCACTGGGTGAAGCCGAGATAGGACAGGCCCACGGTGGCGAACGAACCGGTGAACCACGGCTGGTCCCGAAGCCAGGCCACCGTGTCGGCGCCGTCGGCCATCTCGTGGACCATCGGGGTGAACTGGCCGCCCGAGCCGAACGTGCCGCGCACGCTCTGCAACACCACGTGATAGCCGCGCGCGGCATATACCTGCGCGAACAGCGGTGAGAACGGGAAGCGACGGCCGTACGGTCCGCGCACCAGCAGGGTGCCTGCCGGTCGGTCGGTGAGGGGCGCGTAGTGGTCGGCGATGAGCTCGACGCCGTCGCGCATGGGGACCCGCAGTCCGTGCTGCACGGAGAAGTCGGTGGTGTGCGGCGGCAACCCGAGAACCCTGCTGACGGCCTTGCCGGCGTACCGGCGCAATGTGCTCACGCGACCAGGCTACGGATCGCCCGCTGTGCTTCTCGCAATGCGGCGCAACTCAGAACTTGTAGTACGGCGCCAGTTCGTGGGCTCGCTGCAGGTTGACAGCCAAGCAGTCCGGCCGGTCCGGGGAGTGGACGGGCGAGTAGAACAACGACTGCTGGATGACGCCGTAGCTGGTCTTGAACGCGATCATGCAGGTGACCCACCACCGGTCGTTCCAGTCGGTGGGCTTCATGATCCAGTACTGGGCGGCCCGGTGTCCGTCGACGTCCAGCTCGACCGCATCGGGCGGGATGGTCTGCTCGTAGGTGCGCCAGACGAACGCCTCGACGGCCATCTGGTAGTCGCCGGCGTCGTAGTGGCAGCGCAGGCTGTCCTCGGGCTCCGGCGGCGTGTAGGCCAGGCCGATCCGCTGGACCGCATCGAACGGGATGTCATTGCACGGATCGAAGGGCGACGGATCCGTGGTCTCGACGATCGGCCATTTGATCGTCGTGGACACGTTGGTCATCGGGAGGTCGGTGACGTCGAGGTGGAGCGGCCCGGCGGCCGCGCCCTCGGACGGGCCCGACTGCCACAGCACGATCACCGCCGAAACCAGTGCCGTCAATGCCGACAACAGGCGCAACTTGGCAGCCATCACACTCCCTCGCAGTTTGGTGGCAAAACGTTCCCCGGCTTGCGGGGAGTGTAGCGGTCCGCCGCGACCGACTCGACCATAAACGAGAACCTGTTCTAGTTGTCAATGCCTCGCGGTTCCGGCGCACCGTTAGGCTGGTCTGTTGTGGTGGTGCAACTGTGAATGATCACGAGTCGAGAGATCGGCAGCCTGTCCTCTGGGCGATCAGCGATCTGCATACCGGGCACAACGGGAACAAGCCGGTCACCGAGTCGTTGTACCCGGCCTCACCGGACGATTGGCTGATCGTCGCGGGTGATGTCGGTGAGCGCACCGATGAGATCCGATGGGCGCTGGATCTGCTGCGCAAACGGTTCGCGAAGGTCATCTGGGTTCCGGGCAACCACGAACTGTGGACCACCAACAAGGACCCGATGCAGATCTTCGGCCGGTCGCGCTACGACTACCTGGTCGACATGTGCGACCAGATGGGTGTCATCACCCCCGAGCATCCGTTCCCGGTGTGGACCGAACAGGGTGGCCCGGCGACGATCGTGCCGATGTTCCTGCTCTACGACTACACATTCCTGCCCGAGGGTGCCTCCACCAAGGCCGAGGGGCTGGCCATCGCCCGCGACCGAAACGTCGTCGGCACCGACGAGTTCCTGCTGTCCAGTGAGCCCTACGCGACCCGCGACGCCTGGTGTCGTGACCGGGTGGCGGCCACCCGCAAGCGACTCGACGACCTGGACTGGATGACCCCGACAGTCCTGGTCAACCACTTTCCGATGGTCCGCGAACCCTGCGATGCGATGTTCTATCCGGAATTCTCGTTGTGGTGCGGTACCACGGCCACCAGGGACTGGCACACCCGTTACAACGCGGTCTGCTCGGTGTACGGCCATCTGCACATTCCGCGGACCACCTGGTACGACGACGTGCGCTTCGAGGAGGTTTCGGTCGGTTATCCGCGGGAGTGGCGCCGCCGCAAGCCCTTCCGCTGGTTGCGTCAGATCCTGCCCGACCCCAACTACACGCCGGGCTATCTCAACGAGTTCGGCGGGCACTTCCAGATCACCGATGAGATGCGGACTCACGCGCAGCAGATGCAGGACCGGATCAAGGCCAGGCGCGGATGAGCGCTTGCGCGAAGAACAGAGTGGCACGATGAGCGACACGTTGCTGGGGCAGGTCCTGCCCGAGATGCCGGACAAGCTCGCCGCGGCCGAGTTGTACGACGACCCGCCGGGCCTGACTGCGCTGCCCGAGGAGGCGGCGCTGGTGGCCCGCGCAGTCGCGAAGCGGCGCAACGAGTTCACCACGGTGCGCTACTGCGCCCGCCAGGCGCTGGGCGAACTGGGGGTTGGCCCGGTGCCGATCCTCAAGGGGGACAAGGGCGAGCCGTGCTGGCCTGACGGCATCGTCGGCAGCCTCACCCACTGCCAGGGCTTCCGCGGTGCGGTGGTCGGGCTTGTCGGCGGGGTGCGCTCGGTCGGCATCGACGCCGAACCGCATGACGTGCTGCCCGAGGGGGTATTGGGCGCCATCTCGCTGCCGCTGGAGCGCGTTGAACTCGGCGGACTTCCCGACGGCCTGCATTGGGATCGAATCCTGTTCTGCGCCAAGGAAGCCACCTACAAGGCGTGGTATCCGCTGACGCACCGCTGGCTCGGGTTCGAAGATGCCCACATCACGTTCGGGGTGGACGGGACGGGCGCGGCCGGAACATTCCGATCCCAGATACTCATCGATCCGGCTGCCGAACACGGGCCACCGCTGACGGCGCTGGACGGGCGATGGTCGGTGCGTGACGGTGTGACGCTGACGGCGATCGTGCTGTGAGTGGTCCAGAATCTGCGCACGCGAGGAGCAGTCCAAAACCCGGCCTGGTAATCGTCGACAAACCGGCCGGCATGACCAGTCACGATGTGGTGGGGCGCTGCCGGCGGTTGTTCGGCACCCGCAAGGTCGGTCACGCCGGCACCCTCGACCCGATGGCGACCGGGGTGCTGGTGGTCGGAATCGAACGTGCCACCAAGATCCTCGGTCTGCTCACCGCCACGGACAAGTCCTATGCCGCGACCATCCGGCTCGGTCAGACCACCACCACCGAAGATGCCGAAGGTGAAGTGCTGCAGTCGGTCTCGGCCGCGCATGTGACCGATGAGCAGATCGAGTCCACCGTCGCGGCACTGCGCGGAGACATCGAGCAGGTGCCGTCGGCGGTCAGCGCCATCAAGATCGCCGGACAGCGGGCCTACAAGCTGGCCCGCGAAGGGCAGACCGTCGAGCTGGCCGCCCGGCCGGTGCGCATCGGCCGATTCGACATCCTGGCTGTCCGTCGAGTGGACGAATTCGTCGACGTGGACGTCGATGTGGACTGTTCTTCGGGCACCTATATCCGCGCCCTGGCCCGCGACGTCGGCGTGGCACTCGGGGTGGGTGGCCACCTGACAGCGTTGCGCCGCACCAAGGTTGGCCGCTACGGCCTCGACGAGGCCCGCACGCTCGATGAACTTTCCGAGGAGGCGCGGCTGAGCTATTCGCTCGACGAGGCCTGCCTGGTCGGGTTCCCGCGCCGTGACCTGACCGCCGAGGAAACCGAGGACACCCGCCACGGGCGGGCGTTGGCGCCGGCCGGGATCGGCGGGATCTATGCCGCCACCGCACCGGACGGTCAGGTCATCGCACTGTTGCAGGACGGCTCGTCGCGCACCAAGAACGTGGTCGTACTGCGACCCGCGACGTTGTAGCGGCTACTCAAAGTTGGCCGTGGCGAGGCGGTTTCGTGCCCGAGAGGGTGTAGTTGCCGATGTGGCGGATCTTCCATCGGGTGGCGTCGTGCAGCGTGTGGGTGCGGGCATCACGCCAGTACCGCGACAGGTTGCCTGACGCGGAGGCGCTGCGGGTGCCGCCGAACTCGAACAGCGCGCTGCCGGCGTCCACCGCGGCCCGGGCCGCGGACACCTTGGCGACCGCCACCGCAATCGAGGCGGCCGCCGCGCTGTCTTCGGTGAGATCGCCGCGGGCCGCGTCGACCTGGCGGGCCGCCTCGGCGAGCAGTGCCACCGCACCGCGCACTGTCACGGTCAGCTCACCGGCCGCCTGCACCAGCGTGGGATCCTCGACGGCGCTCGGGACCGCCGCCTCGAAATGCGGCCGGGCCTTGCCCGCCTGGCGCACCCCTTCCTCCAGCGCGGCGGTGGCGATACCTACGTCCAGGGCGGCGTGAAGCAGCTGCGCCCGCGCCCCGTACACCGTGGGTCGTGTGAAGATCGGGCTGAACTCGACGACATGGGCCGTGGGTACCTCGACGGCATCGAGGGTGACGGTGCCCGAGGCCGTGGTCCGCTGTCCCATGCCGTCCCAGTCATCGACAACGTCGACCCCGTCGGTATCGCGCGGAACGAATGCGATCGCCTTCGGCGTGGCGGCCGTCGGCACCCCCGAACCATCGGAGAGCGAGGCCCGCACGATCAGCCAGTCGGCGAACAGCGCCCCGGTCGAGTAGTACTTGCGGCCGCGTAGGACATAGCCGATGTCGGACGCCGTGAGCGTGGTGGTGTCCACGTCGACGGGATGCGGCCCGCGTTCGGACTGGGCATTGGCGAACAACGCCCCATCCAGCACCAGGCCGTAGAAGTACGCCTGCTGCGCCGGCGTGCCCTGCAAGCGCAAGGCCTCCAGAAATGTGAAATGCGAGTGCGGGATCTGGCCGATCGACGGGTCGCCGTGTGCCAGCAGTCGCATCACCTCGGCGAGGACGGTGACCGGCACGTCGAGCCCACCGTGTTCGGCGGGCACGGTCAAGGCCAGCAGTCCTGACTCCTTCAGCGCCCGAACCTGCTCGTGCGGCGGTATCCGGTGCGCGTCGCGGGCTCCGGCGTCGGCGGCGAAGGCTTTCGACAGTCGTGCCGCGGCGGTCAGCGCGGTCTCCGCCGACGAGATGCGGGCGGCGCCGGCCAGATCGGTCATCGCGGCGTACCGACAAACGGGATCGAGGCGGGCGCACCGGCCTGCTCGCCGCCGCCGAACAGGCCGCGCTCGCGCAGGATCGGCACGACACCCTCGCCGAACCAGAACAGCTCCTCGAGGTGCGGATAGCCCGAGAAGATGAACTCGTCGATACCGATCTCGGCGTATTCGGCGATCCGGTCGGCCACCTCGGTGTGGCTGCCCACCAACGCGGTCCCTGCGCCGCCGCGCACCAGCCCGACACCCGACCACAGGTTCGGGGCGATCTCCAAGCTGCGGGCGTCGCTCCAGGTGCCGTTCACACGGTTGGCCTCGTGCAGTGCCCGCATACGTTGCTGGCCCTCGGACTGGCTGCGGGCCAGCCCGGCCTGCGCTGCGGCGACCGTCTCCTCGTCCAGCGCGGCGACCAGGCGGTCGGCCTGCGCCCACGCCTCCTCGGAGGTGTCCCGCGAAATGGTGTGCAGGCGGATACCGAAGCGCAGCTTGCGTCCCTGCTCCTCGCCGAGCGCGCGGATCCACTCGATCTTCTCGCGCACCGCCGCGGGCGGCTCACCCCAGGTCAGGTAGACATCGGAGTGCCGTGCGGCCACCGGGCCCGCCGCCTGCGAGCTGCCGCCGAAGTACAGCGGCGGCACCGGGGTCGGCGGGAGCGCCAGCGAGGCCTCTTCGACGTCGATGTACTCGCCCTTGTGCGTGACCGTCTCACCGGCCCACAGTCGCCGGACCACGTCGAGGAACTCGTCGCAACGCGCATACCGCGCGTCCTTGTCCAGGTGGTCGCCGAATGCCCGCTGCTCGTGGGCCTCGCCGCCGACGACGACATTGAGCAGGATCCGTCCGGGTGCGTGCCGGGCGAACGTCGCGGCCATCTGCGCCGACAGCGTCGGGCTCACCAGACCCGGGCGGAACGCCACCAGGAACGCCAGTGAGGTGGTCTCGCGGGCCAGCAGCGCGGCGGTGATGAACGCGTCCTCGCACCAGGCCCCGGTCGGGATCAGCGCGCCGGTGAACCCGAACCGCTCGGCCGAGCGGACGATCGACGCCAGGTAGTCGATCGAGGCTTCGCGGTCACCACCGGCAGAACCGGCGGGCGTGCCGTGGCCACCGCCGACGATGAGCCGGCTGTCGCCGTAGGTGGGCAGGAACCAGTGCAGAGAGACAGTCACGAACAGGACATGTTGGTGCCGATCCCGCTATGGCACACGGGTAAAAATCGCGATGATTCACTGATGATTCAGCTGGCGACGACCCAGATCGCCTCGGCCGCCGGATTGCCCAGCTCGACGAGAACGCTCGTGTCGTCGCGGTCGGACGGATCGTCGGGTTTGCCCGGTTGTCCTACGGCCACCGAGATCACGCCCGCGAAATCGCGCCGCGCGACCACCCGAACCCGGGAATCGAGGCTGATGCCGACGCTGTCGAAATAACGCAACATCTCCGGATCGGCATCGGAGATGCGGGCCACCGTGCCGGCGTCGCCGTCCTGGCATGCCGACAGCTGCCGGGCCGGTGGGGTGGGCACCTGACCGTCGGCGGCCGGGATGGGATCGCCGTGCGGGTCGCGGGTGGGGTGGCCCAGCTTGGCGTCGATGCGATCGAGCATCCGGTCGGAGACCGCGTGCTCGAGGATCTCGGCCTCGTCGTGCACCTCGTCCCAGCTGTAACCGAGCTCGGACACCAGGAAGGTCTCCATCAGCCGGTGCCGGCGCACCATCGCCAGCGCGGCACGCCGGCCGGCATCCGTCAGCGTCACCGCGCCGTACTTCTCGTGGTCGACCAGGCCCTGATCGGCGAGTTTGCGAATGGATTCCGACGCCGTGGAGGCGGACACGCCGATCCGCTCGGCCAGCAGTTTCGTGCTGACCTTTTCGCGAGACCACTCCTGGGCTGTCCAGATGACTTTCAGATAGTCCTGGGCAACCGTGGAGAGGTCTTGATGGTTACCGTCTGGACTCACAGTAGGAAAGTTTAGGCAATCATCACCTGATCGGGGGATCTAGAGCAGACCGCGGCGCGTTCGGGTCGTAGGCTGATCGCGTGCAGCGCTGGCGTGGGCAGGACGAGATCCCCACGGACTGGGGCAGGTGTGTAGTCACCATCGGGGTGTTCGACGGGGTTCACCGTGGACACGCGGAGTTGATCAGCCATGCGGTGAAGTCGGGCCGATCACGCGGAGTACCGGTGGTTCTCATGACCTTCGACCCACATCCGATGGAGGTGGTATTTCCGGGGAGTCATCCGGCGCAGTTGACGACGCTGACCCGCCGGGCCGAACTGGTCGAGGAACTCGGCGTCGACGTCTTTCTGGTCATGCCGTTCACCTCGGACTTCATGAAGCTCACCCCCGAGCGGTACATCCATGAGCTGTTGGTGGAAGACCTGCATGTGGTCGAGGTCGTGGTGGGGGAGAACTTCACCTTCGGCAAGAAGGCGGCAGGCAACGTGGCAATGCTGCGTACGGCCGGGGAGCGGTTCGGATTCGCGGTCGAGAGCATGTCGCTGGTGACCGAAACGCTCGACGCCGAGCATCGCGACGAGCGGGTCACCTTCTCCTCGACCTACATCCGGTCCTGCGTCGATGCCGGCGACGTGGTGGCCGCCACCGAGGCCCTGGGCCGACCGCACCGCGTCGAGGGCGTGGTGGTTCGCGGTGACGGGCGGGGCCGGGTGCTGGGTTTCCCGACTGCGAACGTGGCGCCTCCGATGTTCTCGGCGATTCCCGCCGACGGCGTGTACGCCGCCTGGTTCACCGTGCTGGGGCACGGTCCGGTGATGGGCACCGTGATTCCCGGCGAGCGATATCAGGCCGCCGTCTCGGTGGGCACCAACCCGACCTTCTCCGGGCGTACCCGCACGGTCGAGGCGTTCGTGCTCGACACCAATGCCGACCTGTACGGGCAGCATGTCGCGGTCGATTTCGTCTCCCGGATTCGCGGGCAGGAGAAGTTCGATTCGGTGAAGGATCTGGTGGTGGCCATGGAGGCCGACACCGACCGGGCCCGCGCGATTCTGGCTGCGCACTCGCAAAGCTGAATTCGCAGCTCGCCGTGGTCCTGCTAGACTTTGCCCCGATCCGGTGCATGCTGCAGTCCGCGGTGGCTGTGCCGAGAATATGTTCGCGGGACTGAAATGATGGAGTTACTTTCGTGGCGCTTACTGCCGAGCAGAAAAAAGAAATCCTGACCAGCTACGGTCTGCACGAGACCGACACCGGTTCGCCGGAGGCCCAGGTCGCTCTCCTGACCAAGCGGATCACGGATCTGACCGAGCACCTCAAGCAGCACAAGCATGACCACCACTCGCGGCGCGGTCTGCTGCTGCTCGTCGGCCGTCGTCGCCGGCTGCTCAAGTACGTCGCCCAGGTTGACGTGGCGCGTTACCGCTCCCTGATCGAGCGCCTCGGGCTGCGTCGCTGACGCGGCGTCGATGCCACCACTTTCCGCGGCTGCCCCTCTCGGGGCAGCCGCGATACTTTTCGCCGGCGGATTGACCGCATGCTCGTCCGCGGCGGCCGCGGACATGAAGGCAGGGGACTGCCTGAAGATGAGCGGCACCTACGAGCGCCCGGACTCCAGCCGGGCGGAGTGCGGCAGCGACGCGTCGAACTACAAGGTGATCTCCACGGTCACCGACAGCGACCAGTGCCCGGGCGACGTCGACACCTACTACTCGGTGCGCAGTGCATTCAGTGAGGAGACCCAGACGCTCTGTCTGGACATCGACTGGATCACCGGCGGCTGCATGAGCATCGACCCGGCGAACGACAAAGACCCGTATCGGGTGGACTGCGCGGATTCTTCTGCGCCGCACCGGCAACGGGCCACCGAGGTTCTGCGCGGGGTGTCGAACGTCGATCAGTGCGCCAGCGGGGTGGGCTACGCCTACCCGGAACGCCAGTTCACCGTATGTGTGGAGGACGTGTCCTAGCTGGCACGGATGGCTGTTGGGCCGTTGCTGCCGTGTAACATGAGGGCGTTCAGTGGCTCAATTCTGCGCTGAACTCAGGTGCGGCATCCGCGATCCGGCGGGCGCTGTTCCTGCGAGTCATATCGGGCCCGCCTGGACGGGCGGTCTTCGGTAGTGGCTGCCGGACCCCGACACAGGGACTATCTCTGGGGGGCCATCCGGCCGCTTCGATCGACGGCCGTAGCCGTATCCAGGGCCCGTGGCGTATCGCCACCGTGACGCCGCGAAAACAGTTGAATGAATCGAAAGAGGCCAACGGACTCTATGTCTGTAGTTGAACTTGAAGACGGTGTGTTCGAATCCACCGCAATCCTCGACAACGGGAGCTTCGGCACCCGCACCATCCGATTCGAGGCAGGCCGGCTGGCCCAGCAGGCCGCCGGCTCCGTCGTCGCCTACCTCGACGACGAGACCATGCTGCTGAGCGCCACCACCGCCAGCAAGACGCCGAAGGACCACTTCGACTTCTTCCCGCTGACCATCGACGTCGAGGAGCGGATGTACGCCGCGGGTCGTATCCCCGGCTCGTTCTTCCGGCGTGAGGGCCGTCCGTCGACCGACGCGATCCTCACCTGTCGCCTGATCGACCGGCCGCTGCGCCCGTCGTTCGTCAGCGGTCTGCGTAACGAGATCCAGGTCGTGGTGACCGTGCTGAGCCTGGATCCGAAGGATCTGTACGACGTGCTCGCCATCAATGCCGCCTCTGCGTCGACGCAGATTTCCGGCCTGCCGTTCTCCGGCCCGGTCGGCGGCGTGCGCGTTGCCCTGATCGATGGCCAGTGGGTCGCCTTCCCGACCGTCGAGCAGCTGGAGAAGGCTGTCTTCGACATGGTCGTCGCGGGCCGCAAGGTGGGCGACGACGTCGCGATCATGATGGTCGAGGCCGAAGCCACCGAGAACGTCATCGAGCTGATCGCCGGCGGCGCCGGTGCGCCGACCGAGGCCGTTGTGGCCGAGGGCCTTGAGGCGGCCAAGCCGTTCATCTCGGTGCTGTGCGACGCTCAGGCCGAGCTGGCCGAGAAGGCCGCCAAGGAGATCGCCGAGTACCCGTTGTTCCCCGACTACGCCGACGACGTCTACGACGCCGTGGCCGCGGTGGCCACCGAGGCGCTGTCGGAGGCGCTGACCATCGCCGGTAAGCACGAGCGCGACGACCGCACCAACGAGATCAAGGTCGAGGTGCTCGAGCGCCTGGGCGAGACCTACGCCGGGCGCGAGAAGGAGATCGGCGCGGCCTACCGCTCGCTGACCAAAAAGCTTGTGCGCCAGCGCATCCTGACCGATCACTTCCGTATCGACGGCCGTGGTGTGACCGACATCCGTGCACTCTCGGCCGAGGTGGCCATCATTCCGCGGGCGCACGGCAGCGCGCTGTTCGAGCGCGGCGAGACCCAGATCATGGGTGTCACCACACTCGACATGGTCAAGATGGCCCAGCAGATCGACTCGCTGGGACCCGAGACCTCCAAGCGCTACATGCATCACTACAACTTCCCGCCGTTCTCGACCGGTGAGACCGGCCGAGTGGGTTCGCCCAAGCGCCGCGAGATCGGCCACGGCGCGTTGGCCGAGCGGGCACTGGTTCCCGTGCTGCCCAGCGTGGAGGAGTTCCCCTACGCGATCCGTCAGGTGTCCGAGGCCCTGAGCTCCAACGGTTCGACCTCGATGGGCTCGGTGTGCGCCTCGACGCTGTCGCTGCTGAACGCCGGTGTGCCGCTCAAGGCGCCGGTCGCCGGTATCGCCATGGGCCTGGTGTCCGATCAGGTGGACGGCGAGACCCGCTACGTCACCCTCACCGACATCCTCGGCGCTGAGGATGCCTTCGGCGACATGGACTTCAAGTGCGCAGGCACCAAGGACTTCGTCACCGCGCTTCAGCTCGACACCAAGCTGGACGGCATCCCGTCCAAGGTGCTCGCCGGTGCGCTGAGCCAGGCCAAGGACGCACGGCTGACCATCCTGGACGTGATGGCCGAGGCCATCGACGCGCCGGACGAGATGAGCCCGTACGCACCGCGGATCACCACCATCAAGGTTCCGGTCGACAAGATCGGTGAGGTCATCGGACCCAAGGGCAAGATGATCAACTCGATCACCGAGGAGACCGGTGCGTCGATCTCGATCGAGGATGACGGCACGGTGTTCGTCGGAGCCTCCAACGGCGAAGCGGCGCAGGCCGCGATCGACAAGATCAACGCCATCGCGAACCCGCAGCTGCCCAAGATCGGTGAGCGGTTCCTCGGAACCGTGGTCAAGACCACCGATTTCGGCGCATTCGTGTCGCTGCTGCCGGGCCGTGACGGCCTGGTCCACATCTCGAAGCTGGGCCGCGGCAAGCGGATCAACAAGGTCGAGGACGTGGTGAAGGTCGGCGACAAGCTGCGCGTCGAGATCGCCGATATCGACAACCGCGGCAAGATCTCGCTGGTGCTCGTCGAAGAGGAGTCGGCGGATCAGGCCGCCGGTGCAGTGGACGGTGCCCCGGCGCCGGCCGAAGCTGCCTCGGCTGCCGAGTCCTGATCGCCTCAGCTCGACATAAGGCGTTTGCACTGAATACCACTGATGTCCGCCGGACAGATCTGCCCGGCGGACTCCGGGTGGTCACTGAGTACATCCCGTCGGTGCGTTCGGCATCGGTCGGGGTCTGGGTAGGTGTCGGTTCCCGTGACGAAGGACGAAGCGTCGCGGGCGCCGCACACTTCCTGGAACACCTGTTGTTCAAGGCCACCCCGACGCGTAGCGCAGTCGACATAGCGCAGGCTGTCGATGCCGTCGGCGGTGAGCTGAACGCGTTCACCACGCGTGAGCACACCTGCTATTACGCGCATGTGCTCGACTCCGATCTGGAGCTCGCGGTCGACCTGGTCGCCGACGTCGTGCTGCGAGGCCGTTGCGCCACCGAGGATGTCGAGGTGGAACGCGACGTCGTCCTCGAAGAGATCGCCATGCGCGACGACGATCCCGAGGACAGTCTCGGCGACGTCTTCCTCTCGGCGATGTTCGGCGATCACCCGGTGGGACGCCCGGTGATCGGCAGCGTCGAGTCGATCGAGACGATGACGCGCGCGCAGCTGCATTCGTTCCACGTCCGTCGCTACACCCCCGAACGGATGATCGTGGCGGTGGCGGGCAACATCGACCACGACGTGGTCGTGTCGTTGGTGCGGCAGCATTTCGGTCCGCGGCTCGAAGCCGGGCGCACTGCGGTGGCTCCGCGTAAGGGTGCAGGCCGGGTCGGGGGCAAGCCGTCGTTGCTCGTGGTCGACCGCGACGGAGAACAGACCCATGTGTCACTGGGCGTTCGCACGCCCGGCCGACACTGGGAACACCGGTGGGCTCTGTCGGTGCTCAACACCGCACTCGGCGGTGGCCTGAGTTCGCGCCTGTTCCAGCAGATTCGGGAATCTCGTGGTCTGGCCTACTCGGTGTACTCGACGGTGGACACCTTCGCCGACAGCGGGGCGCTCTCGGTGTATGCCGGGTGCCAGCCGGAACGATTCGACGAAGTGATCCGGGTGACCACCGACGTTCTGGAAGGCGTTGCCAGAGACGGGATCACCGCCGACGAATGCCGGATCGCGAAGGGCTCGTTGCGCGGTGGGCTCGTGCTCGGGCTGGAAGATTCCGGTTCGCGCATGCACCGGATAGGGCGCAGCGAGCTCAATTACGGTGAGCACCGGACCATCGACCACACGCTGGCTCAGATCGAGGCGGTCACGCTCGAAGAGGTCAACGCTATCGCTCACCAGTTGCTGTCCCGCGAGTACGGTGCTGCGGTGCTCGGCCCATATAGGTCGAAAAAGGCTCTGCCGCAACAGCTTCTAACCATCGCCGGCTGACCCGCTAGGGTGGGTCCGATGACGGGACTCTCACGGCGCAATGTTCTGATCGGTTCGCTCGCGGCGGCAGCGGCCGTCGGTGCCGGTGTGGGGGCCGCCGCACCGGCGTTTGCCGCCCCGATCGATGACCAGATTGCTGAGCTGGAACGTCGGGACAATGCCCTGATCGGCTTGTACGCGGCCAATCTGGACTCCGGGCAGGCCCTCACCCATCGGCCCGACGAGATGTTCGCGATGTGCTCGACATTCAAGGGTTACGCCGCTGCGCGGGTACTGCAGATGGTCGGGCGCGGACAGCTGTCGCTGGACAACCGCGTCTTCGTCGACCGGAACGCGATCGTGCCGAACTCACCGGTCACCGAGACCCACGCCGGTGCCGAGATGACGCTGGCGCAGTTGTGTCAGGCAGCGCTGCAGCGCAGTGACAACACTGCGGGCAACCTGCTGCTGAAAACCATTGACGGGCCGTCAGGAATCACCGCGTTCGCCCGCAGCGTCGGTGACGAGCGCACCCGGCTTGACCGCTGGGAAGTCGAGTTGAACTCGGCGATTCCAGGCGATCCGAGGGATACCTCCACCCCGGCTGCGCTGGCTTCCGGGTACCGCGCGGTGCTGACCGGTGGCGCTTTGAGCCCGCCGCAGCGCCGCCAGTTGGAGGACTGGATGCGGGCCAATCAGACATCGAGCGTGCGAGCCGGACTTCCCGAGGGCTGGACCACGGCCGACAAGACGGGCAGCGGCGATTACGGCAGCACCAACGATGTCGGGATCGCCTACGGGCCCGCCGGTCAAAGGCTGTTGTTGGCGGTGATGACGCGGTCGCAGGCCGATGACCCGAAGGCCGACAACCTGCGTCCGCTCATCGGTGAGTTGACGGGGCTCGTGGTGCCGTCGTTACTCTGAGTGCTCCGCGGATCCGATTGCGGCCGAGCCGTTCTCGGTGTTCTGGATCTCGATCTGGCGGGCTCCGGCGGGATTCTGCGACAACGGCACGCGCACGGTGAGAATGCCACGCTCGTAACCGGCGGTGATGTTGTCTTCGTCAGCCTCGGCAGGCAGCGTCACGGTGCGCAGGAACGAACCGTAGGAGAACTCCGACCGTGCCGTGGTGTCGGCGCGTTCGGAGCGCTCGGCCTTCACGGTCAGCTGGCCGTCGGCCACGGTGATCTGAACGTCCGCGGCCGGATCGATGCCGGGGATTTCGGCGCGCAGTTCGTAGTGATCCTCGGTGACCTCGTCCTCGATGCGCATGAGGTTGCGCTCGAAGATGGGGCGCAGGCCGGCGAACGGCGTGATTCCGGCGAAGAACTCCGAAAGCTCGGGCAGCAGCGGGCGGGGCTGGTGCGCGACGGGCAGGTTGACCATGGGTGACTCCTCAGTCTTGGAACGTAGATCGGAGGAAAAGGCCTTGTAACGCTTGCCCTTTCGATCCAAGCACTGACGTGGAGCCACCGGCCGAATGCGTGGTGAACAGCGTGCGTACGGGCGGCTGCTAGGTCACCCGCACTGAGTCGTCGCGCTGCAGGACGAAGAAATAGGGCTTGCGGGAGTTCCGCAGGTCCATCGCCCCGATCACGGCGTCGTCGGACAGGCGCCGGAACACGTCGTTGATGGGCAGCTGGTCGTAGATCATCGTGGCGGTGTCGACGCCGCGGTAGCGGGTGGTGCGCAACCTCGCCTTGGGTGCGCGGGTTTGCAGCACGGGCCGCAACGCTGCGATCGGCGCCACCATCGACCGATTCCGAAGCAGTGGGATCTTGGTCGACACCGCGAGGCCGCCGAAGGCCAGCGTCGGGTTGAGGGCCCACAGCGATACGCCGTCGCTTCCGGGGAACAGCAGCGGGTGCACTGTCTCGGCGTCGACGAACTGTTTGCCCCACCAGCCGCTGGCCGCCAGTAGGCCGTCCATCGGATGTCCGGTGGGCAGTTCGGCGCCGTGCCAGGTGCCGACCATGAACTCCGGTTCGACCGCCTCGGCCGCGTCGAACACGTCGAGCGCCTCGGTTGTGGTCGACGGGACGGTGGGGAACAGCTGCTGCAACATGGACGCCACCATACTTGACACGTGTCAAGTATGGCTACGGGCCGGAATGCGCGATCGCCCGGCCGGAGCCAACTGCAGCCGGGCGATCGTGGTTGGTATCAGGCCAGGAAGGTGGCCGGATCGGTGAACGGCATGTCGAGGTCGGAGGCGACCTGCTCGGACAGCAGCCCGCCTTCGTGTGTCGACAGGCCCTTGGCCAGCGCCGGGTCATTCGCGCAGGCTGCCTGCCAGCCCTTGTCTGCCAGCTTGAGCACGTACGGCATGGTCGCGTTGGTCAGCGCGAATGTTGACGTACGCGGCACCGAGCCCGGCATGTTGGCCACGCAGTAGAAGACGGTGTCGTGCACGGCGAACGTCGGGTCGTCATGGGTGGTGGGCCGTGAATCCTCGAAGCAGCCGCCCTGGTCGATGGCGATGTCCACCAGCACCGCGCCGGGCTTCATGTGGGACACCATCGAATTGGTGACCAACTTGGGGGCCTTGGCGCCCGGGATCAGCACCGCGCCGATCACCAGGTCGGCCTTCTTGACGACCTCTTCCAGCTCCAGTGACGACGAGTAACGGGTCTCGATGCTGCTGTTCGCCTCGTTGTCGATCTTGCGCAGCGTGTTGATGTTCAGGTCGAACACCGTGACGTGCGCACCCATGCCCTTGGCGATGCGGGCGGCGTTGTAACCCGCCACGCCACCGCCGATGACGACGACCTCGGCCGGTGCGACTCCGGGGACGCCACCCATGAGCACGCCGCGGCCGCCCTGGGTGCGCATCAGGTGGTACGAGCCGACCTGTGCAGACAACCGGCCGGCGACCTCGCTCATCGGGGCCAAGAGGGGGAGGGACACCGACCCGTCTGGTCCAGTGGTCTGCACCGTCTCATAGGCGATCGAGGTGGTGCCCGATGCCAGCAGGGCGTCGGTGCATTCCTTGGACGCTGCCAGGTGCAGGTAGGTGAACAGCGTCTGGCCCTTGCGCATGCGCGAGTACTCCGCCGCGATGGGCTCTTTGACCTTGAGGAGCAGTTCGGCCTCGGCCCACACCTGGTCGGCCGTGGTGACGATCTCGGCTCCGGCGGCCTTGAAGTCGTTGTCGGTGATGGCCGAGCCCTCGCCCGCGCCGGCCTGGATGATCACGTCGTGGCCGCGTCGGGTCAGCTCCGCCACGCCCGCCGGGGTGATCGCCACTCGGTACTCGTTGTTCTTGATCTCGGTCGGGATACCGACGAGCATGCTGGCTCCTTCAAAGTTGATGTGCTGAAATAATTGTGAAGAACCTTCGATTAATGAGCAATATCTCGGATGAAGATTCGTTAGGCTCCGTGCATGGCAGAAGAATCATCAATCTCGGCCGTGCGTGCGACCCGTTCACCGAAGGATGTTCGGCCGGATCTCGACGAGGTGGACCGTCGCATCCTGCTCGCGTTGCATGCCGATGCCCGCATGTCCAACAGTGCGCTGGCCGACGCGGTCGGTGTCGCCGCGTCGACGTGCCACGGCCGGGTGCGCAGGCTGCAGGAGATCGGGGTGATCCGCGGCTTCTACACCGACATCGATCCGGCGGCCGTCGGACTGAGCCTGCAGGCGATGATCTCGGTGAGTCTGCAATCGAACGCGCGGGGCAAGATCCGCAACTTCATCGCCCATATCCGCACCCGGCCACAGGTGATGGACGTCTACTTCCTGGCCGGGGGAGACGACTTCATCCTGCATGTGGCCGCGCGCGACACCGATGACCTCCGGGCCTTCGTGGTGGAGAACCTCAACGCCGACGCCGATGTCGCCGGAACACAGACCTCGCTGATCTTCGAGCATCTGCGGGGGGCGTCACCGCTCTGAGCTCACTGTGCCTGCAGGACCAATCCATTGCCGTCTGCGCCGACGAGCTTCAGTTGATCGGCGTCGACGGTGGTCTGCACCGTGCCCTTGAGGACTCGCAGGACGGCCTGTTCGATCTCGTCGACCTCCGGTGGGCAGGCCATCCTGGTGGTGGCCAGCGGGCCGAACTCGAGGCTCGATCCGGAAACGGTTGCGTGGCCGGTGATTCGATTGCAGCCCGTCGAACCGCTCACGGCGCCGTCGTCGGCGATGGTCAAGGTGGGCTTGGACTTCTCAAGTGCGACCGAGGTGGTGACCGCCTGCGCGGATACCAGGCTGGTGACGCGCCACGTGGTACCCGTGATCGGGCGGTCGGGATCCGCCACCTTCTTGTCTCGCAATGTGACGGTCGCGGCGTCGGTACGCAACGTGAGATCGTCGCCGGCCAGAGACCAGGTTGGCTTGGCGTCGAAGAACTTCGACACCCACGCGTCCGAGTCGCCGACTGGTGGAGGGCAGGCCATCATGGTCATGGCCAACTGGGTGGTGGCGATCCGCCCGCCGGACAGGTCGACGGTGCCCGAACCGTGGTTGCAGCCCGCGAAGGTGCTGATCCGGTTCCCGTCGAAACCGACCGTCAGCGGCCCGTTTCCGGGGATCTGATCGCCCTCGACCTGCACCGACACGAACGTGCGACCGTTGAGGTCGGCATCGTCGGCGGCGGCATCGTCGGAGCACCCCACGAACGCGAGAACAGCGATGGCGAATGGTGTCAGCGAGATCAGGCGCATGGTTCCACCCTAGAGACCGGTTGTCGGTGTGGTCTCTACTGTGTGCAATCAGCCTGGGCAGCAGTCGGTTTCGTCGTCGCCCTTGCTGTTGGTTTCGGTGAAGTAGCGCTGGGGGTGGTGGTGCGTGTTGATGCGAGCCTGGCCGGTATCCAGGAGTGGAGGTGGGACCCACTCACATTGGCCGCGGTGGTTGATGCGGGTGGTCCATTTGCCGGGGCCGACGAGGCGTTGATCTGGCCCGCAGCCGAGGGTACAGCGCCTCGTTGGCCGCTTGCTGCAGAGTCTCCGGGGAGTTGGTGGCGGCGACGGCGACCAGTTTCTCCTCGAACCTGGCCCGGCCGACCGCGTCGACCCAGGGCGGGCATTTGCGGAAGAACGATTCCAGGATCTCGATGTGGTCGGTGCTGATCCAGCCGCCGGCTTGGGCGGCTGCAGTCGCCGACCGCAACGGCGGCAACGACTCTCCGGTTGTCGAGATGCGTGGCGCGAAGTCGAGGGCGTCGCGGTAGCGCCGGCGGGCCTCGGTCCCAGAGATCCGCAACCGGATACGCAGTGCTTCGGGCCAGGACTTCGCGCCTATGCGCGCCGCGGTGCCTTGCTCGGCCAATGCGGCGATCGCCGGGTGTTCGATGGTGGGAATGAGGTTGCGGGCCTGCTGCATCCCCGAGCACACGTCCAGCAACTGCGCGGTGGACAGGGCGGTGAAAGGCGGGGACTGCAGGTCGGCGACCGCGGCCGCCAACGCGACCAGCTTGGCAGCCACTCCGTCGTCCATGATTCGAACACTAGTTCGATGCCCCGACACGTTTGCGTGATTTGGGGCTGTAGTGACAAACGAGACCAATGTTTTCCTTGCACCGGCCCGAATACCCGCACAACCGCGGGCAGTAGGCTCCCAACCATGCGAGTTGGTGTTCTCGGAGCTAAGGGCAAAGTCGGCGCGACCATGGTGCATGCGGTCGAATCCGCGGAAGACCTGACATTTTCGACGGGGGTCGATGTGGGTGATCCGCTGACCTTGCTCACCGACACCAAGACCGACGTCGTCATCGACTTCACTCATCCCGACGTGGTGATGGACAACCTGAAGTTCCTCATCGACAACGGTATTCACGCCGTCGTCGGTACCACCGGATTCACCTGGGACCGCATCGAACAGGTGGAGGCCTGGCTCAAGGCGAAGCCCGAAGCCGCTGTGCTGATCGCGCCGAACTTCGCCATCGGCGCCGTGCTGTCCATGCACTTCGCCCAGCAGGCGGCTCGCTATTTCGAGTCCGTCGAGATCATCGAACTGCACCACCCCCACAAGGCCGACGCGCCGTCCGGCACGGCCGCTCGCACAGCGAAGCTCATCGCCGAGGCGCGGAAAGGCATGCCGCCCAACCCGGACGCCACCAGCACCGGCCTGGAGGGAGCCCGCGGTGCCGATGTGGACGGCGTGCCGGTGCACTCAGTGCGGGTAGCCGGGCTGGTCGCCCATCAAGAGGTGTTGTTCGGAACGCAGGGGGAGACGCTGACGATCCGGCACGACAGCCTGGACCGGTCATCGTTCGTGCCGGGCGTGCTGCTGGCCGTGCGCAAGATCGCCGAGCGGCCCGGCCTGACCATCGGCATTGAACCGCTGCTCGACCTGTCGTGAACGACGGCGCGCGGTCGCTGCGCATCCAACTGGTGATCGGCTTCATGTGCCTGGCGCTGATCGCCTACTTCCTGATGCTCGGACGTACCGCGTGGATCTTCATCACCTCGGGTGAGCCGGCCGCGATCGGACTGGGCCTGGCGCTGCTGGTATTCCCGCTGATCGGCATCTGGGTACTGGTCACCACGCTGCGGGCCGGGCTGGCGCATCAACGGTTGGCCCGCCTCGCCCGTGAACAGGGCATGGAACTGGACGTCAGCGAGCTGCCGACGCGGCCGTCCGGTCGTATCGAACGGGACGCCGCCGATGAACTGTTCGGGACGGTGAAGGCCGAATTGGAAGCCGATCCCGACAATTGGGTTCGCTGGTACCGGCTGGCGCGTGCCTACGACTTCGCCGGTGATCGGGGCCGCGCGCGCGAGACCATGCGCACGGCGGTGCGGATGCAGGAACAGCAGGCGTCATGACCAAGACGCTGCTGGTGGTGCATCACACGCCGTCGCCGGCAACGCGAGAACTCCTGGAAGCGGTGCTGGCCGGGGCAAACGATCCGGACATCTCAGGGGTCACAGTCGAACTCAAGCCGGCGTTAGCTGCGACTGTCCCGGACATGCTGGCCGCCGACGGCTGTTTGTTCGGAACCACAGCCAATTTCGGCTACATGAGCGGTGCGCTCAAGCACTTTTGTGCAACGAACTCTATTACTAGATCGGCCCAGGGGTGATGCGGCACCGATGGACTGCTGACGTATCGATTGAGGAGTCGAAACGGCAAGCCGCACATGCGCGTGTCGGCAAGCGTCACCATCACGTGCCGCAGACGTACCTCCGGCGGTGGGCCGGGGCTGACGGCAGGGTTCGATTGACCAACCCGACCACCGGCGACAGCCACCTGCAGCCACCTAAAGAGATCGCCCGACGAAACAACCTCTACACGATCTCAGCTGAAGACTTGGACGCAGAGTTTCCTGGACTCTGGTTCGAAAAGCACATGTCGCGTATCGAGAACGAGGCGACAGCGTGGATGTCGGCACTCGACGACCTGCCCGACGGGCGTATGAGAGATCGGGAGCTCATTGCCGACATGGCAGTCTTCGTCGCTCTTCAAGATCAGAGGTCGCTGCGACAGCATCAGCGGGAGTTGCGAATCGAGGACGCGCTCAACCGCTTCGGGCGTAGAGAGAGTCTTGAGCCCTTGCTGCCATTCGTGTGCCGCTTGTACGGAATTCCGTACTCGCCGCGACTTCACGACCAAATTCTGCAGCAATTTCTCGATCGGCCACTCATCAGCGCCGAACCTAAGCCACGTGCCCTCGAAAGCGCCATCGGAGTATGGAGGAACCAGGCGGTCCCGTACTTCACATCCCAGCGAACGTGGTGGTTGATTTCGAGCGCTTCGCCGCTGCTGACCTGTGACGAACCGATCGTCTATCTCGGCGGGTCCGTGCGGCCACGGTGGAAAACAGCGGGTTGGGCCACTTCGCCGATCGTGCTCTTTCCGATCGGTCCGCACCGGCTGCTCGTGCTCACCGCCAACGACATCGAGCTCAAACGGCCGCATCAGCTCAGCCAAGCAGAAGCGGGAGAGGTCAACTTCGAAGTTGTCGCTGCATCGAATCAGTTCTGCTACGAACAACCCGAGGCCAGCATCGCGGCATCAATCGAGGTTCCGCACTGGGTAGACCACGACCCGGCGTCGGCAGCTACGTTCATGGAGGCCGTGCTTGCACCGAGCCGATGGAATGAAGGCGAAGGTCCTGAATGGGCCGTCTCCCGTTGGTATTCCAGACCGGCTAGCTGATTCCGTAAGTTGACCAACAGGAGGATCGCCTCATGCCGCGTCTGCTGATCATCCATCACACACCGTCGCCGTACTGCCAGGAGATGCTCGAGGCGGTGGTGTCGGGTGCTACCGACCCTGAGATCGACGGTGTCGACGTTGTACGCCGACCGGCGCTGACTGTTTCACCAACGGACGCGCTGGAAGCTGACGGGTATCTGATCGGAAGCCCAGTCAATCTCGGCTATCTCAGTGGCGCTGTGAAGCACGCTTTCGACCAGCTGTACTACCCGTGCCTCGATGCGACACGGGGGAGGGTTTACGGGGTTTGGCTGCACGGCAACGAGGGCACTGAGGGTGCTGTACGCGCGCTCGATGGCATCATCGCAGGGCTCGCGTGGGCGCGCGCTGCGGATACGGTCATCGTGTCAGGTAAGCCGACGAAGGTTGACCTTGAGTCGTGCTGGAACCTCGGTGCAACGGTCGCGGCCAGACTGATGGAGGGGTGAGAGAATCGGTGGGCGACTTGCCGAAAGCAGTGACCAACTGTGTTGCGCTCTGCTAGATTCCGGTCGCTGAGTGTCTGGCACGGGGGGTGAACCGCGTGGAAGGTTTATTTGTTGTCGGCATGCTCGCCCTCGTTGGTTGGGGCACGTACCGGATCGGCCGATACATACTCAAAGAGCGGTACTTCGCCAGCGAAGAGTTCCTCGCCCACAAGAACCGGATCGCATCGTTCGTTGCCGAGCACAACGAATTAGCCCGATACATCGCCGAAATCCGTAACCGTGGAACATTCGAGCTAGGCGGGTCGCACACAGGCTTGCAGGCGCACTTGGCCTCGTTCCAGAACACGAGCAACTGGAACTATCGCCGAGATCGGAACGTGGCGAGCTACCACGCGCCGAACGTACATAACTGCTCGTTACAAGTGGTGCGAAACGCCAGCGCCGACCCCCTCAAGTACGTGATGAAGTACTTCAACATCAAGGCGGACGAGGCGCATCTAGCCGAAGTTGAGAATCTCGGCGACGATATCGCCCGGCTCCAAGATGCTGTCGACAACCTCCAACAGCGCGAGGTGAGCATCACCCAGTCGATCAATCCACCCGCGTTCATCTTGAAGCACTACACGGCAGAGCTCATGGAGCACGTCGGGGTAGAGCTGTCGCCAATCACTGTTCCCTACCCGGTATACATATTCGAGTACGTGAGTGCTGGTGGGAACAGCTCACAACGTGCAACCGTCACGCTGGACACGCCGACGACCGACGCGCTGGTTGAGACTCTTTCGCAGAAGATCCGTTGGCGAAAGAGTGCTGCTGGTCAGCGCGCTCTGATGACGTCCAGGCTTCGCAGTTCCATCAAGGCACGCGACAACCACACCTGCCGATACTGCTCAGTATCGCTTTCGGCGGAGCCCCACCTACTTCTTGAGGTTGATCACATCGTCCCGATCTCAAGGGGTGGCTTGTCGACGCCGGAGAATTTGCAGACCCTGTGTTGGAAGTGCAACCGGACCAAGTCGAACAAAGTGGCGTCCGGTGGACACATTCCGTCGGGTGCGGCAGCGAATGCCCAGCGGCAACTCGCCGATGCTCCCATCTCCGAGCATTCGACCGTGAAGTGTTTCGTTTGCGAGCACAAACAGAAGGTGCCGCGGTCACTGCTGAGCTTCAACTGTGAGCAGTGCGGCCAAGCCCTCAAACGGCGGGTCGCCGGATAAACGGCCAATGCCGGGCGGTGAACTGCCGAACTGCGAACGCATAACAGGACGACGTGAACAGAGCGAGAGCGGACCGACGAACGAAGGAGAACCTCGATGCTCGAAATGGTTCTGCAGCTTGATCCTGATCCAGACCGGCAGCCCGTCACGTCCGAATTGATTGAGTCGTGACAGGAGGTCATGGCGGAAGGTGCCAACGGCGGCTATGACATCGACGAAGTGCTGTTCGATCTTGTCATCGCTATATCTGGTTTGGAGACAAGTCTATTAAACCGCCGGACCGAGCTATTGAGTCTGGAGACGCGAATCCTGCAGGCGGGCTTGCATGTTAGACCTCCGGATTAGTGCCCCTGAGTAAGCGGGTTTATGACCAAGATGCAACTTTTTCGATACGGTGTACTACCCGAGCCTCGACCATGTGGCCGGGCGTCCCTACGGACTGTGGGTGCATGGCAACAACGACACCGTGGGTGCGGCGAATGCGGTCGACAAGATCGTGACGGGACTGGCGTTGGTCAAGGCAGCGGACGTGCTCGAAGTTGTGGGCGCAGTCGATGCCGGGATCCGGGAACGGGCCTACGAGCTGGGTGGGACCCTGGCCGCAACGCTGATGGAGTGATGGAGGGACGTAATGCCAGGAATTGCCGAACTTGCGCTGGGGGCGGCGCCCATTGCCGGTGGTGCCCTGTTGGGAGCGGCTGCAGGCAACCTCAAACCACCAGACGTACGCGGTTTGATCACCAAGGATCTCGATCTGCTGGCCCGCATTCCGGAGGACCAGGTCGATCGGCGCGCCAGAATGCAGGCCAGCATCGACCGTCGGATCGACGAATTGATCGATGCCGGTGAACGGACCCGTGAGCTCCGTGAAGCCGCGTTGTCATATCGGGGAAATTGGCGCGACATTCTGGTGTTCGTCTGCGCGTTGCTGTTCACGTTCATCTGGTGGAACGTCAGCCACAGCCGGCCCAACTGGACGTTGACCTTCGTGTTGATGATCGTGGTCTCGGTGGCCGCGGGCATCTACGCTGGCCGCGGTATCGCCCGCGCCGTCAACAGCTTCATGCACCGCAACGACGACAAACCGCAGGCCTGAGCCGGCGTCAGTAGTGGTAGGTGTCGGACGGGGCCGGCACGTGATCCGGGTCGTCGCTGTACTCCGGCTCGTGGATGCCGTACGCCCGCGCCAAATCGAGGATCTTGTTGGCCCGGGCGATGCGGGGCAGGTCTGACCCGTTGCGGATCTCCCCGCCATCGCGCTGGAATTCGGCGAAAAACTCCTTGGCCCAGCTGATCTCGTCCTGAGAGGGCGCCAAGCCTTCGTTGACCGTCGCGCACTGGTCGGGCGTCAGGCAGATCTTCCCGGTCATGCCGAACTCGGCCGAGACTGCGGTGGCCTCTGACAATCGCAACGCGCTGGATCCCACCGTGGGTCCGTCGATGGCCCCCGGCAGTCCAGCGGCCTTGGCGGCGATGGTGAACCGCGACCGCGCATACGCCAGCGTCGCCGGGCTGTCGCCGAAGCCGGTGTCGCGCCGGAAGTCGCCGATGCCGAAAGCAAGTCGGAACGCGCCCTTCGCGGACGCGATCTCGGTGATCCGCTCGAGGCCACGGGCAGTCTCGACCAGAGCGACAATCGGCACGTTGGGCAGCCGTCGGGCGGTCTCGGTGACGTGGTCCACCGACTCGACCATGGCGAGCATGACGCCGCCCACCGAGGTGCCGGCCAGCATCTCCAGGTCGTCGGCCCACCACGGGGTGCCGAAGCCGTTGATCCGGACCCAGTCACTGTTGCCGTCGGCCAGCCAGCGGGTCACCTTTTCGCGCGCGGCGACCTTGTCCTTGGGTGCCACCGCATCCTCGATGTCGAGAACGACGATGTCGGCGCGGGAGCGGGCTGCGGGCGCGAAGCGCTCGTACTGCGCGCCATTGACCAGCAACCAGCTCCGGGCCAGTACCGGGTCGATGCGGAACCCGGGTTCGCTGGAATGGGACTCGTCGGAGAAAGGCTGGTCGTACACGCCGTCAATCGTCGCTCACGGCCTACACCGGGGCAAAAGCGGCCCCGAACACCCGCTCGGTGTTCTCCCAATGCCGTTTCGCGGCTGCCTCGTCGTATACCGCCGCATGATCGGGCACCGCGAAACCGTGCGCAGCGGGGTAGAACTCGATGGTGTGCTCGACGGCGGCGCCGGCCAGCGCGTCCTCCAACCTCTTGCTGTCGTCCTCGGTGAACGAGGCGTCGTTCTCGGCGGCGCCCACATAGACCACCGCCTGGATCTTGTCGGCCAGCAGGTGCGGGCTGTCCGGATCGTCTTCGACGGCGAGTCTGCCGCCGTGGAAGGACAATGCGGCCGCGACCCGCTTCGGGACGCGGGTTGCGACGATCAGAGACGCCCGCCCGCCCATGCAGTAACCGGTGGTGCCGAATGTCTCACCGTCGACATCGTCCCGGGCGGCGAGGTAATCGAAGAACGCCTCGGCGTCAGAGGCGATGATCTCGGGGGTGAGCGTGCCCATCAGCTCGAAGAGCTGCTTGCGCTGCTCCTGATCGGTGAACACGGTGTTGAGGTCGAACGGGCCCCAGCCCGGAGTGCGGTAATAGACGTCGGGTACCAGTACGACGTAACCGAATCCGGCCAGCTTGTCCGCCATCTGTTCCATGGTGGGGCGCAGGCCGCCGGCGTCGGGGAAAAGCACGACACCGGGCCAGGGGCCGTCGCCCGCCGGCGTGGCGACGGTGACGGGGCAGGTGCCATCAGATGTGGTGATTGTGTCTGTGGTGGTCGGCATGGCTACCGTTTTACTCCCTGGGCCGGCACGTAAGCTGACTGTGTGCTGATCCAGACGCCCTACGAGGACCTGCTGCGGAAGGTGACCGAGCAGGGGGTGTCGAAATCCGATCGCACCGGTACCGGCACCCGCAGCCTGTTCGGGCATCAGCTGCGTTACGACCTGGCCGCTGGTTTTCCGTTGATCACCACGAAGAAGGTGCACACCAAATCGGTGATCTACGAGTTGCTGTGGTTCTTGCGCGGCGATTCCAACGTGCGATGGCTGCAAGACCACGGTGTCACAATCTGGGATGAATGGGCCAGCGAGACAGGCGATCTCGGCCCGGTCTACGGGGTGCAGTGGCGGTCGTGGCCGACCCCGTCGGGTGAGCACATCGATCAGATCTCGAATGCCCTCGAGTTGCTCAAACGCGACCCTGACTCACGCCGAAATATCGTCTCGGCGTGGAATGTCGGCGAGATTCCGCAGATGGCACTGCCGCCGTGCCACGCCTTCTTCCAGTTCTACGTCGCCGACGAGAAGTTGTCCTGCCAGCTGTATCAGCGCAGTGCGGACCTGTTTCTCGGAGTGCCGTTCAACATTGCCAGCTATGCCCTGCTGACCCACATGATGGCCGCGCAGGCCGGGTTGGGCGTCGGTGAGTTCGTCTGGACCGGTGGCGATTGCCACATCTATGACAATCACGTCGAGCAGGTGGCCACCCAGCTCGGCAGAGAACCCAGACCGTACCCGGAACTTGTTCTGGCTGAACGTGATTCGATTTTCGACTACAAGTACGAGGATATTGCGATTCTGAACTACGACCCACACCCGGCGATCAAGGCGCCCGTCGCGGTATGACCGGTGATCTTCGAGCGCTGGCGATGATCTGGGCACAGTCGACCTCGGGCATCATCGGCCGCGACAACGGTATCCCCTGGAATCTCCCGGAAGACCAGGCCCGGTTCAAACAACTCACCCTCGGACAAACCGTGGTGATGGGCCGGCTGACGTGGGAGTCGCTGCCGGCCAAGGTCCGTCCGTTGCCGGAGCGGCGCAACGTCGTCATCACCCGCAACCCTGGGTACGTCGCCGACGGTGCTGAGGTGCTGAGCGGACTCGACGACGTCTTCCGCGGCTGGGTGATCGGCGGAGCGCAGATCTACGCGCAGGCCCTTCCGTTCGCGGTCAGGTGTGAGGTGACCGAGGTCGACATCGACCTGGCCCCGGCCGAGGGCGACGCGTTGGCGCCGGTGCTCGACGACTCCTGGAGCAAAACCACGGGTGAGTGGCTGACCAGCAGTGCGGGACTTCGGTACCGATTTTCCAGCTACGTGCGAGCGCGGTAACCGGCCAGCCTGCGTACTTCGCTGTCCGGGTCTGCAGCGGCAAGCTCGTCGATCCGCTTTTCCAGCGCCGCGACGTCGTCGCTGTCGAGATCGCTCGGCCCCATGGGCCCGATCAGATCACCGATGACGATGACCGCGTGGCGACGGATCAGCGGCTCGGGATGCTTGAGGCCGGGCCGGACGCCCGGGAGGTCGGCGGCGTCGAGCGTGCAGAATCCGCGCCCCGGTTTCAGGTCCTCGGCCAGGAGCGCCGCGACGGCCGGGTCTGCGAGGCCGGCGGCCAGCAACGTGTAGTCCAGCGGCAGGTGCCCGCGCCCATGATCGCGAAACGAACGGTACGGTGCGGCGACGGCGGCCGATCTGCTGTCGGCCGGTAGGTCACGGTGTGCCAGCACCTCCAGCCCGGCGCCGAGGCGGCCCAGGGCCGTCGCCACCCAGTCGTGGGCGTTGCCGCGCAGCGGTAGTGCAGCCCACAATGCGTCCAACACCTCGGGCGTCGCGATGTTGAGGTCGGCGAGGAGTTTGGCGCCGGTCCAGGCGTTCTCGGAGTGCCCGAGCGTCGCAATGGCGACCGGTACCGCGGCCGCACCGGTATCGAGCAGAAGCTCGATCGCCCGTTCACGGCCGAGTGCGTTGTCCGGTCCGGCGGCCAGACCCGCCGCTACGGCGAGGGCTGTCACACGCTGCTCGACCGGCATGGCCAGCAGGTCGCGTTCTGTCTCGGCTGCGGCGAGGTACTCAGGGAAGTGACGCCGCAATTCGTCGCCGGTCAACGAACGAACCAGCAGATCGGCGTCCTCGTCATCGAGGTAGACGACCGCATCGTCGGGCAGGGTCCCGTCGGCGACCAAAGCGATCCGGGTCCCGGCGGCGATGTTCAGCATCGCCAGGGCGAACCGGTCCCACTCCTGCTCCCACTGTGCGCGGGGAAGGCCCGTCACGGCGGCGCTCAGCCGGGTGCCCCACTGCGAATCGGTTTCGCCCCACTCGTAGTCCTGGTACTCCCAGTCCGGTGGACTGAACCGGCAATCCGGATCCTCGACCGACTCCTCGGTGGCCAGCGCCAGGTTGGGGAGGTAGATCACGCCGGTGGTCTCGGCATAGAACTCGCTGAACGCCACGGCATAGGGCCTCTCTGCGGCGGCCGCAGCGACCAGCGCACGTACCGATTCCGCCGCGGCCAGGGTCAACTCGGTCTCGAACGCATCCCAGTCCAACGTCACGCGGACCAGTATCGGCCAACCGGGGCGGGGGACCTGTCGGTCACCTCGCTCCAATCCGCTCCGCTACTTGTCGGTCACCTCGCTCCAATCCGCTCCGCTACTTGTCGGTGGCATAGGGAACGATGGCCAAGTGGCCACCCTCACGATCGCGCAGGCCCGCCGCGTCGCCGTCTCCGCACAGGGGTTTCACGCACCCAAGCCCCGCGGCCCGGTGACGCGCGCGCATCTGCGCAAGTTGATCTCCCGGATTCAGGTGCTGCAGCTGGATTCGGTGTCGGTGGCGGTGCGGGCGCACTACGCGCCGGTGTTCAGTCGGCTGGGTCCGTATGACCGGGATGCGCTGGACCGGGCCGCGTGGTCGCACAGTGCGCGTTCGCCGCGGCTTCTGGTGGAGTACTGGGCGCACGAGGCCGCGCTGATGGCGGTCGAGGATTGGCCGCTGCTGCGATGGCGGATGCGCGAGTACACCCACGGCCGGTGGGGCACCGAGATCGTCCGGAAGAACCCCAAGCTGGCGGAGGACATCGTGGCCGCCGTCGCCGAGCTCGGGCCGTCGACCGCCGGCCAGATCGAGGCACATCTGGAGTCCGAGCCGCGCGGCCGCAAAGGACCGTGGTGGGACCGCAGCGAGACCAAGTGGGTGGCCGAGGCACTGTGGTCCTCTGGTGTCCTGACGACGGCGACGCGCGTCGGCTTCGCCCGGCACTACGACCTCACCGAGCGCGTACTGCCACCGGAGGTCGTTGCCCGACAGGTCGACGACGAGGAGGCGGTTCGGGAGCTGGCCCTACGCGCGGCCTCGGCGCTGGGCGTCGGCACCGAAGCCGACATCCGCGACTACTTCCGGATGGGAGCCAGACAGGTCAAGCCGGCGCTCGCCAAGCTGGTGGCGGACGGCGAACTTGAGCCCGTCGACGTCGAGGGCACCCCCGCCTACCTGCGCGCGGGCCAGACGGTGCCGAGCCGGGACCGTGGCACCGCCCTGCTGTGCCCGTTCGACCCGTTGGTCTTCTTCCGGCCCCGGGTGGAGCGGTGGTTCGACTTTCACTACCGCATCGAGATCTACGTGCCCGCGCCCAAACGCCAATTCGGTTACTACGTATGGCCGTTTCTGCTCGACGGGGAGCTGGTGGCGCGGGTGGATCTCAAACGCTCCGATGCCGCGCTGCAGGTGTTGGGCGCTTTCACCGAAGACGGCCGCGACCGTTCTCGGGTGGCAGGCGCCTTGGCGGGGGAGTTGCGCTCGATGGCCTCGTGGCTCGGGGCCGATGACGTGACGGTCGCCGGGCGGGGCGATCTCGCCACATCATTGGTCCGGAGCCTGCGGGGATAACCTGTGCGCCCCGACATTGGGTAGCCGTCTAGTCGTGCGCCCCGGTGCTCACCACCAATCGTCCGGTGGTTTCGCGGGCGGCCATCCGCGCCAATGCATGCGGCAGTTGATCCCACGCCACGTTGTCGCCCACCACGGTCTGTAGCCGGCCGGTGCGCATCAGCTCGAGAATCTGCACGTGGGCGTCGAGGCCTTCGGAGCGGGCCGGCCAGTTGAACCCTAGTGTGCGGCGTACGGCCAGGGGATCGGTCACATAGACCAGACACACCCCGCACACGTCGAAGTTGCCGTAGGCGATGGGTCGCGGTGAGATGTAGTCACCGTCCTCCAGGGCGATGTCTTCGGCGAACCCGGCCATCAGGTGACGTCCGTTGAATCCCATGCAACGGAACGTATCCGTCGTCACGCTGCCGCCCACCGCGTCGAACGCAACGTCCACGCCCCGGCCGTAGGTGAGGTCCATGACCTGCTCGACCCAGTCGCTCTCGCGGTAGTTGATGGCATGGTCGGCGCCGAGTTTGCGACAGAGCTCGAGCTTCTCTTCACTGCCGGCGGTGGCGATCACCTTGGCGCCCAGCGCCTTTCCGAGAACCAGGGCGCCCGATCCGGTTCCGCCCGCAGCCGCGTGCACCAGCAGCGTTTCGCCGGGCTTCAGGCGACCGCGTTCGCGTAATGCGAACCAGCCCAGATGGAACGGATAGTGCAGGGCGGCGCCCTCGACGTCGCTGACCCACTCCGGCAGATCGAGCACCGTTGCGGCGTCGACGATGGCGTAGGACGCATACCCGCCGAACGCCATCACCGGGATCCCGACCACGCGGCGGCCGATCAAGTGTTCGGCGCCCAGGCCCGCGCTTTCGACCACACCGACCGCTTCCATACCCGGCACGAACGGCGGCTGCAGGGGCAGCGTGGTGTAACGCCCCTTGATGATGTCGATGTCGTTGAAGTTCAGGCAGAACGCGCGGACCGCCACCCGGACTTCGTTGGGGCCGGGCGCCCGCACCTCCACGGTCTGGCGCTCCAGCACCTCGGTGGGCTCACCGAGCGCGGTGGCAACCCACGCCTCCGCCGAGATTGGCTGTGGTGCAGTTTGATTCACTTGTCCTCCGTGGCGGTGAGAAAGCGTTCCCGGTAGGCGCGGAATCGCTCGGCCAAGGCGCCCGGATCGAGCTGAAGGGGGGCTGGGTCGTAGATGACGCCCCCGTAGCGTCCACGGGGATGTTCGGTGAGGAAGTCCGTCATCGCCGCGCGAACATCGTCGCCGAACGGCTGGTCGGCGAGTCGGTAGATGCCGGCCAGCGTGGCCCGCTCGTCGGCCATGAAATCGTCGAACCGGACGTCGATGGATTGCCCGGCCGGCAACGCGTCGCGATCGCGGATACAACCGGCGAGCAGATCGTCGACACGGTTCAGCCAGTGCCCGGTCACTTTTGCCACATCGGGACGGTCCACCGTCATCCGCGCCGCATAGCAGATCATCGTCATCATCGATAGCGTCACTTCGACTGGATCACGATGGGTGACAACGAAAGTCGCATCCGGGAATGTGGCGGCCAGGGTCGGGAACTGTTCCAGGTGCTGGGGTGATTTGAGTACCCAGCGGTTTCCGCCGCGCAGCCATTGCATCGCCTGCAGGCTGCGCTTGACGTACGCGTAGGACGCCGCCTGATCGTGCGCCTTGTAGTGAGCGGCGAAACTCGGTACGTAATAGGAAGTTTCGAACAGCATGCCGGAGATGTCGTTGGCCAGCAGCTGGATCTCCTCGTGAGCATGCTCGACGGTCATGTCGTGCATCCGCCGGAACTCCGGCATCGAGGAGTGCACCAGTTCCAGGCCGGTGGCGCAGCGCTCCTGACGCGGTGCCGGTGAGTCTTCGCCGGGGCCGGCCACGGGTTCTAGGCTTTCCCAGTAGGGCAGGTAACGCAGTGCGGGATCCGCGGCGAGCAGGTTGTGCAGGTGCGTGGTCCCGGTGCGGGGGAGGCCGCAGATGATGATCGGCCGTTCGATCTCGATGGCCTCGATCTCGGGATGGTCGGTGATCAACGCCTCCAGGCGCAACCGATTGATCAGATGGCCCACCACCTGTTCGAACGCCATCGCCACGCCGGTGCCGGAAAGGTTCGCCTCATCGCGAAATGCGGTACAGAGCACATCGAGACGCTCCCGGAACGCGGGGTCGCCGAAATCGTCCAGCCCGGACCGCTCGGTCGCGGCCGTCAGCAGTGCTTCCGGGTTCAACTCCAGATTCGCACCATAGGCAGTCAGCCCCTCGCGGAACGCCTGGGCGGCCGGCGGATACACGGGGTTGGCGAGGTCATCGAACCGGATCGGCGCCGGACGTTGCAGGTTGGTGGTCACAGGGCCGCGACCTCGGCCACGTCGACGACCCGGCACTGTGGGTGTGCCGGGGTTTCGGCCGGCAGGAACCAGCGCAGCCAGATGAGGCCCTTGGACCGGCCGGCCGTCGACACCCAGTTCGGGTGGCCCGGGTCCTTGTCGCTGATGACGATGCGCCAGGATCCGTCGGGTTCGTAGGTGACATGGGCGCCGTTGATGGTGACCCGCTCATGGGTGTAGTCGAAGGTGTGCAAGAACGGATTCCACAGGCAGAGGTTCCAGAACTCGCACTCCGGTGAGGTGCCTTCGATGATCAGGGCCTGATCCGGCGCCAGGTCGTAGGCGCCCATGGCGTACGCCGCGTCCCCGGCGGACCACCCGTAGGCGTTCTGGGGGACCGGGAACGGCGGGTGCAGCTGGTTGGCGGGCTCCACCTTGGTGGGCAGGAAGGAAACCTGTTCGTGCAGCCAGTTCTTGGCGTAGCGGAAGCGGCGGGCCAGGTCCGCGGCACTGTCTGAACGCCGGGCGGGCGGATTGAGGGTCTCGATCCGCCACACTGGCCGGCGCCCGGTGGCCGTATCGTTCAGATAGTCACGGGTCAAGGCGAATTCGGCATCGGCTTCCAATTTGAGCCAGGCGCCCGGGTGGGTGTCCGGGCTCATGATGAACTCGAAGTTGCCTTCCTCGTCGAATTCCAGGTCGTGATCGTTGATGGTGCCGACGATGCGGTCGCTGTAGCGGCCCTCTCCCGGCCCGCCGTAGACGGTCATCGACAGGTACACCGCGTCACCGCGGTTGCCTGTGACGCGGAAGGTGCGGTCAGGGTTCAGCGGGGCGAGCTGATAGAAGGCGTCCGCGTTGTCCCCGCCCCATTTGAGATACGGGCTGGTGACATCGATCAGCATCGGCTTGTCGCGGTCGCCCCGCACGTAGGCGTCGACGCTGACCTGCAGCACGCTGAACGCCAGGCGATATCCGTCGAGCAGATCGGGTTCGCTCAGTGCAGGTTCGGCGGTGAGCAACTTCTGCTCGATGCTGCGCACCTCGTCGAGAAGCGCATTGAACGCCTCGGACAGCTCGGCCTTGTCGGTCATGGTTGGTCCTTCCTGGGTGGGTTGGTACGTCCTGCTCCTTCGATCAGCAAGGAGCACAATCGATCTGCGGTGTTTTCGACATCGATTTCGGGTTCCATATGGGCGGTGAAGAACGCGGTACCGATCACCGCCTGGTAAACCATGTCGACGTCGACATCGGGACGGACCCGGCCCAGCTCCACGCCGGTGGCGACGAGGGAGCGGAAAGCGCCCTTGGTCTGCTCGTCGAGCAGTTGCTGGGTCTTGATGTGTAGTTCCGGGTCGCGGCGACGTTCGGTCAGGATGCCGAGTGCGGCGGCCTCGACCACCGGATCACGCCAGAAGGTGAGTACCGCGGAAGTGAAGCCCCGCAGGTCGGACTCGAAATCTCCTGAGAGCGAAAGGAGTTCACCGCCAGGCGGCTGGCCGAATGCAGCGTCGAAGGCCAGGTGGGCCTTCGACGGCCAGCGCCGGTAGATGGTGGGCCGGCTGACGCCGGCCTCGCGGGCGACGGCCTCGATGGACAGCTGGTCATAGCCGTCACGTGCCAGCAGGGCACGGGTGGCGCGCATGATGTCGCGCTGGGTTTGTGGATCACGTGGCCGTCCGGGGCCTGTGAGCGAAGACACATGATTACGTTACGATACGTCACGTAAATAGGTCAAGGGCTTCGTTGGCGCTCGTTTTTCTCGCCGTTTCGCCACCTGGGTCGTGGTCGTCGTCGGTCAACAGGTCTCGGGTCGGAAACGGTGAGGCGTGTGCGGACCGGTCACGTTCCGCGATCGATCAGGTCGAACACCATCACTGCATGTGCAAAACGATGTGGGGTCACGCCGATCTCGCCATAAGGATGGTCGAGCGTGAAGACCAGGTAGAGCAGCAACGCCAGTAGAACGGTCACCGAACTCACCAGGACCATGTGGGCGCGGTTGTTCTCGAGCCGCATGAAGCTGGCCAGGCTGATCAAGACCAGGCTGCCGAAGACCAGGGCGCCCCACAACAAAGGAGGTATTCGCGGACTCGAGTTGAGGATCCGGGCGCTGCGGTCCGAGGTCAGGACGGCCAATTGACTGAGGAACTGGCTGTTGATCGCGCTCGCGGCGGGGTCCGGTTTGGCGGTGCCGACGATGCGGTACATCTCGGTGAGCGCGTGTCGGCCATTGTTGCTGATGGTGCCGAACTCCTCCTTGCCCCACTCGGGCCCCTGTACCGCGGCTGCATAGCTGCGGAGTTGTTCGCGCACCTGAGCCTGTTCCGGCTGCGGCATGGCCACGGTCTGGCGATACATGGTTACCAACGTCGAGGCTTCGTTGGACACATTGGTCTCAGCCGAAAGGTATTGCTGCCAACCGACGACCACGGTGAACCCGAGAAGCGCGCCATAGACGAGTCCGACAACCGTGAGGAACGGCGACAGTATCCCGTTGTGTTCTGGTCGCGTGTCACGGGCAATGACCCGGCTAGCCAGCAGCACACTGCCGACAGCCAGCGCCACCGCCCCGATGACAACGACAGCAAGCATGATCCACGCGCCGACCATCCCAAAGTCGCCCATAGCTGACCAGGATGGCAGCAAACTTCTCGTCGCGGAGGCTGATCGTTCGGTTTCGGGGCGGCGGCTACGGATCAGATCATCTGCAGGGCCGCGAGGCAGACATCAGTCGAGGCGAACGCTCTCGCGGGCTTGACGCGTTTGTGGGTGACCCCGCCGCGTCGCCTCTCGGAGAAGATGATGCGACCGTCGGGGCTGAACCCGATTTCCAGCTCCGTCACCACGCCGGTTGCGCTGAGCAGCGGGTGTTCCCACACCATCGTGCGGTACTCGGCGTTGGGTCCGCTGTCAAAGATCAGATCCCAGTCCTTCTCGTTGGCGCGTTCGGTGACCAGATCCAGCATCTCGTAGTGCACGGTGGTTCCTCTCATGATCGTTCTCGATCGTCGTTTGGTGGAGATGTATTGCGAGACAGGGCTATCGACATGGTGTCGAGCTTGGTTCAATCGGCGTCCGGCGTCTGTCCGCTGATCGGACCACCGCCAGGGCCAACTCCCGATCAGCCGATCGGGGGACAAAGTTGGACGGATCGGTCGCTGCCCCTCGATCAGCGACCGATCCATCGGTCTGGGTGGCTCAGCGCCCGGGCAGAATCTGAGTGACGGTGGCTTGCAGGTCAGCACCTTCGGGGCCGGTGATGCCGGTCTCCCGGTCGAAGGTCGCGGTTCCGTCCGCGTCGATGGTGAAGTTGCCCACCTGATCCTGATCGCCCCCGGTCACCTTGAAGACCACGGTCGTCTTGTCCGGCAATGGCTTTGCACTGATGTATTGCGGGTTGATGGTGTACCGGTAGTTGCATCCCGCCGAGCCGTAGCACTTCTGCTGGGTGACGACGACGCCGATGACGAAATCGGCTGCGGTGGGTGACGGTGCGGCGGGTGACGGCGTCGAGGACGACGACAACCCCGCGCCCCACTTCGGTGTGTCAGTCGGGTTCGTCGAGACCCGGTCTGGCGACACGCAGCCCGCCAACGCGAGTGTTGTGCCAAGTATGCACAGGGCCAGAGTGATTCGGTGCTTGTTGCCGGCAGCTGCAATGGCCTTGCCGGTGATTTTGCGTAGCATCGATCGACCTTCCTTTTCAGGTGGGCGGGCCGGGTGGCGGGGCAGGGTCCAAGCTGTGAACCTGCCACCCTGTGTCCGGGGAACAGGACAGTAAAGAGGAGGGGACCGACAAGTTCGGTCAGGCGAGGGTGCGGGGTGACAACTCCGGGCGTCAGATGACTTCGAGGAATTCCTCGAGCACGGTGACGACCGCTTCGGTATTGCCCTGCGGATCCATGAACTCCACCTCATAGGCGGGTGGGAGGTCGGACTGCCCATATTTGGTGTGGTCCATCACGACGGTCCCGACGGCCCCGGCCGGCAGGTTGTGTTCGGGCATCGGCCGTCTCAGTCGGACCTGTCCGTATTCCTCCGGCTTCATCGGTTCGCCCCGGCGGGAACCCTGCGCCTGCTCGTACTCGGCGGCGCTGGAAACCGCGAGCGCGACGGCTCCGCCCACGGCTGCGATGAAGGCGATGACCACCAGAGCGCCGTATCCCGGCCGGGAAACATCACCCAGCAGAACCACGCCGACGATGCCGGGCACCACGGTTTCGCCCACCACCAATGCCGCAGCCACGCCGTTCACCGACCCCACCTGCAGGGCAACGGTGAAGAGGTAGAAACCACCGAGACCGGCGACCACCACGGCCCATGTCGCCGGGTCGGCGACCAGCACCCGGAGGTTCAGGGGATCGAGACCGTCGACGAGTCGTATCGCCACCGCCATCGCCCCGTAGAGGACACCGGCGATGAGGCCCGCAGGCACGGCAGCACGCCGTCCGAGAAACCCGACCAGTGCGGCGCCCAGGCCCAGGATGATCGCGGACACCACCAGCACACCCCAGTGCATCATTGCGCCCGGATCGCGGTCGCCCAGACGCCCGGCAGTCGCGCCCAGGATGCACAGCGCCACAAGAACAATGGCGATCGCGGTCCAGTCGCGCCGGTGCAGTCGAACGTGGAGAACGAAGATGCTCAACACCGCGGTCACCACGAGATTGGCGCTGATGATCGTCTGCGACAGGAACAGCGGAATCAACCGAGCCGAGACCAGGCTGCCCACGAAGCCGAGAAGGTCGAGCGCTATTCCCGCGATGAAGACCGGTGCCAGCATCGCGCCGATGGTCGACCGCAGGGTGGGGCCGCTGTCCGTGGTGCCGGCCACCGTCGCGCCCGAACGTCCCGCGGCATACGACTGCAACACAGAGGCCGTTCCATAACCGACACACGCCAGCAGCGCGGCGGCCACGCCGATCAGCACTGTGAACCGTCGTGGTGTGCCGATGGCGAGGGGACGGCGCAGAACATCAGGAAAGTCTAGGAGCGATACCGATCGCGTTGGGTCGAACGGTTGCCGATTTCTGCAGCGGGGTCGTGGCGCCGGCCGACCAACAGCCCTGGCGTAGATGTCGGCGCGCTGCCATGCCGCTGCAAACGGCTCGACAGTAGGGTGGGCGAGTGGCCGAGATCGCGCCGCTGCGCGTGCAGCTGATCGCCCAGACGGAATTCCAGGCACCGCCGGACGTGCCGTGGAGCACCGATGCCGCGGGCGGGCCCGCGCTCACCGAGTTCGCGGGCCGGGCCTGTTACCAGAGTTGGTCGAAGCCCAATCCCCGGACGGCGACCAACGCGAGCTACATCCGCCACATCATCGACGTCGGCCATTTCTCGGTCCTCGAACACGCGTCGGTGTCCTTCTACATCAGGGGCATCTCCCGGTCTGCCACCCACGAACTCATCCGGCACCGGCACTTCTCCTACTCGCAGCTTTCCCAGCGCTACGTCCCGGAGAACGACGCCGAGGTGGTGGTTCCGCCCGGGTTCGAGGACGACCCGGAATTGGTGGAGCTCTTCACCGCTGCCGTCGATGCCAGCCGCGCGACCTACATCGACCTGCTGGCACGGCTGGAAGCCAAGTTCGCAGACCAGCCCAACGCTGTCCTGCGTCGCAAGCAGGCCCGGCAAGCCGCCCGCGCGGTGCTGCCCAACGCCACCGAGACCCGCATCGTGGTCACCGGCAACTACCGCGCCTGGCGCCACTTCATCGCGATGCGGGCCAGCGAACATGCCGATGTGGAGATCCGCAGGCTGGCGATCGCGTGCCTGCGTGAGCTCGTCGAAGCGGCCCCAGCGGTGTTCTCCGATTTCGAGATTTCGACGCTCGCGGACGGCAGTGAGGTGGCAACGTCGCCTTTGGCCACGGAGGCTTGACGGAGTGGCCGGTCAACACCGCGACGGAGGTCCGATCGACCCGGGGTAATCTTGGCGCGTGAGCACGAGCGGAATCGATGTAACAGCCCAGTTGGGCACGGTGTTGACCGCAATGGCAACTCCGTTCAAGCCCGACGGTTCGCTCGATCTCGAAACTGCCGCTCGCCTGGCCAATCGCCTGGTCGACGCCGGCTGCGATGGTCTTGTGCTCTCGGGTACCACGGGCGAATCGCCCACCACCACCGACGACGAGAAGCTGGCGCTTCTGCGCGCCGTGCTGGAGGCCGTGGGGGACCGGGCCCGCATCGTCGCCGGAGCAGGCAGCTATGACACCGCGCACAGCGTGCACCTGGCCAAGGCCTCCGCAGCCGAGGGGGCACACGGTCTGCTCGTGGTGACGCCGTACTACTCACGTCCTCCGCAGGCCGGTCTCGTCGCGCACTTCAATGCGGTCGCCGACGCCACCGATCTGCCGAACCTGCTCTACGACATTCCACCGAGATCCTCGATCCCGATCGCCTGGGAGACCATCCGCATTTTGGCCGCGCACCCGAACATCGTGGGCGTCAAGGACGCCAAGGGCGATTTGCACGGCGGTGGCCAGATCCTCGCCGAGACCGGGTTGGCGTACTACTCCGGTGACGACACTTTGAACCTGCCCTGGCTGGCCATGGGTGCGGTCGGTTTCGTCAGCGTCTGGGGGCATCTGGCCGCAGGTCAGTTGCGAGACATGTTGACCGCGTTCAACTCCGGTGACATCGCGACGGCCCGCAAGATCAACCTCTCACTGGCCCCACTGGCCCGTGCCCAGGCCCACCTGGGCGGGGTCACCATGTCCAAGGAGGGCCTGCGGTTGCAGGGATTCGACGCCGGCGTGCCACGGCTGCCGCAGATCCCAGCCACGCCCGCTGAAATCGAGGCGCTGGCTATCGATATGCGTGCGGCGGCGGTGTTGCGATAGTGAGCACCGAACTCGCGCCCCCCAAGCCACTGGTCCCCGGCGGTCTGCGAGTTACCGCGCTGGGTGGAATCAGTGAAATCGGCCGCAACATGACGGTGTTCGAGCACCTGGGCAAATTGCTGATCGTGGACTGCGGGGTGCTCTTCCCGGGACACGACGAACCCGGTGTCGACCTGATCCTGCCGGACCTGCGTCACGTGGAGAACCGGCTCGACGATGTCGAGGCACTCGTCGTCACCCACGCCCACGAGGACCACATCGGGGCGATCCCGTTCCTGCTCAAGCAGCGTCCGGACATTCCGGTGGTCGGCTCGAAGTTCACCATCGCGCTGATCCGGGAGAAGTGCCGCGAGCACCGCATCAAACCGGTGTTCGTCGAGGTCGCCGAGCGGCAGAGCAGCCAGCACGGCGTCTTCGAATGCGAGTACTTTGCGGTCAACCACTCCATCCCGGGATGCTTGGCCGTCGCGATCCACACCGGCGCCGGCACCGTCCTGCACACCGGAGACATCAAGCTCGACCAGCAACCGCTCGACGGCCGCCCTACGGACCTGCCCGGCATGTCCCGGCTCGGTGACGCCGGCGTCGACCTTTTCCTGTGTGACTCGACCAATTCCGAACACCCGGGCGTCAGCCCGTCCGAGAGTGAGGTCGGTCCGACACTGCACCGGCTGATCCGCGGTGCCGAGGGCCGCGTGATCGTGGCCTGCTTTGCTTCGAACGTCGATCGCGTGCAACAGATCGTCGACGCCGCGGTGGCGTTGGGTCGACGGGTCTCGTTCGTCGGGCGCTCGATGGTGCGCAACATGGGTATCGCCCGTGAGCTCGGCCTCCTACGGGTGACCGATGCCGACATCCTCGACATCGGCGCGGCGGAGATGATGCCGGCCGAGAAGGTCGTCCTGATCACCACCGGTACCCAGGGTGAGCCGATGGCCGCGCTGTCGCGGATGTCGCGCGGCGAGCATCGCAGCATCACGCTGACGGCGGGCGATCTGATCATCCTGTCCTCATCGCTGATTCCGGGTAATGAGGAAGCGGTCTACGGCGTCATCGACGCGCTGGCCAAGATCGGTGCTCGTGTCGTCACCAATGCCCAAGCGCGCGTTCATGTTTCCGGCCACGCCTACGCAGGTGAGCTGCTGTTCCTCTACAACGGGGTGCGGCCACGCAATGTAATGCCGGTGCACGGCACCTGGCGTCACATGCGCGCCAACGCGGCGCTGGCCGCCAGTACCGGGGTGCCGCCGGAGAACATCGTCCTGGCTGAGAACGGTGTGAGTGTGGACCTGGTGGCGGGTAAGGCGTCGATCTCCGGCGCGGTGACCGTCGGCAAGATGTTCGTCGACGGATTGGTGACGGGGGATGTCGGCGACGCCACGCTCGGTGAACGCCTCATCCTGTCTTCGGGTTTCGTGGCGGTGACAGTGGTCGTGCACCGTGAAACCGGAAAGCCCGCCGCGCCGGCCCATCTGTCTTCCCGTGGATTCTCCGAGGATCCGAAGGCGCTGGAGTCAGTCGCCCGCAATGTCGAGCGGGAGCTGGAAACCCTTGCCGCAGATAACATCACCGACCCGACCCGAATCGCCCAGGCTGTCCGGCGCACCGTGGGCAAGTGGGTGGGCGAGACCTACCGGCGCCAGCCGATGATCGTTCCGACCGTCATCGAGATCTAGCCGAATTGGTGCGCTGAGCCATCTGCCGGTGCGGTTAGATTGGGGAGGTGAGCCGCCCCGCACCTGAGGTGCCATTCGCACGACGTCGTCCGATGCCCCCGCACAGTTCGGCGGAAGAGATCAAGCGTGCTGTGGAGTACCCCTACTTTCTTCGATATCTGCTCGTCGTAGGTGGCGTCTTGTGCGCGCTCATGTTCCCTTGGGCGCTGTATGCGGTCGTCGTCCGAGAGCACGGACCCGACACAATCGTCACCATCGTCTTCGTGGTGGCGCTTGCCACTGTCCTGGTGGGGTCGAGGCTCATGCCGTCCGTCCTGATGCGGCGCTTCTACGACCGGGTGATGCAGGGTGGCGTGCTGTGTGACGTGTACCGGGCGGGTTTCCCCGATGCCAAAGCCGCGATCCTGATCGACACCCGGCTGTCCGACGCGCAGGCGGCGTATGTCCACGACGCGATCGCCACCTGGCTCGCGCGGTCAGCCGCGGACCCGGCGGGGCAGGCTCAGGCCGGCGGTCTGTTCGCAGACGGTCCGATTCGCAGTGCCGACGAACTCGCCGGCCCGGGCGCCCGGGGTGGGTTCCTGGTGGCCCGGGACAAGAACCCGGACAAGGGGTGGCGCCTGATACTTCCCGAGACGAATCCGCGCGACCCGCACCGGCCGTATACGAACGGTGTTGTGGTCCAGGTAAATACGCCCAGCCCGGAGTCAGCCGGCCAGTAGCAGGACCCCGCCGACCAGTAGTGCGATCGCCTTGATGAGCTCGAACCCGACGTAGTAGTAGTGCGCGTGCGAACGTGGCGCCGCCTCTTCGCCCGGGGCGAGGGCCAGCACGGCGTCGGACCGCTGAATCAGCTTGGGCCGCACCGCGATCAATTGCACCGCCAGTGCCGCGATGGCAACTGCGAAGGCCGCGATCACCGCTGCCGACGGGCGGTGCATGGCGAAGGTCACGATGATGACGACGGCGAATGCGGTCTCCACCGCGTTGAGCGCGCGGAAAACCCTGCGTCCGATGCCGAGTCCGATCTGTAGCGTCACACCCGGGGCACCGAACTTCAGCGGCGCCTCGAGGAACGAGATCGCCAGCACCATGCCCAGCCAGCAGAAGGCGATTGCAACCGCCACGGCCAAACCGGCGTTCATCACATACCTCCCAGTGGGCCGACTGCTCGGCCGGTTTCCTGTCGGCGGGCGCCTGCCAGCTTTCCAAAAGTCCCTGCATCGATCCGAGGTGGATCGGCGCGGTGATCACGGCTAGAGTTTATACAAGAATTAATTGTAAAAACTATGTGTCACCGCCTGGAAAGGGGTCCGTCCGATGGCTGAAGACCTGGCAGGACGCGACGACGTGGAGCTGTTGCTGTGGCGGTTCTACAGCAAGGCGCTGTCCGACCCCGTGCTTGCCGAGCCGTTCGCCGAGCTGCGCGCCAAAGGGCTGCGGTCCCACATCCCGGTCATGGGCGACTTCTGGGAGACCGTGCTGTTCCGTGCCGGGCTCTACCGGGGCAGCGCCCTGACTGTTCATCGTGAACTGCATGCTCGTCATCCGCTGGCGGCACAGCATTTCGTGCGCTGGCTGACCCTGTGGACCGATACCGTCGACGAGCTCTTCGAGGGCCCGCATGCCGAGCGGGCCAAGCTCCAGGCCGGCCGCATCGCCAGGGCCATGCACCGGAGACTGGCCGGTTCTGATGCCGCTGAACTCGACGCTCTGGCCTGCTAACGCTTTTCGGCGTAAGCGGTCCATTCCACCTGCGAGGCGGTCAGCTTCCGGCCAGATGGCGAAATGTAGTGCTCGGTGAGGTAATCGGGCCCGGCCTGCTCGATCAACTGCCAACCGTAGGGCTCGATGAACCCTGCCACCCGGTCTGGGTCCAACCCGAACTGCCACAGTTGGCTCCGAACGCGGAACCGGCGATACAGCGATTCGGCCCCGTAGCGGTTGGTGCCGTCGATGAAATCGCTGCGGACGTAGGTGAATGCCAATCGGCTGCCCGGCGCTGCCGAACGAAGGAACTGGAACGTCGCCTCGACGCCGTCGGCGCTCAGATACTGAGTCACGCCTTCCCAGACGAAGAAGGTGCGGTGTTCACCGCGGTGGCCGTGCCGCTCGAGTTCGGCCGCCAGATCGTCGCGTTCGAAATCCACCGGCACCAGGTGTACCGAGTCCGGCACGGCTCCCAGCGCGCTGTGCACCACCGAGCGTTTGCGCTCGATGTTGACGGGCAGGTCCACCTCGAACACTGGCATCGCACTGTGCCGTGCCAGCCGGTAAGCCTTGGTGTCCAGGCCTGCGCCGAGAATCACCACGGCGTCGATATCGGGCAGCGCCTGCGTGAGCTTGTCCCCGATGTATCGCTTGCGGCCGGTCAGATTCGCCCACAGTCCCGGGCCGGAGCGCTCGGTGGCCAGGATCAGAAGCCTGCGGGCAACTGACCAGCGTGTGGTCCGGGTGAACGCGCGCAGCCCGGCCGGCAGGAAGGACAACGCCATGTCGTCGTCGACGAGCCGTTGCTGCACCGGTTCGTATTGCTCGACGGCGGCCAGCACCATCGGGCCGAGTGCGGTTGCGGCGACGGGGTTGCTCATCGTTTGTTGACGATGCCGGCGTCCACCGGAAGTGTCACGCCGGTGATGTAGCGCGCCTGATCGGACACCAGCCAGGCCACCGCATTCGCAACGTCTTCCGATTGGATGACCTGCACCGGTAGGGCATTGCTGAAATCGGTCGGCGCGTTCAACTCCTCGGCGATGTGTTTCAGCCACCCACGGGTGAACTCGTTGTTGATCATCGGGGTGTCCACCCCGGTGGGGTGGATTGTGTTGACCCGAATACTGTGTGGAGCAAGGAAATTGGCGTAGGCCCGCATCAGTCCGACCACACCGTGCTTCGCTGCGGTGTAACCCAGCGAGCCGCGGTCGCCGCCACCCACACCGATCAGTCCGGCCGCCGAACTGATCAATACGATCGACCCGCCGTCACCCTGGGAGACCATGATCGGAATCGCCGCCTCGACGGTGTGGTGCACACCCGACAGGTTGACGTCGATGACGTCGCGCCAGCCGTCGGGGCCCGACTGCATCGGCGCGATCCCGGCATTGGCGACGACGATGTCGAGCCGGCCGAGCTGGTCCACACCTGTCTGTAGCGCCGCCCCTAGGGCTTGCTCGTCACGGACATCGGCCTGCAGCGCGATGATCCGGCCACCCGCGTCCTCGACGAGCTTGACCGTGGCAGCCAGATCATCGGGTGTGGCCAGGGGATAGGGCACCGACTCGATCTGTTCGCACAGATCGATCGCGATGATGTCGGCCCCGTCGGTGGCCAGCCGCAGAGCCTCGGCCCGACCCTGGCCGCGCGCGGCGCCCGTGATGAATGCGACCTTCCCGGCCAGGGGAGCCTCGCTGCTCATTAGGCGCGCAACTGGCCCTTGGCCGGGTCACCGGCGACGACGGGCTGCAACATTTTGATATCGGGAGCGCCGTCGAGCAGCTCGCCGATCGAGCCGAACAGCGTGCCGATGGCCGGCGCGGTGCTGTGGGTCTTGAGGGCATCGGCGTCGGCCCACTGCTCGACGAAGACGAACGTGCCGTCGGACTCGTGCAGTGAATACAGCTGGCAGCCTGGCTCGTCGTGCACGGTCGCGACGGCGTTGGTGCAGGCCTCGCGCACGGCGTCGACGGACTCGGGCTTGGCCTTCATGGTGGCGACGACGACAACAGGCATAGGTGCAGAACTCCTCGATGAGTGCCGAAACTGGACGAGTGTCCACCTTAAGCGATGGGCCGGTGGATTCGGTTCGTATGGCTAAGTGTCATTCGATACCGTCTTGTGACCCGTGTGGCAGATGGTGATTGTGGGGCATATGCGACTAGGCTTGCGGGCATGGCTAACAAGACCGCCGGCCGATCCGGACCGCGTTCGAGCAGGTCGAACGCCAGCTCGCGGGGCGGTTCGCGGCGTCAGGCGCCGGCCCGTAAGGGCCGCCCGGCAGCGCCACGGCGCAAGCCCGCACGCCGGCCACAGGCCTCACCTGTTTCCGCCGCCGGACAGAAGCTCGGTCAGGGAGCCCGCGCGGGTTGGCTGATGCTCGCCAAGGGCGCCGGTTCGACCGCCCGTTCGGTGGGCCGCGCCCGTGATATCGAACCCGGACATTGTCGGGACGGCCTGGCATTGGCACTGCTCGGAATCGCGGTCGTCGTCGCCGCGAGTTCGTGGTTCCACGCGGCCGGTCCGGTGGGGCAGTGGATCGACACGGCGCTGCGCACCCTCATCGGAGGCCCGGTTGTCCTGGTTCCCGTCGTCCTGGGTGCCGTCGCCGTCGTCCTGATGCGCACCGAGCCGGATCCGGAGTCGCGACCCCGGCTGATCCTGGGATCGGCAATGATCGCGCTGCCGTTGCTCGGCCTGTGGCACCTGTGGTCGGGATCGCCGCAGGATCCCATCGCTCGTCAGCACGCCGCCGGATTCGTCGGCTTTGCCATCGGCGGGCCCCTCTCGGACGGCCTGACCGAGTGGATCGCCGCGCCCCTGCTGTTCATGGGCGCGCTGTTCGGTCTGTTGCTCGTCACCGGCACGACGATCCGCGAGGTGCCCTCGACCCTGCGGACCATGTTCAGCACGCGGGCGTTCCACGACGATGACTACGACGACGAATACGACGGCGATTACGTCGACGAATTCGATGACGAGGACGGCTACGACGACCTGTCCGACGGCTACTACGACGACGACACCGCACGCGGTGACACGCAGGCTCAGACCTGGCCGACAGCCGCCATCGAGGCACCCAAGGCTCCGACCGGCACGCCGTTGGACAACTACCCGTTGGTCGAGGACGCGCCCACCGTCCCCGAGCCCGCGGTCAAATCCCGGCGCAAGAAGGCTGAAGCCAAATCGGAGCCGAAGCCCAAACCCGACGACACCCTGGTGATGGACCGGGTGGTCGAGGGGCCCTACATGCTGCCCTCGCTGGATCTGCTGATCGCCGGTGATCCACCGAAACTGCGCACCGCCGCCAACGATCAGATGGCCGACTCCATCACCTCGGTATTGGACCAGTTCAAGGTCGACGCCGCCGTCACCGGCTGCACGCGCGGGCCCACCGTCACCCGTTACGAAGTCGAGCTCGGCCCGGGTGTCAAGGTCGAGAAGATCACTGCCCTGCAGCGCAACATCGCCTACGCGGTGGCTACCGAGAGCGTCCGCATGCTCGCGCCGATCCCCGGCAAGTCCGCCGTCGGCATCGAGGTGCCCAACACCGACCGCGAGATGGTCAGGCTGGCCGACGTGCTGACCGCAGCCTCGACAAGGCGCGATCACCACCCGTTGGTCATCGGGCTGGGCAAAGACATCGAGGGCGACTTCGTCTCGGCCAACCTGGCAAAGATGCCGCACCTGCTGGTGGCCGGTTCCACCGGTTCGGGTAAGTCCAGCTTCGTCAACTCGATGCTGGTCTCACTGCTGGCACGGGCCACCCCGGAAGAGGTCAGGATGATCCTGATCGACCCTAAGATGGTGGAACTCACGCCCTACGAAGGCATTCCGCACCTCATCACGCCGATCATCACCGAGCCCAAGAAGGCTGCGGCAGCGCTGGCCTGGCTGGTCGAGGAGATGGAACAGCGCTACCAGGACATGAAGGCGTCCCGGGTGCGTCACATCAACGACTTCAACGACAAGGTGCGTTCCGGGGAGATCAGCACCCCGCTCGGCAGTGAGCGGGTCTACAAGCCTTACCCGTACATCCTCGCGGTCGTCGACGAGCTCGCCGACCTGATGATGACCGCGCCGCGTGACGTCGAGGACGCCATCGTGCGGATCACCCAGAAGGCCCGCGCCGCCGGTATCCACCTGGTGCTGGCAACCCAGCGACCGTCGGTGGACGTCGTCACCGGTCTGATCAAGACCAATGTGCCCTCGCGGCTGGCCTTCGCCACCTCGTCGCTCACCGACTCCCGCGTCATCCTGGACCAGCCGGGCGCCGAGAAGCTGATCGGCATGGGCGACGGCCTGTTCCTGCCGATGGGCGCCAACAAGCCCAAGCGCATGCAGGGCGCTTTCATCACCGACGAGGAGATCCACGCCGTCGTCGAGGCCACCAAGACCCAGGCCGAGCCGGAGTTCGTCGAGGGCGTCACCGCCGTGAAGGCCGGGGAACGCAAGGACGTCGACCCCGACATCGGCGACGACATGGACGTCCTCCTGCAGGCCGTCGAACTGGTGGTGTCCTCGCAATTCGGTTCCACCTCGATGCTGCAGCGCAAGCTGCGGGTCGGGTTCGCCAAAGCGGGCCGGTTGATGGACCTGATGGAGACGCGCCAGATCGTCGGGCCGTCCGAGGGCTCGAAGGCGCGCGAGGTGCTCGTCAAGCCCGACGAGCTGGCCGGCACGCTGGCGTTGATCCGCGGCGGGGCCGACGCCAACGGTGCCGATGCCGACGACGATCCGGACGAGTTCTAGCCCGGGATTTGTGGAGTCCTACCCGTGACCAGTACGGGTAAGACTCCACAAATCGCCTAGAGCGTCAACAGCATTCGGGTGTTGCCCAAGGTATTGGGCTTGACGTAGGACAGGTCGAGGAACTCCGCCACGCCGGTGTCGTACGAGCGGCACATCTCCTCGTACACCTCGGCGGTCACCGGAGTCCCGTCGATCTCCTCGAATCCGTGTTTGCCGAAGAAGTCGACTTCGAAGGTCAGCACGAAGATGCGGCTCAGATGCAGATCGCGCGCGACGTCGAGCAGCCGCTCGACCAGAACGTGCCCGACGCCGGTGCCGCGGACTTTCGGATGTACCGCCACGGTGCGCACCTCGCCCAGATCGGCCCACAGCACATGGAGCGCACCGCATCCGACGAGTTCGCCGTCGAGTTCGGCGACCCAGAATTCCTGGACCGCCTCGTACAGCGTGACCAGGTTCTTCTCCAACAGGATCCTGCCGGCGTAGACGTCAACCAAGCTCTTGATGGCCGGGACATCGGACGTGCTGGCGCGGCGAACCACGGGGTGCGGGGCCGGCTCGGCACTGCCTGGGGTCACAGGCGCAAGAGTATCCGTTACGGCAACCGATATTCTGTTGCGGTGCCGGGCCAACCTTCAACCGATCCGGTGGTCCCGCGTGCGCGCGTGGCCAACCTCGCCAACGTGCTCACCGGTGTACGGATGGTGCTCGTTCCGGTCTTCCTCGTATTCCTGTTCGTCGGCGACGGTCATGAATCCGTCTGGCGGATCGCCGCTTTCACGGTGTTCACGGTGGCGGTGATCACCGACCATCTCGATGGCGCGTTGGCCCGCAGCTACGGCATGATCACCGAATTCGGCACCCTGGCCGACCCGATCGCCGACAAGGCGCTGATCGGGGCGGCGCTGATCGGCCTGTCGATGCTTCACGACCTGCCGTGGTGGATCACCGCGGTGGTGTTGACCCGTGAGATCGGAATCACTGTGCTGCGATTCGCGGTGCTCCGTCACGGGGTGATCCCGGCCAGTCGCGGTGGCAAGCTCAAGACCCTGGTGCAGGCCGTGGCGATCGGGCTGTTCGTGCTGCCGCTGCATTCGTGGCCCGACATCTGGCTCGACGTGGCCTGGGTGATCATGTGGGCCGCTGTGGTGCTGACCGTGCTCACCGGCGCCGATTACGTCATATCCGCGATCAGGGATTCCCGTGGACGATCCGCTGCTCAGTGACGACGCCAGGGTGCTGGTCGCCGACCTGACGGTGCGTTCACAGAGCGTGGCGACCGCCGAGTCGCTGACCGGCGGACTGCTCGCGGCGACGCTGGCCGGCGTCACCGGTGCCAGCGCGGTCCTGCAGGGCGGACTGATCACCTACAACGAGGACACCAAGATCTGGCTGGCAGGAGTGGCTCCGCAGGTGCTGGACGCGGTGGGCCCGGTCGCGGCGCCCACGGCGCGGGCACTGGCCGTCGGCGCCAGGCAGCGTTGCGCAGCTACGTGGGGCGTCGGCCTCACGGGCGTGGCCGGCCCGGAGCCACACGGCGGACACCCGGTGGGCAAGGTGTTCATCGGGCTGGCCGGGCCGGTCGATACCGAGGTAGTCGAGCTGTCCCTGTCCGGCTCGCGCTGGGACATCCGCCGCGCCGCCGTCGACGCGGCGATCGCCCGGCTGCGTTTCCTGGTCGAGAACCAGTAGCCACATTCAGCAGCCGGACCTTTCGGGAACCATGCGGTGTTCCGCGGCGTTGGTCAGTAAGCGGACTTGCGACCCGCCAGTCGAAGGAGGGCACGATGACGGCATTGCTGCGTGAGGTGATCGGCGACGTGCTGCGTCACGCCCGCACCGAACAGGGACGGACGTTGCGTGAAGTGTCCGACTCGGCCCGGGTCAGCCTCGGGTATCTCTCCGAAGTCGAGCGGGGCCGCAAGGAGGCCTCCAGCGAGCTGCTCAGCGCCATCTGCGACGCGCTGGATGTCCCGCTGTCGCAGGTGCTCACCGATGCGGGTGAGAACCTGGCCGAGCGCGAACACGCATCCGCAGCGGTTGAGGTGCCGGCGCACGCCCATCTCGCCCACATCGATGCCGCGACCAAGGTGGTCATTCCGCAGGTCGTGTCGATGGCCGTTGCGTGACATGAGTGCGGTTTCGACGCCGGCCTGATTGTGCTGTTCGTGCCGGAGGCGCGAATTTTCGCAAAACGCCCAGACGAACAGGCTGCGGGGCTGTGGCTGCATGTCCAGAACCGATAAGTTGGCATCAGAGGAATTGCGGCAACCTGAACGACATGGCCCGATTAGGGGCCTGGCAGACAAGCCCGACAGATAAGGCGGAACGAACCCATGGCCAATCCGTTCGTCAAGGCGTGGAAGTACCTGATGGCGCTGTTCAGCTCCAAGGTTGACGAATACGCCGACCCGAAGGTGCAGATCCAGCAGGCCATCGAGGACGCGCAACGTCAGCACCAGGCGCTCACCCAGCAGGCCGCGCAGGTCATCGGCAACCAGCGCCAGCTGGAGATGCGGCTCAGCCGCCAGCTCGCCGACATCGAGAAGCTGCAGGTCAACGTCCGGCAGGCGCTGAACCTGGCCGACCAGGCCACAGCTGCCGGTGACGCGGCCAAGGCCACCGAGTACACCAACGCCGCCGAAGCATTCGCCGCCCAGCTCGTCACCAGCGAGCAGAGCGTCGAGGACCTCAAGGGTCTGCACGACCAGGCCCTGCAGGCTGCCGGCCAGGCCAAGAAGGCCGTCGAGCAGAACGCGATGATGCTGCAGCAGAAGATCGCCGAGCGCACCAAGCTGTTGTCGCAGCTGGAGCAGGCCAAGATGCAGGAGCAGGTCAGTTCCTCGCTGCGGTCGATGAGTGAGGTCGCCGCGCCGGGTAACACCCCGAGCCTCGACGAAGTGCGCCAGAAGATCGAACGCCGCTACGCCAACGCCATGGGCGAGGCCGAGCTCGCGCAGAACTCGGTGCAGGGCCGCATGATGGAGGTGCAGCAGGCCAGCGTCCAGATGGCCGGCCATTCCCGCCTCGAGCAGATCCGGGCGTCGATGCGCGGTGATTCCCTGCCCAGCGGCGGTGCCTCCCCGGCCACACCGGCCTCCCCGGCGGCCAACCAAACCCCTGCCACCCCTGAAAACCCGCTCGGCCAGTAGAGATTCGAGTGTCCCAGATCATGGCTACCAAGACCGGTCGACCCGACGCCTGGAAGTCGTTGGTGCAACGGGGGATTGACACCGCGGCAGACCTGTCCGGGGCCCTCACCGAAAAGCTCAGCGCTGCCGCCGATCCGCGCGCAAAGCTGCTGCGCAAGCGGCGGTGGGCGTTGCGCTTCGGGGTGTTCTTCACCCTTTCGAGTGGGTTCTGGGTGCTGGTGACGGCGCTGCTGGCGTCGTGGAGCACACCGGTCTGGGGCCTGATCATCACCGGCACGATCGCGGCGGGCGCGGCGTTCCCGGCGACGCTGTTCTGGTTGCGCTACCGGTGGCTGCGTGCCGAGCCGCTCCCGGCGGAGCGGCCGGCCTCGGGACGCCGGCTGCCGCCCTGGGGCTCGGCGGCCCGTCAGCCCATGGCGGCGCTGATGGCTTCTGAGCGGGGGATGTTCTCGCTACTCGGCGTGCTGGAGCGCGGGCGGGTTCTGCCCGCCGGCGAACTGCGGGAGTTGACCTCGGTGGCCAACCAGACCGCGCGGACGATGGCGGCCACCGCCACCGAGGTGGTCTCGATGGAGCGCGCGATCAGCAATGCTCCGCAGTCGCGCCAGCATCTGGTGCCCACCATCAACGCGTTCGCCGCCCAGCTCGGCCAGGGCGTGCGGCAGTACAACGAGATGGTCACTGCCGCAGCGCAACTCGTGTCAACGGTGAACAGTGGTCAGGCCGCGGCGTCGCCACTGTCGCAACAGCGCTACCGCAACGAACTGACCAGCGCCACCGATCGTCTGGTGGGCTGGGCGCAGGCGTTCGACGAGCTCGGTCAGCTGCGCCGCGCCTGAATCGCTACATCGAGCTACGCAGCGACGGCACGACCGCGCCGGCCAAGCCACGCAGAGTTGCCTTGAACATGTCCAAGAAGTCGAAGTAGTCCCGCCAGAGGGTGATTCGGCCTTCGTGCACCTCGAAAACACCGCATACCCAGAACTGCAGGCGTACCGGCCCGAAAACCAGGGCATCGGTGCGTTCGGTCAGCACGGCGGCGCCGTCGGCGGCGATCCGGTGGATCTTCACCTCGAATCCGGTCTTGCCCTGCATCGACCGGAACAGCTTCATCGCACGTTGGCGTCCGTAGATGGTCGGAAGGCCCACGTTCTGGTAGACGAGGTTCTGCGCCAGCGCGTTCTCGGCGGTGTCGAAGTCCTGCTCCTGCAGCGCGTTGAGGAACGTCTCGACCGTCGCGGTCGGGGTCTGCGTTGCGGTGGTGGATTGGTCAGACATGCCCGAAGCCTAGTGGGCACGGCTGTGGCAAGGTAGGCCGGTGCGCGTAGCCGTCGTCGCCGGACCCGATCCCGGACATGCCTTCCCGGCCCTTGCGTTGTGCCTGAAGTTCCTGGCTGCGGGCGATATCCCGACGCTGCTGACCGGGGTGGAATGGCTCGACACCGCGCGGGCCGCCGGCATCGATGCGGTGGAGCTCGTCGGTCTCGATCCGACCGATGTCGACGACGATGCCGACGCCGGGTCCAAGATCCACCAGCGCGCCGGGCGGATGGCGCAGCTCAACGTCCCCGGGCTGGCGGAGCTGCACCCGGATCTCGTGGTCTCCGACGTGATCACCGCCTGTGGCGGGCTGGCTGCCGAGCTGCTCGGGTTGCCGTGGGTAGAGCTCAGCCCACACCCGCTGTACCTGCCGTCGAAGGGGCTCCCGCCGCTCGGCAGCGGGCTGGCCGCCGGTGTCGGCATCCGGGGACGACTGCGCGACGGTGTGATGCGGGCGCTGACCGCACGGTCCGTGCGGGCAGGGCTGGCTGAGCGGGCCGCGGTGCGGGCCGCGATCGGCCTGCCCGCGCAGGACCCCGGGCCCTTGCGCCGGTTGATCGCCACGCTGCCGGCATTGGAGGTGCCCCGTCCGGATTGGCCGGCCGAGGCCGTGGTGGTGGGCCCGCTGCATTTCGAGCCGACCGACGCGGTGCTGACCGTGCCGCCGGGTTCGGGGCCGGTCGTGATGGTGGCGCCCTCCACCGCGACCACCGGGACGCAGGGGATGGCCGAACTGGTTCTCGATTCGTTGCGCCCGGGCCAGACGCTGCCGGAAGGGGCCCGCGTGGTGGTGTCGCGGCTGGGCGGGGCCGATGTCGACGTGCCCCCGTGGGCGGCGGTGGGCCTCGGCCGCCAGGACGAGTTGTTGTCGCACGCCGACCTGGTGATCTGCGGTGGCGGGCACGGCCTGGTGTCCAAGGCGCTGCTCGCGGGTGTACCGATGGTGGTGGTGCCCGGCGGCGGTGATCAGTGGGAGATCGCCAATCGTGTTGTGCGCCAAGGTAGTGCGCAGCTGGTGCGGCCGCTGTCCGGAGAGGCGTTGACGGCCGCGGTCGGCACCGTGCTCGGGTCTTCCTCCTACCGGGTGGCTGCGCAGCGCGCCGGCGCCTCGCTGGCCGAGGTGGCAGATCCGGTACGGGTGTGCCAAGACGCTCTCACCGGAACTGGGTAGGTTTGAGCTCGTGCGGTTGACGGAATTCAATGAGCTCGTAGACGGCCAGTTCGGCGAGATGCGGGGTCGTTCGCTGCTCGTCGACCACGTGCTCACTGCTCTCGACGGCCGCACGGCCGTACAGGCCATCGAGGACGGGGTGGACCCGCGCAATGTGTGGCGGGCGCTGTGCGCCGACTTCGATGTCCCGCGCGAATTGTGGTGAATCCGCGGTGAGCCGACCGGCTTCCACTATGTGAATTTTCGGCGTATACCGGAGTCATGGGTCTCGGTGACCATCCGATGCGGACGCCCCTCTACGGTGTCCTGCTGGTGATCGCAGCAGTGCTGCTGTGCTGGTTGGTCGCGTCAACTCTGGCTGGATGGCAGGCCGCTCTCGGATATTTCGTGGCCATCGCCGTTGGCGCATTCGGGTTCGTCATGACGCTGCGGGATCTCGACAACTTTCCCAACTGGCGTCGCTGACCGGGGCCATCTCCGGCGTGTCCTCTTGAATCGAACAGATGTTCGTCTAGTGTGGGCGGTGTTCGGCTGGAAAACCGAGGTTGTCGGTGGCTTGCTTTAGCGTCACGGCCAACCGATCGGAACACCGGTCAGCACGACTACTCGGAGAGGCACCATCATGGCGCAACAGGCCCCTGATCGCGAAAAAGCGCTCGAACTGGCGATGGCCCAGATCGACAAGAACTTCGGTAAAGGCTCGGTGATGCGCCTCGGCGAGGAGGTGCGCCAGCCGATCTCGGTGATCCCCACCGGTTCGATTTCCCTGGACGTGGCACTCGGTATCGGCGGCCTGCCGCGTGGCCGCGTGGTCGAGATCTACGGCCCGGAATCCTCGGGTAAGACCACTGTGGCGCTGCACGCGGTGGCCAACGCCCAGGCCGCCGGCGGTATCGCGGCGTTCATCGACGCCGAGCACGCCCTGGATCCCGAGTACGCCAAGAAGCTCGGTGTGGACACCGATTCGCTGCTGGTGAGTCAGCCCGATACCGGTGAGCAGGCGCTGGAGATCGCCGACATGCTGGTGCGCTCGGGCGCCCTGGACATCCTCGTGATCGACTCGGTGGCGGCGCTGGTGCCCCGCGCCGAGATCGAAGGCGAGATGGGTGACAGCCACGTCGGTCTGCAGGCCCGCCTGATGAGCCAGGCCCTTCGCAAGATGACCGGTGCGCTGAACAACTCGGGTACCACCGCGATCTTCATCAACCAGCTTCGCGAGAAGATCGGTGTGATGTTCGGCTCACCCGAAACCACCACGGGTGGTAAGGCTTTGAAGTTCTACGCCTCGGTCCGTCTGGACGTTCGTCGTATCGAGACGCTCAAGGACGGTACCGACGCGGTCGGTAACCGGACCCGTGTCAAGGTTGTCAAGAACAAGGTCTCGCCGCCCTTCAAGCAGGCTGAGTTCGACATCCTGTACGGCCACGGCATCAGCCGCGAAGGTTCGCTCATCGACATGGGCGTCGAGCACGGCTTCATCCGCAAGTCCGGATCCTGGTTCACCTATGAGGGTGAGCAGTTGGGTCAGGGCAAGGAGAACGCCCGGAAGTTCATGTTGGAGAACGGCGATGTCGCCAACGAGATCGAGAAGAAGATCAAGGAAAAGCTCGGTATCGGTGCTGTCGTGACCGCCGAGGTGAAGGCTGATGACGTCCTTCCCGCCCCGGTTGACTTCTGAGCCGTCGGGTAAGCCCGAGGGGGAGCAGGCGGAGGATCCTCGTAAACGCGAGGAGCAGGCCAAGAATGTCTGCCTGCGCCTGCTCACCGTGCGGGCCCGCACCCGCGCCGAGTTGACCGAACAGCTCACCAAACGGGGCTATGACGAGCACCTCAGTGCCACCGTGCTCAGCAGGCTGACCGAGGTCGGGCTGATCAATGACGAGGACTTCGCCGAGCAGTGGGTGCGGTCCCGGCACGCCAACTCAGGAAAAGGCAAGCGCGCCTTGGCCGTCGAGCTTCGCAAGAAGGGCGTCGACAAGGAGGTCATCGACGCCGCGCTGGCTGACCTGGATCCGGCGGCCGAACGGCAACGGGCCGAACAGTTGGTTCGGGACAAGCTGCGTCGCGAGCGGCTCACTGACGATGACGGCGATGTGAAGGTGACGCGTCGGCTCGTCGGCATGTTGGCGCGACGCGGCTACAACCAGTCGATGGCCTTCGACGTCGTCAGCGTCGAGCTAGCCGGCGAGCGGGAGCGCCGCCGGGTGTAGGTCAGTCTTTACGTCCGGTGGCGGCGACGGTATCGCCCAGTCCGATCAAGGCGAGGTCTGAGCCCGTCAATCGCGTTGTGTGTGCAGCACCTGCGCGCCCGGTGCACCTTCCTGTTCGACGGCCTCGGCCTCCATCGGGGCGGGGCCGCGAGCAGATTGGCGCAGGCGCCGTTCCAGCCAGGTCGCGAACCAGGACAGCGTGAAGTTCACCGTGATCATCAAGATGGCGATAACGATCAGCGCCGGGAGGTAGTTGCCGTATGCCGACCCGATGACCGTGCCTTGGCGCACCATCTCGACAAAGGTGATCTGATAGCCGATCGCGGTGTCCTTGAGTACCACCACCAGTTGGGATACCAGGACCGGCAGCATGGCGGTGACCGCCTGCGGTAGCAGGATCAACCGCATTGTCTGTCCCCAGGACATGCCGAGCGACGCGGCGGCCTCATGCTGACCGCGGGGCAGGGTATTGATGCCGGCCCGTACGATCTCGGCGATCACGGCACCGTTGTAGAGCGTCAGCCCCGTGATGACACCGGCGAGCGCCAGCTGCTTCGACGGAAACACGTCGTAAACGGCGAACAGGAAATACGCGAAGATCATCATGATCAGCACGGGAACCGCGCGGAAGAACTCCACGATCACCGCGCACGCCCAACGGATCGGCGCAATCGGGGTCAGTCGGCCTACCCCGAGCAGCACACCCAGGATCAACGCCAACACGATGGAGACCGCCGCGGCGGTCAGCGTGCCCTGCACGCCGGGCAGGACGTACGTCTGCCACAGGTCGGCCGTCAGGAACGGCTCCCACTTCTGACTGGTGAGCTGGCCCTTGGCCGACATCCGCCAGATCACGAAACCCAGCAGCACAGCAGCGACGGCCACAGTCAGCAGGGTGAGAAGACGATTGCGGATTCGGGCCCGTGGGCCGGGTGCGTCGAAGAGAACCGATGCGCTGCTCACTGTGTCTGTCCGTTCTTCGCGCAAGCGCTCATCACCTGGCCACCGCCAGTCTCTTACCCAACCATCCGAAGACCAGCCCCAGTGGCAGGGTCAGGATCACGAACCCGGTCGCGAAGATCACGCCGATCGTCAACAGGGCGGCGGTGTTCTCGATCATCTCCTTCATCAAGAGTGCGGCCTCGGCCACCCCGATCGCAGAGGCGATGGTGGTGTTCTTCGCCAATGCGATGAGCACCGATCCCAGCGGGATGATCACCGACCGAAAAGCCTGTGGCAACAGGATGATCCTCAGATTCTGGCCGAAACTCAGGCCCAGTGAGCGGGCCGCCTCGGCCTGGCCCAGCGGAACCGTGTTGACCCCGGACCGCACCGTCTCACACACGAAAGACGCGGTGTAGACGGTCAACCCGAGCACGGCCAGACGAAAGTTGCTGTCTGCGATCGAAGTCGGTGAATGAGGGTCGACCAGGGTGATGCCCAGCGTCTGGCCCACCCCGAACGAGCAGAACAGGATGATCAGCGTCAACGGTGTGTTGCGCACGATATTCACGTAGGTGGTGCCCAGCCAGTTCATCACCGGCGTCGGTGCCAGCCGCATCGCGGCCAGCACCGTGCCCAGGATCAGCGCACCGATCGCGGAGTACACCGTCAGCTGGATCGTGGTCCAGAACGCCGCGAATATCTGGTCGCGGTGTGCGTCGAAAATCTCCACGGTCGGTGTGCTGTCTCCGGCTCAGTTTCGGTCGACGGCGGGTGGCGCCGGGGTCTGGATACCGGCCGGTGCGAGATTGCGCTCGAACGCTTCCTTCCAGGCGCCGCTGGACTCCATCTTCTCGAGCGCGTCGTTGATCTTCTTGCGCAGCTCGGTGTCGCCCTTCTTCAGGCCGATGCCGTAACGCTCCTCGGAGAACGTGTCACCGACGATCTTGAAGGTGCCCGGGCTCTGCGCGGCGAAGCCGGCCAGGATCACCTCGTCGGTGGTCACCGCGTCGATGATGCCGTTCTTGAGCGCATCGACGCACGCCGAGTAGGTGTCGAACTGCTGCAGCTGCACCTTCGGGTACTTGTCCTTGATGTTCTGCGCCGGGGTGGATCCCGATACCGAGCACAGCTTCTTGTTGTTCTCCAGCGATGCTGCCCCGGTGATGTCGGTGTTGTCGGCGCGGACCAGGAGGCTCTGCCCGGTCAGCAGGTACGGGCCGGCGAAGTCGACCTTCTCCTTGCGGGCATCGGTGATCGAGTAGGTACCGACGATGTATTCGACCTGACCGTTCTGGATCAGCGTCTCGCGCTGCGGCGAGGGGGCTTCCTTCCACTCGATCTTGTCCTCGGGGTAGCCGAGTTCGTTCGCCACATACTTGGCCACGTCGACGTCGAACCCGGACATGGTGCCGTCAGGCTTCTTCTGGCCGAGGCCGGGCTGGTCGTACTTGCTGCCGATGATGATCTTGCTGGAGTCGCCACCGCCGCCGCATGCGGTCGCGGTGAAGGGGAGTGCGATCGCGAGCGCGAGGGTACCGACCAACTTGAACGGCACGGAGGGCATTTGCGGGTTCCTTTCGGCGGAGCGTCAGTGGTGAAGGATCTTGCCGAGAAAATCTTTTGCGCGGTCCGATTTCGGGTTGTCGAAGAACTCGGCTGGTGGTGAGTCCTCGACGATGGCGCCGTCGGCCATGAACACCACGCGGTCAGACGCCCGGCGGGCGAAGCCCATCTCGTGGGTGACCACCACCATCGTCATTCCCTCGCCGGCCAGCGACGTCATGACGGCCAGAACCTCGTTGATCATCTCGGGATCGAGTGCGCTGGTGGGCTCGTCGAACAGCATGACTTTCGGGTTCATCGCCAGTGAGCGCGCGATGGCGACGCGTTGCTGCTGACCGCCCGACAGTTGAGCCGGGTACTTGTCGGCCTGGTTGGCCACCCCGACGCGATCCAGCAGGGCCATCGCGCTCTCGCGGGCCTGCGCCTTGGACTTCCTGCGCACCTTCAACGGTGCGAGCATGACGTTCTCCAGAATTGTCTTGTGCGCGAACAGGTTGAAGGACTGGAACACCATGCCGACATCCGAACGCAGTTGGGCCAACTTTCGGCCCTCGGCCGGCAGCGCCTGACCGTCGATCGCGATCTGCCCGGAGTCGATGGTCTCCAGCCGGTTGATGGTGCGGCACAACGTGGACTTGCCAGAACCTGACGGGCCGAGCACCACCACCACCTGGCCGCGGGCCACATCGAGGTTGATGTCGTTGAGAACATGCAGGGGTCCGAAGTGTTTGTTGACTCCCGACAGTGAGATCATCGGCACATCTGGTGCTGCTGCGTCGTCGACCTGCGGCTGCTCGCCGGGGCTACCCATGGCAGGTGACCTTACCCAGGGAACGCCCTGCCTGCCCGGATCTCGTGAATCCGCCGCGTTAACGTTTCCGGGGGCTCCGTACCATTGAGGCCGTGACGACGATGGTGAACCGGGACGCATCGGCTGACCCGGCCCTCGGCTGCGCACGCACCTATCAGGTCCGCACCTACGGCTGCCAGATGAATGTGCATGACTCCGAGCGGCTGTCGGGCCTACTCGAGGACGCCGGATACCGGCGGGCCCCCGACGGAGCCGACGCCGACATCGTGGTGTTCAACACCTGTGCGGTGCGCGAGAACGCCGACAACAAGCTCTACGGCAATCTCAGTCACCTGGCTCCGCGTAAACAGGCCGATCCGAATATGCAGATCGCCGTCGGCGGGTGCCTGGCCCAGAAAGACCGCGATGCGGTCCTGCGCCGCGCCCCGTGGGTCGACGTGGTCTTCGGCACCCACAACATCGGGTCACTGCCCACGCTGCTGGAGCGGGCCCGCCACAACCGCGCCGCCCAGGTCGAGATCGTCGAAGCGCTCCAGGAGTTTCCGTCCACTCTGCCCGCGACGCGGGAGTCCGCCTATGCGGCATGGGTGTCGATCTCAGTGGGCTGCAACAACACCTGCACGTTCTGCATCGTGCCGTCGCTGCGCGGCAAGGAGGTCGACCGCCGCCCCGGGGACATCCTGGCCGAGGTACAGACCCTCGCCTCCCAGGGCGTGCTCGAGGTCACCCTGCTGGGCCAGAACGTCAACGCCTACGGCGTGTCTTTTGCCGCGGACGAGCGCTTGCGCGAGGACCCGATGAACTGGTCCGAAGTGTCCCGCGACCGCAGTGCATTCGCCAAGCTGCTGCGCGCCTGCGGCCAGGTCGAAGGGTTGGAGCGGGTGCGGTTCACCTCACCGCACCCGGCCGAGTTCACCGACGACGTGATCGAGGCGATGGCGCAGACCCCCAACGTCTGCCCGACACTGCACATGCCGCTGCAGTCCGGGTCGGACCGCATCCTCAAGGCAATGCGCCGCTCGTACCGGGCCGAGCGCTACCTGGGCATCATCGACAAGGTCCGCGCCGCGATCCCGCACGCCGCGATCACCACCGACCTCATCGTCGGCTTCCCGGGCGAGACCGAGGAAGACTTCCAGGCCACGCTCGACGTCGTGGAGCGGTCGCGGTTCGCCACCGCGTTCACGTTCCAGTACTCCATCCGGCCCGGTACCCCGGCCGGCGAGATGCCCGATCAGTTGCCGAAAGCGGTTGTCACCGAACGCTATCAACGGCTGATCGAGCTACAGGAGCGAATTTCCCTGGAGGAGAACCAAGCTCAGATCGGCCGGGCGGTGGAACTGTTGGTCGCCACGGGCGAGGGCCGCAAGGACGCCAGCACCGCCCGCATGTCGGGCCGGGCACGTGACGGCAGGCTGGTGCATTTCAGCCCCGGCGCCGACGCGGAGCGGATCCGGCCCGGCGACATCGTCACCACGACCGTGACCGGCGCCGCGCCGCACCATCTGATCGCCGACGCCCCGTTGGCCACCCATCGGCGCACCCGCGCCGGTGACGCCCACGAGGCGGGGCAGCGCCCGCGTACCGGCGTCGGTCTCGGGTTGCCGCGGATCGGTGCGCCGGAATCCCTGCCGTCATCAGGAGGATGTGGCTGTTGAACAACGAAAGCGACTTCGACCGGTTCAAGGACGACCTGGCTGCCGTCGAACGCAAGGTCACCCGCGAGTTCGACTCGGGTCCGCGGGCGATGGTCGTGGCCATCCTGGTGTTCGTGGTACTGCTGTCGTTCGTGCTGCCGCACACGGGCTCCACCAAGGGGTTCGACGTCCTGGTCGGTGACGCCACGGCGATCAACGACGGCATCTCACTGCCGTCGCGGGTGTTCACCTGGTTGGCGCTGGTGTTCTCGGTGGGGTTCTCGACCCTGGCGCTGATCACTCGCCGCTGGGCGCTGGCCTGGACCGCGCTGGCCGGTTCGGCCGTGGCAAGTGCGCTCGGGATGCTTGCGGTGTGGTCGCGTCAGACCGCTGCAGGCCATCCGGGCCCCGGAATCGGGCTGATCATCGGCTGGCTGGCCGTGATCGTGCTGACTTTCCATTGGGCCCGCGTGGTGTGGTCGCGTACCGCACTGCAGTTGGCGGCCGAGGCGGATCGGCGCCGCGAAGCCGCGCAGCATCAGCAGCGCAACGTGCTCGGCATCCCTATGCCCGGCGGCGACACCGGAACCGACGTCACCACCACCGACGTCACCAAGCCCGATACGGCCGGCGAGAAGCCGGACCAGCCGGATCAGACCTAGTTTCGCCTAGTTGCGCTCTCCGAGCGTGGCGGCCGCGGCATCTGCCCACTGACGCCACTGTTCGGCACTCGCCCTGGCGTCGGCTGCGTCCTTGGCGCGGCCGGCGGCCTCGGCCTTCTCGGCCTGCTTCTCGAACTGCTCGGCACGTGAGCGGAACTGGTCGGCACGAGCCTTGGCCTCGGGGTCGACACCGCCCGTCGGAGCGTCGCGGACCTTCTTTTCCACGGCACGCAGGCGTCGCTCCAGATCGGTGGCTCGCTCGCGGGGAACCTTGCCGATCGCGTCCCACTTGTCGCCGATCGTGCGCAAAGCCGCGCGGGCCGCATCCAGATCGGTCGTGTCGATCTTCTCCGCCTCGACCAGCAACGCCTCCTTGGCGGCGGCATTCGCCTTGAACTCGGCGTCACGTTCGGCGTGGGCGGCGTTTCGGGCCCCGAAGAACGTGTCCTGAGCGGCCTTGAACCGGTGCCACAACGCGTCGTCGACGTCCTTGGCGGCGCGCCCGGCGGCCTTCCACTGGGCCAGCAGGTCACGGAACGCGGCACCGGTGGCGCCCCAATCGGTCGAGCCGGACAGTTGCTCGGCCTGCTCGCACAGCGCCTCTTTGACCTGACGGGCGCCCACGCGGCCGCGGTCCAGTTCGGCGAAGTGCGACCCGCGACGGCGGTTGAAAGTCTCGCGAGCCGACGAGTAGCGCTTCCACAGCGCGTCGTCGAGCTTGCGGTCCAGCCCGGTGATGGTGCGCCACTCATCGAGGATCTCGCGCAGCCGGTCACCGGCGGCCTTCCACTGGGTGGCGTTGGCAGCCAGATCCTCGGCCTCGGCGGCGAGCGCTTCCTTGCGTGCGGTTTGGGCGGCGCGATGCTCGTCACGCTGGGCGCGCTCGGTCGCCGCAGCCGCGTCGGCGTGCTCCAGAATTGCGGCCAGGCGTGCGCTCAACGCATCAACGTCGCCCAGAACCGCTGCGGTGGGCAGACTTTCAGCCAGCGTGGCGGCCGCCGACTTGATCTTGCGGGCATCGCCGGTGCCGGAGGACAGCCGGTGTTCCAGCAGAGCGACCTCGGTGTGCAGATCATCGAAGCGCCGGCCGAAGTGCGCGTACGCCGATTCGGTGTCACCGGCCTGCCACGAGCCGATGACACGTTCGCCGGATCCGTTGACCAGCCACACCGTGCCGTCGGCATCCACTCGACCGAATTCGTGCGGATCGCCCGTCGGTGCCACCGCGACCACCGGCGCGACCCGGCTCGGGCGGGGAACGGGGCGGGGTGGTCCGGGCCTTGGGATAGATGAAGGCGTTGGCTTCGGCGCGGGCCCGGAGGTGGTCGGGGGGGTGGCTTCGCCTGGCTCACTGGTTGTCATATCCGCTCCTCGTACTCCGCACGGTTACCCGCGCATCTGCCGCGCGACGCGGCGCCTGATGCTGTCGCTTTGTCCGCTATTGAAGCAGGTCGTGCTGTGCCGTGCCCACGGCTTTCGGCGCAATGCCCTGACAAACTCGGATGCGCGGTGCCCGCGACGGGCCGTTCTTGAGCGTCCTACCGGCCCTCGGCGCGCAGCGCAGCCGTGGCCGCGCACTAGTTTGGTGAGGTGCTGAGCGCCATCGCGATCGTCCCCGCCACACCGGTTCTGGTGCCCCAACTGGTGGGCGCGGCCACGGTCGAGGTCGCCGGGTTACGTGAGGCCGTCATTGCCGCCGCGGGCTCGTTGCCGCCGAAGTGGCTGGCGATCGGCGCCGGCCCCCGCGACGCGGTGTACGGGCCGGACTGTGCCGGGACTTTCGCCGGCTACGGCGTCGACGTCCCGGTGGCACTCGGTCCCGGGCCCGTGGGGGAGCCGGTTGAGCTACCGCTGTGTGCGCTGGTCGCCGGCTGGATCCGCGGACAGGCCACACCCGGTGTCGGCATCGAAGTGCACGCCTACGCTGCCTCACACCCCGTCGGTGAGGCGCTGGCCCGCGGCCGGGTCCTGCGCGCCCGACTCGAAGAATCGCCGGATCCGGTCGGTGTCCTCGTGGTCGCCGACGGCCTGAACACGCTCACCCCGACGGCCCCCGGCGGCCATGATCCGGACTCGGTTCCGGTCCAACAGCAGCTCGACGACGCATTGGCCACCGGAGACCTGTCAGCGCTGGCCGAACAGCCCGGGACCGTCCTCGGCCGGGTCGCCTACCAGGTGCTGGCCGGGCTGACCGAACCCGAGCCGGGCTCGGCCCGTGAGCTCTACCGTGGAGCGCCGTACGGCGTCGGCTACTTCGTCGGCGAATGGCTCCCGTGACCAGGCCCATCGCGGTCATCGGGCCGACCGGCACGGGGAAGTCGGCACTGGCGCTGGCCCTGGCCGAGAATCTGGGCGGGGCACGAGGCGCCGAAATAGTGAACGCCGATGCGATGCAGTTGTACCGCGGGATGGACATCGGCACCGCGAAGCTGCCGGTCGCCGAGCGGCGCGGCATCCCGCACCACCAACTCGATGTCCTCGACGTCACCGAGACCGCCACGGTGGCCCGTTACCAACGGGATGCCGCGGCTGACGTGGAGGCCATCGCGGCTCGCGGCGCGGTTCCGGTGATCGTGGGCGGTTCCATGCTCTACATCCAGTCACTGCTGGACGAATGGACGTTCCCCGCCACCGACCCGCAGGTACGGGCCCGGTGGGAGGCCCGGTTGGCCGAGGTGGGGGTGGCCGCCCTGCATGTCGAGCTGACCCGGGTGGACCCAGCGGCGGGGGCGTCGATCCTGCCGACCGACGGTCGGCGAATCGTGCGGGCCCTGGAAGTCGTGGAGCTCACCGGTCAGCCCTTCGCGGCGTCGGCGCCGAGCATCGGCGCACCCCGATGGGACACCGTGATCATCGGGTTGGACTGGGACACAGCCATTCTCGATGAACGTCTGCAGCGACGCACGGACCTGATGTTCGACGCCGGACTGGTGGACGAAGTGCGCGGGCTCATCGACAGCGGACTGCGCGACGGGGTCACCGCGGCGCGGGCACTCGGATACGCGCAGGTGCTGGCTGACCTCGATGCCGGGGGCGATGGTTCGGATTTCCGTGAGGCCCGACGTGCCACGTTTATAGGCACCCGGCGCTATGTGCGCCGGCAACGGTCCTGGTTCCGGCGTGACCACCGGGTGGTGTGGCTGGACGGCGCAGCCGACGGGCTGGTGCACGACGCACTGCGAGTGTGGCGGCACGTATCCTGATCAGGTGATCTTCGACGGCGTGGGCTTTGTGAAAGGGCACGGCACCCAGAACGATTTCGTGGTGCTGCCCGACCTCGACGCTGCGGTGTCACTGACACCGGCCGCCGTGGCCGCACTGTGCGACCGGCGCCGTGGCCTGGGCGCAGACGGCGTGCTGCGGGTGACGACGGCCGGTGCCGCACATGCTGCCGGAGTATTCGAGAGGCTGCCTGACGGGGTTGCGGCCAACGACTGGTACATGGACTACCGCAATGCCGACGGGTCGATCGCGCAGATGTGCGGCAACGGGGTGCGGGTATTCGCGCACTACCTGAGGGCCTCGGGGTTGGAATCCGCCGACGAGTTCGTGGTCGGATCGCTGGCCGGGCCGCGTCCGGTGGTGCTGCACAGCGTCGGCGCCACCACTGCGGACGTCACGGTCGAGATGGGCAAGGCCAACCAATTCGGGGCGGGGACCGCGGTGGTCGGGGGCCGCAGTGTCAGCGGGCTGGCCGTCGACGTGGGCAATCCGCACCTGGCATGTGTCGGCCTGACCGAGGACGAGTTGGCCGACCTGGATGTGGGTGCGCCCGTGTCCTTCGACACGCACCTGTTCCCCGAGGGCGTCAACGTCGAGGTCCTCACGGTTCCGCTCGACGGCGCAGTGTCAATGCGCGTGCATGAGCGTGGCGTCGGCGAGACCCGCTCCTGCGGCACCGGCACCGTCGCGGCCACGCTGGCTGCCCTGGCCCACCAGGGTGTCGATACCGGGACGTTGCGGGTGCGCATCCCGGGCGGCGAGGTCACCGTGACCATCACCGACTCCACCAGCTATCTGCGCGGCCCCTCCGTACTGGTGGCACGCGGTGACCTGTCCGAGCAGTGGTGGAACGCTGCGCACGCCTAATTGGGGTGCGCGCGGCCCGATCCACGTGACACCCTGTAAGTACATATGACTCATCCACAACACCCCGTCACCCCCAGCACCGGTGAGCTTGCCCTCGAAGACCGCGCCTCGTTGCGCCGCGTCGCAGGGCTCTCCACCGAACTCGCCGACGTCACCGAGGTCGAATACCGCCAGCTGCGGCTGGAGCGGGTGGTCCTGGTCGGAGTGTGGACCGAGGGCAGTGCGGCCGACGCCGACGCCAGCCTGGCCGAGTTGGCGGCCCTCGCCGAGACCGCCGGCTCGGAAGTACTCGAGGGGCTCATCCAGCGCCGAGACAAACCCGACCCGTCCACCTACATCGGCTCGGGCAAGGCCATCGAACTGCGCGAGGTGGTGCTGGCGACCGGCGCGGACACCGTCATCTGCGATGGCGAACTCTCGCCTGCCCAGCTCAACTCGCTGGAGAAGGTCGTCAAGGTCAAGGTCATCGACCGCACCGCACTGATCCTGGACATCTTCGCCCAGCACGCCACCAGCCGGGAAGGCAAGGCGCAGGTGTCGCTGGCCCAGATGGAGTACATGCTGCCCCGGCTGCGCGGTTGGGGTGAATCGATGTCGCGCCAGGCCGGCGGTCGCGCCGGCGGCGCCGGTGGTGGTGTGGGCACCCGCGGACCCGGCGAAACCAAGATCGAGACCGACCGTCGCCGCATCCGTGAGCGGATGGCCAAGCTGCGCCGCGAGATTCGCGATATGAAGAAGATCCGCGACACCCAGCGCAGCCGACGGCTGGGCTCGGATTCCGCTTCGGTGGCCATCGTCGGCTACACCAACGCCGGCAAGTCCAGCCTGCTCAACGCATTGACCGGGGCCGGCGTGCTGGTCGAGAATGCCCTGTTCGCCACCCTCGAACCCACCACGCGGCGTGGCGAATTCGACGACGGGCGGCCGTTCGTGCTGACCGATACCGTCGGCTTCGTCCGGCACCTGCCCACCCAATTGGTCGAGGCGTTCCGGTCGACGCTCGAAGAAGTGGTCGACGCCGACCTGCTGGTGCACGTCGTGGACGGCTCCGACGAGCATCCGCTGGCGCAGGTCAACGCGGTCCGGCAGGTGGTCAATGAGGTGGTTGTCGAATACAACATCACCCCACCGCCGGAGTTGTTGGTAGTCAACAAGATCGACGCGGCCACCGATCTCGGGCTCGCCGCGCTGCGGCGTGCCCTGCCCGACGCGGTGTTCGTCTCCGCGCACACCGGTGACGGGCTGGACCGGTTGCGGGCCCGCATGGCGGAGATGATTCCGCCAACCGACGCCACGGTGGACGTGACCATTCCCTACGACCGTGGGGATCTGGTGGCGCGGGTGCACGCCGAGGGCCGGGTGGACGCCACCGAACACACCGCCGATGGCACCCGCATCAAGGCGCGGGTACCCATGGCGCTGGCCGCCGGCCTGAGCGAGTTCGCCACCTTCTGAGCACGAGCGTCAGGCGGCCGGTTTCTTCTTGGCGTTGGCGCGGGCGGGCTTGGCGTCGTCTTTTGCCGTGTCCTGACCCAGGGCCTTACGCACCGTGCTGCCGATGGACTTCGCCGCGTCGCGCGCCGGATGTCCCTTGATGCCAAGGGTTTTACGCAACGACGGACGGGCCGGCTCGGGAACTGTGGTCTGGTCGTCATCGGGTGTGCTCAGCGCGGTCTCCGGCTTGGCGACCGTGCTCACCCGGACCACCGGTTTGCGGTCGGACGTCGCGGCGATCTTCGTGGTGGCGAGAACGGCGTCGTCGGGGGTGCCCTGCACCGTGACGGTATCGCCGGACTGGGTCGGGTCGGTCCAGCCGGGCAGTGGGTCGAGTCCGGGGTCGAGCGCCGCCCGGACGCCCTCGGGGATGTCGTTGATGAGGTCGCCGGCCAACTTCACCGGGTTGACCCGGGGCAGCAGCTGGAACGGCGTCGGCGTGCTGTAGTCGGTTCTGGTGTAACCGGTTTCGATCAGGGTCTGCGCGATCGGGGAAACCAGGTCGACCAGCGGAACCACCAGGGCCGACGTGCCGGTCGCGGCACCCAGGTCGAGGAAGGGCTGCATGATCGGCAAGGTCTTCGCCGGCAGGGTGACGTAGTACGTGTCGCTGCCGTCGACTTTCTGGCAGTGGGTTTCGGTGGTGCAGCTCGCCTTGGCGTTCTCGATCGCGGCCTGCACCTGCTCCGGCGTGTAGCCGTACGGGGTTGCGGTGTCGGGGTCATCGCCCCTGGGATCCAGATAGGTGCCGTGCACGTATTGGAATCCGGCCAGCGCGTTTGCCAAGGCGAGCGGATTGAGCACCCAGGAGGGAGCATCGGCGACACCGTCGTACTGCAGCGCGATGTCGTAGGTCTCGATGCCCGTGTCCGTCGGGGTCGGTTGGCCGAACGTCGCATCGAGGATGGGGACGGTACCCAGGATCGCCAGCCGTTCGAAGAGCCCGCCGTCGGGGCGGTTCGGGTTACCGATCAGGACGAAGCTCAGGTTCTGTTTCTGCTCGTCGGTCAGGTCAGCGAGATTGCCTTTGACGATGCTGGCCACGGTGGCGCCCTGCGAATAGCCGAAGACCGCCACCGGGTGCGCCGCGCTGGGATTGTTGGCGCCTACGAGTTCGCTGGTCAGCCGGCTGACACCGCTGGCAACGGACACGTTCCACTTGGCGCCCTCCAACCCGCCCCAGCCCGCGAGCGGGATCGGCCAGAACTGAGCGATATAGGGGATTGCCACCGGGGCGGCACAGTCCTGGGCACCGCAACTGCCGCTCGGCTGTACGTAATACGCGACTGCGTTGGCCAGGTAGTTGTTGGAGTCCTGCGGATTCGGGGTTCCCGTGCCGGGCACGACCAGCGGGGTCACGGCCACGACCAGGCCGACCGCCGCAGTGCCGATGGGCGTCAGGCCGATGACCACCGAGCCGGATACCGCGACGGCGCCGACCAGCACTGACCTGGCAGCAGAACGGGGTGAGAATCGCATCGGCCGGGATCTCCTTCTGCTGACGACGCCGTCAGCGCTGAGGGGATCTTTGCACCGGCACGTATGCGCCATCGGGCAAACGGCGGAACTGCCTGCCGCCCAATGATTTCAGCGTGCCCGGATCACCGGCGGCTCGTGTGCCCGGACCGGGGGGAGTGCTGCGTCGAACTTCTCCACCTGCACCAGCACATGGGCTCCCGTGCAGCCGCGGGCCAGCGAGGAGGTACCGACATCGTCGGTGAGCATATTGGGATTGCCGTGTACGCACATCGAGTCGGGGTCGGCCGGATCGGCCGGGTCGAACCAGGCCCCGGTCGACAGTTGCAACACCGCCGGACGCAGTCGGTCGTCGATCACCACCCCGGCCAGGCAGGCTCCGCGATCGTTGAACACCCGCACCACGTCGCCATCGGTGAGCCCGCGGGCCGCGGCGTCGGTCGGGTGGATCCGGATAGGTTCGCGCCCTCGCACTTTCGACGCCTGACTGACTGCGCCGCCGTCGAGTTGGCTGTGCAACCGGGCCGCAGGTTGATTGGCCAGCAGATGTAACGGATATGCCTGGGCACGCTCACCTCCCAGCCACTCGGTCGGCTCGTACCAGCGAGGATGACCGGCACAGTCGTCGTAGCCGAATCCGTCGATGGTGTCCGAGAAGATCTCGATGCGGCCGCTCGGGGTGGCCAACCGGCGCCCGAGGGGATCCGCCCGGAAATCGGCCAGCAGCGTCAGTCCCGGCTCGGTGGGCAGCCGCAACTGTCCTGCGGCCCAGAACTCCTCGAACCCGGGAACCTCGAAATCCAGTCCGGTGGACCACTTTTCATACATGTGGACCAGCCACTCGCGCGCCGTGCGACCCTCGGTGAACTGCGGGCCGAAGCCGAGCTGCTCGGCCAACGCCGAGAACGTGGTGTAGTCGTCGCGGGAGTCGGCGTACGGCTGGGTCAGCGCGGGCATGGCGACCAGGAGTGGGTCGTTGCGCGAACCCGAGTAGTCCTCGCGCTCATAGGCGGTGGTCGAGGGCACCACGATGTCGGCATGCTTGGCCATCGCCGTCCAATACGGGTCGTGCACGACGATGGTGTCCACCCGGGACAGGGCCCGGCGCAACCTCGGAATGTTCTGGTGATGGTGAAATGGATTGCCGCCGGACCAGTACACGCATTTGATGTCGGGGTAGGTCAGTTGCAGGCCGTTGTAATCGAACGGCTGACCCGGGTGCAGCAACATGTCGGTGACGGCCGCGACCGGGATGAACGTCTGCACCGGGTTGAGGCCCTGCGGCAGCACAGGCAGCCCGCACCGCAGCGGTGGCAACCCCGGCTCGTTCATCGACCCGTAGCCGTGCCCGAAACCTCCTCCGGGAATACCGATCTGGCCCAACATGGCGGCCAGGGTCAGCCCCATCCACGGCGCCTGTTCGCCGTACCTGATGCGCTGCAACGACCAACTGACGGTGACCAGGGTGCGTGAGGCGGCCATCCGCCGGGCCAGCGCCGTGAGCTCGTCGGCAGGTAGACCGCTGAGTCGAGACGCCCACTGTGGAGTCTTGGCAACGCCGTCATCGCCGCCCAGCAGGTAGCGCTCGAACCGTTGGTATCCGGTGCAGTACGTGTCGAGAAAATCCCGGTCGGCCAGCCCTTCGGTGGCCAGGACATAGGCCAGCGCGAGCATCACCGCGACATCGGTACCCGGCACCGGAGCCAGCCATCGACAGTCGCCGTCGACATCGTCGCGCAGCGGGCTCAGCGACACGATCTGTCCGCCGCGTGCACGCATCCGGTGCAGCGCGCCGCGGGCCGGATGTGCCGTGGTGCCACCGTGATTGATACCTGTGTTCTTCATCGCGACACCGCCGAAACACACCAGCAGGTCGGTGTGTTCGGCGATGACGTCCCAATCGGTGGAGCGCTTGAACAGGTCGTCGTGGGTGCCGACCACTCGCGGCATGATCGCTCCGGTGGCACCCAGGCTGTAGGAGTGGCGGGAAAACGTATAGCCGCCGAGCATTTTCAGAAACCGATGCACCTGGCTCTGGGCGTGGTGGAAGCGTCCCGCGCTGGCCCAGCCGTAGGAGCCGCCGTAGATCGCCTCGTTGCCGTAGGTGTCGACGACCCGGCGTAGCTCGCCGGCCAGCAGGTCGGTGAGCTCATCCCAGGTCACCGAGACGTACTCGTCGACGCCCCGCTCGGTACTGGGGCCGGGGCCGTCGCGCAGCCAGCCGCGTCGCACCGCCGGTCCGGCGATCCGCGAGCGGTGTCGGATCGAGCCCGCGAGGTTGCCGAGCAACGGAGATGGATCGGCGTCACCGTCCAGTGGGGTGACGGCGGCGATGTCGCCGTCTGCGATGTCCGTGGTGAAGGCACCCCAGTGCGCGAGGCTCACGGGCGACCTGGGCATGACCGGAGTCTACGGCCGGTCCCCACCCCTCCCCGGGCTGACCAACCACCCGGTTGGTATAGGTTGGCCCAAATCCGTAACCAGTACCGGAGGTCACACCATGGGCAGTGTCGTGAAGTACGACCGCACGTTGTTCGAGCCCGAGCACGAGTTGTTCCGCGAGTCATACCGGGGATTCCTGGACAAACACGTCGCGCCGTTCCACGACCAGTGGGAGAAGGACAAGATCGTCGACCGCGGGGTCTGGCTGGAGGCGGGTAAGCAGGGCTTTCTCGGGATGGCGGTGCCCGAGGAGTACGGCGGCGGCGGCAACGACGACTTCCGGTACAACACGATCGTCTGCGAAGAGACCGTGGCCGGCCGCTACAGCGGCATCGGTTTCAGCCTGCACAACGATGTCGTCGCGCCCTATCTGCTCCGGCTGGCCAACGAAGAGCAGAAGCAGCGCTGGCTGCCCAAGTTCTGCACGGGTGAATTGATCTCGGCGATCGCAATGACCGAACCGGGTACCGGTAGCGACCTGCAGGGCATCAAGACCCGCGCGGTCCGCGACGGTGACCACTACGTCCTCAACGGATCCAAGACCTTCATCACCAACGGCATCAACGCTGACCTGGTGATCGTCGTTGCACAGACCGACCCCGAAAAGGGGGCTCTGGGATTCTCGCTGCTGGTGGTCGAACGCGGCATGGAGGGCTTCGAGCGGGGCCGCCACCTCGACAAGATCGGTTTGGAGGCCCAGGACACCGCGGAACTGTCGTTTACCGATGTCAGGGTGCCGGTCGAGAACCTGCTCGGCGAGGAGGGCCAGGGCTTTGTCTACCTGATGCAGAACCTGCCGCAGGAACGCATCTCGATCGCCATCATGGCCGCCGCGGCGATGGAGGCGGTGCTCGAGCAGACGTTGCAGTACACCAAGGAACGCAAGGCCTTCGGTAAGCCGATCGGCAGCTTCCAGAACAGCCGGTTCCTGTTGGCCGAACTGGCGACCGAGGCCACCGTGGTGCGGATGATGGTCGACGAGTTCATCCGGTTGCACCTCGACGAGAAACTCACCGTGGAGCAGGCCGCGATGGCCAAGTGGTACTCCAGCGAGAAGCAGGTGGAGCTCATCGACCGCTGCTTGCAGTTGCACGGTGGTTACGGCTATATGCGTGAGTACCCGGTCGCCCGGGCTTACCTGGATGCGCGGGTTCAGACCATTTACGGCGGCACCACCGAGATCATGAAGGAGATCATCGGACGCAGTCTGGGTGTCTGATCGCCCCAATTTTGGCCAGGTGACGCCTCCGGAAGCCCATATCTGGGCCAACGGATCCAGATATTGGGCCTTTTTTGGTCATGATCGGCCACGTTCCTTGGTTATCGTCACGTGCTGACGCAAAGTTGTCCGGGCGGGACATTTCTAAGGAAACTTTGCCGAACGAGCGGGGAGGGCGCATGACTAGGCCGGGAGCGAGGCTGAACGCAGCCGTGTGGCGGTTGGGGGTCGGCCTGCTCGCACTCGTAGTCGCTTGTTTGGTGGTGCCGGCGGTGGCTTCGGCCACCCCGGAGGCGGATGCCGACGCGGCTGTCACCTCCGCGTGGGAGGCCACCGGTGGCGACGGCGGCCCGCTGGGGCCGCGGCAGGGCGACGTGTACGCGGTGGGTTCTGGCTTCGCGCAGAACTTCGCCGGGGGCAAGATGTTCTTCACCCAGCCGACCGGCGCTCATTTCATGCAGGGCGCAATCCTGGAGAAGTACGAGTCGTTGGGCGGTCCGGCCGACGGCGACATGGGATTCCCCACGATCGATGAGGGCGCCGGACGGGCGGCCGACAGTCGCAACTCGACCCTGAGCGCGCCCGACAACCCGGTCATCTTCTGGACTCCGTCCACCGGCGCCCGGGTGGTGCGGGGTGCCATCAATGCTGCGTGGGACAAGCTCGGTGGCTCCGCCGGATTGCTGGGCGTCCCCGCTGACGACGAGATGTTCGACGGCGATGTCATCTCACAGAAGTTCACCGGCGGCGAGATTTCGTGGAACCGCAAAACCAAGGCATTCACCACGGAGCCGCCGGAACTCGCCGACCAGCTTGCCGGCCTGGACGTACCGATGGATCCTGCTTCGGCGATCGCCGCCGCGCGTCGCGAAGCAGGTGGCGTGATGGGACCACTGGGAGCCAAGGACGGCGACCAGTATCCGATCGGCGACGGCGGGTTCGGCCAGAAGTACGCCGGCGGCAAGATCTTCTACAGTCCGGCCACCGGAGCCAACGCCATCACCGGCCAGCTGCTCGAGAAGTACGAAAGCGTCGGTGGCCCCGAGGGTGATCTGGGCTTCCCGACCACCAGCGAGTCCGAGGGCGGGTTGGGTCCCAACAGCCGGATCAGCACCTTCGCCGCTGCCGACAACCCCGTCATCTTCTGGACTCCGGACTACGGCGCGGTGATCGTGCGGGGCGCGATGAACGCGGCCTGGGAGAAGCTCGGCGGGGCGAAGGGCGCATTGGGCGCCCCCATGGCCGACCAGACCGAAGACGGCAGTGTCGTCAGCCAGCGGTTCAGCGGGGGAGTCATCTCGTGGGACCGCGACGCCAACAAGTTCACCACCGAGCCGTCGAAACTCGCCTCCGAATTGAGTGGCCTGCAGGTTCCGGGACTCGGTCAGACCCCGGCCTCGGGGCCGCAGCCTTCCGGTGCGGACACCAAGAAGCCGTTCGCCTGGCATTGGAGCTGGTGGTGGCTGATCGCGGTGGTCCCGGTTGTGCTGCTCGCCGGGCTGATCGTGGGGGCCGCGCTGTGGCACCGTCGGCGCGCCGGTGGCGACGACGACTTCGACCACGACCCGTTCGACGATGACTACGACGGCGGACCCGGGGATTCGTCGTACGACGACGAGCGGTACGACGAGGCCCGCTACGGCTCGCGTGGGTATGACCACGACGAGTACCGCGATGATCGCGGCTCCGATGCGGCGAACGTTCATGGGCCGAGCGCCGCCTATGGCGGCGAGGCCGCGACGGCGCGGTTCGCCGGGCCGGGCGCGGAACCGGCAGGGGCGGCGTCTCCGTACGACGGGCCAACCGATATCGCCATCCCGGTCAGTCAATGGGCCGCCCCGAACGGAGCGGCGGGTGTTTACGGGGCACCTGGCGAGGACGAGGAACCACCGGAGGATTCCTCGCAGCTGGCCGGCCCGGAACAGGGATTCGACGACTACGACGACGATGACGACTTCGAAAACGACTATGAAGAGTCCGATTTCGAGGACGACGACTTCGACGACGAGGACCTCGATACGCCCATCGACGCCGACTTCGAGGAAGTTGCCGAGGGCGACGACGACGACATCGAAGCGGAGCTCGAAGAGGAGGAACTGGCGGACACCGGGTCACTGAGCGGTCCGGCCGGCGGAGTGCACGGGGCGCAGGGATTCTCGGCGCTGAGCGGCCTGGCAGTGCCCAGCGATCAGGACAACGTCGACACCGCACCGACCCGCGTCATCACCGAGGCCGAGGCCTACAGCAATGAGGCTTACAGCGGTGAGGCCTACAGCAGTGAGACCCACGGCGGTGACGCTCACAGCGGGCGCCACGCCGCCATCGAACTCGACGAGATACCCAGTGCCACCGCCATTCATCTACCGCTGGAGGACCCGCACCGCGCACCGGAGGGGTATCCGATCAAAGCGGACACCCAGTCGGGCCGGTACTGGGCACCAGACAGCAGTGAGTATGACGACGCAGTGGCGGAGATTTGGTTCGCCAGTGAGGAATTCGCCCGCACGAACGGCTTCGTGCGCACGGACTGAGCGGCAGGACCCGGCAACCATCTGGTGCAGCCGGGTCCGCCTCCGGTCGGTCAGATCTTGCGGATCACGGTGACTACTTTGCCGAGCACCGCGGCGTCATTGCCCGGGATCGGGTCGTATGCCGGGTTGTGCGGCATCAGCCAGACCTGACCGCGGGTCCGCTTGAACGTCTTGACGGTGGCTTCGCCGTCGATCATGGCTGCCACGATGTCTCCGTTGTCGGCCACGCTCTGCTGGCGTACCACCACCCAGTCGCCGTCACAGATGGCGGCATCGACCATCGAGTCGCCCACGACCTTGAGCAGGAACAGCGACCCCTCGCCGACCAGTTCGCGGGGCAGCGGGAAGACGTCCTCGACAGCCTGCTCGGCCAGGATCGGGCCGCCTGCGGCGATACGCCCGAGCACCGGCACGAACGTCGGTTCGGGTAGCGCGTCGGAGCCGGCCACGTCGGTCGACACCAGCGCCGCGGCCGCCGGATCGTCGGCGCCGCGTACGTCGACCGCGCGCGGGCGGTTGGGATCCCGGCGCAGGTAACCCTTGCGTTCCAGGGTGCGCAACTGATGGGCGACCGACGAGGTCGAGGTCAAACCGACCGCATCGCCGATCTCGCGGATGCTCGGCGGGTAGCCGCGACTGTTCACCGACGCGCGGATCACGTCGAGAATGGTGCGTTGCCGGTCGGTGAGCCCCTCGGCCCGGCGTGGACCCGCGCCATCCGATCCGGCCGGGCTGTCGGTCTTGCCGTCCCTGCTGCGGTCGTCGCTCATGGGGCCGAATGTAGTCGTTGATCCGACATTAATCAAACATGTGTTCGACGCGTGTTGCGGCGTGTCTGCTGGTGGGGCGGGCTGGGGGGCGGTTGCCGGCCGTGCGTCGGGTTGGCGGGCCGAACTTGTCGGTGCCCTGTTCTATCGTTTGGCAACAGTTCGATCACATGTTCTATCCATCGAACACTTGAGCGAGTATGTTCGAACACAAGAGCGAAACCGTCCCACCGAAAGGCAGTCAGATGGCGATCATCGATATCCCCGCCGATAGTCGTTCCCGCGCTGTTCGGGCCGTGCCGCAGTCCCCATCGCAGCGCGTCCGGGCCAGAGGCGGTGCCGGCACCAGGGGCAGCGCCACCTTCGGTACCGGTACGGCACGGCCGGTGCGCCGGGTGCAGCGGCCGGCCCCCGACCGACCCGCCGCCGGGACGGTCCGCTACCGCGGAACCGGAGTGCTCATGTCGCGGGCATCGCATCGCAGCCGGCCCATCACGCCGCTCACTACGGTGTTGCTGGCCCTGGTCGCCGCGGGTATCACGGTGTGGCTCGGCCTGGTGGCCCAATTCGGTGGGGTGATGGGGGCCGAGACCCCGACCCCGACCGAGCTCGCGGTGGTCCAGGTGAAATCGGGGGAGACGCTGCAACAGGTGGCGCGTCGGGTCGCCCCGGACGCCCCGGTAGCCCGGGTCGTCGAGCAGATCCGTGACCTCAACCAACTCGAATCCGTGGCGGTCGACTCCGGGCAGACATTGCTCGCGCCGGTTGGCTGAGCAGTGCAATGTCCGCTGAATCGTCCTGGCCGACAGCCACACTGGCCGGTGTCGGAGTGAGCACCTACTCGCCACTGGACCCGGCGGTGAGTCTCCCGCGGGCATCGCGGGTACGCTCAAGGGCGCTCGAACTAGTTGTCCGGCGGCATGACGAAGGAGCGGTAATGCATTGTCCGTTCTGTCGTCACCCTGATTCGCGCGTGGTCGATTCCCGCGAGACCGACGAGGGCCAGGCCATCCGGCGCCGGCGATCATGCCCGGAGTGCGGGCGTCGGTTCACCACCGTGGAGACCGCGGTGCTGGCTGTGGTGAAGCGCAGCGGGGTTACCGAGCCCTTCAGCCGGGAGAAGGTCATCCGTGGTGTGCGCCGGTCCTGTCAGGGCAGACAGGTCGACGACGATGCACTCAACGTTTTGGCGCAGAAGGTCGAGGATGCGGTCCGCGGCCTCGGCACGCCGGAGATCCCCAGCAATGAGGTCGGCTTGGCGATCCTCGGACCGCTCCGTGAACTGGACGAGGTCGCCTACCTGAGATTCGCCTCGGTGTACCGGTCGTTCTCCTCAGCCGAGGACTTCGAGCGCGAGATCGAGGCGCTGCGCGCGCACCGCGCCGAGGCGTAATTCAGTCCAGGTTCAATCCAGTCGGGTAGGCCCGTCGTTGACCACACGGCCGGCCAGACGAACCCAGCCCTCCGGGCTCCAGCGTGTCTCGATCACCGACCCCTTGCCCTGGATGATCGTGAGGTCCTGGCTGAGATAGTCGGTCATCCGCACCGCGGCAGCGCCGGTCGCCTCGTCTTCGGGAATCCCCAGATGGGGGGCGAACGACCTGGCGCGCACCGTGCCGTTCGCCTTGTCGATCCAGGCCCACAGGTAGTTCTCATCGGCGTCGTCGAAATCGTTGGGGTCGGCGGCGAACAACTCCTCCACCGAACTCAGGTCATAGATGGCGAACTCCGGTGCCCACTCGGACCGCGCGTTGACGACGGCACGATCTCCGTCGTACTCGACCTGGAGTATCCCGGCGGGCACCCGCAGGGTACGGACCGGCGATCCCACCTCACGCAGCCACCACGACGCCCCCACCGTGGGGTGCCCTGCGAACGGCAATTCCGCGACCGGGGTGAAGATGTGGGCGTTGGCCGAGTTGCCGCCCGGCTGCGGCAGATCGATGAATACCGTTTCGCTGTAACCCAATTCGGTGGCGATCCGCTGGCGGTCGTCCGGGGCGACAGTGCTGTTGTCCACCACGCCCAGCGGATTGCCGTACTTGCCGTCTGAGTCGGTGAACACCCGTAACACGGTGACGTCGATGGCCATGACCCGATGCTACGTCGCATCATGCGCTCGTCGGGCGGGCTGTCTCCGACCCGGTGCGGTCAGCGGATCAGGTTGCGCTGCGCTCGTCCGCGTCCATCGCGTCGAGCACGGCGATCTGAGTGTCGAAGGTCCCGCTCATCGCCGAATCGGTCCGCCCGGTACGCAGCAGGGTGCGCAGGCGCTCCTGGTCGTAGACCGACGGCTCGGTGGTGTCGATGAAGCGTTCGACCACCTCGACGAAGCGGTCGGGATCGTCATGGAACGGGAAATGCCCGGACCCGGAGAAGATCTCCAACCGGGAACCGGGCATTGCGGCGTGCGCCATCTCGGCATGGCTGACGGGGATGACCGAATCGCTTTCACCCCAGATCAACTGGACCGGAACCGATTCGGTCAAGTAACAGCGGTCGAGCATCGTCACCACCTGGCCACGCCAGTCCACGACGGCGCGCAGGGTACGGGCGAACGCCGACGATGCTGTCGGCTCCGGCAGATCGGCCAGGATGCGCAGCATGTCCGGGATATCGCGGCCGAGGCCGGTTGAGCCCAACACCGTGCCCGCGGCCCGGCCGGCCAACTGCAACGCCGGCAGCACCAGGGGCAGGCGCAGCAGTGCCAGCGCCTCACTTCCCATCGGGAGTGAGGCGACCCGCAACGCCATATTGACGTCCTTGGTGACCCCGCCGGAGCCCACGAGGATGAGACGCTCCACCAGCTGTGGGAATTGGTAGGCAAACTGCATGGCGACGCCACCGCCCAGCGAATGACCGACCACTGTCACCCCGTCGATGTCGAGCACACTGAGCAGGTCGCGCATGCCGTTGGCGTAGGCCGCAACCGAATAGTCCGCACGCGGCTTGTCGGAGCTGCCGTGCCCCAGCAGATCCGGGGCGATCACGGTGAACCGTTGCGCCAGCGCCGATTGCACGGTGTGCCAGGTGGTGGAGTTGTCACCGATGCCGTGGATCAGCAGGATCGCCGGCCCTGACCCGGCGACCCGGAACGCCCGCCGGTATCCGTGGATCGTGCGGTATTCGAGCGTCGGGGTGAGCTCGCGAACAGTCCGCAGATGCGGTTTGCGCTCGGTCATGCTGGTCAACCTCGCCCTCGGCCCGGCGTCGGGCTGTTATGAGTGGTTGTCGCCGTTCGGGAAGCCGTCGCCGAAGCCGTCCCGTCCGTCTTTGTACTTGTCGTCTTTGAACTTGTCACCGGCCTGCTGGGCGAGGAACCGTTCGAACTCGGCTCCCAGCTCGTCACCACTGGGTAGTTCCTCGTCGCGTGCCAGCAGAGACCGATTTTCCTGTGCGGCAACGAATGCATCGTACTGGCGCTCCAGCCCGGTCACCACCTGAGCCACCTCAGCGCTGGCCTCCACCTGCTCGTTGATCTTGCTGTACACCTCGGCTCCGGCCTCGGACAGTTTCTCCAGCGGCAGTTGTAGCGAACCGGTCCGGGCCACTTCGGTCAGCAGCGCCTCGGCGGCCGGCGGGTAGGCCGTCTGGGCCAGGTAGTGCGGCACGTGCACGGTGTATCCCACCACCTCGTGTCCGTGCTGGGCCATGCGGAACTCCAGCAGGTTGGAAACGCTCGCCGGAACCTGGACTTCGCCGACCCACGGGGTGTGGTCGGCGATCAGCTCCTTGTTGTTGGCGTGCGCGGTGAGCATGACCGGGCGGGTGTGGGGCACCGCCATCGGAATGGTGCCCAGCCCGATCACCTGTCGCACTCCCAGCTGCTCGCCGAGCAGGCGCACCGCGGTGATGAACCGCTCCCACCGCAGGTCCGGCTCCAGGCCGGCCAGCAGCAGAAACGGCGTGCCTGCGCCGTCGTGCAGCGCGTACAGGTTCAGTTCGGGTTCCTCGTAGCTGGTGAAATGGTCGGTCTTGAACGTCATCAGCGGCCGCCGCGACCGGTAGTCGAGCAGCTCGTCGATGGCGAAGGAAGCCACCAGTTCGGTGTCGAGGGTGTCCTTGAGGTGCTCGGCGGCCAGCCGGATCGCGTGACCGGCATCGGAGAAACCCTCCAGGGCGTGGACCAGCACCGGGCCGCGGCCGTCCGAAGACGACAGCTGCGGCGCCGGGAACTCAAGCTCGTACATGCCGCTCTGATCGGGCTGGTAGTGCTGCTCGGGGGTGTCGCTGCTGTCGGTCATCTCGCTTCGTCTCCTCGCTGCGGTAGCACGCTGTGACGGCGCCTACCACCGTGTCATCTAGTGTCCCGCATACCCGGGTTCCGGGTGTATTCCGCCCCGCCTGTGCATGCGAACGCGCTGGGCCGGGGCCGGCATTCCGGCGGGTATCCCCGCGATCAGGCAAAATCATGATGATGTACGTGACCCGGATGGTGAAATTCACAGTCGCGGCAGCCGTGCTGGTTGCCGGGGCCGCGGCGTGCACCGCTCCGGGCACCACGACCGGTGGACCGTCCGGCCGCCCCGAGCCGGCCCCGCCGATCAGTTCAGCGGCTGCGGCCAGCGCGTTGTCGCAGGCCGGGGCGGAGTCGGTGACGCCGGATCGGCGGGTGGGGGCGTTGTTCCTGGGCGACACCACGACGCACACCTGTAGCGGCTCGGTGTTGGCGAGCCCGTCGGCGGATCTCATCCTGACGGCCGCGCACTGCCTGCTCGACGGTGTCGACACCACCTTCGTCCCCGGTTTCGGTGCGGGTGCGGGTGATACCTGGCACGTGAGCAAGGTGTACCTGGACTCACGTTGGCTCGCTGAACAGGACCCCCAGGCGGACTACGCGATCGTGCAGGTGACCGGGGATTCCGGCGTGAGCCTGCCGTCCGCGGCCGGTGGCGGATTGACCCTCGGGTCGGCGCCTGCGGCGGGCAGTCCGGTGACGGTGACCGGTTACCCGATGGGTGAGGGCGGCAGCCCGCTGGCCTGTCGCGGCGCGACCGAGTCGTCACCGCAGGGGTTCCCGTCCCTGGCCTGTGGGGGCCTGACCGATGGATTCAGTGGCGCCCCATGGGTTTCGGGGTCGACGATCACCGGGTTGGTGGGCGGACTCGATGGCGGTGGCTGCGATGACGACGTGTCCTATTCGCCGCGCTTCGATGACCGGATCGCCCGGTTGCTGATCCGCGCCGAAGCCGGCGGCCCGGGCGACGCGGCACCCGCGGCGCTCGAATCCGACTGCTAGTAGCGGAACTGGTTGAGCGCGCGCAGCTTGTTCATCACGTCCAGCGCCGCGACCTTGTAGGCCTCCGAGAATGTCGGATAGTTGAACACTGCGTCGACGAGATATTCGACGGTGCCCCCGCAACCCATCACGGCCTGGCCGATGTGCACCATCTCGGTGGCGTTCGTGCCGAAGATGTGCACGCCGAGCACCCGCAGGTCCTCGGTGGACACCAACAGCTTGAGCATTCCGTAGGAGTCACCGGCGATCTTGCCGCGGGCCAGTTCGCGGTAGCGTGACACCCCCACTTCGTAGGGAATCGAGTCTTTGGTCAGCTCGAATTCGGTGGCCCCGACGAAGGACACCTCCGGGATCGAGTAGATGCCGATCGGCTGGATGCTCATCATGCCCTTGGTGGGCTCGCCGAAGGCGTGACAGGCGGCCAGGCGGCCCTGCTCCATGGAGGTGGCCGCCAACGCCGGGAAGCCGACGACGTCGCCCACCGCATAGATGTGATCGACCTTGGTGGTGAAGTTGTCGTCGACGTAGATGCGGCCGCGGTGGTCCGCTTCGAGGCCGGCGTTGGCCAGATCGAGGTGATCGGTCTGCCCTTGTCTTCCGGCCGAATACATCACGGTCTCGGCGGGGATCTGCTTGCCGCTGGCCAGAGTGGTGATCGTTCCGGAAGCTCCGACGTCGACGGCGGTCACCTCTTCGCCGAAGCGGAATGTCACTGCGAGGTCGCGTAGATGGAAGCGCAGCGATTCGATGATCTCGGGATCGCAGAACTCCAACATGCTGTCGCGTTTCTCGATCACGGTGACTCTGGTGCCCAGTGCGGCGAACGTCGAGGCGTACTCGATACCGATGACCCCGGCTCCGACCACCACCATCGAGCTGGGCAGCGTCGTGAGGTTGAGGATGCCATCGGAGTCGAGCACTCGCGCCTCGTCGAATTGCACCCCCGCGGGCCGGGCCGGTTTGGTTCCGGTGGCGATGACGATGAAAGTGCCACGGATAGTGACGAGTTCGGCTCGGCTGGGGTCCTCGACGACGACCGTGTGCTCGTCCTTGAACCGGCCGTGCCCGGTGTACAGCTCGATGCCGTTGCGCATCAACTGGGACCGGACGACGTCGATTTCCCTGCCGATGACGTGCTGGGTCCACGACAGTAGATCGGCGGGGGTGATTTTTTCTTTGACGCGGTAGCTGGTCCCGTAAAGCTCGCGCTGGCTCATCCCGGTCAGGTAGACGACCGCCTCGCGCAGTGTCTTGGACGGAATGGTGCCGGTGTTGACGCACACGCCACCGAGCATCATGTCCCGCTCGATCACCGCAACGGTCTTGCCGAGCTTTGCCGCGGCGATGGCGGCACGTTGCCCGCCGGGACCCGAACCAATGACGATGAGGTCGAATTCCTGCACTGAACCCACGGTACAACTGTGTACGCGGCTCGCCGGCCCGGCGCATGTACCTCATGCCGAATACCTAGTGAACAGATGCCACCGCTTATCCCCAGCGTCGAATTCATCCACAGCTCCAGCGGTTTCACCGCAACGGCCGGGTTCGGGCGGCGGTTCGTGACGGCGCAGGTTGGCACCGTTGGGCCATGACAACACCATCGCCCTCCTCGCCAGACTTCGACTTCCACCTCAACCGGCCCGGAGCGCTGATCGCCGCGCTGCCCGCGGTACTCGGCTTCGTCCCGCACCAGAGCCTCGTCCTGGTCACCGTCGACCGGGGCGAGCTGGGCTGCGTCATGCGCGCCGATCTGGCCGATGACATGACCGAACGCATCGAGCACCTGGTCGATCTCGTGGCCGGCGCCGGCGCGGACGCGGTGATCGCCGTGGTGGTGGACGATCACAGTAGGGACTGCAGGGCGTGCGATGACCGCTACCGCGGCCTGGCGGCGGACCTCGACCAGGCCCTTGCCGCCGACGGCATCGAGCTCTACGCCGCGCACGTGGTGGACAAGGTGGCCGCCGGCGGATCCTGGCACTGCGCCGACGGTTGTGGCGAACAGGGGTGGGTGGACGATCCGGGTGCGTCACCGCTGGCGGCAGCTGCGGTGCTGGACGGTCGCCGGCTCTATGCCAGCCGTGACGAACTGTTGCAGGTCATCCGGCCGGATCCGGTCGCCAGTGCGGCGATGAAACGGCCGTTGGCTCTCGTGGCGCAGCGTCCCGGGTATCCGGATACCCGGGACGACGCCGAGGTGCGCGGTGATGTCGAGGCCGCGATGCGGGCGGCGGTGCAAGCTGCCGAGGGGGATCCACCCGGTATCGCCGTGTTGGCGCAGTTGGCCGTGGGGTTGGCCGATCCCAGGGTCCGCGACACGCTCTATGCGCTGGCGGTCGGCGAGTGCGCCGAGCAGGCCGAAGCGTTGTGGGCGCTGTTGGCCCGTAGTCTGCCGGACCCATGGCGCGCCGAAGCGCTTGTCCTACTGGCCTTTTCCGCGTATGCGCGAGGTGACGGGCCGCTGGCCGGGGTTTCGCTCGACGCTGCGTTGGAGGCGCGCCCCACGCACCGAATGGCCGGCATGCTCGACACCGCGCTGCAAGCAGGCATGCGGCCGGAGCGAATCCGGGAGTTGGCGGTCACCGGCTATCGGCTCGCCGAACAGCTCGGCGTTCAACTGCCGCCTCGACGGACGTGGCGGCGCCGGGTGGGTTGAGTGGCTAGACCTTCTCGACGCGGACCGCGTGCGCCATGTGATGGGGGAGTTCCACCTGCTCGTGCCCCGGAATCACGATCATCACGCCGCCGTGGTCGTTGGCCTCGACGGTGACCCGCGCATTCGGCACCACGCCGGCATCCTTGAGCCGGCCGATGAGCTCGATGTCACCCTGCACGTGTTCGGTGAGCTGGCGGACGACGACGGCGACCGGCAACCCGACCGGAAGTTCGGTGAGCCGGACCAGGCTGACATCGTCGAAGCCCGCCCCACCGACGCCGAGGTCCGACAGGCCCGGGATGGGGTTGCCGAACGGCGAGGTGGTGGGGTTGTCGAGCACCTGCACCAGGCGCCGCTCCACGTCCTCGCTCATGACGTGCTCCCAGCGGCATGCCTCCGCGTGGACTTCTTCCCACGGCAACCCGATCACATCAACGAGCAACCGTTCGGCCAGCCGGTGCTTGCGCATCACGGCAACCGCCAGGGCGCGGCCCTTGTCGGTCAGTTCCAGGTGGCGGTCGCCGGCGACATGCAGCAGACCATCGCGTTCCATGCGCGACACCGTCTGGCTGACCGTCGGACCGCTTTGGTCGAGCCGTTCGGCGATGCGTGCACGCAACGGCACCACGCCCTCTTCTTCGAGGTCGTAGATCGTCCGCAGGTACATCTCGGTGGTGTCGACCAGATCGTTCATGCGCGCCTTCCCAGCCCCAACGTCACCGCACAGTCTACCGTTTCCGGCTCTTGAACTGCGGCGCAACATCGGGGCGTCGGACACCTCACACAACGGGGCAAAACCCCAGGACAGGGACCCGGAACGGGCTGGCGGGGCCCCGGAAACACCCCGACATGGCCCGGATACGCAATGTGCCCCGCCGGAAACCGGCGGGGCACATCGTCCAGGGAGGCCTAGCTTGCGTAGGAGCGGAGGCGGTCGGCACGCTCGCCGTTGCGGAGCTTGGACATCACTTCACGCTCGATCTGGCGGACCCGCTCGCGGGACAGACCGAACAGCTTGCCGATCTGATCCAGGGTGCGCGGCTGCCCGTCGTCGAGGCCGAACCGCAGCCGGATCACCTGCTGCTCACGCTCGTCGAGCGTGGCCAGCACGTGGCGGATGTCGGTGTGCAGCAGTTCGGAGATGACGGCGTTCTCGGCAGACATCGCGTTCTCGTCCTCGATGAAGTCGCCCAGCGGGGCTTCCTCGTCGGTGCCGACCGGCATGTCCAGGCTCACCGGGTCACGGCTGTGCTCCAGCAGGTCGTTGATCTTCTCGACCGGGATGCCGGACTCCTCGGCCAGTTCCTCGTCGGTGGCCTCGCGGCCCAGGTTCTGATGCATCTCACGCTTGATGCGGGCCAGCTTGTTGACCTGCTCGACCAGGTGGACGGGGAGCCGGATGGTGCGGCTCTGATCCGCCATCCCGCGGGTGATGGCCTGACGGATCCACCAGGTGGCATACGTCGAGAACTTGAAGCCCTTGGAGTAGTCGAACTTCTCCATGGCGCGAATGAGACCCAGGTTGCCTTCCTGGATCAGGTCCAGCAGCGGCATGCCGCGTCCCGTGTAGCGCTTGGCCAGCGACACCACCAGGCGGAGGTTGGCCTCCAACAGATGCCGGCGCGCTGCCTCACCGTCGCGCACCACTGCGGCCAGGTCGCGTTTACGGTTCTCGCCCAGGCGCTTCTTGGTGTTCAACACGTGCTGGGCGTACAAGCCCGCCTCGATGCGCTTTGCGAGCTCTACCTCATCGGCGGCGTTGAGCAACGCCGTTTTGCCAATGCCGTTCAGATACACGCGCACGAGGTCGGCGGCAGGGCTCTGGGCGTCCAGATCACTGTCGACGCGGCTTGTGGTGGCATTTGCCATGACGGCCTCCTGATCAGCTCGAACTGTCATGATCTACAACGTCGCAGACCCCATGAGAGTTCCCGCTGATCTCCGGATTCATACCCGTTGAGCTGGGGTTTTTCCGAAACGACCTGAGAATGTCCTGAGAATGGCTAAAGAAGCCGCTCAGCTGGGCTCATCGCCGTCGGGCCGCGCTGCGTCCGGTTGCGGTGGCATAAACGGGTCCTTCTGTAACGCCGGCCGCTCCGCGGTGGGGAACAGCGGGATCCGCTCGCCGTGACCGGCATAACGCCGTGGCTCCTCGGCGCTACGCGGGGGACGATCGTTGGCGATCAGCACCGCCATCCAGGGCAGCGGTATCGACACCACGATGATCGCGAGCGAGATGAGCCCGTTCTGCCAGATGTTGTAGGCGACCGCGGCGAGGATCAGCGCCGGGATGCGGAAGGCCATCAGCGTCAGATACTTCCTGACACGCTGACGGTGCTGCACTTCGTAGGCGGGTGCGGCTTTGGTGATGAGAACCGGGCGGGCTTCCTTGCCGAAATCGTCGCCGAAATCGTCGTCGAAACTCAGCTCGTGGCTTTGTTTCATGCCTCTACTGTTCCACACCTGGACCGGGTCGTGGCATGCGGATTTCCCTATGCCCCGCAGCCAGGCACAATAAAACCATGCAGACCCAGACCATCGAGCGCCCGGACACCGACGAACGCGTCGACGACGGGACCGACGACGACACCCCGAAGTTTTTCCACTACGTCAAGAAGAACAAGATCGCCGAAAGTGCAGTCATGGGCACGCATGTGGTTGCGCTGTGCGGCGAGGTGTTCCCGGTGACGAAATCGGCCAAGCCGGGCTCTCCGGTGTGCCCGGATTGCAAGAAGATCTACGAATCGCTCAAGAAGTAGGCCGCTCTCCGGGCGGTTCGACGGCCTCGGGCGCGGGTGTTTCCGCCGGTGCCTGAGCGCCGCCGTTGTGGGCCTTGTCCTCCAGCCATTCCCGCAGTCTCCTGGCGTGCGTGTCCGACGCCGGCCACTCCTCTTGTATCGCCGCATTCAGTTCGGCGCCGAGCATGATGGCAAAACCCAGGAAGAACGCGAACAGCAGAAACGCGATCGGCGTGGCGAGTGCGCCGTAGGTGTAGCCCGTGCTGGTGATCCAGGTCAGGTAGATCCGCAGCCCGAACGTGGCGACCAGGAACACCACGGTCGCCAGGACGGCGCCGAGCACCAGGCGGTGCGTCGGAATCGGAGCCGGAAGCGAGACCCGGTAGAGCACAGTCACGCCCACCAGCACCGCGAGGAACAACGCCGGGTAGTAGCCGTACCGCAGCACGTTGTCCCAGCTCTCGGGGATGTGCTCGGAGATCGCCCGCGGCCCCAGGGCCAGGAGCGGAGCCACCCCGATGGCAGACACCAGCATGATGACGTACAGGCCCAGCGCGTAGAACCGCTGGCGTACCGGGTGCCGCAGCGGTGTCTGATCGTGCGCCTCCACGATGGAGTCCACGAAGGCCGATACCGCCGACGACCCGGCCCACAGCGAGATCACGAAGCCCACCGACACCACCTCGCCGCGGGCGCCCCTGACGATGTCGCGGATGGTCGGTTCGATGATCTCGTTGACGACGTTGGGGGAGAAGAAGCTGTTCGCCGCGTTGATCAGCTGATCCTGGATTGTCGGCAGCGTGTCCGGGCCGAACATCGGTGCGATGTACGCCAGGCTGCCGAGCATCCCCAGTAGTAGGGGAGGCAATGACAACGCGCACCAGAACGCCGCCTGTGCCGACTCCGAGAAGATGGAATCGTCCCAGCTCTTCGACAATGTGCGTCGAGTGATGTGCCAGATGTGGTGGCGTGATGGTGGTACTGGAAGTGGCTGGCCAGTCATGACCAGTCAAGCATTACTGACGAAACGTGCTCCTGCCCAGGCGGGTGGTGCCGGCCGGTGGCGGTCAGGCGTCTGCCGCGCTGGTCTCCAGCACAGCGGCAAGCTCGACCAACTTTGCTTCGTGCTCATTGGCGTGATGCTGGCAGAAGAGCAGTTCGGCCCCCGAAGGCAGCTTCGCGCGTACGCGTGCGGCCGCACCGCAACGATCGCAGCGATCGGCTCTGGTTAGCTCCGGGCTTGTCAGAGTTGCGTTCATGGCTCCTCCGTCTTCTGCTCTTCGAATCTCGGCAAAGGCGCCTTGATTGCGTATGTCTACTGTGTCAGACGTTTTGGATTCCGGCCTTGTTCCCCAAGGGTTCACCGGTGTGTCGTGTCTCACTTGGCTGCCGTGTTGCTGGCCGGGCAAGCTGACGCTATGCATCCATCGCCGCGGATCCTGGTCCACTTGTGCAGTGTCGAGGATTGGCTGACGGCCCAGCGTAGCGGGGAGCATCGTCCGGACTCGCTGAGTGTGCAGGGCTTCGTCCACCTTTCGGCTCCTGAGCAGGTGCATCTGCCGGCGAACCGGCTCTACTCCGGTCGCGGTGACATGGTGCTGCTGCACATCGATCCGGCCAAGCTGGCCGACCCGGTGCGCTGGGAACCCGGTGTACCGACGGACCCCGACGCGATGTTGTTCCCGCATCTGTACGGTCCGCTGCCGGTGAACGCAGTGATGACCACCACCACCTATGCGCCTGACGCCGAGGGACGGTTCGCCCCGATCGCCGGCGACACGCCGTCGTCGTAGAGCGCAGCTCAGCAGCCCGCTCGGCGCGTGACATGCTCGTCGGGTGTCCGTCGCCGCCCAGAACCGGCAGGGCGCGGCCACGAGGCTGCGCTTGGTGAAGGCCGCCGAACGATTGTTCGCCGCCCAGGGAGTGGATGCGGTGTCGGTCCGGGCGGTCAACGCGGCCGCCGGGCTCGGCGCGGCCTCCGTGCACTACCACTTCGGGTCCAAGGACGACCTGCTGCGCGCGGTGCTCACCGATGTCGGTGCGCCGGTGCGTGACGAGATCGCGGCCAATGTGGCGCTGCTCGCGGCCGACGCCGTTGCGCCGAGTGCCGACGCCCTTGTCCGCGCGGTCACCGAGCCCTATCTGAAACTGTTGCTCCGCCACCGGGTCCGCGGGATGCGGTGGATCAAGATCATCGCGCAGATCTCGCAGGAGAACCATCCGGTGATGCTCGAAACCGAACAGCATCTGCCCGACGAACTTTTCGCTCAGGTACAGCGAGCCTTTCCCGATTCGGACCCGGCGCGCCTGGAGCTGCGCTGGGCCATCTCGATCATGAACTTCATCCAGGCGCTGAGCCGGGCCGACGAATGGCGCCGTAACGGGAGCCGCCTGGACGAGGCCGAGTTGCGGGACTTCTACGAAGACCTGGTGAGTTTCGTCGTCGGCGGGGTCGATCGGCTGCTCGGGGGCTGACCGGTCATGGCAGTACGGCGGGGGCTTGGCACGCCCAAATTTATGGATCACTTGATCCAATCAGTCGATCCAGATAATGTGCCGGACATGTGGAACTCGAGTTCGATCAGGTTCGGGGCGTTCCTGGCGCCCTATCACCCCCTCAACGCTGATCCCGCGCTGCAGCTGCGCCGCGACATCGACCTGATGGAGCACCTCGACCATCTCGGATTCGAGGAGGCCTGGATGGGCGAGCATCACTCGACCGGGTCCGAAATCGTCCCTGCCCCAGACGTGTTCATTGCGGCAGCAGCCGAGCGCACCGAGCGGATCCGATTCGGTACCGGCGTGATGTCGTTGCCGTATCACCACCCGCTGGTCACCGCCGACCGCATCACCCAGCTCGATCTGCAGACCCGTGGGCGGCTGATCGTCGGCACCGGGCCGGGCAAGATCCCGCTCGACGCGCACATGATGGGAATCAACCCGATCGACCAGCGCCGCATGCAGGGCGAAGCACTCGAGGCGGTGCTGCGGCTGCTGCGCGGCGAGGTCGTCGACATGGAGACCGACTGGTTCACTCTGCGCGATGCGCGGGCGCAGCTGCCGACCTATGATCCCGCGGGCATCGAGGTGGCGACCGCCTCGACCATCTCGCCGAACGGATCGGTGCTCGCCGGCACGCACGGATTGTCGCTGCTGTCGCTGGCTGCCAGCTCGCCGAGCGGATTCGACGTGCTCGACCGCAACTGGGGTGTGTACGAGAAGGTTTCGGCCGAGAACGGCCATCAGGCGGACCGCGCCACCTGGCGCCTGGTCAATCCGATGTTCATCGCCGAGACCCGGGCCGAGGCCGAACGGGCCGTCAGCCGCCGGATACATGCCATCGCCGAATACGTCAACCGGCAACAGGGCATCAACCCCGAGTGGGCCCAGACTCCCGAGGGCATCATCAACCAGTGGCGCACTGACAATCTCGGCGAGTTCGGCCAGGCGATCATCGGTACGCCGGAGGATGCGATCGCCCAGATCGAGCGTCTCGTCGAGAAGACCGGCGGATTCGGCACGCTGCTGATCATGCATGTGGACATGGCCGGCTGGGATGACACCTTGCGCAGCTACGAACTCTTCGCTTCCGAGGTGGTCCCGCACTTCAAGAACCGCAACGCGGGCCGGCAGGCCAGCCTGCAGTTCGCCGAGGACAACAGCGAATATCTTCTCGGCGGTCTCATCGGCGCGATCACCAAGGCGCACACCGACTATTACGGCCAGCCTGCCGAGCAGCTCGCCGGGCAGGGGGCGTGATGCGCGCGGCGGAGTACTTCGACGGGCAATTCACCGTCACCGATGTCACCGAACCGCCCGCCGCCGGGCCGGGGCAACTGCGCGTCAAGGTTGCCGCCTGCGGCATCTGCGGCAGCGATCTGAGCATGTCCAAGGATCCGTGCCGGTTTGTCGAGGTGGCTGCCGGCGCGGGCTACCCGTTCGCGGTGTTCGACGCCACCCGGCCGGTGGTGCTCGGTCACGAGTGGGCCGGCACCGTCGTCGAAACCGGGCCGGGCGTAGAGGATTTCACCGAGGGGGACCGGGTCACCGGGCTCGGCATCACCACTGAGCACGGCAACGGGATGCCGACGATCATCGGCTACTCGAACGAATACCACGGCGCCTTCGGCGAATTCATCGTCGTTGACGCCTTCTGGGCCCGGCACGTGCCCGACGGCCTGTCGCTGGAGCACGCCGCCCTGGCCGAGCCGCTCCACGTCGGCGAGATGCACATGCAGCAGTCCGGTCTGACACCGGCGGACACCGCCTTGGTGATCGGCTGCGGGTCTATCGGTCTGGGCACGATCCTGGCCGCCAAGGCTGCCGGCGCGCACACCGTGATCGCCTCGGAGCCGTCACCCAAGCGCCGCGAGCTGGCCGCGAAGATGGGCGCCGACATCGTCGTCGACCCCGGTGAGCAGGATCCGATTGCGCTCTACGACGAGTTGAGAAGCAATGGGAAGACCGACCCGGCCGATCCGCAGGGCCTCCTGATCGCCTACGAGTGCAGCGGACGGGTCGGCACCCTCAACTCGCTGACCCACACGCTGCCGTGGGGTTCGCGCATCCAGGTGGTGGCCTCGCCGTTCGCCGAGGAGACCATCATCCCGGTGGTCGCGCAGATGCGGCAGATCGCGATCAATTTCGGGCACGGCCCCTACGACCGGGCCTACGACAAGGTGCTGGCACGGCTGGCGTCCGGCGAGATCGACGCGGAGGCGATCATCACCGCGCGGGTCGGTTTGGACGGCTTGGGTGACGCGTTCGAGGCCCTGCGCGACCCCGACGCGCACGTCAAGATCCTGGTGCTGCCGGGGGCGTGACGTCGTGGCGGGCCGGGGTTACGGGGATCCGGCCCGCACTCGCGCCACCGTCGACGGTCAGATCGGCGCCGGTGATGTACGACGACGCGTCCGAGGCGAGGAACGCGACGACTTCGGCGACCTCGTCAGGGGTGCCGACGCGGGTGAGTGGCGCACCGGGATGGCCGCCGAGCCCGCGTTCCACTCCGAGATGGGCGATCATCGGCGTGTCGATCATGCCGGGATAGACCGTGTTGACCCGAATGCCCAACGGGCCCAGCTCGATTGCCGCTACCTTCGACATGCCACGCAAGCCCCACTTGGATGCTCCGTATGCGGTGTAGCCGGCGAGTCCCTGCACTCCGGCCTGCGACGAAATGTTGACGATCGAGCCGCCACCGGCGGCCTTCATCGGTTCGGTGACGGCCTGCATGCCGAGGAACGCGCCGATGAGATTCACCCGCAGCATCCGCTCGAATCCGTCGGCGTCCTGCTCGGCCAGCGGCACCACCTTGCAGATGGCGGCGTTGTTGACCAACACATCGACGCGTCCGAAGTCGGTCATCGCGATATCGACGGCCGCGTGCCAGTCGGTTTCGCTGCCGACATCGTGCTGGACGAAACGTGCTGCGGGACCGATGGATTCGGCCACCCGCTCACCCTCCTCGTCGAGGACGTCGGTCATCACCACCTTGGCGCCGAGCGCGGCGAACAGCCGCGCCTCGGCTTCACCCTGGCCGCGGGCGGCTCCGGTGACGATCGCGACCTTGCCGGACAGATCCATGAGCTTCGCGCCGGCCATCGCTACTTCTCGTTCTGGTCGATGCCGGTCAGCAGGATCTCTGACATGCGTCGCGGGAACTCGGTGACCTTGGCCATCGCCACGATCTGGCGCGGCATGACGACGTGGCGCTTGTTGCGTTCGACGGCGTCGGCGATCGCGGTGGCCACCACCTCGGGCTCCAGTGCCGACGAGGGCAGCATGCGCAGCCGTTCGAACCGCTCGATGGTCTTGCGGGCGGGCGTGAATTCCCGGATGTGATCGATCATGTCGGTCCGCACCTCGCCGAGCTGGACGAGTGTGGTGCCCACGGGCTTGCCGCGCAGCTCGGCGCGGATACCGGCGGTGAAATGGCTCAGGCCGGCCTTGGAGGTGCCGTACAACGTCACCCCGGGGCCCTGCGCGATCGCCCCGTAGGACGACACGTTGACGATGTGACCGCGGCCCCGTTGCACCATCCGCGGCATGGCCTGGCGGCACAGCTCCAAAGGTGCGGCGAGGTTGACCTGCAGGAGGTTCTGCACGTCGGCGGCGCTGGCATCGGGGAACAGGCCGACCCGGTCGATTCCGGCATTGTTGACCAGGATGTCGACCGGACCGTCGGCCTCGACCCGGTCCAGGAGCGCCTCGACAGTGGCCGGATCGGTGAGGTCGGCGGGGTAGGCCTTGCCGTCGATCTCCTTGGCGAGCAGGTTCAGGGACTCTGCGTCGCGCGCCACCACCGCGACGTCGACGCCGCGTGCGGCGAGCACCTCGGCGATGCTCTTGCCCAGGCCGCGGCTCGCGCCGGTGACCAGAGCGCGGGAGTTCCTCAGCTTCATGGGTTGCCTTTCAGTGGGTTTGAGGTGTGGTCGGGTTTGTTCAGGCCGGGCTGTTCAGGGCGTCGCGAACGACGGCGCACACGTCTTCGGTGGCCTCGGCCGCGGCGGGGAGGTGATCGGCGAGGTTGAAGAATCCGTGGAAGCCGCGCTCGTAGCGCCGGACACTGACCTTCGCGCCACCGGCGGCGAGCATCCGGGCGTACTCCTCACCCTCATCGCACAGCGGATCGAGGGCACCGGTCAGCACGTGCCCGTCCGGAAGTCCGGTCATGTCACCGAGAATCGGCGATGCCGAGACGTCGGTCTGTGCGCCGCTGTCGCCGAGGTACTGCGCGGTGAACCACTGCATGTGCTCGGCGGTCAGCACCCCGCTGCGGGTGTGTGGGCTGGACAGCGACGATTTGCGACGCTGATCCACAACCGGGTAGATCAGCACCTGGAATGCGATGGCCGGGCCACCGTGGTCCCGGGCTGTCATCGCCACCACGGCAGCCAGATTGCCGCCCGCGCTGTCACCGGCGATGACGAGCCGGGCCGGGTCACCGCCGAGCTCGACGGCATGGGCAGCCACCCATTCGGTTGCCGCCCAGGCGTCCTCGACCGCGGCAGGATACGGATGCTCGGGAGCGAGCCGGTAGTCGACCGAAACCACAATTGCACCAATGCCGTTGGCAAGCCTGCGGCAACACGAGTCGTGTGAGTCGAGATCGCACAGCACGAAGCCGCCGCCGTGGAAATACACGAGCACCGGCAGACCGGTGCCGGACTCTGAGGGGTCGAGCGGATGGTAGATCCGCACCGGAATGTCACCGGCCGGCCCGGGGACGGTCCGGTCCGTGATGTCGGCCACCGGCACGGGTTTGGCGGGCCGGCGGCTGGCCTTGAGCCGGGCGCGTACCTCGGCAGCGGCAGCGATGGGGTCGAGTTCACCGGAGAGGATCGGCGCGAACGCGTCGCCCATCCGGCCGGCAACCTCACGCTTCATGTTGTCTTCTTGGATGCTTGAGCCGCTCACTTGGCACCCCCGGTCAGCTGGCCGCGCAGCACCTTGCCGGTGGCGTTGCGGGGCAGCGTGTTCACAAACTCGACGTCGCGGGGAATCTTGTACCGGGCCAGGTTCGCCCGTACGTAGTCCTTGATCTCGTCGGCGCCCAGAGAGGCCCCGTCGACCAGCACCACATACGCGTTGAGCCGTTGACCGAAATCCGCGTCACTGACCCCGATCACGGCCACTTCGTCGACCTCGGGATGGCTGGTGATCAAATTCTCGACCTCCAGCGGGTAGACGTTCTCGCCACCGCAGATCACCATGTCGTCGTCCCGACCGTCGATGTAGAGCCGACCGGTGTCGTCGAAATGGCCGACGTCGCCGCTGCTCTGCAGCCCATGGATCGACTCTTTGGTTCGACCGTCGGTGTACCCGGCGAAGCTCACGTCGCTGCCGGCGAAAACCCGCCCGATCACACCCGGTTCGGTGATCTGCCGGCCCGCCGAGTCGTACAGGCGGACCGCGCATCCGACCGGGGCCCGGCCCGCGGTGCGCGGATCGTGCTTCAGATCTTCGGGCATCGCCACGGTCATGACCGCGAGTTCGGTTGAGCCGTAGAGGTTGTAGAGGACGGGGCCGAACTCGGCGAGGGTGCGCTCGACCAAATCGGGTGGCATCGCCGAGCCCGAGACGAAGATGATCTTCAGCGACGAGGTGTCGTAGCTGTCGCGAACATCCTTGGGCAGAGCCAGGATTCGCTGCAGCATCGTGGGTACCACCACGAGCACGTCACAGTGGTGGTTCTGCACGGCGCGCAGGGTCTCTTCCGGGTTGAACTTGCGTCGCAGCACCAGGCGGTTGCCCAATGCCAGTGACAGCACGGCCTGGCCGAGCCCGGTCCCGTGGAACATCGGTGCGGCGAGCATGCAGGTCTGACCGCGGCGGCGCGGCACCCGGTCCAGCAGCTGCGCGGAGAACAGGGGAGAAGTCTTGCCGCGCGGCGCGCCCTTGGGAGTACCGGTGGTGCCGCTGGTCAGCAGCGTCGTGCCGCCTGGCTTGGCGGGTGCGGCGACCGGAGCCGGTGAGGTGGCGGCGATCAGGCCCTCCAGTGAGCCCTCGATGTCGGTGCTCGAGCGCTCGTCGGTCCAGGCCAGGAAGCGGCGCACGCCCGGATCGATGGCGCTGACCAGGTCGGTGAACTCCTCGTCGTAAATCAGCACGTCGACCTTCTCGCGGGTCGCGACATCGGCGAATTGCGGTTTGGCGAAGCCGGTGTTCATCAGCAGTAGCTGCGCCCCGACCTTGCCGGCCGCGGCCAGGATGGTGACCAGCCCGCGGTGGTCCCGGCACAGCGCCGCGATGACCGAGCCCGCTCCGATTCCCCGGCAGTGCCAGGCCCGGGCGAGTGCATTCACCCGGTCGTTCAGTTGGGCGAACGTCACGTCGCCCCATTCGTCGGTGATGGCGATGGCGTGGGGATCGCGGGTGGCGGCGCTGTCGATGACGGCGGCGAAACCGCCGAACTGGCGGACCAGCTTCGCCTGCCGGATGCCGTCGGACGCTCCGCCGGACAGGCCGGACTTGCGCAGCACGGCGATGCTGCGGGCGATCACCCGCAACCGGTTGACCCTGGCGGCGAGGCTGGCAGGGCGCGGAATGGCTCGCTTCATGGCGCAAACCGTAGGTCGCACCGGTCCGGCAGCGGGCCCCGAAGTCTCGCTGGGCGGGACAGCTTGTCTGGTGGGACACACGATTCGATAAGAGTGATGGCAGCCACAGAAAGAGCCGTGTCGGCGGCCGGACAAGCGAGGTTGAGAATGCGGCGTTTGAAGGGTGAGGACAACAGCTTCCTGGCATGGGAAAGCTCGGTCCAACCGCAGCACACGATGAAGGCCGTCGTGCTGGACCCCGACCAGGTTTCGGAACCGCTCACCTTCGATCGGGTCAAGACCGCCGTGCAGGGCTGGGTCGATCAGATCGAACCGTTGCAGTGGCAGTTGCTGTCCCCGCGAGTGGGGTTCGGCCGGCCGTGGTGGGTGTCGCGGCCGCAGATCGACATCGAGCATCACGTCCAGCGGACGACCGCGCCCGCACCCGGCGGTGACGAGGAGCTCGCCGCGACCATCGGTGAGATCTTCGAGGTGGCGCTCGACCGCGACCGACCGGCGTGGCAGCTGTGGTACGTCGACGGCCTCAAAGACGGCCGGGTCGCCCTGGTGCTCAAGATTCACCACGCCGTCGCGGACGGCACCGCATCGCTGCGCCTGCTCGAAACCCTGTACAGCACCGATCCGGCGACACCGCTCCCGCAGCCCGGGCAGACCCGACTGCGTAACGAGCAACGCCCCGCGCCGTGGGTCTGGTGGCCGCTGGTACTGCGTCACCAGATTGCGGCGCTCGCCCGTTTTCCCGGCATCATCGCCCGTACCGCGGCGGTGACCCGGGTGATCCGCCGCCGGCAGAAGGCCGGAAAGCCCGGCTACGCAGGAGCTTTCGCCGCGCCGGCGATGCCGTTCAACGAGCCGTTCTCGGCCAGCCGCCGATTCGCCTACCGGCGCTGCGACGTCACGGAGATCAAGCGGGTGTCGAAGGCATTCGGAGTCACCATCAACGACGTTTTCCTGACCATCTGCGGCGGCGCCCTGCGTGACTACCTGGTCGAGAGCGGGCAGGCCGGTGAGGAGAGCTTGACCGCTGTCGTGCCCGTCTCGATGCGCCCGACGGAAACCGAGGCCGAGTGGGGCAACAAGGTGGCGAGATGGAACGTCGAACTCGCGACGAACATCGCCGATCCGGTGGAGAGATTGGCGGCGGTCGCGTCGGCGACCCGGGCCGCGCGCGAGGTGCAGGCAGAGCGGGACGCCTGGCTGCAGCACGACTGGATGGAGTACTGGCCGCTGTTCTGGTTGTACTCGCGGGTACTGCCGATCCTCGGGGCCAAGATGAAGCGCCGCCCGATGTTCAGCCTGATCGCGTCCAACATGCGCGGCCCGCAGGAAACGCTGTACTGGGGTGGTGCCCAGATCGAGCAGCTGATCTCGTCCGGGCCGATCGTGTTCCCGATGGGGTTGAACTTCACCGGGTGGAGCTACCGCGACGAGATGGCGATCTGCGTGCTCACCTGCGGTGATCAGGTGTCGGACCCGTACGGTATCGCCGACCGTGTGCCGCAGGTTCTGGCCGAGTTGTCGGCGCGGGCGGGTTCAGCCGCCGGCGGGCCGGTCGATGCTTCGGATCGTCAGGCGGTATCCGGCTAGGACGTCGAGCCAGAGGCGGGCCACCGGGTCCGTTGCGTCGAGCGCGTGCCGGCTGCCGCTGCTGAGCAGTTGGTCGGCGGCGTTGCGCGCGCGGGTGACGGCCTGTCGCAGTGCTGTGGCGGCGCCGTCGTCATCGGCGCTCAGTGCTGCGGTGAGTTGCAGTCGGGCGGCATCGATGTCGGATTCCGCCGTGGCCACCAGTACCGCCGAGGCGGTCAGTTCGGTGGTGTCCTCACTGCCGTAGGAGGTGGCCAGCCGCCGACGGACCTGACCGACGTGCGCCTGCCACGCACCGGACGCTGCGCCGACGACGGCAGCGGCCTGTCCGGCTCCGGCAAGGATCCGGTAGGGCAGCGGTTTCTGATCGAATTCGCCGGTGCCCCAAAGATTGTCATCGGATGGCGAAAACACGGAGCTCTCGTCGACAACCGCGTCCGACACCGTGATGTCGCCGATTCCCGCTGCGTCCAGGCCACGCCGGTCGACGCCGCCGTCCACCTGCGCGACACGACGGGGGAGAAGGACATGGCGCACGGAATCCCCGGCATCCCCTTCCAAGGCGCTGAGCAGCAGCCAGTCTGCGACGTCGGCACCGGTCACCGATTCCCAGCGACCGGTCAGCCGAAACTGCCCGCGCACGGGAGCCAACCGTCCCGTCGGTGCTGCGCACGCGGTCACCAACGCTCCGGCGTCGGCGTTCCACACCCGTTCGGCGGCATCGTCGCCCAGTGCGGTCACCGCATGAGCCGCGGCGTTGACGGCCGCGGCGAACCATCCCGCCGATCCGTCGCGCGAGGCGAGGTCGGCCACCGCCGCGACGTATTCGCCCGGTGACACCGCGCGTCCGCCGTACCGCACCGGCTGCAGCAACCGACCCGATTCTGAATTACGCACGACGGCAATCGATTCAACGGCCGAGATGCTGGGCTCGACGCCGGGTACACCGGGCGGCTCAGCCATATGACCTCCTGGGAGGGGCGACGAATGGTATTCACGATGGTGACACACTCCGACGGGCAGAACAGGGCGGCAGCGATGACGCAGAATGTGCGCGGCGCGGTGCGCCAGGCACTGCCGGCGATCGCCGCGGCGGCAGCCGATGTCGACCGCGCCGCGGCCGTCGACCCCTCGGTGATCTCCGGCCTGCATGATGCCGGCTTCTTTGCGATGCTGCGGCCCAAGGCGTTCGGCGGGATGGAGGCCGACCCGGCCGAGTACCTGGCGGTCACCCGTGACCTGTCCGCGGCCTGTACCTCCACGGGCTGGCTCGCCGGGTGGTTGGGTGTCAACACCTGGCATCTCTCGCTGTTCGATCACCGTGCCCAGCGCGATGTGTGGGGCCGGGATCCGCGGACCCTGCTCTGTGAGTCATACGCCCCGACCGGTCGGCTCGAACGCGTGGGTGACGCATTCCGGTTGTCGGGCCGGTGGAGCAGATGCACCGGAATCCTCCATTCGTCGTGGCTGATGGCCGCTGCGGTGCTGGTCGGTGAGGATGGTGCGGCCCAGGATTTCCTGGTGGCACTGGTACCGCGTGAGGACTACGTCGTGGAATCCACTTGGGACAGCGTGGGATTGCGCGGTATCGGCGCGCACGACGTCGTCGTCTCGGGTGCGGTGGTGCCGCGGTACCGCACGTTCGGCTGGGTCAGCGGTGACCAGCTCAGCTCATTGGCTCCGCTGTACCGGTTGCCGCAGCCGACCATGTACACCCACACGGGCACGGTTCCCCTGCTCGGAGCGGCCGAGAACATCCTCGGCGCGTTGCGGCCCCGGGCCGGTTCGTCGGTCGATCCGGTGGCCATGGCGTGTAGCGATCTGGAGTTGTCGATCCAGCAGATCGAACGCAACCTCGGCGACCTCATGGACTGTGTGCGTGCCGACCTTGCCCCGGATAACGACCTGGTGCTTCGATCGCGCCGCGACCAGGTACTGGCCTCCGAACGTGCCGTCGCGGCCGTCCGGACATTCATGGCGCACTCGGGAGGTGGCGACACCGGGGACTCGCTGGTGGAACGGGTGTGGCGCGACATCCAGACCGCGCAGACCCACGTTGCCAGCAATGTGCAGCAGGTGCTGGCGCTCGTCGGCCGCCACTCATTCGGCATGGAGGTCGACGAGATCATCTGGTAGCCGATGGGAAGTCACACCCACGCGTCGGAGGTGAGCGTCCGCAGCACGCGGGACAGCATGTTGTCGGTCGCCTGCGCTTGTGACGTCGCTGTCGATGCGGAGTCGCGCGCGCTGGATTGCCGGGAGCCGAGTTGCTGGGATATGTGCCGGGCCGCCCGGATGACGAACGGTGCGGTGCGCTGCAGTCGGTGCAACGGAACCGCGCCCGTCAGCGACAGGCCGGCCACCTCGCCGTCGGTCGAGCGCAGCGGGGCCGCGACACTGGTCAGGCCGATCGCCAGTTCCTCGTTGTCGTAGGCGAGCCCGTGCCGGGACCGGATCCGTGCCAGTTCGCGGTGCAGCGTCTCCAGATCGGCGATGGTGGACCGGGTGTGCCGTGCCAGCCGTTGGCCCAGGACGGCGTCGACCTCTTCGGCGGGCAGCTGGGCCAGCATGGTCTTTCCCAGTGCGCTGGCATGTGCGGGTGTGTGCCCGGCGACGCGGGTGGGCACCACCGCGCTGTTGCGTCCCGCCACCTTGTCGAGGTAGACGACGTCGCCGCCGAACAGCACCCCGAGGTGAACCACCAAACCGGTGTCCGCGTGCAGACGGGACAGGGTCGGCGATGCCACGCTGCGCAACTGCGAGTGGTCGACCATCCTGGTCACCGGCAGCGGGGAGGCGGCAAGCGCATAGCCGTCGGGGCGGTGCTGCAGGAGCCCGGCGCTGTGCAGCTGTTTGAGGATCCGGTGTACCGAGGACCGGGGCAGGCAGGTCCGGCCGGCGATCTGGTCCAGCCTCAGATGCTTGCCCGGTTCGTCGAAGGTGTTGAGGATCAGGGCGACGCGATCCACCATCGACACAGCGGTGTCACGCTGCTCGGCGGGTGGCGGTGAGGCCGCCTTGCTGATGGAATCCGGCACCAGTTGATGCTCCTCGGACGTCGAACACTGAGTCACCCACGATCCCACTCAGCGAGATCCGGCCGCAAGCATTTGGCGCGGTACCTGACCATGGTCGAGGGCAGACAAGGGAGTTCTGGATGCGTGGTGTTGAAATGACCAGGGACGTTCTGGACGGAATCAACGAAAATGCCGATCGGATACAGGCGCTCGGACCCGTCAACGAGAAGCTCGGCCGGCTCGAGAAGCGGGCCGTCGAGGCGCTGCGCGAGTCCGCCGTGATGCACATGCTGCAGCCCGAGGAGTTCGGCGGAATCGAGACCCATCCGGGCGACTTCGCCGAAGCCGTGCTCGAGATCGCCCGGCTGGACGGGGCGGCGGGCTGGGTTGCCGGTTCGGTCGGTGTGCCGCCGTGGGCATTGGCCTCTGCAGACCGGCGCCTGCGCGACGAGGTGTGGGAGGCCGACTCAGACGTCTGGATCGCCTCGGCGCACGCGCCGGCCGGACTGCTCCTGCCCGTCGACGGCGGCTACCGGCTCTCCGGCGAGTGGCGATCGGTGGCGGCCATCGACCATTGCGAGTGGGTTGTCGTCGGCGCCCGCGTGGTCGGTGCCGGCGACACCGACGGACTCGGGTATTCGCTTGTGCCGCGGGAAGATCTGCGCATCGACGACGAATCCTGGAATGCCATCGGATTGATCGGCACCGGAAGTAAGAACATCACGATTGATGACGTGTTCATCCCGGGGCATCGCCTGCTGAACCACAACAGGATCGTCGACGGCACCGCGGCAGGACACGCGGGCCTGCGCAATCCCATTTACCACATTCCGCTCAGCACCATTGCGCCGCTGGGAATCACGGCCGCGGTGATCGGCATGGCCGAGGGCGCACTGGGTCACCATCTCGAGGCCGCCGGCGCACCCGGTCCGGTCGAAGAACACGCGGCCGCCGAGATCAGGGCGTCGCGGCTGGTCCTGCTCGACACGCTCACGGCGTCCTTCAACCGGGTGCTAGACGGGCCGATCGACACGGGGATGCGGGCACGTGCACGCCGCGACCAGATCGCCGCGGCCCGCCGGGCGGTGCGGGCGATCGATGAGATCGTCTGTCACTCAAACGTTGACGCCCTGCGCCGCGGCAACCCGGTGCAGCGGTTGTGGCGGGACGCCCACGTCGGTCTGGCGGCTGTCGTCACCGAGTCGAAGGTCGTCGCGCCGTAACCGAACGGTACGACGACCTTCGTCACCTTGATCAGGCGTGGGTACCGCCGTCGATGCGGATCTCGGTGCCGCTGATGAACGCACCGTCGTCGGACACCAGCATCGCGATCACCCCGGCGACCGCGGACGGGTCACCCATTCCGGCCCCACCGGAAGCCAGGGTGGTCGGCATGATCGGCGACAACTTTGCGAACAACGACCAGTCGCTGTCAGCGGGGACGAGTCCCGGTGTGGCATCGGTGATTCCGGATTTGATGCTGCCGGGTGCCACACTGACCGCCCGCAGACCCTGCTTGCCGTACTCGAGCGCGAGTGCGTGCGTCATGGCCTGGATCCCGCCCTTGCTCGCTGCATAGGCCGCCATGTAGGGATGGGCGAACGCCGCCGAGGTCGAACTGAAGTTCACGATGACACTCTGCGGGTTCTCCAGCAGCGCCGGCAGCGCCTCGCGGATCACCAGGAATGTCCCGGTGAGATTGACGCCGATGATCTGGTTCCAGGCCTGCAGGCTCATCTCGTGGGTGTGCACCGCGCGCAGCATGCCCGCGGCGTTGACCACCGAGTCGAGGCCGCCGAGCGCCTCGACCGCGGTGCGCGCGCCCTCGATCACCGATGCCTCGTCGCCGATGTCCATCGTGAGCGCGGTGAGCCGGTCAGCGGTGCCGGCCTGCTGCGCGCTCTGCCGGGTGGCTTCCAGGCCTTCGGCAGAGATGTCGGCGCCCACCACGGCGGCGCCCTCGTCGAGCAGTCGCAGCGCGGTGGCCTGACCGATTCCGGATCCTGCACCGGTCACCAGGATCCGGCGGCCCTCAAGTCGCTTCATGATTGTCACTGTCCCATCACGTATTTGACGGTCGGCCCGGCGGTCCAGCCGCCGTCGACGGCGATCTCGGCACCGGTGACGTAGGTGGAGGCACCGGACAGTAGGTAACCTACGGCCCCGGAGATCTCATCGGCCTCACCGACGCGGCCCATCGGGGTGTTGGGGTAGTTGCCCTCACCTTGCGCGATGCCGATCTGTGCGGTCATCGGCGTGTAGGTCATGCCGGGATGCACCGAGTTCACCCGGATCCGGTCGGGCGCCAATTCCACCGCGGCGATCTTGCTCAGTCCGCGCACGCCCCACTTGGACGCGCCGTACCCGGCCGTCAGCGCCAGGCCCATGAGGCCGGCGGCAGACGAGATATTGACGATGGAGCCGCCGCCCGCGGCGCGCATCGGCGCGATGACGGCCTGCAGGCCGTTGAAGACGCCCACGAGGTTCACCTCGAGCACCGTGCGGAAATGATCCAGCGGCTCGTGCTCGATGAACTGCCCGGTTGAGACGCCGGCGTTGTTCACCAGGCCGTTCACTGCACCGAATTCGGCAGTGGTGAGTGTGACTGCCGATTGCCACTGCGCCGGGTCGGTCACGTCGAGGTGGGCGAAGCGGGCGTTGCCGCCCAACTCGGATGCCAGTTTCGCGCCGTCGTCGTCCAGCACATCGGCGATGACGACCTTGCCGCCGTGCGCGACGATGTGCCGGGCGAAGGCCTCGCCGAGGCCGCGTGCACCGCCGGTGACGATCGCCACCACATCCGACAAGGTATCCGGACCTGCCTGCATCCCAACAACTTCCTTTCGTGTGGATCGGCTTTCGTGTGGATCGCGGCGGAAGTCGATCTCAGCGTCGCCCCTGACCCGAACGCCACCATATTCCCGGCGTTCACGTCGGCCTGAGTTTGTGCCGGTGAGTGAGACAACGGCAGCCAGTGGCACATCGTCGTTCGTAACGTGACGAACCGAAGCGCCAAGCGAAAGGCATTGATTGTGACAGCCCGACCGACACCTTCCGATATCGCCGACAACACCCCGGACGTGGTGGACGTGGTGGTGGTGGGCGCGGGCTTCGCGGGCCTGTACGCACTGCACCGCCTTCGCGGCCAAGGACTTTCGGTCCGGGTGTTCGAGGCCGCGGCAGGCGTGGGCGGCGTCTGGTACTGGAACCGCTATCCAGGTGCTCGGTGCGACGTCGAGAGCGTCGACTACTCCTACTCGTTCGACCCCGAGCTTGAGCAGGAGTGGAACTGGACCGAGAAGTACGCCACCCAGCCGGAGATCCTGGCCTACCTCAACCATGTCGCCGACCGGTTCGACCTGCGGCACGACATCTCGTTGCAGACCCGGGTCACCGATATGGTGCTCGACGAGAAGACGCTGCGCTGGGAGGTCCGCACGGATCGGGGCGATGTGGTGTCCGCCCGCTTCTGCATCCTGGCGGTCGGACCGCTGTCGAACGCGAACATCCCGGCGATCGACGGATTCGACTCGTTCGCCGGCGATGTCTTCCACACCGCGCACTGGCCGCACGAGGGCGTTGATTTCACCGGCAAGCGGGTGGGAGTGATCGGTACCGGATCCTCGGGCATCCAGGCGATCCCGTGCATCGCGAAAGAGGCCGAACAGCTGTACGTCTTCCAGCGCACCCCGAACTACAGCGTGCCCGCCGGCAACATGCCGCTCGACGAAGAGACGCGCGCCGCGCAGAAAGCCGACTATGCCGAGCGGCGCAGGCTGTCGCGGCTCAGTGGCGGTGGCTCACCACATCAGCCCCACCCCAAGTCCGCACTGGCCGTCTCCGATGACGAACTCCGCGAGACCTACGAGCGCCGTTGGCAGTTGGGCGGGGTCCTGTTCTCGAAGGCTTTCCCGGATCAGCTCGTCACCATCGAAGCCAACGACACGGCACGGCGGTTCTGGGAAGGCAAGGTGCGGGCCGTCATCGACGACCCGGCCGTCGCAGACCTGCTGATCCCCAAGGACCACCCGATCGGTGCCAAGCGAATCTGCACCGACGACAACTATTTCCAGACCTTCAACGCCGATCATGTGCAACTGGTGAACCTGCGGGCAACGCCGATCGAGCGGATCGACGCTGCCGGTATCGAAACCGCCGACGCGCACTACGACCTCGACGCGCTCGTCCTGGCCACCGGATTCGACGCGATGACCGGCTCGGTCCAGAAGCTCAACATCGTGGGCCGCGGCGGCCGCACCCTCAACGAGGCGTGGGCAGAGGGACCGGCCACCTATCTGGGGCTCGGCGTCGCCGGTTTCCCGAACCTGTTCAACATCGCCGGTCCGGGCGCCCCTTCGGTGCTGGCGAACATGGTGCTGCACTCGGAGCTGCACGTGGACTGGGTGGCCGATGCGATCACCTACCTCGACGCCCAGGGTGCCCCCGCAATCGAGGCGCGCGAGGACTCGGCCGCCGAGTGGGTGCAGGAGTGCACCCGCCGTGCTGCCGGAACACTTATGCCGCAGGCGAATTCGTGGTACCTGGGGGCCAACATCCCCGGCAAGCCCCGGGTGTTCATGCCGTTCGTCGGCGGCTTCGGGGTGTACAGCGAGATCATCGCCGATGTCGCCGCGGCCGGTTACAAGGGCTTCGACATCCACCGTGAGTTGCCGGCCTAACCGGCCGGCGGCAACAACGCGCCGATCTCGGCGCGCAGGCTCTCACCTCGCACCGACCTGTACCGCTGAGCGAGACTCCCACCTCCCGGCCCTGACGGCAGTGGGCACCATCACAGCGCGCCGGATGATGCGTCCGTCGTCACACCCGTTCGTGGATGAGGTCCAGAGGAGAGGGAATGGCCGAAAGCAACCAGTCCGACAACGACATTGCGTATCCCAGGAAACACCGTCCGAGGAGGAGACGGACCCGCGGAAGATGGAAAGGCCTCGGTGTCGTACTGACCGCCATGGCCTTCTTCTTCATGTCGGCACTGCCCGCATGGGCGGCCGAGACGATGAGGGTCACCTTCGTGCGTCACGGCCAGTCCGCGGGCAACACGTCGGGCAACATCGACACCTCGACGCCGGGTCCGTCGCTCACCCCGCTCGGCCGGGAGCAGGCGCAGGCCGTGGTCGACAAGCTGGGGGACAACAACTACGACGCCATCTATGCGTCGCAGATGATCCGTACCCAGCAGACCGCAGGGCCGATGTCGGCCTACCTCGGTCTGCCCATCCAGGTGCTGCCCGGACTGCAGGAGATCGAGGCCGGCGACTACGAGGGCACGCCTGAGAGCGGCGCGCTCGGCGGCTACTTGAAGGCCCCGATCGCCTGGGCGTTCCAAGGTGCCCTCGATGAGCGGATCCCGGGATCGATCGACGGCCATGAGTTCGATGCGCGTGTCGATGGTGCGCTGAAGACCATGTACGACAAGGGCGACCGCAACGTCATCGTGTTTTCGCACGGCGGCACCATGATGTTCTGGACCATGATGAACGCCACGAATCTGAGCACGCCGGAGAAGATCGGGCTGCTGACCAACCATGCGCTGGGCAACACCGATTATGTGGTCGTCGAAGGTAATCCCGAGGACGGCTGGGTGCTGACCGATTGGAACGGTCAGCGGTTCACCCCGGAGCCGTCGTTCGAGCACGAGATCGGACTCCAGGTGCGGACGCTCACGCGGCAACTCGATGCGGCCGCGCGGCAGGTGACCGACGCGTTCGGCACCGGTGACGTGACGAAGATCGTCACCGCGATCAACCACAGCGTCGCCGAAGCCTCATTCTCGGTCACGAAGTTCAATCGCGCGTTCAGCGCCGAGGTGATCAAGCGGGTCGACAAGGCGTTCGGGCACCAGTCCGATCCCGATTCCGGCGGCACCGAGAAGGTGCCGGACGCCCCCGTGGTGAAATCGGTTGCGTCCAACACCGGGTCGGCGGCCGACATGCTCAAGCCGCTCGCCGCTGCCGTTGCCGACAGTGGCGCGGCCAAGGCCGCCGCCGATTCCGAGACCGCCCGCAGTGCCGAGTCCGCCCTCGGTTCCCGGTCGATTGTCGATTCCAGGGTCGACCGCGCGAAGTCGGCCGGGTCCCTCAACCGTGGGGCCCATCTCAAGGACGGCAACATGGCCAGGCCGGGTAAGGCGTGGTCGGGCACCCACCGTGCGGGAGACGAAGTGCGCGAGGCTGTTTCGGGTGCGGCTGAGAAGATCGCGTCGTCGGTGAAGTCGTCGATCCGCAAGCCGGGCGCCGACAAGGAGAAGGCGACCGCGAAGGCCGGTGCCCCGAGCGCATCGGGTGCCGGGTCCGCCGATTCCGACAGCTGATCAACAGACATCGGCCCCCTCCGTTCATCCGGAGGGGGCCGATATCGTCAGGCGATGTTGTGGCGCTAGTCCAGGTAGTCCCGCAGCACCTGCGAGCGCGACGGGTGGCGCAGCTTGCTCATGGTCTTGGACTCGATCTGGCGGATGCGCTCACGCGTGACGCCGTAGACCTGGCCGATCTCGTCGAGCGTGCGGGGCTGGCCGTCGGTGAGCCCGAACCGCAGCCGGACGACGCCGGCCTCGCGCTCGGACAGGGTCTCCAGCACCGACTGCAGCTGATCCTGCAGCAGCGTGAACGACACGGCGTCCACGGCCACGACGGCTTCACTGTCCTCGATGAAGTCACCGAGCTGGCTGTCGCCCTCGTCGCCGATGGTCTGGTCCAGCGAGATGGGCTCACGCGCGTACTGCTGGATCTCCAGCACCTTCTCCGGCGTGATGTCCATTTCCTTGGCCAGCTCTTCGGGCGTGGGTTCGCGACCCAGGTCCTGAAGCAGCTCACGCTGAATGCGACCGAGCTTGTTGATGACCTCGACCATGTGCACCGGGATGCGGATGGTGCGGGCCTGATCGGCCATGGCGCGGGTGATGGCCTGACGGATCCACCAGGTGGCGTACGTCGAGAACTTGTAGCCCTTGGTGTAGTCGAACTTCTCGACCGCGCGGATCAGGCCCAGGTTGCCTTCCTGGATGAGGTCCAGGAACGCCATGCCGCGGCCGGTGTAGCGCTTGGCCAGCGACACCACCAGACGCAGGTTCGCTTCCAACAGATGGTTTTTCGCGCGGTCGCCGTCACGGCAGATCCACTGGAAGTCGCGCCGCACCTGAGTGGTGAGTTTCTCGCCCTTCTCGGCGAACTCGGCCATCTTCTGGGTGGCGAACAGCCCGGCCTCGATGCGCTTGGCGAGCTCGACCTCTTCCTCGGCATTGAGGAGGGCGACCTTACCGATCTGCTTCAGGTAGGCGCGGACGGAGTCGGCCGAGGCCGTCAGCTCCGCGTCCTTGCGTGCCTGTCGCAGCGCTTCGGACTCTTCCTCATCCCACACGAAGTCGCCGGAGGCCTTGTCCTTCTCGGACGGCTCGGGGTGGTCTTCGTCGGACTTGGCCGCCTTGGCCGTCGCCGGCGCGGAGGCCTTGGCGTCCTTGCCTTCCTCCGCCTCGTCGTCCTCGTCGTCGGCGGCATCCTCGACGTCGTCGTCGGTGTCGAGATCCTCGTCGAGTACGAGTTCGGTGTCCTCGACGTCGAGATCCTCGCCCGGACCTGCCTCCAGGTCGTCGGTGGTCTCCGCGTCGTCGTTGACGTCCTCGGGCTTGCCCGCCGCGGCCTTGGTCGCCTTCTTTGCGGGCGCCTTCTTGGCAGGAGCGCGCTTGGTGGCGGTGCCGCCCTCGGCCTTGGCCGCCGTGCTCTTGGCTGCCCGCTTGGCCGGGGCCTTCTTGGCGGGAGTCTTGGTAGCGGTGCGCTTCACCGGCTCTTCGGTCGCCGGGCTTGCTTTTGTCGCTGCCACGTACACCCTTTCGGTCTCACGAAATTCTCGGTGGATATGGGCATACTCCACCGAATGCGTCTGCTATCGAATGTTGGCGTTCTTATCGGCTGGGATATTCACCGCTATTCGGTAGGCGGCCGCCGAGGACCATTGTAACGACAGTGTGAGGGTTCGCCGTGCCGAGCGGCGAATTTTGCCACCGGACCAACCCGACACGGCAAAGTTACCCGGCGGTAGCTTGGGCGCCGGCCGGTCCCGGATCCTGACTGGCCATGGCCGCCCCCACGATGCCGGCGGAGTTGAGCAACGTCGCGGGCACGATCGGGGTGCGGATCTTCAGCAGCGGTAGCCACTTGTCCGACTTGCGGCTGATGCCGCCGCCGACGATGAACAGGTCCGGCCAGATCGCGTTCTCGATGGTCACGAGAACCTTGTTCACCTCTTCGCTCCAGCGCGCGTAACTCCATTCCTTGCGCTCCTTGACCGACGACGCGGCGCGGTGCTCGGCCTCCTTGCCGTCCACCTCAAGGTGGCCAAATTCGGTGTTGGGCAACAACACACCGTTATGGATCACCGCAGAGCCGATGCCGGTGCCGAAGGTCAGCAGGACCACGACACCGGAGTTGTCCTTGCCCGCCCCGTAGTGCTCCTCGGCCAGGCCTGCCGCGTCGGCGTCGTTGAGGACCCGCACCGGCAGGCCGCCGAGCGCGGTGCTGATCACCTCGGAGGCGTTCACGCCGATCCAGCCCTTGTCGACGTTGGCCGCGGTACGCACGATGCCTTCGGTGACCACGCCCGGGTAGGTGACGCCCACCCTGCCGGTCCAGCCGAACTCGGCCACCACCGCAGCCACCGACTTCGCCACCGATTCCGGGGTGGCCGGCTGCGGCGTGTCGAGTTTGAACCGGTCGCCGACGAGTTGCCCGGTGTCGAGGTCGACGATGCCGCCCTTGATGCCGCTGCCGCCGACATCGACACCGAATCCCCGGCGTTGGGGCGCTGCGGCGGGTACCGGATCCGCGGCGGGCGCGTCGGGTGCGGTCATGGGTGCTCCTTTGTGGGACAGGCGGTGAGGAGGCTGTCGGACAGCTGAGGGACGAACCAAGGCGCGCCCCCACCCTAGTAGTTCGCCAACGCCTGCGCGTGCGGTCCGACATCCCGGTCCGGCGTCTTGTGAAGCGACTTTTCGGTCAGAAGGTGTTGCGATAGAGCGGTGACCGACAACAGTTTCGATGCTCCCGCCCTGAGGGCCGTGGCCGAGCAACTCGCCACCGAAGCAGCAGAGTTCGTCGCGCGCCGGCGTGCCGAGGTGTTCGGCACCGTCGCAAACCCCGACGGTGACGGGGTACGTGACGATGCGCCGACCGTCAGATCCAAGAGCACCCCGACCGACCCCGTCACGATCGTCGACACCGAGACCGAACGGTGGCTGCGCGAGCGGCTGGCGGTGTTGCGACCGTCAGAGGCGATCCTGGGGGAGGAGGAGGGCGGTCAGGTGGAGGGCCGTGACGGACTGAGTTGGGTGATCGACCCGATCGACGGCACGGTGAACTTCGTCTATGGGATCCCGGCCTATGCGGTGTCGGTGGCCGTGCAGTACGACGGCCGGTCGGTGGCCGGAGCCGTGGCGAATGTGCCTGCCGGTGAGGTGTACTCGGCCGCCCTCGGACACGGCGCGGACGTCGTGCGGGGCGGGGTGCGGACCCCGCTGCGGTGCAGTGCCGTCGAGGAACTGTCGATGGCGCTGTTGGGCACCGGGTTCGCCTATGAGCCCGCCCGGCGGGCGAGGCAGGCCGGTGTGTTGGCACGGGTTCTGCCCTCTGTGCGCGACGTGCGCCGTATCGGCTCGTGTGCCCTCGACCTGTGCATGGTCGCTGCCGGCAGGTTGGACGCCTATTACGAAGAGGGTGTCCAGGTATGGGACTGGGCCGCGGCGGCGCTCATCGCCGCCGAAGCCGGTGCGACGGTCTGGTTGCCGGACGCTCCGGGTGCCGAGTTCGCGGCGGCATCGGCGCCGGGCGTCGCCGATGCCCTGCGCGACGCGCTAGCAGGTGCCGGTATGGATCTTTGACAGCAGCGCGGAATCCGACGGGGCGGTGGCGTCGGGCCGAAGGCTGGCCAGCACGGCCTTGATGTCGTCGTTGCTGGTGAGTTCGCTGAACTCGGTGCCCAGGGACAGGTCGACCGTGGCGTCCGGCCTTTCGTCCTGGAACAGTTCGGTGCACGGGGCCACCAGCCATACCGCTGCGGCGGCGGCGCGGCCGGACGGGCCGAACCGGATCTGGCCCTGGCATTCCAGCCGGGTGTTGGCGTAGATCGGGTCGTTTGCCGCCTCAGGTTGGGCAAAGCCCAGATCGCGCAGCGCGCCGGCCACCTCGCCGGCCTGGCCGCCCTGGCCGCTGGCGTTGAGCACCCGGATCCGGGCCTCGGCCAGCGGTGCCGGCGTGACTTCGGTCATCGCCGAGCCGGCCACCTGTTCGCCGAGCTTGGGGGCTGCCGGATCGGTGGCGGGCGGGTTGTTGCACACCGTGGCCTCGTGCACATCTGTCGGCTGGTTGAGCGCGATGATCCACACGATCATCGTCACCACCGCCAGTGCGACGAACAGCACAATGCCGGGAACGAAACTGCGCCGACGGAACGGTCGACCGTGACGGTCGAAGGCAGCGCCATCGGTGATTTGTGCGACCACACCTGCACTCTAAGGCCAACCGCGTTCGCCGACGCAGCAGAGCTCAGACGCTATTGTGATGTAAATCACAGTGAAACGTGTGGCAATACGGGCACGAATCATTTGGGGAATGCGTTCGACGCTGGTACAAAGCTCTGCTGCAAGGTAAGGGAGGGGACACAGACGATGGCTACCGACTACGACGCTCCGCGGCGTTCCGAAGCAGACGAGGTTTCTGAGGATTCGCTCGAGGAGCTCAAGGCGCGGCGCAACGAGGCGCAGTCCGCAGTGGTGGATGTTGACGAAACAGAATCTGCCGAGTCGTTCGAGCTGCCCGGCGCAGACCTGTCCGGCGAGGAATTGTCGGTTCGGGTGGTCCCGAAGCAGGCCGACGAGTTCACGTGCTCCAGCTGTTTTCTGGTGCATCACCGGAGCCGGCTGGCAAGCGAGAAGAACGGCGTGATGATCTGCACGGACTGCGCCGCCTGAGGGCGGCTCGATTCGCGGCTCAGTCGCGGCTGAGCGCAGCGAGGACACGATCCGGATGCCTGGAACTGATCAACCAGTACGGGGTGGGGTCATCCGGATCGTCCAGCACCACCAGGACCATCGGGCCGACCCAGGCCCGGTGCACCACGTAGGCAGCGGGATCGAGTTGGCGGCCGAGTGCGGCGGACTTCGCTGACCGCGGCACCTCCGCCGCGCGGGAGATGACGCTCGTCGGCAGGTGTGCGTCACCGATCCACAATTCGGTGTCGCCCGCGCTGTCGCGTGCCACCTTCAATTCGGTCTTGCTGAACCACATCAGCACGGCCGCCGCCACGCCGAAGAGCAGCACGTACGGCAACCATGCCGGAATGGCCGGGGCGGCCAGGCCGATCTCGAATGCGATCACCCCTGCCAGCACCGCAGCGGGTAGCGACCACCACCACGGCACCCACAAACGTTCGCGGTAGTGAACGCTTTGGGCGGTTGCGCGCGTGTCTGACACGCGGCTCAGAGTAATCTGTGACGTCGTGTCCACCTCTCTGGCGGTCGTCCGATTGGACCGCGAACTACCGATGCCCAGCCGGGCGCACGATGGTGACGCGGGCGTAGACCTCTACAGCGCGCTCGATGTCGAGCTGGCCCCCGGCCGGCGGGAGCTCGTGCCCACGGGCGTCGCGGTGGCCATCCCGCACGGAATGGTGGGCCTGATCCACCCGCGCTCGGGTTTGGCTGCACGCGTGGGTCTTTCGATCGTCAACAGTCCGGGCACGGTCGACGCCGGCTACCGCGGCGAGATCAAGGTTTCGCTGATCAACCTCGATCCCGACACTCCGATCGTGATCAACCGCGGTGACCGGATTGCCCAGCTGTTGGTTCAGCGGGTAGAACTGCCCGAGTTGGTCGAGGTGACCTCGTTCGACGAGGCGGGCCTGGCTGACACCTCCCGTGGCGACGGCGGCCACGGTTCCTCCGGCGGACATGCGAGTTTGTGATGGCATTCGGAAAACGCAAGAACGATGCAGCTGATGACAAGGCTGATCAGAACGACGACGAGCGGGTTGAGCAGCCGGCTCCGGCAGACACGGCTGACGAGGACCTGAGCGAGGACTGGCCTGACGACCAGGGCCCGTTCGACGTCGAGGACTTCGACGACCCCGCCGTTGCGGTGCAGGGTCGGCTCGACCTCGGCTCGGTGCTGATCCCCATGCCCGACGGCGGCCAGGTGCAGGTTGAGCTCAACGAGGCCGGGGCGCCGAGTGCGGTGTGGGTGGTGACTCCCAGCGGGCGTTTCACCATCGCCGCCTACGCCGCGCCCAAGAGCGCCGGCCTGTGGCGTGAGGTGGCCGGTGAGCTCGCCGAGTCGCTGCGCAAGGACGCCAGCTCGGTGGTCATCCAGGACGGCCCGTGGGGTCGTGAGGTGGTCGGCGCGGGTAATGGCGGTGTGGTGCGCTTCATCGGCGTCGACGGCTACCGCTGGATGGTGCGCTGTGTGGTCAACGGCGCACCGGAGACCGTCGATGCGTTGGCCGACGAGGCGCGGGCGTCTTTGGCCGACACCGTGATTCGTCGCGGGGACACGCCGCTCCCGGTGCGTACGCCGCTGCAGGTGGAGCTGCCAGAGCCGATGGCGGCCCAACTTCGTACCGCGGCGCAGCAGGCCGCGATGCAGCAGGCGGCCCAGCAGCAGGCCGCTGCGTCACCGGACCTGCCGCAGGACCAGCCGCCGGCCGAACCGGTGGCGCGGCGCAGTGTGCAGGGCTCGGCGATGCAGCAGCTGCGCACCATCACCGGGGGCTAGCCGGTCCGCCCCTCAGGTCGCGACGCTGTCGCTGGCGGCCTCCTGTAGCGCCGCCACACATGCGGCACCCAAGACACCGGTATCGAGCCCCATCTGTTCGAGCGTGACCGACCGCAGCGCTGCCTGCGGCGCGGCGGCCACCCACTCATAGCCGACCTCGGCCGGGTGCACGGGATCGTCGGTTGCGACTGCGACGCCCATCGGTACCCGAAGCTGTTCGAGGTCGGCACTGCCGGGCGCGCGGTAACCGGCCGCTTCCTCCATCGCGTCGGGCAGAGTGGGCCACTGGCCGACCCAGGAGCGGGCCAACTCGTCGGCCAGCCACGGCGGGCTGGAAGCCCGCATCTGTGCCACTGTGGCCGCCAGTCCCTCCCGCCGCAGCAGGTCCGCCGACTGCCGGGCCAACAGCGCGGCGGGGGCATGCTGGGAGGTGCCCGTCCACGGCGGCAGGGCGGCCAGTACGGCCACGCTGCGGCCGGGATGGTCCAACGCCCACCGCACTGCCACGACTGCGCCGATGGACACCCCGCCGACCGCGATGGGGCCAGACCGAGCGGCGTCGTCAAGCGCCTGCAGGTAGCCCTCGACGAGCCGGTCCGGAGTCGGCGGCGGGGTCACCACCAGTCCGCCCGCGTCATGCAGCGCATCGGAAAATGCCCGGTAGACGTAGTTGTCGTCGGACCCGGTGCCGGGCAGCAGAACGGTTGGGACACCGCGCAGGATGACGCTCATCACATGATCGTGCCTGCCCCGTCAAATCGTCGGCGTGCCGACCCGCACCCCACGTGGCATTCGGTGAACAAGAGGTCTACGGTGGCGTTGGTTGGGCGGATTCACAGAGGATCCGCAGAAGGTCAGGAGAGGCCATGGCTACGGCCGAAGGGTATCTGCGCCGGCTTACGCGACGCCTGACGGAAGACCCCGAACAGCTTGATGTCGAAGAGCTCAGCGAAGAGGCCGCCAACACCGGCGCGCTGAAGGCGATCGACGCCCAGCGCGGCCAGGAAGTGACGATGGTCGGCACTCTGCGCAGCGTGGAATGTAACGGCAAGGGGTGTTCCGGCGGCATCAAGGCCGAGTTGTTCGACGGTACTGACACGGTGTTGTTGGTGTGGCTGGGACAGCGCCGCATTCCAGGCATCGAATCCGGTTGCACCCTGAGGGTGCACGGCCGGGTGGGCAAACTGGAGAACGGCGCCAAGGCGATTTACAACCCCCGCTACGAAATACAGAAGTGAGTCAGGCCGAAGAGAACAGAGGCAGCGCACCTCAACCGCCCGACAGTGATCCGGCGCCGGCCCCTGCCCATGGCGGCGGACGTGCAGTGCTGGACCAGATGGGTGGCATCAGCGGCCTGATCTACTCGTCGCTGCCGGTGTTGGTGTTCGTCCCGGTGTCCACGGCCTTCGGGCTGATGCCGGCAATCGTTGCCGCGCTCGGCGTGGCGACACTGATCCTGATCTGGCGGTTGATCCGCCGCGAATCCGTTCAGCCCGCAGTGTCGGGATTCTTCGCCGTGGGCGTCAGCGCCCTGATCGCCTACGTGGTGGGGGAGTCGAAAGGCTATTTCCTGCTTGGCATCTGGAGCTCGCTGGTCTACGCCGTGCTGTTCGGGGTGTCGGTGATCGTCCGGCGCCCGGTGGTCGGCTACATCTGGGGCTGGGTCAACACCCACGACCGGGCCTGGCGTGACGTACGTAAGGCGGTGGCGGCATTCGACATCGCCACCCTCACCTGGGTCGCAGTGTTCGGGTCGAGGTTCCTGGTGCAGCAGTATCTGTACGACGCCGACGAGACGGGCTGGTTGGGCTTCGCGCGCATCGCGATGGGCTGGCCGCTGACCGCCGTCGCCGCCTTGGTGACGTATCTGGCCATCCGGGCCGCGCAGCGTGCCGTACATGCCCAGGACACGGATCAGGACACCGACGGCCCCGACTGCGCCGGAGCGCCGTCTTAGCGCGGCGCTGCGCGCAAGAGCAGCTCGCGCAGTTCGTCCTCGGACTCGGTGACTGCGACGAACAGTAACTCGTCGCCACCCTCCAGAGGGTCGTCGGATTCGGGCACGATCACCCGGGATCCACGCAGAATCGTCACCAACGCGGTGTCGCGGGGCAGCTCGAGCCGCTTGACGGGCTTGCCGCCCCACGGGGTGTCGTCGGGCAGCGTGATCTCGACCAGGTTGGCCTGTCCCTTGCGGAACTCCATCAGGCGCACCAGATCGCCGACTGCGACGGCTTCCTCGACGAGCGAGGCGAGCATTCGCGGCGTCGACACCGCCACGTCCACGCCCCAGTTCTCGTCGAACAGCCACTCGTTGCGAGGATCGTTGACGCGGGCCACCACGCGTGGAACCGCGAACTCGGTCTTGGCCAGCAGGCTGACCACGACGTTGACCTTGTCGTCACCGGTGGCTGCGATCACCACGTCGAATTCCTCGAGCTTGACCGACTCCATCACGGTGAGCTCGCAGGCGTCGCCCAGCCGCCAGTGCGCGGCCGGGATGGCGTCGACGTCGATGTGGCCGGCGTTGCGCTCTAGCAGCGTCACGTCATGGTCGTTCTCAAGCAGCTCACGGGCGATGGAGCGGCCCACGGCCCCGGCCCCGGCGATGGCAACTTTCATCAGTGAGACTCCAAGTCCTCGCTCGGTGGCAGTGCGGCGATGGCCAGCGCCTCGGCGATGTGTCCGGATACCGCGGCGATGTACACCTGATCGCCGGCCTGGATCACGGTCTTGGGTTCGGGCAGGTAGCCGTTGCCGAACCGGATCATGAAGGCCACCCGGCCGCCCGTGGCAGCCTCCAGGTCGGTGGCCAGGTGCCCGGCCCAATCCTGGTGCAGCGGAAGTTCGGCCACGCCCACGTTGCCTGACGGGTCCCGCCACTTGGTGGTCTCGGTCTCCCTGGTCAACACATTGAGCAGACGATCGGTGGTCCACGGCACGGTGGCCACCGTGGGGATGCCCAGCCGCTCGTAGACCGCGGCACGCTTGGCGTCGTAGATACGCGCCACGACGCGCTCGACGCCGAACGTCTCGCGGGCCACCCGGGCCGAGATGATGTTGGAGTTGTCGCCAGAGGACACCGCCGCGAACGCACCGGCCTCCTCGATGCCCGCGCGCAGCAGCACGTCGCGGTCGAACCCCATACCGAGCACACGTTCACCGGCGAACTCCGGCGAGAGCCGGTGGAACGCGGTGCTGTCACGGTCGATGACCGCGACCTCGTGGCCGATCCGGGCCAGGCTGTCTGCGAGGGACGCGCCCACCCGGCCGCACCCCATGACGACTACACGCACCCGTTGGTCCTTTCCGGTGGCAGAAAAGCGCGGTTGCTCTCAATCCGTGCACCCGGAACGCTACCGCTTTGTCACGACTTTCCGCGTTCGGGCTTAGTCTTGGCTCTCGTGTCCAAGCTTTCGACGGCGACGCGCCGTCTGGTCCTCGGGCGGCCGTTCCGCAGCGACAAGCTCTCTCACACCCTGCTGCCCAAACGGATCGCCCTGCCGGTGTTCGCCTCCGATGCGTTGTCGTCGGTGGCCTATGCGCCAGAGGAAATCTTTCTGGTGCTCTCGGTGGCAGGAGTCACGGCCTACTCACTGACTCCGTGGATCGGCTTGGCAGTGGCGGCCGTGATGCTGATCGTGATCGCCAGTTACCGGCAGAACGTGCATGCCTATCCGTCCGGCGGCGGTGACTACGAAGTTGTCACCACGAACCTCGGGCCGACCGCAGGCCTCACGGTGGCCAGCGCACTGATGGTGGATTACGTGCTGACCGTTGCGGTGTCGATGTCCTCGGCGATGTCGAACATCGGTTCGGCGGTCCCGTTCGTCGCCCAGCACAAGGTGATGTTCGCGGTGGCGGCGATTCTGCTGCTGGCGTCGATGAACCTGCGCGGCTTGCGGGAATCGGGCACGGCGTTCGCGATTCCCACCTACGCGTTCATGGTCGGCATGTACATCATGCTGGGTTGGGGGCTGTTCCAGATCTACGTGCTGGACCATCCGCTCCGCGCGGAGTCCGCGGGTTTCGAGATACGTCCCGAACACGGCGAGGTACTCGGCTTTGCACTGGTGTTCCTGGTGGCCCGGGCGTTCTCGTCCGGGTCGGCGGCGCTGACCGGTGTCGAGGCGATCAGCAACGGCGTGCCGGCGTTCCGGAAACCCAAGTCGCGCAACGCCGCGTCCACCCTGCTGCTTCTCGGGGTGATCTCGGTCACGCTGTTCATGGGCATCATCCTGCTGTCCAAGGCCACCGGCGTGCAGATGGCCGAGCGGCCTCACGAGCAGCTGATCGGTGCACCACCGGACTATCACCAGAAGACCCTGATCGCCCAGCTTGCCGATGCGGTGTTCCACGACTTCCCGGTGGGTCTGTACCTGATCGCCGGCGTGACGGCGTTGATCCTGGTTTTGGCCGCCAACACCGCATTCAACGGCTTCCCCGTGCTCGGTTCGATCCTGGCCCAGGACCGCTTCCTGCCGCGGCAGCTGCACACTCGCGGTGACCGGCTGGCGTTCTCCAACGGCATCCTGTTCCTGGCCTTCGCCGCAATCGCTTTCGTGGTGGCGTTCCGGGCCGAGGTGACCGCATTGATCCAGCTCTACATCGTCGGCGTGTTCGTGTCGTTCACGCTGAGTCAGATCGGCATGGTCCGCCACTGGACCCGATTGCTGCGCACCGAAACCGATCCGGCACAACGTCGCCACATGATGCGCTCGCGCGTCATCAATGCGGTCGGGCTCACCGCTACCGGCGCGGTGCTGGTGGTCGTGGTGGTGACCAAGTTCGTCGCCGGCGCCTGGATCGCGATCCTGGCGATGAGCGCCTTGTTCGTGACCATGAAGCTCATCCACAAGCATTACGACACCGTGGCCCGCGAACTCGAACGGGAAGACGAGGACGAGGGCGACGTGGTGTTGCCCAGCCGCAACCATGCGGTGGTGCTGGTGTCGAAGCTGCATCTGCCGACAAAACGGGCGCTGGCCTATGCGCGGGCCACCCGGCCGGATGTGCTGGAGGCCATCACGGTCAGTGTCGACGATGCCGAAACCCGCGCTCTGGTGCACCAGTGGGAGGACAGCGATATCAGCGTGCCGCTGAAGGTGATCGCCTCGCCCTATCGCGAAATCACCCGGCCGGTACTGGATTACGTCAAACGGGTGACCAAGGAATCGCCGCGCACCGTGGTCACGGTGTTCATCCCTGAATATGTGGTGGGGCACTGGTGGGAGCAGGTGCTGCACAATCAGAGCGCGTTGCGGCTCAAGGGCAGGCTGCTGTTCATGCCCAATGTGATGGTGACATCGGTTCCGTGGCAATTGAGTTCGTCGGAGCGGTTGAAGGCGCTGCAGCCTCGGGCCACTCCGGGGGACGCGCGCCGGGGATTCCTGGAATGACGGAACTGACGCTGACCACGGGTCCGGCGGCCAACGGTGGCAGTTGCGTGGCCCGCCACGACGGCCGGGTGGTGTTCGTCCGGTACGCACTACCCGGCGAGACGGTACGGGTCAGGGTGCTCGATGAGCGCGGATCATATTGGCACGCAGAGGTTGTCGAGGTGATCGCTCCTTCGCCGGATCGGGTCGCTTCGCTGTGCCGTATCGCCGGCGTGGACGGTGCCGGGTGCTGCGATCTGGCATTCGCCGAGCCGGGTGCGGCGCGTCGGCTCAAGGGCTCGGTGGTGGCCAACCAGTTGGCCAGGTTGGGCGGATACACCTGGCGCGATGAGCAGTGCGACGAGCCTCCCGCGGCCGAACCGGTGGGTACCGGTGAGGTGACCGGCTGGCGCACCCGGGTGCGGCTGGACACGACCGCCGACGGCCGGGCCGGATTCCACCGCTACCACAGCGCCGAGTTGGTCACCGATATCGACTGCGCACAACTGCCTCCCGAGCTGACCGACGGACTGGCCGAGATGCGTTGGACCCCGGGCGCCCATGTGCATGCGGTGCTGGATTCCGACGGCCGCAGACACGTCGTGCAGTCCGGCCCCAAGACGACCGGCCGCAAAGGCAGCCGCGCGGGCGGTCCCAAAAATGCCACGCGCGTCATCGAGGGCGAGTACGAGACGGTGCAGCGCATCGGCGGGCGGCAGTGGATGCTGCCGGTGACGGCGTTCTGGCAGGCCCACCGTGGCGCAGCGGCCCTCTACAGCGGGCTGGTGGCCGATTGGTCCGGGCTGCAGCCGGGCATGACGGCATGGGACCTGTACGGCGGTGCCGGGGTCTTCGCCGCCGCGCTGGCCGAACAGGTCGGGCCGGACGGACGGGTGCTCACCGTGGACACGTCCCGGGGAGCATCGCGTGCGGCCCGCAGCGCGTTGGCAGACCTGCCCTGGGTATCGGTGGTCACCGACTCGGTGCGCCGGGCCCTGTCTGCCGAGTCAGGACGCCCCGACGTCGTGGTGCTCGATCCGCCGCGCACCGGCGCCGGCCGCGAGGTGATCGACGCGCTGGCGGCCACCGAGGTACCGAGGGTCGTCCACATCGGTTGCGAGGCGGCCTCCTTCGCACGTGACGTGGGGTTGTATCTACGGCAGGGTTACACCGTGGAGGAGTTGCGGGTGTTCGATTCCTTCCCGCTCACCCACCATGTGGAGTGCATCGCGGTGCTGACGCGCTGAGCCGATGGACCGGGCCCGGGTCACTCCTGCGTGTCGGGGCCCATGGTCGGGGTGGGGAAGTGCGCGTAGGTGGCACGGTTGCCGCCCTGGGCCTTCGACTGGTTCATCGCGGTATCGGCCAGTGCCACGAGGGCGTCGACGATCTGCTGGGTGGGCAGCTCCGTCAGCGGGCGCAGTTGGCTGCACGCCGTGCCGATGCTGGCCGTGAGCCGCATGGGCGTGGTGGTGATGGCCATCCGGATCCGGTTCACCAGAGGTGACGGATCGTTGGTCTTGAACACGTCGGCGATCAGGAATTCGCTGTCGGACACATGCGCCAGCGGGACCTTGTGGCGCACGGTCTCGCGGATGGCCTGGGCGACGGCGACGCGGGCGTGCAACGTGCTGTGGCTACCGTCCATATCGCTGAGCAGCGCCATGTCATCGATCCCGACCGCCACGACCACCAGGTATTGATCGTCGTGGCGACTGTGGGAGCCCAGCATCGTGGCGGTGTGCATGTCGAATGCCTCGCGGTTGAGCAGCCCGGTCAGCGGGTCGATCTCGCCCGGGTGCTGGACGCGATCGGGTTCGATCAACTCGACGGCCATCCGGCACAACGCCGAGGTACTCAGGATCACCAGCACTGCCACCAGCGTGCCCACCACACCCAGCCAGACATCCGTCAGCGCGACCCGCACACCCAGGAAAGCCACTATCGCGCCGGAGGCCACCCAGGTGAGGTGCAGTACCCGGCGGCTGTGCAGGAATGCCGTGTAGGCGGTGATCAGGCTCAATGAACTGGAACCCATGAGGCCGACGACGGGGTCCACCAGCAGGATGCAGGTGGCGCCGATACAGGCCGTTCCGATGGAAACGACGGTCCACGACTGGGTGCGGCTGGGCCATTGCCGCCGCCACCACCACTGCGCCAGGGTCAGCCCGCCGATGGCCACGGCCACTGCCACGTACTGGAGGCCGCCGTGTGGACCCTTGGGGCTGACCAGCAACAGCAGTGGGACCAGGCTCAACCCGATGATGGTGACCCCGATGAGGCGCTGCATCCGGGTGCGCTTGCCCTGCGCAGCAAGCAGGGCGGTACGCGCGTAATAGTGATCGAATGGACTCAACCCGCACCCCGGAGTAATCGACTTCGTCTACACCTTACGTAATCATGATGGTCGGCGTTTTACTGCCCGTTTGAGGCGCTGCCACGGACTTCGTCGATATTTGCTCACGTACCGCACCTGTTAGCGTGAACCGCAGGTGTGCCGGGAAGTCTGGTCGGCGTTCAAGTCCATGCCGATTTCAGGGAGCCCGATGAGCAATCGCCGTGAACACAGCAGCCGACGTCTGCTGGCCCGCGGGTCATGGCCGGAGTTTCAGCGGGTCTCCGAACTGCTGCGCACCGAGACGGTCGGCGGGGCGTTGCTGCTGGCTGCCGCGGGCGCGGCGCTGGTGTGGGCCAATTCTCCGTGGTCGAGCGGCTATCACCGGCTCTCGGAATTCGTCGTCGGCCCGCAGTCGCTGCACCTCGATCTGAGCCTGTCGGCCTGGGCGGCCGACGGTCTGCTGGCGATCTTCTTCTTCGTCGTGGGTGTGGAACTCAAACGGGAATTCGTCGCGGGGGACCTGAGGGACCCGGCGCGTGCCGCGCTGCCCATCGCGGCAGCCGTCGGCGGCATGGTGGTGCCCGCGGCGATTTTCGTCGGGATCAACCTGTTCGCGGGCCATCCCGAGACCATCGACGGGTGGGCGGTACCGATCGCCACCGATATCGCGTTTGCGTTGGCGGTACTGGCCGTGGTGTCCACCCACCTGCCCGCCGCGCTGCGGATCTTCTTGTTGACGCTGGCGGTGGTGGACGATCTGCTGGCGATCACCGTGATCGCCGTCTTCTACACCGATCACGTGGCGCTCGGACCGTTGGCCGGGGCGCTGATCCCGATAGCGGCGTATGCGTTCGCGGTGCAGCGGGGTGCGCGTCAGTGGTGGATCCTGCTGCCACCGGCCATTCTCGCCTGGGCACTCGTGCATGCCAGTGGCGTCCACGCCACGGTGGCCGGTGTGGTGCTCGGTTTCACCGTCCCGGTGCTGGGCCGCCACGCGTCAGCCCAACACTTCGAACACATCGTCCGGCCGCTCTCGGCGGGATTCGCCGTGCCGGTGTTCGCGTTCTTCGCCGCCGGCGTGACGGTCGGCGGATGGTCGGGCTTCGCCGATGCCCTGTCGCATCCGGTGACCATCGGGGTGATCGCCGGCCTGGTGCTCGGCAAGCCCATCGGCGTGCTGGGGACCACGTATCTGTTGGCCCGCTTCACCCACGCGAGCCTCGACGAGGACATTGCCTGGCGCGACGTGCTCGGCGTCGCGTTGTTGGCCGGGATCGGATTCACGGTGTCGCTGCTCATCGGTGAGCTGGCATTCGGGCACGGCAGCGTTGCCGACGATGACGTGAAGATCGCGGTGGTCACCGGATCGGTGGTGGCCGGTCTGCTCGCGTCGGTGGTGCTGGTGTCGCGCAATGCCGCATATCGCCGCATTCACCAGCTGGAGAGCGTCGATGCCGACCATGACGGTGTGCCCGATGTCTATCAGCCTCGACAGGACTGACGCGGCATGCGTGCGTACACTGGCTGGATGCTTGAACAGGTCCGCGGTCCCGCTGATCTGCAGCACCTGTCACAGTCCGAGCTGACTGATTTGGCACAGGAAATCCGTCAGTTCCTGATCCACAAGGTCGCTGCAACCGGTGGACATCTCGGCCCCAACTTGGGGGTCGTCGAACTCACCTTGGCGCTGCACCGTGTGTTCGATTCGCCGCACGATCCGATCGTCTTCGACACGGGTCATCAGGCCTACGTGCACAAGATGCTGACCGGGCGCGTACAGGATTTCGACAGCTTGCGGATGAAGGGTGGCCTCTCGGGGTATCCGTCGCGCAGCGAGAGCGAGCACGACTGGGTGGAGTCCAGCCACGCCAGCACGGCGCTGTCCTATGCCGATGGTCTGTCCAAGGCGTTCGAGTTGACCGGGCACCGCAATCGCCACGTGGTGGCCGTCGTCGGTGACGGCGCTCTGACCGGCGGCATGTGCTGGGAGGCGCTGAACAACATCGCCACCGGTGGCCGCCCGGTGGTCATCGTCGTAAACGACAACGGCCGCAGTTACGCGCCCACCATCGGCGGCTTCGCCGACCACCTCGCCGGGTTGCGGCTGCAGCCGGCCTACGAGCGGATCCTGGAAGAGGGCCGCAAGGCCGTGCGCGGCCTGCCCGTCGTCGGGGAGTTCTGCTACCAGTGCATGCACAGCATCAAGGCCGGCATCAAGGACGCGGTCGCCCCGCAGGTGATGTTCACCGATCTGGGCATCAAGTACGTCGGCCCGATCGACGGTCACGATGAGTCTGCGGTGGAGAATGCGCTGCGCAACGCCCGGGGTTTCAATGCCCCGGTGATCGTGCACGTGGTGACCCGCAAGGGCATGGGCTACGCGCATGCCGAGAACGACGAGGCCGATCAGATGCACGCCTGCGGCGTCATCGACCCGGAGACGGGACTGCCGACGAAGGCTTCGGCCCCCGGTTGGACGTCGGTGTTCTCCGACGAGCTGGTCAAGGTCGGTGCCAAACGGCGTGACGTCGTGGCGATCACTGCGGCCATGCCGGGGCCGACGGGGCTGAGTGCGTTCCGGGATCGGTTCCCGGACAGGTTCTTTGACGTGGGTATCGCGGAGCAGCACGCCATGACGTCGGCGGCGGGCCTGGCCATGGGTGGCCTGCATCCGGTCGTGGCGCTCTACTCCACGTTCCTCAACCGCGCGTTCGACCAGCTGATGATGGATGTGGCGCTGCACAAGCTGCCGGTCACCATGGTGCTGGACCGAGCCGGTGTCACCGGGCCCGACGGGGCCAGCCACAACGGGGTCTGGGACCTGTCGGTCCTCGGCATCATCCCGGGTATCCGGGTCGCCGCCCCCCGTGACGGTGCCAGTCTGCGGGAGGAGCTCGGGGAGGCGCTGGCGGTCAACGACGGCCCTACGGCCCTCCGGTTCCCCAAAGGTGATGTGGGCGAAGATATTCCGGCGCTTCAGCGGCGCGGTGGAGTTGACGTGCTCGCCGTCCCCTCGGAGGGTTTGACCGAGGACGTGCTGCTCGTGGCAGTTGGCTCGTTCGCGTCGATGGCGCTTGCGGTCGCCGAGCGGCTACGCAATCAGGGCATCGGTGTCACGGTGGTGGATCCGCGCTGGGTGCTACCGGTTCCGGAAGCCGTCGGTCAGCTGGCCCGCCGTCACAAACTGGTGGTGACGATCGAGGACAACGGCGTGCACGGCGGCATCGGCTCGTCGGTGTCGGCCGCGCTGCGCCACGCCGAGATCGACGTGCCGTGCCGGGATCTCGGTGTCCCGCAGGTGTTCCAGGAGCACGCCTCGCGTGGGGAGGTGCTGGCCGCGGTCGGTCTGACCGACCAGCACATCGCTCGCCAGATCACCGGGTGGATCGCCGCGATCGGTGCACCGGTGGGCGAGCGGGAAGTCAGCCACCAGGTCGACTAGCAGTCGTCGTCCGGCTTGTCGCGCATGTGGTCGGCGCCGCGGTGCTGCAGCCGCAGTACGAAGATGGCGATTGCCAGGACGAGTACCAGGCCGCCGAGCACGCCGACCTGAACGATGGCGCGGGCGAACTCCGGCCCTTTGTCGAGCAACTTGGCCGCGTCCACCGACACCACCACGATTTCTTTGATGCAGGCCAAGATGCCGACAATCAGGAACGGCTCTGCGACGAGTTCGCGAGATCGCAGTGAGGTGCGCACCGCATAGAGCAGTTCCACAAAGATGAAGACCAGCAGCAGGCCGTCCAACAGTTCCAGCATGATGGGGGTGGCCGGGCTGCTACCCAGTCGCAGCAAGGTGTTGACCTGCGCGGCGATCAGCACGGCCGACCCGGCGAGTAGCAGGACGGCGATCGACCAGTAGACCGCGTCCTCGGCGATCCTCAGGACCCGGTCGGCGAAGCGCTCCCGCTCCTGCTCCGCTTCGGTTTCTTTCGACTGCGCCACTGTACTGACGTTATTCCGGTCCGGCTCCGAACACGCGCGAATTCACCGCGAACGTCCGCCACCGCCTAAGTTGCAGACATGGACGCCGAATTGCAGAACTGGAAGGACGCCGGGCAGTTCTTCGACTACCTGGGCTTCGACATCTTCTACCGGGTCGAGGGAAGCGGACCGAATCTCCTTCTCATCCACGGTTATCCGTTCAACTCCTGGGACTGGTCGCTGATCTGGCCCACGTTGACCGACCGGTTCACCGTCATCGCGCCGGACATGATCGGGATGGGGTTCTCCGACAAGCCGGTCGCCTACGGGTACACGGTGTCCGACCACGCCGACATGCACGAGGCGCTGCTGGATCACCTCGGTGTCGGTACTGCCCACATTCTGGCTCACGACCTGGGTGATTCGGTCGGTCAGGAAATGCTGGCCCGGCACGAATTCGGCGACCGGTCCTACGGGGCACTGGACATCGAGTCGATCACCTGGCTCAACGGCGGGCTGTTCAACGAGGCCTACACTCCTCGGCTGCTTCAGAAGGTGATGTCACGAACCCCGTTGGGCGACATCATGAGTCCGCTGCAGGGCAGCCGGTTGTCGCGCCGGCTCGTGGAGCCCACCATCAGGGAGATGTTTGGGGTGAGAACCAAACCGTCGCCGGAGCTGATGGAGAAGTTCCACCAGATCCTGGAATACAACGACGGCAAGCGGGTCGTCCACAAAGTCGGCCGGTTCGTCAACGACCGCTACACGCACCGCAATCGGTGGGTGCGGGCCATGCGGGAGACTGAAGTGTCGATGCGGCTGATCGACGGGCCGTCGGACCCGAACTCGGGGCGGCACATGGCCAAGCGTTACCTCGAGGTCATTCCCGATCCCGACATTGTGATGCTGCCTGAAGACATCGCGCACTGGCCGCAGATCGAGGATCCGCAGGGAGTCCTGACGCATTTCCTGGCCCACATCGACCGCGTGGGCGGGTGAATCGTCGGCGGTTCAGTCGGTACTGAGGGCGGCGGTCAGCACCGGCACCGTCAGTACCCGCTGCCACGGACGGACATTGGCCTCGACGAGGAACTCCTCCACTGCGGTGGCCACGTCGCCGACCGGATGCCAATCCCAGCACAGGCGGCGCACCACTTCCGGGGTGATGAGGTTTTCGGCGGGCACCGAGACCCGCTGCGACAGTTCGGCCAGGCCGGCCCGGGCGGCTTCGAGGCGGGCCGCGGCTTCCGGTTTGCGCCTGGCCCATCGCGCCGCCGGCGGCGGGCCGCTCTGAGCGTCATTGGCCTCGGGCGGGTCGGTGTTGTCCCTGGCCCGGGCCAGCGCGTCCAGCCACACCTTCGCGCTCTTGCGCTGTTTGGAGCCGCCGAACACCGGTAGTGCGGTCAGTTCGTCGATCGTCTTGGGGTCACTCGTGGCGGCGTTGATGATCGCGGCGTCGGGCAGGATCCGGCCGGGCGCGATGTCGCGACCGCGGGCGATCGTGTCGCGGGTGGTCCACAACTCGCGTACGGCAGACAGTGTCTGCGGGTTGCGCACCTTGTGGATACCGGAGGTGCGCCGCCAGCGGTCACGCCGCGTGGGTTGTGCGACATAGGTGCGCAGATACTCGAATTCCTGTGCTGCCCAATCGGTTTTGCCCTGCTCTTCGAGTACTGCGGCGATCGCGTCGCGCAGTTCCACCAGCACCTCGACGTCCAGGGCGGCATAGTTGAGCCATTCGGCCGGCAACGGGCGCTTGGACCAGTCGGCGGCACCGTGGCCCTTCATCAACTGCAGGCCGAGCAACCGCTGCACCATCGCGGCCAGGTTGACCCGCTCGAAACCGGCCAGCCGGCCGGCCAATTCGGTGTCGTACAGCTTGCCCGGGCGCAGGCCGATCTCCGACAGGCACGGCAGGTCCTGATCGGCGGCGTGTAGCACCCATTCGTCCTGCGACAGGGCATCGGCTACCGGCGCCATTGCGTCGATGGGTGAGCCGCCGTGGTTGACCGGATCGATCAGTGCGGTGCCGGAGCCGGAGCGGCGGATCTGCACCAGGTACGCGCGGTTCGAGTAGCGAAAGCCCGATGCGCGTTCCGCATCGATCGCGAACGGACCGCTGCCTTTCGCCAGAGACGCTGCTGCAGATGATATTTCACCGGCGGTGACGCAGAGCTCGGGCACCCCGTCGGCGGGGGAGAGCAGCGGGGTTGATTCGGCCTCTTCGCCCTCTTCGGGCTCGGCAGCTTCCAGGCCGGATGAGACTTGAGGGTCCTCGTTCATCATCTTTTATGCGCGCGTACGGGAGCTCAGGTCGGTGACGCCGCTGGGCGGTAACCCGGCGGCGTGCTCGAGAACTTCGCAGAATGCCTCCACGTGCGGACCCAACTCCAGATCGGTGGCGGTCCAGGAGGCCCGCAGCTCGAGCTGGTGTGCCCGTGGCGGGCCGGAGATGTCGCCGTAGCGCACCGAGGTGGTGGCGGTGACGGTGCCGCCCAGGGCGGTCACGTGCTCGGCGCGCGCTTCCAGGGCGTCCACCAGCCAGCTCCAGGCGACCTCGGGCAGGAGCGGGTCGACGGCTTCGGTGGAGTCCAGGTCGGCCTGGATATAGGCGACCAGCCGCATGGTGCCGTCCCAGGCCTCGGTGCCGTCGGGGTCGTGCAGCAGGATCAACCGCCCGAAGGCGTCACCCTCGGAACGCTCCGGGACAACCGTTGTCTCAGGGTGCCGAACCTCGGCGCCCAGCGCGTAGCTGTAGGGCGCCAGCCGCTGGGGCGGTCGTATCGGACCCAGCTCGATTTCCGGCCGTACGGTGGTGGCGCTCATCGCCGCCACCGCCGTCCGGAACTGGGCCGGTTCGGCAGAGGTCACGGCATCTGACGCTAGCTGATAAGGCGAGGACGGTTCGCAGGCGCGCCGGAGTGAGGCCGTCACGAACCGGCAACGGCCCGCGTCAGCGGGCTCGTGGCACCATAGGAGCCGATGAGTACCCGCCGGGAGCTGCCCGAATCCCCCTACCTTGCCGCCGCCAGTGGCCGCACCCCGCACCGTGTGCCGGTGTGGTTCATGCGGCAGGCCGGCCGATCGTTGCCGGAATACCGGGCGCTGCGTGCCCAGCACCGCATGTTGGAGGCCTGCTTCGACCCCGAACTGGTCTGCGAGATCACGCTGCAGCCGGTGCGCAGGCACGGCGTGGATGCCGCGATCCTGTTCTCCGACATCGTGGTGCCTTTGAAGGCCGCCGGGATCGGCCTCGACATCGTCCCGGACGTCGGCCCGGTGATCGAACAGCCGATCCGGACGACGGCTGATGTCGAAGGCATGAAGCCCCTTGATCCGGCACAGGTTTCGCCCGTCACCGAAGCGGTCTCGATGCTGGTGCGCGAGCTGGGCGAGGTGCCGCTGATCGGCTTCGCGGGCGCCCCGTTCACGCTGGCCTCTTACCTGGTCGAGGGGGGTCCGAGCCGTCACCACGAACGCACCAAGGCCATGATGCTGGGGGAGTCGGCCACCTGGCACGCCCTGATGTCCTCGCTGACCGATCTGACCATCGCCTTCCTGCAGGCCCAGGTCGACGCGGGGGTGGATGCCGTTCAGGTGTTCGACTCCTGGGCCGGGACGCTGTCGCTGGCCGACTACCGCACCTACGTGCTTCCGCACACCACCCGGGTGTTCGCCACCATGGCCGCGGCCGGCGTGCCGATGACGCACTTCGGCGTCGGCACCGCAGAACTGCTGGGGGCGATGTCGGAGGCGTTGGGTTCGGCACCGGCCACCATGGTCGGGGTGGACTGGCGCACGTCGCTGGTGGATGCCGCGGCGCGGGTCAAGCCGGGCACCGCCCTGCAGGGCAACCTGGATCCGGTGGTGTTGTTGGCGGGCTGGCCGGTGGCCGAGGCGGCGGTGCGTCGGGTGGTCGACGACGGGCAGGCCGCGGTGGCCGCGGGAGCTGCCGGTCACGTCTTCAACCTGGGCCACGGTGTGCTGCCGGCGACCGACCCCGGCATCATCACCGAGGCGGTGACCCTGGTGCACTCCCTGTGAGTGCTACCTATTGTGTTGTCGGCGGCGGGATTTCAGGTCTCGTCGCGGCGTATCGGTTGCGGCTCGCGGCCGGGCCCCGGGCGCAGATCACGCTGCTGGATCCGGCTGACCGGCTCGGCGGCGTGCTGCGCACCGAGAGGGTCGGCGGGCAGCCGTTCGATGTCGGCGCCGAGGCATTCATCGTGCGCAGGCCCGAGATGCTCGATCTGCTGGGTGAGCTGGGGCTGGCCGGGCGCCGGCTCAGTCCTACCGGCACCCGTCCGCTGATCTACAGCGGCGCGCGGCTCCATCAGTTGCCGCAAGGCACCGTGCAGGGCATTCCGGCGCAGGCGTCGTCGCTGCTCGGGCTCGTGGACGACGAGACCGTGGCGCGCATCCTCGACGAGCGGGCCCGGCCACTGAACTGGACCCCGGGCGCCGATCCGTCAGTCGCCGAGTTGGTCGGTGACCGATTCGGCCCGCAGGTGGTGACGCGGTCCGTCGACCCGCTGCTCACCGGTGTGTACGCCGGGTCATCGGCCACGATCGGGATGCGTTCGGCGGTGCCGTCGGTGGCTGCCGCGTTGGACCGCGGGGCCCGTAGCCTCACCGAGGCGGTGCGCGAGGCGCTGCCGCCGCCGTCCACCGCACCGGTGTTCGGCGCGGTCGACGGCGGCTACACCGTGCTGCTCGAGGAGTTGCGCCGCCGGGCCGATGTGCGGTGGGCCCAGGTCACCGCGGTGCGGGTGGATCGCCGCGGACCCGGCTGGTCGGTGCTCGACGACGAGGGGGCGAGCTGGTACGCCGACGGGGTTCTGCTGGCGGTCCAGGCGCCGCACCTGCCCTCGCTGATCGAGCACATCGCGCCGCAGACGGCCGCTGCGGCCCGCCGCATCCGGGTGGCGTCGGCGGCGGTAGTGGCCCTGGCGCTGCCGGGCGGGACACCGCTGCCGCAGCAATCCGGTGTGCTCGTGGCCGCGGGGGAGCGTCTCAACGCCAAGGCGATCACGATGTCCTCACGCAAGTGGGGCCGGCGCGGGAACGTCGAGATGGTGCGGCTGTCCTTCGGCCGTTACGGCGACGGTATGGCGGCCAACACCGGCGATGAGGATCTGCTGGCGTGGTCGGCGCGCGATCTGAACACGCTGTTCGGTGTCACCGTGGATCCGGTGGACAGCCATGTGCACCGCTGGATCGACGCGATGCCGCAGTACGGGCCGGGCCATGGTGAATTGGTCGCCGAACTGCGCGCCGGGTTGCCCCCGACGCTCGCGGTGGCCGGCGGTTATCTCGACGGGATCGGGGTGCCGGCATGTGTGGGCACCGCCACTCGGGCGGCCGCGAAAGTGGTGCGCGGCGGCGTGGCACGATAGGCGCATGGCCAAGCTCGACTACGACGAACTGAACTCCACCATCCGCTACCTGATGTTCTCGGTGTTCGCCGTGAACCCCGGGGAACTGGGCGAAGAACGCACCCAGGTGACCGACGAGGCGGCGTCGTTCTTCAAGACCCAGGAAGAGCGTGGTGTGGTCGTGCGCGGCGTGTACGACGTGGCCGGCCTGCGGGCCGACGCCGATTTCATGGTCTGGACCCACGCCGAGACCATCGAGGCGCTTCAGGCGACCTACTCGGACTTCCGGCGCACCACTGCGCTGGGCCGGATCAGCGACCCGGTGTGGAGCGGCGTGGCCCTGCACCGGCCGGCCGAGTTCAACAAGAGCCACGTGCCCGCGTTCATCGCCGGCGAGGACCCGGGCAACTACGTCTGCGTGTACCCGTTCGTGCGGTCCTACGAGTGGTACCTGCTGCCTGACGAGGAGCGCCGCCGCATGCTGTCCGAGCACGGCATGGCCGCCCGCGGCTACAAGGACGTACGGGCCAACACGGTGCCGGCCTTCGCGCTCGGCGACTACGAGTGGATCCTGGCCTTCGAAGCGCCCGAGCTGCACCGCATCGTCGACCTGATGCGTGACCTGCGGGCCACCGATGCCCGTCGCCACACCCGCGAGGAGACGCCGTTCTTCACCGGCCCGCGGGTCAGCGTCGAGGATCTGGTCGCCAAACTGCCGTAGCTTCTCCCTTGCGCGAGCAGACACAAAACTGTCCATTTCCCCGCGAAAATGGGCAGTTTTGTGTCTGCTCGGCATAGGAGTTGACCAGGGATTTCGGCTAGCGGGTCTACCCTCGCGGACATGACTGCTCCGCAAGAATCCGATCGCTTCGAAGAGATGTACCGCGACGAGCGGACGGCGCACGGACTGCCCGCCGCCACACCGTGGGACATCGGTGGGCCGCAGCCGGTCGTGCAGCAACTCGTCGCGCTGGGCGCCGTCAAGGGCGAAGTTCTCGATCCTGGCACCGGGCCCGGTCACCATGCCATCCACTACGCGTCAAAAGGCTTGTCGGCGACGGGTATCGACGCGTCCCCGGCCGCCATCGAGCGGGCTCGGCAGAACGCGCAGAACGCCGGGGTGACGGTGGACTTCCGGGTGGCCGATGCCACCAAGCTGGAGGGCCTGGAAGGGAAGTTCGACACTGTCGTCGACACCGCCTTCTATCACGTCTTCACCGATGAACCCGAGCTGCAGAACTCGTACGCGCGGGCATTGCACCGGGCCACCAAACCCGGTGCGCGGCTGTACATGTACGAGTTCGGTGAGCACACCGTCAACGGCTTCAAGATGCCGCGATCGATGACGGCCGACGATTTCCGCGGGGTGCTTCCCGATGCCGGTTGGGAGATCACCTATCTGGGCACGACCACTTACCAGGGCAACGTCAGCGTCGAGGTCTTCGAGATGATGGCGGCCCGCAATCCCGACATGGCCGACCAGATGACCCCGCTTCTGGAGCGGTTGCGGGTGATCGAGCCGTGGCTGGTCGACGGTCGGGTGCACATGCCGTTCTGGGAGGTGCACGCCACGCGCGCGGACTGAGGCCCGGCGTCATTCCGTCTTGGGCACCAGCTTCAGTGAGATGGAGTTGATGCAGTACCGCTGATCGGTCGGGGTGGGATAGCCCTCGCCCTCGAAAACATGCCCCAGGTGGCTGTGGCAGTTGGCGCAGAGCACCTCGACCCGGCGCATGCCCAGCGAGGTATCCGACCGCAGGATCACCGCCGCCGAATCGGCCGGGTCGAAGAACGACGGCCAGCCGCAGTGGGATTCGAACTTTTCGGTGCTGCGGAACAGCTCGGCGCCGCAGGCCCGGCACTCGTACACCCCTTCGGTCTTGGTGTCGGTGTACTCACCGACGCCAGGGCGCTCGGTGCCGGCCCGGCGCAGCACCGCGAACTCCTCGGGGGTGAGCTTTTCGCGCCACTCGTCGTCGGTCAGTTGCACCTTGGGGCCCTCGGTCGTCATATTCCCAAGCTACGTTCTGCCCGGTGGTCGGCGCCACTGGTCTCGCCCGCGGCGATCGGACAGATCGCCCTCTACGCCCACACCAGTTCTCGGCTGGCCTGGCTCGGTGCCATTCCGAACATCTCGTGACAGACCCGGTTGGCGTGCGCGCTGTCGGTGAACCCGGCCGCATGGGCTGCGTCGGTGAGCGATGCCCCGTCGCGCAGGGCTTCCACCGCGCAGCGTAGGCGCGCCCAGCGCACGTACGTCGGAAACGACTGTCCCACCTGTCCATTGAACAGCCGACCGAGCCGGCTCGGTGACAGTCCGACCTGTTGTGCGACGTCGGTGAGCCGGACCGGGTCCGGAAGCAGGCGCGGGATCAACTCGACCGCGGCGAGCACGCTGGCGTGCCAGACGTCTGCCGTCGGCCGGGCGTATCCGGTGGGCGGGGCGGCCATCAGCTCGTCGAGCAGCTGTTCGGGTGGCAACGGGCTTGTCCAGCAGGGAAGTTCGCGACCGGTCGCCACCCATTCGGCCACGTCGTCACTGTCGGGGGCGGTACGGCTGAAGACGCTCGGGTCGAGGAAGACCAGCATCCCCGATGTGGGGGTGAGGATCCGTATCGAATGCTCACGCCCGGATGGGATGACCGCAGCGGAGGTCACCTCCCGGCGTCCGTGCGCATCGGCCAGCTCGAACGGACCTGCCCACGCCCGCACCACCTGGGCGGCCGCGTGGTGATGTCGCTGCGCGTCGGACAACGTGCCGGTGTAACACAAGGCGCCCGCGACGACCGCCAATGCACCTGACCATGCGGCGCGGTCCTCGCTCATCACCTCAATCTCTCATACGACCGATCGGTACAAGCGTTGACGGCGACAACCGGTCAGGGTGGAGTATCAGCACATCGAGGACGGGAGCTCACATGCCGGCAATGTCACAGATCGAGCGCGCATTCTGCAAGACGGCGCTGTGGCGGGGCGGAACCGGGCAGGCCGTGCTCGGTAGCATCCCGGTCGATCGCCTGGGCCGTGATGTTCTCGAAATCGGTTCGGGCAGTGGCGATATCGCGGCCCGGCTGCGGCAGGCCAATCCGGAGCTGGCCATCACCGCTACAGACTTCGACCCGGCGATGGTGCGCACCGCGGCCCGCCGGCTGCAGGCGTTTCCAGGTGTGACCGTGCGTGGGGCCGATGCCACCGATCTGCCGTTCTCCGACGACTCGTTCGATTCGGTGCTCAGCTGCCTGATGCTGCACCACATCGTGGACTGGGAGAAGGCAATAGCCGAGATCGCCCGGGTGCTGCGGCCCGGCGGTGTGTTCACCGGCTATGACCTGACCCGCACGCCGGTGGCGACGGCGATCCATCGGCTCGACCGGTCGCCGTTCCGGCTGGTGAATCCCGATGAACTCGACGAGGTCTGCGCGCAGCACGGGCTGGCGATGCAGACCCGGACCCGGCTGGCGGGTCAGGTCATGCAGTTCACGTCAGACTGATTCGGCTTCCTTGGGACGGCTCAGCCACGGCGGGTCGATGCCCTCATCGAGCCTGCCGTCCTGCTTGGCGTCCAGGTAGCGGAAGTACAGCACGCAGAACACCACGACCAACAACAGTGACCAGCCGTAGGTGATCTTCATGTACTCCAGGAACCGGCCGGTGGTCGGCCAGCGCCACAACAGCCAGCGGTCCATCGTCATGAACCCATAGACCCCCAGCCAGGCCGGCCAGTTACGGATCACCGAGTTCGGCAGCACGACCGTCATCAGGAACGGGAACAGCATCATCGAGTAGTAGCCCTGGGCGAGCCCGAGCACCAGCCACCAGGCGATCAGCAGCACGCCCGATGAGGTAAGCATCCAGAACAGTTGGTCGCGCTCGCGGTAGTAGCGGTACAGCAGCCACAGGCTGACAACCGCAAGTACGGCCGCCGTCAGTCGCAGCACCAGGATCAGCCAGATCGGCAGGCCGTAGTAGACGCCGTTGCCCTGGATCGAGGAGTTGAAGTAATCACGGGTCTCGAAGATGTAGGGCACCGTGTTGCGCACGAAGCCCATCGGGTCAGCCGACAGTGGCCAGGCCACGGCGTTGAACACCAGGGGCACGCCGAACGCGGTGATCATGGTGCGCCACTGACGGTTGAGCAACGGCAACAGCAGCAGGGGCGCCAGTGACGGCTTCACCACCAGCGTCAGGCCGATCGCCGCCCCGGCCAGCAGTTCGTTGCGGGTGCCGCCCTTGAGCAGGAACCAGAAGAACAGCACCTCGCCTAGCAGGATGCAGCCGTTGATGTTGGTGAAAACCAGTGTGTTGGTGACCGATTCGGTGCAAAACATGGCCAGCAGCAGGGCCGGCAGCGCCACCGAGGTCAGGGAGAAATTGAACAGCCGTACCAGAAGGCAGGCGGCGATGATGACGGCCACCGTGTTGAACGCGACAAACCAGAAGCGCGACGCGAACTCCGGCAGGAACCCGAACGGAGACAGCAGCAGAGTGCCGCCGGGCGGGTACAGGTAGTGCGGATCGACGAAGTTGAAGTGCTCGTTGTAGATGGCCCAGTGCCGACGGAAATTCGAGACCGCGCGGTACACCGGACCGAAGTCATCGGTGATGTAACCGTTGGTGGCCAGCACGTAACTGCGGTGGATGATCGACATGATCGCGATCGGCCACAACACCGAGCGCAGCACCGAACCGGTGCTCGGCGCTGAGGTGCGGGGACGGAAGGAGTTCAGAAGACCGACTCTGACTGAATTGGTCGGGGGTTCTGCTTCGGCCACCAGCGAACCGTACACCGACGCCGATCGAGCCCGGCGTCAGGCAGGACAGTACGTGTCGGTCTCGGGCAGTTTGCCGCTGTCGAGGTAACTCGTCAGGGGCGGGAGCGCACACGCGGTGTAGATGCTGGCACCGTGGCCGATGCCCTGCCACATCACCCGCCGGTTGTTGGCGCCGGCGTTGATGATGGTCGCGGCAACGGCGGCGACGCCCTCATTGCCGACGATCGGATCGTTGTGTACGCCGAGCAGCAGCACCGGAATCTTGAGGTTCTGCGGGTCTTTCGGTGCGGTGCCGCTTGGCCAGTTGAGGCATTTGACGAGGTTCAGCGCACCGACCGTGCCGAACTGCGGGTAGAGCTTGCCCCAGGCGACCACCAGTTCGCGGACGCGGTCCGGGGTGGGCCGGTTGAGTGCGTCGCTGCACGAGTTGACGAATTGCCCGTCGGATTGGCGCAGGTTGTCGGCCTGGGTGATGAGGCCCGAGATCGGGCCGGCGTCACCGGCGCGCGCCGCGGCCAGGGCGCCCGCCAGGTTGTTGGTGGCCGCCACCCGGTCACCTTGTGGGAAACCCAGCCCCGTGGTGATCGCGTCGGCCAGGGTGGCCACCGAGGCCCCACCGGGGCCGCGGCCGGCCCGGGCTTCGGCCAGCAGTGCGTCGACGGCCCCCTTTGGATCCGGCGCCAGCGGGCAGTTGGTGGCCACGCACTGCGCGGCGAACGCGTCCAGTGCGGCCTGCTGACCCTTGACGCGTTGCTCGGCCGCGGCCTCGGCACCGATTGCCAACGGTAGCGGGGAGTCCAGGATCAGCCGGGACACTTTGTTGGGGTGCGAACCGGCGTAGGCAAGTGCCACCTGGGCACCGTTGCCGACGCCCAGCAGCGCGAGAGTGGGCACGTCCCAGGTGCTGCGCAGCCGTTCCAGATCTTCGGCGGTGTGCGAATTGTCGTAGGCCGAGTCGCCGGGGGCGATCGTGTCGGTGCAACTGGTGGTCGCGGTCATGGTGACCGCACCGAGGTTGGCCACCGCATCGTCGCCGGCCTGAAACTGTGTCTGGTCCAGCATTTCCTGACGGTCGTAGACGTCGCGGCAATCCACCGCGCCGGACATGCCGATGCCGCGCCGGTCCACCGCGACGATGGGATGCGATTTGAGGATGTCGGTTCCCGAGCGCGCCAGCCACGTCGGCAGCTGCACCGAAGTGGGGATATCGGATCCGGTGGTCATCACCAGCGGGCCGGCATCGGGCGGGGTCTGCGAGGAGCGCGCCCGCACCACGCCGATGCTGAGCGTGCCGGTGGCTCCGTTGATCGAGTCGAGGTCTGCATCGTAGGTCGCGCAGTCCAGCGTGATGTCAGGTAGCGGCTGGATGCCGGCGCCGTTGAACACCCGCGGGGTGCAGTCCCGCCACGACAGGTCGTTCTTGGGTGCTTCGATGCCTGGGGGCCCGGGTGGGGCTGCCGAGGTGGTCTCGGGCTGTCCCTGCGGGTGAGCGCCGGAGTTGGTGGCATAGCGCGGATCAGCGGCAAGCAGAGGTGAACATGCGGTGAGCAGTAGTGACAGGACGGGAGCGGCGACCGCCGACCTCCTCAGGGCTTTCACCAGCTGATGACGCATGCTGACCACAGTAGCGACAGTTGTGATGCTCCTCGCGCGAGCGTTCGTCGGTTTCGATGCTCCTCGCGCGAGCGCTCGTCGGCGCCTCTACGCGCGGACGTAGCGGGTGTACAGGTAGCCGTCGTCGTCGGTGAGCAGGTGTGCGGGCCGCATCCGGGTGTGCGCCTGGCCCGGACCCGTCGCGATGCGCCGGGCCACCCCGCCGACCATGATCGGTGCCACGGTCAGGCACAACTCGTCGAGTAGATCGCTTTCGATCAGCAGGCTCAGCAGCGACGGGCCGCCCTCGGTCAGCACCCGGAAGAGCTTGCGTTGGGCGAGGATTCGCAATGCCACGGCCGGGTCGACGCGGGTCGGGTCCGCTCCGGAGGCGTCGAGCACCTCGGCGACCGCGCCGAGTCGGCGGCGCGCGTCGGCGACGGTCTTTGTGGCGGTGAGGATCAGCGGTGGCGTCTCGGTGCGGGTGAAGAACTTGGCGTCGTGGTCGAACGCGGCTGAGGCGGTGACGACGGCGATCGGCGGCACTTCGCCCTGTCCGCGTCGTTGGCGTTCCTGCCGTTGTGCCACTGACAGCTGCACACCGGAGTAGTTCTCGATCCGCACCGTCGCCGCGCCCATCAGGATGACGTCGGCGGTCTGGCGCATGAGATTGAACACAGCCCGGTCGCCCGGCCCGCCCAGACCACCGGACTTACCGTCCTCGGTGGCGCCGCCGTCGAGGCTGCTGATCATGTTGCCTCGGACCCAACATCGTTGCAGGTCATCGGGGTAGGCGTAGTAGTCGGCCAGCTGTCCGTCGGCGATTTTGTCGACGTTTCCCAGCACGGTCAGGTCTGTCCCGGCGGTGTGATCGGACATGAACTGAATTGGAGCACGTCGTTACGCTGCCTGAATGCACGGGTCCAGCGGCGTCGCTCATCTCGCCGATCGTCATCCCACCGTCACGCCGGAGCGGTTGGTCGCACAGTTGATTCCGCCGCCGACGTTCGCCGACGTCAGCTACGACAGTTACCGCCCTGATCCGGCCGAACCGTCCCAGGCCGCGGCGGTGCAATCCTGCCGCAGTTTCTGTGAACAGGCCGCAGTTCGGCGGGCCGGAAAGAAGAAGCTGTTCGGCAAGCGTGAGGTGCTGCCCGGGGTTGGCCTGTACCTGGACGGTGGGTTCGGTGTCGGCAAGACCCACCTGCTGGCCTCCACGTATTACACGCTGTCGCAGGGCGATGCCCCGACCGCGTTCGCCACCTTCGGTGAGCTGACCCAGCTGGCCGGTGTGTTCGGTTACAACGAGTGCATCGACCTGCTCTCCGACTACTCGGTGGTGTGCATCGACGAGTTCGAGCTCGACGACCCGGGCAACACCACGTTGATCTCGCGGTTGCTCTCGGCGTTGGTGGAGCGCGGCGTGTCGATCGCGGCCACCTCGAACACACTGCCCGAGCAGCTGGGTGAGGGCCGGTTCGCCGCCCAGGACTTCTTGCGCGAGATCAACACGCTGGCCCAGATCTTCACCACCGTCCGGATCGAGGGCCCCGACTACCGGCATCGTGACCTGCCGCCGGCCCCCGAGCCGTTGTCCGACGAGGACGTGGCGCAGCGGGCCGATGGTGTCACCGGCGCGACCCTCGACGACTTCGACGTGCTGTGTGCGCATCTGGCAACCATGCATCCGTCGCGCTATCACGCGCTGATCGAGGGTGTCACCGAGGTCTTCATCACCGGGGTGCACCCGATCGAGGATCAGAGCGTGGCGCTGCGGTTGGTGGCGCTGACCGACCGGCTCTACGACGCGGGCATCCCGGTGCTGGCGTCAGGGACCAAGCTGGACACCATCTTCAGCCCGGAGATGATGGCCGGCGGTTTCCGGAAGAAGTACCTGCGGGCTACCTCGCGCCTGCTGGCGTTGACCGCCGCCGCGCAGAAGACGGCCTAGTTCGGCGGTGCGACCGGCCGCACCATCACGTAGTCGTTCTCCACACCGGTCCCGAGCCGGAAGGTCTTGGTGCCGCTGACGGTGAAACCGTTCTTGGCGTAGAAGCGCAGGGCACGCCGGTTCTCCTGGTTGACCCCCAGCCATACACAGCCGACGCCGGAATCGGCGGCGGTCTGCAGGATCTCGGCCATCAGGGCCCGGGCCGCACCGCCGCCGTGGCGATCGGGCAGCACGTAGAACTTGGACAGTTCGAGCGCGGGGCGTTGCCTCACCGCCCGCTGCACATCGGCGTCCTCGGGAACACCGTGAATCAGCATGGCGTAGCCGGTGATCGAGGTGTCGCGGGCCACCAGCACGATCCGGTTCGGATCGGTGAGGTAGTCGCCGAAGTGTTCCTCGGACAGGGTTTCAGCGATGAATGCGGCGATGTTGTCCGGTGTCACCGAGGGGGGACAGGCCAGTGGAAAAGTGGCGGCCGCGACCACGGCGAGTTCCGCGAGGTCGCTCGCCGTGGCACGCGCTATCTCCATGGGTCCTCGCGCGAGCGCTCGTCGGTTATCAGGGCAGGGGCGCGCCCGGCTGCCACAGATTCCACTGCGCCAGGTGTGCGCCGGTCTTGGTGTCGGTCAACACCACGTTGGTGACCAGTGCCCGATAGACGTCCCAGTAGACGTCGCCGTTGACGGTGGCACCAGGCGGTGCGTTGCGCAGTGCTGCTTCGAGTCGGTTGGGCGCATCGGTGTGTTTGGGCGCGTATGCGTCGGCGTAGGGCGTGACGCCGTTGAACGTGAACGCCAGCGCCATCGCGTACGGGTTGGGTGCCGCGACGGTGGTCACCGTGATCGGAGCCCGCCACGGGCCGCCCTGTGCGCGCCACCGCGGCGAACCGTTCCAGCCCCAGCCGGGCGGTACGTCGCTGGCGAGCACGTCGTGCACGGTGACGTCGGCGACGATGCCGTTGGCGGTCTCGACGCGCAGCGTGTCGCCGATGTTGCCGATCGGTGTGCTTTCGGCCGAGGCCGCCGTCGGGGTAACCAGGGCGGTGGCCGCCACCACCAAGGCCGTGAACATGAGCGCAAACCAGCGAGGCATGCCAGGCATGATCGCACAGACTGAAACGTGTTACAGCCGGATGGGCTCAGGACACCCAGGGACCGACGCCGCCGACCTTGTCGATCCGGATGCGGGTGAGCCAACCGGGCGGCGCGTCCTCGGGTGGGAACGGAACGCCGGGGGCGGCGAGGATCTGCGCCAGTCCCCTGAGGAGTTCCGGTGCGCCGCCCTCGACGACGCGGGCGGTGCCGGTGATCGACAGGTACGGGCGCATCGCCTCGCCCACCCGACCCGGATCGACGATCGTCAGGGCGACACGTGGGTCCCGACGGACGTTACGGACCTTTTTGTGTTCGGCCAGGTGCGCGGTGACGAGCTCGTCGCCGTCCGGGGTGGACTGCAGCGCCACCCAGACCAGGGTGACCTGCGGGCTGCCGTCAGGGTTCAGGGTCACGAGCGTGGCGTCGGCCCCTGCGCCGATGAAATCGCGTGCGGCGTCGTTGAGTAACACGTCAGGTTCTACGGTTGCGCCGGCGGTTTCATTCCCCGCTCAGTCCTCGGTGTTGTCCTGACTGCCGGTGGTGAACTGTGCCAGGGCCGCGGTCAGCTCGGTCTCGAACCGGTCGGGGTCGGCGCCGAGCCGGTGCAGTGGGCCGTCTTCGCCTTCGGCCTCGGCCAGGGCGAGCAGGATGTGCTCGGTGCCGATGTAGTTGTGGCCGAGTCGAAGTGCTTGGCGGAATGTCAGTTCCAGCGCCTTCTTGGCACCCGCATTGAACGGGATGAGAGCCGGGACAGTCCCCGCGGGCGGGGGGAGCGTGATGGCGGCCCGGGCGGTTTCGGCGGTGATGCCTTGGTTGGCAAGGAGTTTGGCGGCGAGTCCGTCGGGTTCGGCGAACAGTGCCAGCAGCAGGTGCTCGGGGGTGATCTCGGCGTTACCGGCTGCGTGTGCGGTGTTCTGGGAGACCACGACGACATTGCGGGCCCGCGGGGTGAATCGGCCGAATCCGGCGTTGGGGTCGAGTGTGGCCGGGTCGAAATCGGGAACCTTTGGCACGAACCGCTTCTGGGCTGCCTGTTTGGTGACGCCCATGGCTGTGCCGATGTCGGTCCAGGAGGCGCCCGAGCGTCGGGCCTGGTCGACGAAATGACCGATCAGGTGGTCGGCGATCTCGCCGAGGGCGTCGGCGGCGATCACGGCGTCGATCAACTGCTCGAGCGGTTCGGTATGAGCCTTCTTGATCGCACCGATGAGGTCGTCGAGGCGGACGGGGTTGGAGATGGTGACGGGTTTGCTCATGCGTCAACTGTAGGTTGACGACTGGCGATCGTCAACCGTGAGTTGACGATGATTTCGTCGGAGGCACGATGCTGGGGGCGCCGGCCCGCGCGGATCGGGCAAGATAGCGCCGGTGAATCTCGAAGATCGCGTGCTTGCGCTGCTGCGGCCCGTGCTGCGGCCGGTGATGCGCGTGCTGTCGTTGCGCACGATCGTCATCGTGGGCGCGTTGTCGGTGGTGGTCACCGTCATCACCCTCGGCACCTGGGTGTGGATCGGCGTCACCAACGACCAGTACAGCCAGCTGGACCGGCGTCTGGATTCACTGAGCAGTCTCGGTGATGTCAGCACGCTGCTGACCGCCACGAAGCAGGGGTCGGCGGACAAGGCCATGCCCGACGATGGCGGTCTGGTCCGCACCGCGCACATCGGCGGCGTGAGCGTCTCGGTACCCAGCGACATCGTCCTGCCGAAGCTGGAGAACGGTTACACCAACACCACCATCGACGGGGTCGAGTACCGCGTGCGGACGTTCACGGCGGGCCCGGCGACCATCGCCCTGGGGGCGCCGCTGGCCGAGACGCAGCGCCGGATCGATGAACTGCACCTGCGGGTGTTGCTGATCTGTGGCGGCGTGATCGGCAGCACCATCGTGGTCGGTTGGATGATCTCGTTGGTGATGATCACGCCGTTCCGCCTGCTGGCTCAACAGGCCCGCGCCATCAATGCCCAGTCCAAACCGGACGAGGTGCAGGTGCGCGGTGTGCGTGAGGCGGTGGAGATCGCCGAGGCGGTCGAGGGCATGCTCGCGCGCATCGGCAACGAGCAGGAGCGCACCAAGGCCGCACTCGAATCGGCTCGCGATTTCGCCGCAGTGGCTTCCCACGAGCTGCGGACCCCGCTCACCGCGATGCGCACCAACCTGGAAGTGCTTTCGACCCTGGACATGACCGACGACCAGCGCCAGGAGGTGATCGGGGACGTCATGCGCACGCAGAGCCGCATCGAAGGCACCCTGACCGCCCTGGAGCGGCTGGCTCAGGGGGAGTTGACCACGGTCGAGGATTTCGTGCCGATGGATGTCACCGAGTTGCTCGACCGCGCGGCGCACGACGCTCTGCGGACCTATCCGGGCTTGCGGACCACGCTGATGCCCTCGCCGACGGTGCTGATGCTGGGTATGCCCGCGGGTCTGCGGTTGGTGATCGACAACGCCATCGCCAACGCCGTCAAGCACGGTGGGGCCACCGAAATCCGACTCAGCGCAGTCAGTTCGGCCGATGATGTGCAGATCGTGGTGGACGACAACGGGTCCGGGGTGCCCGAGGCTGAGCGGGCCGAGGTGTTCGAGCGGTTCGCCCGCGGATCGACGGCATCGCGCTCGGGATCCGGACTGGGCCTGGCGCTGGTCGCTCAACAAGCCGAATTGCACGGGGGCACAGCTGCTTTGACCGAGAGCCCGCTGGGGGGTGCGCGGTTGTTGCTCCAGCTGCCGTTGACCCGGGCGCGGGTGGAGGATGCGCCCTTCTGAGTCAGGGGTGCTCAGCGGCCCTGAGCCGGAGCCCGTTCCAGGAGTTCATCGAGGAACCCTGCGGCCTCCCGCCCGGCACGGTCGACATCGCCGTCGGCGATCGCTTCGACCAGATCGTCATGCGGGAACATCCCGCCGGGGCCCGCGCTTGCCGTCGCGACGCTGGCGGTGATCGCCTCCAGGAGTCCGCGGTAGATCTCGATGAGTACCGGATTGTGCGACGCGCGCACGACGGCCAGGTGGAATTCGGTGTCGGAGTGGGTGAATCGTGCGTGGTCAGTGGTGTCGGTGTGGGCCAGGTGGGCACGCAGCTCGGTCAGGTCCTCTTCGGTGCGGGCGACGGCGGCCAGTCGGGCCCCCTCCACCTCGAGGCAGCGTCGGACCTGAAGCACGTCGCGCAGTTCGGATCCGCACAGTCGGCGCAAGGCCGCGGATACCTCGCTGGTGGCGCGCACGTAGGTGCCGTCGCCCTGTCGTACTTCGAAGATGCCGTTGTGGGCCAGGGCTCGGACCGCCTCGCGCACCGTGTTGCGGCCGACGCCGAGGGCTTCGACCAGTTCGGACTCGGTGGGGATGCGGCTGTCGACCGGCCATTCGCCCGAGGTGACCAGGGTGCGCAGTTGCTCGATCACCTGGTCGACCAGGCCCGTGCGTCGCGTTGTGGCGAGCGGCACTCTAAAATCCTTTCATCCAATCATAGGATGTATGGCATCATAACCGGGTGAGTAGGACCCTGCGCAACAAAACCCCGAACAGTTACGAGCATGATCTGGAGCTCGAGCTCGACGGTGCCGTAGAGGTCCGCCCCGCCCAGATGGCGGCGGGCGGTGCGCTGCTGGTCGTTGCGGTGGTCCTGACTGCGCTGAACCTGCGCCCGGCGATCACCAGCATCGGACCGGTTCTCGGCGAGATGCGTGAGTCGCTCGGCGCCTCGGCCGTCTGGGCCGGCGTGCTGACCACGCTGCCCGGGCTGTGCTTCGCCGCCGCGGGCCTGACCGCGCCGTGGCTGGCACGGCGGATCGGATTGGGCCGGGCGATCTCGGTTGCCCTGGTAATCCTGAGCATCGGCCTCGTCGTCCGCGTGTTGGACGGACCGTACGTGGTGATCGGCGGAACGCTGGTGGCCACCGGCGGTATCGCGCTGGTCAATGTCCTGATCCCGGTCGTGATCAAGGGTTCGTTCCCGGCCCAGATCGGTCTGATGACCGGTGTCTACACCGCGGCACTGCAGGGCGGTGGAGCGCTGGGTTCAGCGGTCACCCCGCCGCTGGAGCCGCTGCTCGGCGGCTGGCGGGGGGCGTTGGGCTCCTGGGCCCTGGTCGCCATTCTTGCGCTGCTGTTCTGGCTGATCGGCGCGCGGGGAATCAGCACGGCCCGCACCGAAGCGGCCGCGGCGGGGACGGCCGGTCGCTCACTGCTGCGCAGTCCGTTGGCGTGGACCATCACGTTGTTCTTCGGCTGCCAGTCGTTCCTGGCCTACATCATCATGGGCTGGCTGCCCGAGGTGTTCATCGACAGCGGGGTCGCGAAAACCGACGCCGGCCTGCTGCTCGGGTTGGTGTCCATCCTGGCCGTGCCGATCAGCCTGATCGTTCCGCCGCTGGCGGCCAAGCAGAAGAACCAGAGTGGCTGGATCGTGGGGCTCGGTGTGGTCGGCATGATCGGCATGATCGGTCTGCTCGTCGATCCCGGCGCGGCGCCGCTGCTGTGGAGCTTCTTCGTGGGCATCGGGATGAGCGTGTTCTCGTTGGCGCTCACGGTGATTGCTCTGCGCGCGCGCAACGCCGAGGACACCGCGCGGCTGTCCGGGATGGCGCAGGGCTTCGGCTATCTGCTGGCGGGCGTGGGTCCGTTCTCGTTCGGGTTGCTTCACGATATGACCGCCGGCTGGACGGCGCCGTTTGCCATGGTGCTCGTCATCTACCTGGTGCAAATGGTGGCGGGTGCGCTGGCCGGCCGGAACCGATACGTGTGAGTCACAAGCTCGATTTGTGACGCCACAACGTTGTGGTGCCTACCGGTGATCGGTCGCAGCCACCAGCATGGGTGAGGTGACCACCTACATCGCGCCGAGGCCGTTCCACACCGCCCTGCTGGCCGAACTGGACAGCGCCGGTTCGGCCTTCCGTCACATCACGCCGAACTGGTTCGCGTCGGTCATGGGCACCGGAATCGTTGCGACGGCCGCGGCCACGCTGCCGCTGCGCCTGCCGGGACTGCACGAATTCGCCACTGCGGTATGGATTCTCGCCGCTATCGTGCTGGTGATCCTGACCGTGGCGTTTGCCACGCACTGGATCCGGCACCGGGAACAGGCGAAAGCCTATGCCGCCCACGAGGTGGTGGGGCAGTTCTACGGCGCGCCGGCCATGGCGCTGCTGACCGTCGGAGCGGGCGCGCTGCTGTTCGGGCCGGGCATCATCGGCCCGTCCGCGGCGCTGGCCCTCGACGTGGCGCTGTGGATCGCCGGCACGGTGCTGGGATTGGTTGTCAGCCTGTGGCTTCCGTTCGCGATGATCACCCGTGAAGATCACACCGATGTGGAGGCGGTGCCGGCCTGGATGATGCCGGTGGTCTCGCCCATGGTCTCGGCCTCCACCGGTGCCCTGCTCCTGTCGCACCTCGGGCCCGGGCAGGCGGGGATCACCTTGCTGGTGGCCTGTTACGGGATGTTCGGGTTGAGCCTACTGGCCGGCCTGATCACCACCACCATGGTGTACTCGCGGCTCATGCACGGCGGCTTCAGCCAGGTGCAGGCGATTCCCACGGTGTGGATCGTGCTCGGCGTTGTCGGCCAGTCGATCACCGCGGCCAATCTGCTGGCGTCCCATGCCGGGTCGGTGCTCACCGATGCGGCCACGGTGTCCGCGCTGCACGCCTTCGGCGTCGTGTACGGCCTGGTGATGGGTGGCTTCGGTGCGTTCGTGTTCTGCCTCGCGACGGCACTCACGGTGCACGGTGCGCGCCGTGGACTGTCATTCAGCCTGACCTGGTGGAGCTTCACCTTCCCGGTCGGAACCTGCGTCACGGGTGCGTCTGCTCTGGGTGCGGCCACCGGTGCGGTCGTGATCTCCTGGCTCGCCGTCGTGCTGTACGTGGTGCTGCTGGGCGCCTGGGGAACCGTTGCCACCAACACATTGCGTGGTGTGCGGTCGGGCCGGCTCCTGCGCGGCTGACCGTTCACAGCTGCGTCGAGTGTGACGCAGATGTCGTAAATCGTTCCGGGATCGAACCTTTGCGTCACTCTCGGCGGTACTGATGCGACGCGATGTGGCTGAGCAGATCTCGCACCGCACCAGCCGGCGGAGTGCGGCCTCCCGACCAGATGGCGCGCAACTCGCGGCGCAGGTCCAGCCCGGCCACGGGCACCTCACGTAGCCGGCCCAGGATGAGATCGTCCTCGACGGCCAGCCGGCTCATCACCGCCGGCCCGGCGCCGGCCAGCACCGCGGCGCGCATCGCGGTTGCCGAGGACAATTCGATCGCGGGGTCGGCCTGGCTACTCGACGGTCCCAGTGCGGCGCGCAGCGCAGAACTGAGGGCATCCCTTGTTCCCGAACCGGTTTCGCGCGATACCAGCGGGGTTTCGTTGAGCTCGTCGGGGCTGACCGGCGCCGATCGGCGCGCCCACTTGTGATCCGGGGGCACGACGGTGACCAGCTCGTCATGGGCGATCACCCGGCTGTGCAGTCCGGTTGGTGCGCCGGGTGATTCGATGAATCCGAGGTCGGCCGACCCGACTTGTACGGAAGCGATCACCTGATCGCTGTTGGCCGCGGTGAGGATGACCTCGGGTGTGCGCGCGCCGCGGCGTGCCGCATCGGCCTGCAGCGATACCAGCCAGCGTGGCATGAGTTGTTCGGCGATGGTGAGGCTGGCCGCGACGGTGACGCGACCGTGGCTCTCGGTGCGCAGCGAGGCCAGCCCGGCATCCACCCGCCCTGCGACGTCGAGCAATTGGTCGGCCCACTCGGCGACCACCGCGCCGGCCGCGGTGAGTTGGGATCCACGCGGGCTGCGCTGTACCAGCCGCACCCCGGTCTGCGATTCGATCGACGCCAGCCGCGCGGATACCGCCTGCTGGGTGAGACCCAGCTCACGTCCGGCGGCTCCGAGGCTGCCGGCACGCGCGATTGCCAGCAGCACTTCGAACGCTGCCAGCTCGGGCATCCGGGGGCTGAGCGGCATGCCCAGGATCGTAGGGCGTGGTCACAATTCGCGGTTGTGAACGCACCGGTTGTGGCGCGGCGCGGGACGTGGTGTAGCCTGGCCGACGTGACTATCGGTGTGTGTGCCAGCTATTGGCGCTTTATCGAGGCTCCGGGCGGAGCCGATAAAGCGCAGCACTAAGCACGCATCCACCCGGAGCCCAGGCAGTGACCATCGGTCGCTGCCTTTCGTCGTTACAGGGCGCCGGAACCTTTGCCAGGTGCCCACCACCAGGAAGGCACCTGAAGATGAACTTGGCGCAGATCGCCAAAGCCCCCGCCACATCCGACCGTCGGGTCCGCAGTTTCAGCGCGATACCCAGCCCGCACGATGTGTTGACCGAATTCCCGCTGGGGGAGCGCCGTGCGGAGCGGGTGGCCCGCGACCGCGATGAGATCGCTGACATCCTGGCCGGTCGTGACGACCGCCTGCTGGTCGTCGTCGGCCCGTGTTCGGTACACGACCCGGCGGCCGCGCTGGAGTACGCCAGCCGCCTGGTGAAGGTGGCCGATGAGCTCAAAGACCGGCTCAAGATCGTGATGCGGGTGTACTTCGAGAAGCCGCGCACCACCATCGGCTGGAAGGGCCTGATCAACGATCCGGGAATGGACGGCACCTTCGATGTGGCCCGCGGGCTGCGTATCGCCCGTCAACTGCTGCTCGACATCATCGACATCGGCCTGCCCGTCGGGTGCGAGTTCCTGGAACCGACCAGCCCGCAGTACATTGCCGATGCCGTGGCGTGGGGGGCCATCGGGGCCCGGACCACCGAGTCTCAGGTGCACCGCCAGTTGGCATCGGGCCTGTCGATGCCGGTCGGGTTCAAGAACGGTACCGACGGCAACATCCAGGTCGCGGTCGACGGGGTGAAAGCCGCTGCCGCCGAGCATGTTTTCTTCGGCATGGATGATCTGGGCCGTGGCGCTGTGGTGAGCACCGAAGGCAACGAGGACTGCCACGTCATCCTGCGCGGTGGAACCGACGGACCCAACTACGGGGCCGACGCAGTGGCCGAGGCCGCCGCCAAGCTGACCGGCGCCGGGCTGCCCGGTCGGGTTGTGATCGATTGCAGCCATGCCAATTCCGGTAAGGATCATGTCCGCCAGGCATCGGTGGCCGCGGAAGTGGCCCAGCTGGTGCGCGACGGGCTGCCGATCAGTGGTGTGATGCTGGAGAGCTTCCTGGTCGCCGGTGCGCAGTCGCCCGAGGCCCGGCCGCTCACCTACGGCCAGTCGGTCACCGACAAGTGCATGGATTGGGACGCAACCGACCTGGTGCTGCGAGAGCTGGCCAAGCGCGAGGGCTAATTCCCGGTCGGCTTGCGGTACCGGCCGCTGGGATCACGGTCGAAGTGGGGCGGATCAGTGGGGTCGAGTTCGATGAGGACGTCGTCGCCGGTGTCGTGCGGCGCACCGAAGACGACGAGGCGTGACCCCGCCAGCGGAACGCGAGCGTGATTGGCGACCATGTTCGCGATCACCGTCCGCCGTCCGGTCGAACCCTCGAATGCGACGGTGACGGTGAATTCGGGCTCGTCGCCGGTCCAGCGGTTCAGGAATTTCACGTTGCGCAGTACACCCGGCGAACGCACACCGTGCCGGCGCAGCGCCGCCAACCGGTCCTGGCGGCGACGGGTGTACCGGACGCCCCGCCACGCCGCGATTGTGGCGATCGCCGCGCCGGCCGAGCACACCACGCTGACCACCGCCAGCACCCCGCCGGTGAAATCTCTGAACCAGATCGCGGCGCCGAGCAACCCGACTGCGGCACCGGACAAGGCTGGTATCCATGCGATCCAATTGCCGGTCCTGCGTTGCCCAAACGTATCGCGGGCCTCGTCGGCGACGATGCTCGCGAGGATGGCGGGGAGAAACGAACCGACGATCGAGGCGACGCCCACCCACGTCGACGGATTGTGAGTCTGCATGCTGTGAAACCAGAAAGCCGCTCCGACGGCGACCGGAATCCACAGGATGAAGGTGAGCACGGCGAAGAATCGCAGTGTCTCCGACGGTTTGGTGATCGGCACCGTGATGCGACCGTGCTTCTCGATGGCGGAGAAGTGTGGGAGCGTGCTCTCCCACGTGGAGGACTGGGTGATGTCACTGGTCACGTGGTGCTCCCTACTTCCCGGAATCACCAGTATTGCCGTGAGCTCCGGAGTATCGCGCCCCGTGGACGGCTGATTCCGCCGGTTCTCACGAATTGTTCACAGCCTCAACATGGATCGGTTAGGCATCGCCTTCGCGGTCGGCTCCCAGTGGCGTGCCGGTGTCGACCTGCCAGCTTCCCGGCATCATCGGGATCGTGGTGCCGTTTCCGAAGGTGTCGTCGGCCAACGTGGTCATGCCGGCCGGTTCGGCAACGGTGGACTTCACTGCGGTGCCGGTGAATCCGAGGTTTCCGGCGCCGCTGTCGGAGGCGCTCGTGGTGACGGGCTGCTCGGGCGGCGCTGCGGCAGTGGCACCGTCGGCCGTCATGAACTCATAGCGGTAACCGCGGTCCTTTGCTGTCCCCGCGCGCCGCTTGCGGGCCTGAGCCCTTCGCTTGTTGATGGCGGCGGCGGTCGCCGCGGCTGCCGCAGAGGCCCCGACGGAGTCCGAGGCCTGGGCAGTGGCGCTGTATTTCGACGTCGAGCCGAATCCGAATCCTGCGCCCCCGCCCGGCACGGCATAGAGGGCGGTCTCGGCCCCGGCGGGCATCGGAGTGGGAGTTGACGGTGCAGGGGCGGCAGGCGCCGAGGTAGGCGCCGTCGTTGGTGCGGCGCCCGCAGCCACCGATGCCGGTGCCGAGGAGCCGGGAAGCGCGGCGACCGCGGGTTGCTCGGCGGGGGTGGCCGCCTCGGTGGGCGTGTCGATCGGAATGTCGTAAGCCTGTGCCAGCCCCACGATCCCGAGCAGGCCGAGCATCGCCGGGGAGGCCGCGGCGACCGCCGCGGCGTACAGCGGGGTGCCCAGTACGGCGAACACTGCCGTGTAGGCACCGAGGAAGAACACGTTGATATATGTGCTGAACAACAAGGACGGATCGGCGATGATCTCGGCGAGGACCTGCGGGATTCGCCAAGGCTCGAGAATGAATTGCCTGAGCTGGTCGTACATTCCGTAGAAGTGCTCAGATTGCCCGGCCAGCCAGTTCCCGATCGGGTCGTTGGCTTTGATCCACTCGATGAACTCCTCGTACGAACTGATCACGTCGCTCAAGCTGAGGGAAGAGCCCGATTCGCCGGCCCGGGCCACGGCGGCAGACTGCATCATCGTGGCCGATGCGGAACCTGCTTCCCCAACCCCCGGTGCGAGCAGTACCGGTGCCGCCGTGGACGGCGGTGCGGTCGCCACCGCAACCTCGGTGGACGACTGGTAGACGGTCATCGTGGTCGCGGCCTGAATCCACATCCGGACGTAGTCGGCCTCATTGACCGCGATGGGTACGGTGTTGATCCCGAAGAAGTTGGTGGCCACCAGCACACCGAGGGTCGCGCGATTGGCGGCCAGCTCCGCCAGTGTCGGCATGGCCGCCAGGGCGGCGGTGTACGAGGCCGCCGCGGTCTCGATCTGGGCGGCCACCCGTGCGCTACTTGCACTCGAGGCGCCCAGCCAGGCCAGGTAGGGGAGGTGTGCCGCCGTGTACCGCTCGGCGCTGGCACCTTCCCACGCCCCGGCCTGCACGGCGCCCACTAATGTAGTTAATTCGGTTGCAGCCGAGGAGTATTCGGTACTCAGCGAGCTCCATGCCCCCGCCGCCGCCAGCAGTGGTCCGGCGCCAGGACCACTGCTGAGCAGCGCTGAATGCACTTCGGGTGGCAGCGCCATCCACACCGGGGCGGTCATCGCAGACCACCGAAGACGGGCGAAGTGGCGTCGTTTGCCGAAGTGGGGATGGGGGTGCAGATAGTCATCGCATTGTCCGGGCAGTGCGTGCAGGTGGCCCGGTTCTCCTCTCGATCGCTTTGCCCCCCGGTGGCTAAGTATGGTTAGCATAAGCTAACTTTTGCCGATTTGGGGTATGAACTTGCTATGTACTTGCCGTAATCGTCAATTTGGGGCGGGCGAGATCAGCGGCGGTAAGCGGGCAGGTTGGCGGTGAGTTCGTCGAACAACGCCTGGTTCAGCGCGAAGGCCACCTTGACCTCATCGACGACGCGGTCGATGTCGTCCTGATCGAGGTCGAGGCCGTCGAGGCGGGCCCGGTAGGCATCCTTGTACGGCTTGGGGCGCATCGGAAATTCGTAGAAGGACAGGCCGGCGCCCTCTAGGTCGAAGGACCGGTCGAGCACCCGTCCGATGGCCTGGCCGCCCGACAGGTCACCGAGGTAGCGGGTGTAGTGGTGGGCCAGAAGGGCGCCACCCCAAGCAGATTCGGCGATCCGGGTGCAGTAGGCCTGGGCGGCGGGGGAGGAGACTTCGCGTGCTGAGTCCGGTGCCCAATGGTCGAGGTCGGCCTCGATGGTGCCCGACCGTTCCAGCATCGGGTCGTGGAAAGCGCCGATGACGGGGTCGGTCCGCCGGGCCCGGACCGTGTCCTCCAACGTGCGATAGACCGCGCGCAGTCGCAGCAGATAGTCGACGTAGCCCTGGCTGTTGAGCCGCCCGTTGAGCAACTCCGACATGAACGACGACTGCTCGGCGGCGGCGTGTTCGCTTCGCGAGTCCTCGCGCATCGCGACGGACAGCGATCGGACGGTCTCGGGGGCAACGGCGCTCGGCATACTCTGGCTCCAGGTGTTTTAACGACAGGTTGTCAACATCATGCCGACAATCTGTCAGGAAACCTAGCACCGGGTCGCGCGGCGTGGGGTCCTACGTTTTCGCGGACAGTGCGCGCAGGACAAACTGCTCGATGGCCGTCACCGGAAGGTGGCGTGGCGCCAGGCACGCATGAATCAGCGACATCGTGGCGGCCTCGTCGTCGATGGCGAACTGCCCGGAAGCCACGCCCTGGGACAGGATCTCGCGCAGCACGTCCTCGACGGCGACCACGTGGTCGCGGATGGCCAGCATGGTCTCGGTCGACAACGCACCGTAGAGCTGCATGCCCATGCCCATGTGGAATTCCTGCCCGGCCTCCAGCTGGTGACGGATGTAGACCTTCAGACGCTCGGCGGGGTCGTCGACCTCGGACAGGACGGCCCGCAATCCGTCGAGGTAACGGGTCGTCTCATGCGAGGCGAACGCGATCACCACCGATTCCTTGTCGGGGAAGTGGTGATAGATGGCCGTCCGCCCGATCCCGGCCTCGGCCGCGAGCTTGGCCATCGTGATCGCGTCGAAGCTGTGGTCGGCCATCAGTGCCGCGAAAGCCTCGAAGATGCGCTGTTGGACCAGCTCGCGGTGTTCTTCGACCGATGAGGCGCTGATCCTGGGCACGCTCGACTCTAACGCCGGCTCTGCCAGCGGATTCTGTTAGTCCAGGCTTAGCTGCCGGGCGGTGCCCGGGTGGTCCACTACAGTCTCGATACCCCAACCAATCGAAGGGCGGTACTTCGTGCTGCGTGCCCTGCGGGATTTTCCCCTCCGTGGGCGCGTGGTGACCGCCGCTCGCGCCCTGCATCCGGTCGGATTGTCGGTCGCGCTGCTGTTCTTCGCCTGGTCGATGAGCCCGTCACTGCTGCCGCGGGCCTGGTATCTGCAGGGGGTCGCGACGGGCATCAGCGTCGGGATCGGATACGGGCTGGGGTGCGCGACGGCGTGGGTGGTGCGGCGTTGCGGCATCAGTCCGCCATGGTCCTCGCGCACCCGACGGATCGGGTGGTGGACGCTGGCCGGTGCCGCCGTCGTGGTCGTCCCGACGTTTCTGGTGCTCGGGTCGTGGTGGCAGCAGATCCTGCGCGACCTGATCGGTATGCCGCGTGCTGAGCGGTCGTTCTACATCGTGGTGCTGTTCCTCGCCCTGGCGATTGCGCTGGCGCTCGTGGCTGCCGGGCGTGGATTACGGTGGGCCACCAATCGTTTGACCGATCTCGGCGGCCGGGTCGTACCCGGCCCGGTGGCTCGGTTGGCCGCGGTGGTGGTCGTGGTGGCGCTGGTGGTGATGGGGCTCGACGGAGCGCTACATCGCGGCCTGCTGAGCATGGCTGAACGTTCGGCCAAAGTGGCCGACAAGACCACGGCGCAGGGAGTGGTGCGGCCGACCGCGCCCGAACGCTCGGGTTCGCCGGCCTCGGCGCAGGCGTGGGACACCCTGGGGCGCGAAGGCCGTACGTTCGTGGCCGACGGACCTGGCGCCGAACAGATCTCGAAGGTCACGGGCGCCCCGGCGCGTACCCCGATCCGGGTGTACGCCGGACGCACCTCCTCCGACAGCGTCGAGGGCATCGCCGCGCAGGTGGTCGCCGAACTACGTCGTACACATGCCTTCGAGCGCAAGGTGCTGGCCGTGGTGACCACCACCGGGCGGGGCTGGGTGAACCCGAACGTGGCGGCTGCCCTCGAATACGTCAACGGCGGGGACACCGCGATCGCGTCCATGCAGTATTCGTTCCTGCCGAGCGCGCTCTCCTTCATCGCCGACCGGGAGACTCCGTCCTTGGCCGGCCAGGCGTTGTTCGAAGCGGTGCACCGGGTTTGGGCAGCGCTGCCGGAAGCCAAGCGGCCGAAACTGGTTGTGTTCGGTGAGAGCCTGGGTTCCTTCGGCGGCCAGTCGGCGTTCGCCTCCGGCGCCGATATCGTCAGCCGCACCGATGGCGCGTTGTTGGTGGGAACGCCCAACTTCGCGCAGCCGTGGGGCAGGCTCACCGCCAGCCGGGACCCCGGCTCGCCCGAACGCCTCCCGGTGATCGACGGAGGCCGCCACATCCGCTTTGCCTCCCGGACCTCTGATGTGAATCTGGCTGGACCCTGGGATTTTCCGCGCGTGGTGTTCTGGCAGCACGCCAGCGATCCGATCACGTGGTGGTCGTTCGACCTGTTGCTGCACCGCCCGGACTGGTTGCGGGAACCGCTGGGACCCGATGTGGACCCGGGGATGCGGTGGCTGCCGTTGGTCACCTTCTGGCAGGTGACGCTCGACATGATTTTCTCCGCCGACGTGCCCTACGGGTACGGACATGCCTTCGGTCCGGATGCCGCTGACCTGTGGGTCGACATCCTGGCACCGCGCGGATGGGACCCGGCGCTGACCCAGCGGATCCAGGACGCGATCGTGGGGGCCGCGCTGCCCGAGTGACCCAATTGTCCGGCGGACTTCGCATAGGCTGCGCATCCGTGGATGGACTGTTCGGGTGGGTCATCGGTGTGGTGTTTTTGTTCTGGCCGGTCTTGCTCGCGATCGGTGCTGTTGCGTGGCGCAACGAAGTGCTCGCCAAGCGGATTCGCGTGAACCAGGCTCAGCTCGGGATCCTCGTCGGACAGGCGATGGAGGAGGCTGCGCGCGGTCGCGAGCTGGGTACGGAGAAATCGTTCGTCGCATGGCGCGTCGACTGGGCCGAAGACGGTGTCATGCGAGTGCAGAACACCGGACGTGACAAGGCTCGCTCGGTCACAGCCAAGACGTCGAATTCCTCCGGGTCGGCCGAAAAGACCGTGAGTTCGGTGGGTCCGGGGGACTCCGTCAGCCTGGGTGTTGTGTTGGCCGCTGCAGGCGACACCGAGGTTGAGCTGACGTGGCGCACAGAGCTGGGCCGATGGACGACCGAGCGGTACGCGGTCAAGCGTTGATCGCACCTTTGAGCGGATGACGGGATTCGAACCCGCGACCCTCACCTTGGCAAGGTGATGCGCTACCAACTGCGCTACATCCGCGCGCCACGAGCGAGATCGTCGCCCGTCGCGAAGCCGAACACTAGCCCACCGATGCGCGCAGGCACAAATTCGTCGGTCTGACTTGCATTGTGGGGCAAGGAGAAAAGTGCGCACCGCGCCGAGGACCTCGGTGATAGGGATGCCGGCGGCAGGCGTCGGAGGGCAGTTCGTAGGATTCCTGGATGCCGCTCAACGTCGGTGAGACGTTCTCCGTGTTCCGGATCGTTCGACCGCTGGAGTCAGGTGGGACGGGGGAGGTCTACCTCGCCCAGCATCCCAGGCGTGGTGGCCGTGAGGTGTTGACGGTGCTGCCCGAGGACTGGTGCACCGAGCCCGGCTACCGGGAGCGGTTTCACCGCGAGGCGGATGGGGCCGCCACGTTGTGGCACCCGATCATCGCCAGGGTTCGTGGTCGCGGGGAACACGACGGTCAGTTCTGGATATCGACGGACTTCGTCGATGGCGCGGATCTCGCGGGTCTCCTCGATCAGCGGTACCCGAACGGCTTGCCGCGCGAGCAGGTTTTCCGCATCGTCATCGCGGTGGCCGGGGCGCTCGACTACGCACACAAGCACGGTTTGCTGCATCGCGACGTCGGGCCGGCCAACATCATCCTCACCGACATCGAGGGTGATGCCGAGTCGTGCGCCGTTCTGGTCGGTCTTGGTATCGCTCGCGACCTCCGGGCCGAGGACGGGCCCGGCTACCGCGCACCCGAACAGCTGATGGGGGAGGACGTCGACGGCCGTGCAGACCAGTACGCCCTGGCCTGCACCGCGTACCACCTATTGACCGGTACGCAACTGTTCGCCCACGCCAATCCCGCCGTCGTGGTCAGCCGCCACGTCAACTCCAAGCCGCCGGCGTTGGCCGAGATCCGGCCCGAGTTGGCCGATCTCGACCCCGTGCTGGCCAAAGCTCTGGCCAAGAACCCGGCTGACCGGTTCGCCAGCTGCGGTGCGTTCGCACATGCCCTGGCCGATGAAACCCCGTTGCCCGCGTTGACTTTGGTGCCTGCGCCGGCCGCCCCGACGCCCGCGCCCGAGTTTCGGTTACCTCAGAAACCAGGCTGGGTGCCCATCGCGGTGACCGCCGCCGTCTGTGTCATCGCCGGCGTCGGCATGTGGCAGCTCTGGCCGTCCGCCGACGCCGCAGCGAGTGAGCAGGCGAGCCCGCCGCCGAGCACAGCCGTTGCGAGCGCCACGAACGCGGTGGCGACCCCGGCGCCCAGCAGTCCGGTCTTCGACGGCCTCTACCGACTCGACTACGACAACCCCCACGCGACCCTCAACGGCAATCCGTGGCCGGCGGCCGGCAATCAAATCGCAAGCTACTGGTGGGCTTCCCGATCGACGTGCAAACCCTCGGGATGTGTTGCGACGTCGACGCGTATGGACAGCACCAACCATGCCGTCCCCTACCTCGAGGGCGGCGGCATGACGGCCGTGTTCCGCTTCGTCAACAATTCCTGGTTGGGCGATCCGGGGCGGGGTTCACTGCCCTGCGAGGCGCCGAACGCCGGCCAGGCGCAGGCAATGGACACGGCGTTGGCATTGACGCCGCAGCCGGACGGCGGGCTGGCCGGCGCTCAAACCACCACCATCCAATCCAACGAGTGCGGGTTGCAAGGCGCGGTGATCACCGTGCCCGTTCGTGCCACCCGGCTCGAGGATGTTCCACCCGGCAACCCGGTCGCCGACCCTGCCGCGGTCGCCGAATTGCCGCCACCCGCTCCTCAATTGCCCCCGCCGGTACCGGCTGGCCCGCCACCGCCGCTTGCGCCGCCTCCGCCACCGCTGCCGGCCGCCCCTCCGTTGGCGCCGCCGCCGGCGATCGGCGCGATCTTGCCGAACCCCATGCCACCCGCCGCTCCGCCACTCCCGCCGGCGTAGATGCCGGGGCCGGGCGGCAACAGGAATTCAGCCGCTCTGCCGAAAAGCGCCGCCCGGGTGCTACTTACGTGCTGGCCGACGCTCTTGCCCCCGGTCCCTCATAAGGCTTGAGTGTCCATGCGGGGATCCAGTGGGTCACTGTCTTCTCGTTCGCGCCAAAGCGAATGGGGTACGTGACGAGGCCCCACCATTGGCCTTGTTCACACAGCGCCCAGCAGGTCAACGTGCCTTCGACAACTTTGTTCATCTGGATCCCCAGCGGGTGGTAGCGGCCCGTGAGGTGTGGTTCGCGGGGGAACAGAGCGACCAGATCGACCAGGACGGGCGCGGGTGGCCGTACGACGCGGAACGCGTCACGGACGGGTTGCCCGCCGTAGCCGATCGCCTGCATGTCACCCACATATCGATCATATGTTCGAAGGTGATCGAACGAGATGCCATCGCGTATGACGTCGGCCCATCAGTCTGTGTGTTCGCGAATTATCGAGGGCTGCAGGGAAGTCGAACTTGTGCAGACAAACAAGAAAGGCCCGGAATACCGGGCCTGACCTGCGAAGATATGGTGCGCGATACTGGGATTGAACCAGTGACCTCTTCCGTGTCAGGGAAGCGCTCTCCCGCTGAGCTAATCGCGCGGGTTGAATCTCTTTCTTGGAGGTGGAGACGGGAATCGAACCCGTGTGCACGGCTTTGCAGGCCGTTGCCTCACCACTCGGCCACTCCACCAATGGGGTTGATGCCACAAATCGCACCTTCGAGCGGATGACGGGATTCGAACCCGCGACCCTCACCTTGGCAAGGTGATGCGCTACCAACTGCGCTACATCCGCGCGCCACGAGCGAGATCGTCGCCCGTCGCGATGCAGAACATTAGTCCACCGAAGTGCGCAGACACAAATCCCCATTACGAGCGGGCAACGTGCGGCCAAAAACGGTGTTTCAGAACAGGTGATAAGCCGCCTGCGAGAGGGTGAATCCATGGCGGGTCTTGGTGTCGACACATGTGATGCCGGTCCCAGCGCTCTCGCAGCGGAGCGTGCCGGCGGTGATCGAGTCTCGGTAGCCCAGTTGGACACCCGCACTCGGCGTGGTGTCGCCGGCGCAGACGAATTGCGCGGGACGCCCCGGGCTGAGCGTGATCCCGTGGCCGTAGTCGAACGCACAGCTGGCCGGTCGCAGTGGTGGGGCCCAGTTACGTTCGGCGATGTCGCAGCGCGCCGTCGTGGCATCAAGGTGGCACCGCACGTTGCCCGAGGGTGAGCTGAAGCCGGTCGGCCCCGTGACCTGCCGGTTCACCAGGTCGGCGACGCTCTGGATGTTGGGCGTTACGGCCGGAACTCGATCTGTCATGGGGTCTGGGGCGCTGTGGCAGCCCGAAAACAGTGCACTAGCAGCAAAAACGGCGCCGCCGACCGCCGGCCAGCGGACCTGCAGGTGAACCATGACGGGTGACCATACGCCCGCATCGGCGTGCATATTTGGCAAATCAAACAAGTCGAATGCGTGGGCGCCGATTCGGGGCTGACCGCCCACGCGTGCTAGTGTTCGACGTCGTTCCCACGGTCTCGTAGCTCAGTGGGAGAGCGTCCGCCTCACACGCGGAAGGTCGCTGGTTCGATACCAGCCGGGACCACCATCATCACAAACGGCTTCGGAGAAATCCGGGGCCGTTTTTTAGTGGCCGGACACACACGTCGGCGTGACCGAGTGTTGTCCGTCCGATTCGGTAGGGTCCTCCGACGTGACTCAGAGCGTGACCGTCGGAACCATCAAATCCGTAACTGCCCGTCTGGCCGAGGAACTCGCCGTGCGTGAGGGGCAGGTCGTCGCCACAGTGGCCCTGCTGGACGAGGGCGCAACGGTGCCGTTCATCGCCCGGTACCGCAAGGAGGTCACCGGCAGCCTCGACGACGGCCAGCTGCGCCTCCTGGAGGAGCGCCTGGGTTACCTGCGTGAGCTCGACCAGCGTCGAGAGGCAGTGCTGGCCTCCATCGAGGAGCAGGGCAAGCTCACCGACGAGCTGCGGACGGCTCTGATGGCCGCCGACACCAAGGCTCGGGTCGAGGACATCTACCTGCCCTACAAGCCCAAACGTCGCACCAAGGCGCAGATCGCGAAGGAAGCCGGCCTGGAACCGCTGGCAGAGCGGCTGCTGGCCGATCCGACGCTGGTGCCCGACGAGGTTGCCGGCGAGTTCCTCAACGACGAGATCGCCGACGCGCCGGCGGCGCTCGAAGGGGCTCGCCACATCATCATCGAGCGGGCCTCCGAGGACGCCGAGTTGGTCGGCGCGACTCGCGAGAAGTTCTGGGCCGACGGATCGCTGCGCACTGCGCCGTGGTCCGAGGAAGCGGCGAAAAGCCCCGCCGCGCAAAAATTCCGGGACTACTTCGAGTTCTCCGAACCGCTGGAGAACATGCCGTCGCACCGGGTGCTCGCCGTGCTGCGCGGCGAGAAGGAACAGGCACTGTCACTGAACTTCGACGGTGGCGAGGACGAGCTGTACCAGGCGATGATCGCCCAATCGCTCGGCATCGACATGGCCGCCAAGGCCCCGGCCACTCCGTGGTTGACCACCACCGTGCGGCTGGCCTGGCGCGCGAAGCTGATGATCTCGGCCGCGGTGGACGCCCGCATCCGGCTCCGTCAGCGCGCCGAGGAGGAGGCGGTGGCGGTGTTCGCCCGCAACCTCAAGGACCTGCTGCTGGCCGCACCGGCCGGCACCCGCACCACCCTGGGCTTGGACCCGGGTTTCCGCACCGGGGTCAAGGTCGCCGTAGTCGACGCGACCGGCAAGGTCGTCGACACCTGCGCGATCTTCCCGCACCAGCCGCAGAAGCAGTGGGACCAGTCGAAAGCCGTCCTGGCGGCGCTGATCGCCCGGCACAACGTCGAGTTGATCGCCGTCGGCAACGGGACGGCCTCGCGTGAGACCGATGCCCTGGCCAGTGAGCTGATCGCCGACATCCGGTCCGCGGGGGCGAAGGCGCCGGTGACGGCCATGGTCAGCGAGGCGGGTGCGTCGGTGTACTCGGCGTCGGAATACGCGGCCCGCGAGATGCCGAACCTCGATGTGACGCTGCGCGGCGCGGTCTCGATCGCCCGCCGGCTGCAGGATCCGCTGGCGGAGCTGGTGAAGATCGATCCGAAGTCGATCGGGGTGGGGCAGTACCAGCACGACGTGACGCCGGGCTCGTTGGCGCGCAGCCTCAATGCGGTTGTCGAAGATGCGGTGAACGCGGTGGGAGTGGATCTCAACACCGCTTCGGTGCCGCTGCTGGCCCGGGTCTCGGGGGTTACCGAATCCTTGGCCGAGGCCATCGTGGCGCACCGCGAGAGCGCCGGCGCGTTCCGTAGCCGTAAGGCGCTGCTGGATGTTCCGCGCCTGGGCCCCAAGGCCTTCGAGCAGTGCGCGGGCTTCCTGCGGATCCGCGACGGTGAGGACCCACTGGACGCTTCCGGGGTGCACCCCGAGTCCTACCCGGTGGTGCGGCGCATCCTGGACCGCTCCAACGTGACGCTGGCCGAGTTGATCGGTGACGAGCGCACCCTGCGGAAGCTCAAGCCTGCCGAGTTCGCCGACGAGCGGTTCGGTGTGCCCACGGTGACCGACATCCTGGCCGAACTGGAGAAGCCGGGGCGTGATCCGCGTCCGGCGTTCTCCACGGCCACCTTCGCTGCCGGTGTCGAGAAGGTCGGGGACCTCAAGCCCGGCATGGTCCTGGAGGGTGTGGTGACCAACGTGGCGGCCTTCGGTGCATTCGTCGACGTGGGTGTGCACCAGGACGGGCTCGTGCACGTCTCGGCCATGGCCGACCGGTTCGTCTCCGACCCACACGAGGTGGTGAAGTCCGGACAGGTGGTCAAGGTCAAGGTTGTCGAAGTCGACGTGGAGCGGCAGCGCATCGGCTTGACCCTGAGGCTCAACGACACCCCGCAGCAGGGCAAGCGGCCCGACCGGGGCGGCCAAGGCGCCCAGGGTGGTCAGGGAGGCCAGAACCGCGGCGGAAATCAGAGCCGGGGCGGGGATCGGCGAAACCAGAACCGCGGCAACAACTCCGGGCGTCGCGAGACCAGCCAACCGACGGGGTCGATGGCCGAGGCGCTGCGTAACGCCGGTTTCGGAAAGTAGCGGTTACGACGTCTGCTCCGGGGCCTGGTCGGCCCCGGAGTGGTGGCGACGCCACGAGCGGTAGCCGCGGTGGGCGGCGAACGCCCCGATGACGGCGGTGACACACCACACGCCGATCGCGGTGTAGGCCAACGGTGCCGAAAGGTCACCGATGGACGCGCCCAGTGCGGTGTAGACGAATGCGCGCGGCACCGAGCCGATGAAGGCCCCGGCCGCCATCTGCCACAACGGCACACCGAATGCCCCGAAGGCGTAGGAGGCCAGGGCGTCGGACAGGCCTGGAACAAAACGCTGCCCGACGACCGCCCACAGGCCGCCCCGCTGGATCTGGTGGTCCAGCCGGTCCGCCCGCTGCGCCCCGAGTAGGGCCCGGGCACTGTCACGGCCGGCGCGCCGACCAACGAGGCTGGCCACTACGGCCGTGCCCACCGTGGCGCCCAAGGTCACGAAGGTGCCCAGGACCGGGCCGAACAGCACACCGCTTCCCGCGGCCAAGATCGGGCCGGGGACGAACAGCGCGCCGAGACAGGCCGAGACCACGACGTAGGCCAGTGGTGCAGCGGGTCCCGTCGAGGCGACCAGGGCCCGGATGTCGTCGACATCGATGACGCGGGCCACGGCCACCAGGTAGAACAGGCCGAACAGAAATGCCGCGAAGGCGACGAGCCGCAGTATGTGCGGTCGCCGGTTGATGGCGGGGGGATTGGCGTCAGTCATGTCGGCCACGATTGTTCCGCATCGTGCGACATCTCGACGCGTAGCGTGAGGTCAGATGCGGGTGCGACGAGAGGACGGAAGGAATAGGAGATGGACATCGCATTGGTGACCACCACAAGAGGGCCGTTCGACGAGGCTGTCGCTCGCACGAGAGAAGCGCTGGCCGGCCAGGGGTTCGGGGTGTTGACCGAGATCGATATCAGGGCGACGCTGAATGCCAAACTAGGCGGTGGTGCCGGCGAGGCCTTGGGGGACTATCTGATCCTGGGTGCCTGCAACCCTCAGTTCGCGCAGCAGGCGCTCAACGCGTTTCCGCAGATCGGCGTGCTGTTGCCGTGCAATGTGGTGCTGCGCGCCGGTCCTGGTGATGACGCGGTGATCGTCGTCGAGGCGATGAATCCCAGCCTGATGCCCGAGGTGACTGACGCGCCGGCCCTGGTCGATATCGCGGCCGAAGTCGGCCGACGCCTGCAGGCAGCACTCGACACTCTGTAGGAGCCGAGTCACCCCGACGCCGCGTCGATCACCCCGTCGAGAATCTCGCGTGACGTCGACAAGTCCCGGATCGCCTGCTCGAGCCGGTTGCGTTCGGCGGAAAGCTCGCTCAGTAGGCGGGGTGTGGCCTCCGGGGCAGGTCCGCCGTCGGCATCGCGCATACACGGCAGGAGCGATGAGATGGTGCGGCTGTGCAACCCTGCCGCGTAGAGCTCCTGGATGCGTATCACGCGGTCGACGGCATTCTCCAGATACTCGCGTTGCCCGCCCGGGGTGCGGTCGGACACCAACAGGCCCTGCTCCTCGTAATAGCGCAGCGACCGTTGGCTGACCCCGGTGCGGTGCGCGAGTTCGCCTATACGCATATGCCAGTTATACCGACGTGACTTGACCCTGACATCGGTGTCAGCTCGTACCGTTCGTCATGACCACGTCGCAGCCGCCTTTCACCTACAGCCCCATCACTGAACGCGCGCCGATCCATTGGCCCGGTGGCGCGCGTGTCGCGGTGTACATCGGACTCAACGTCGAACACTTCCTCGCCGACCGGCCCTCGACGAGTATCTGGCCGGGCACCGCGGAGCTGACCCCGGATGCGCTCAACTACGGCTGGCGCGATTACGGCGCCCGAGTGGGGATTTGGCGCATGATCGAGGCCCTCGACCGGTACGGTGTACAACCCAGTGTGCTGCTGAATTCGGCTGTCATCGAACACCATCCGCAGATCGTGGCCGCCGGTGTGGAACGCAATTGGACATGGCTGGCGCACGGGCAGACCAATTCGATACTGCACACCGGTTTCGGCGTCGGGGAGGAGCGTCGGATTCTCGCCAGGATCGCGGACGACATCACGGATGCGACGGGCCGGCGCCCGCGCGGCTGGATGGGGCCGGGCTTGACCGAAACCGCTCACACCCCGGAATTGTTGGCCGAACTCGGTTTTCACTATGTCCTCGACTGGACCAACGATGACCAGCCGTACCCGCTGATAGTCCCAGACATGCTCAGCGTGCCGTATTCGGTGGAACTCAACGACCTTCTGATTTTCGGAAAAGGTTTCACCGGGCCCGAGTTCGTGCAGATGGTGATCGACCAGTACGAGCAGCTGCATGCGGACTCCGCTACCAGTGGTCGGGTAATGGCGTTGGCGCTGCATCCGTTCGTGATCGGACAACCCTTCCGGCACAAGTACCTCGAGCAGGTCCTGGAGTACCTTGCCGCGCAACCTGATGCGTGGTTGACGACCAGCGACGAGATCGCGGCAACCCAACGGATTGATTGCGAACGCCAGTAACCGCAGCACGATTGGGCTCACAATGCTGGACCCGCGCTGTGGTGGATGTCACACTGCGGATAAGCGGCGGGGCCGATAATCGCTGGTTCGTGTCGCCAGGTAACGCGGAGAGGACCACGATGACAGCAATCACCGGCATCGCCCACCGCACCAACGGCGCCACGCCACCGTCGGTGCCGCTCGCCGAGATCGACCTCGGATCGCTCGACTTCTGGGGGCGTGACGACGATGTCAGGGATGGAGCCTTCGCCACCCTCCGGCGCGACGCCCCGATCTCGTTTTTCGAGGTGGCTGAGTACGCCGGATTCCCCGGTGGCTCCGGGCACTGGGCGCTGACCCGCCATGACGACGTGCACTTCGTCAGCCGGCATCCGGAGCTGTTCAGCTCCAGTCCCACGAGCACGACCCTCAACGACGTCCCCGCCGAGATCGCAGAGTTCTTCGGGTCGATGATCACGCTGGACGACCCCCGCCACACCCGGCTGCGGTGCATCGTCAACCGTGCCTTCACACCCAAGGTGATCGCGCGGATCGAGCAGAGTGTGCGGGACCGCGCGCATCGCCTGGTCTCGGAGATGGTGGACGCACATCCGGGCGGCACCGCAGACTTTGTCGAGGCGGTGGCTTCGCCTCTGCCACTGCAGATCATCTGCGACATGATGGGCGTCCCCGAAGAAGATCAGGCCAAGCTCTTCCACTGGACATCGGTCCTCATGGGGGCCGGGGACGACGAGGTGTCCACCGACGAATTCAGCTCGTATCTGCAGGTGGCCACCGAGCTGGCCGGCTACGGCGTCGCATTGGCCGAACAGCGCCGTGAACACCCCGGCGACGACCTGACGACCAGTCTCGTCGAGGCCGAAGTCGACGGAGAACGGTTGTCGTCCAACGAGATCGCGTCGTTCTTCATCTTGTTGACCGCCGCGGGCAACGATACGACGCGCAACGCGATCAGCCACGGCATGGTGGCGCTCAGCCGTTATCCCGACGAACGTGCCACGTGGTGGAACGACTTCGACGCGGTATCGCCGACGGCAGTCGAAGAGATCGTGCGTTGGGCGACACCGATCATCTTCATGCGGCGCACGCTCACCGGGGACGTGGAGCGCAGCGGCGTCCAGATGAAGGCGGGCGACAAGGTCTCGATGTGGTACAACTCGGCCAACCGTGACGAGCAGACCTTCGCTGACCCGTGGCGGTTCGACGTGTTGCGAAACCCCAATCCGCACATCGGATTCGGTGGGGGTGGCGTGCACTTCTGTCTGGGAGCCAATCTCGCCCGGCGGGAGATCCGGGTGGCCTTCGACGAACTGCGCCGCCAGGTGCCCGACATCGTGGCGATCGGTGAACCCGCCATCCTGCGGTCGGCATTCGTGCACGGTGTCAAACACCTGCCGGTCGCCTGGACCACGGCTGTCTAGGCCGACGCGATAGGGATGCCGTTGGGGCGCGATGGGATCGTGGCGGCCCCGAGTTTCTTGAGCGCGGCGGCGGCGTCGAGTGAACGCACCGGACGCCCTACCCGGGCATGGTCGGCGGTGACCCGCTGGATCAGCTCGTTGACGGGTGCGCGCAAACCGTGCAGGCGGGCCTGCAACACGATCTCGCCGTTGAACCAGTCGGTTTCGACCTGAGTGTGACCCCGGGCCACGCTCTGCCAAGTGGAGCTCAAGTAGTCGCCGTTGACCCGGCCTTGCAGCAGGTCTCCGCGGCGCAGTGCGTCCTGTTCGGCAGTGACGAAGGGAATCCCGGCGGCGGTGAGTACATGTTCGGCCTCTGAGTGGGCGCGGGCGACCAATTCGTCAGCGTCGGGTCCCGGACGGTACACCGCGATCACCCCGTTACCGAGATTGGCGATCAGCTTGCGGTATTTCCAGGCCACGATGTCATCGCGAACCAGCGAATGGAACCGGGCCTCGCGCAGCGTCGCGGCCGTCTGTTCGGCCAGCCTGTCATGGCCGGTGGGGTAGCGGCCGAGATCGAGAATCCCCGCCACCGGATGGCTCTGTTGGATGACCACACCGGGTTCGAGGTGGGCGGCCGGGAGCATCACCGTCACGCCGTACACGTTGGCGAACCTCCGGAGGGCGGCAGCCTCGTTGGTGACGCCGTTCTGAGCGATGAGCACCGGCGTTTCCGGCCGGGCGTGCGCACTGAGATCGTCCAGGGCCGAGGCAGTTTGGTGACTCTTGACCGCCAGTATCACCACTGGGTCGGTCGACCAGTCGACCTCGCCGGCGCCCGCCGCGGTCGGTATTGCCACGGTGTCCGCCCCGGCTTGCGTCACCAGAGTGAGGCCGCGGGAGCGGATTGCGTCGAGGTGCTCGCCCCGGGCGACGGCGGTAACGTCGAAACCGGCCAGCCACAGTCGGGCGGCGATCACACCGCCGATCGCGCCGACTCCGTACACCACGAGTGGTCGAGGCGTTGTCACGATGCGACGCCCAGCGACTCGGCGGACTGCCCGGGTAGCGCCTGATCCGCGATCGTCCGCAGGGTGCGCAGGATCAGTGCGATGTTGGGATCGCGCTGCCGGCCGGCGCGGACCACAGCACTGATGGTGCGTCCGCCGAGCGCGAGGCCATCCACGATCAGTCCGTGCAGCTTGGACGGAACAGACAACCTGGGCACGATGGCCGACGCTACCTCGGTGGCCGCCAGCTCGCAGATGTTCTGGGCGCCGATCAGCCGATGCTTGACCTGCGGGGTGAAACCGGCCTTCTCGCATGCCTTTGTGGCGGCGATGTCCAGGCCGGAACTCTGCGGGCCGGTCACCCAGAACCCGTCGGCAAGTGCGGACAGGCCCTGCGTGCGGATACGCAGGTGCGACTGGGTGGGAGCGAGCAGCACGAACGGCTCGAACAGCAACGGCACCGTGGTCAGGCCGCCGGTGGAATCAGGCCCGAGGAAGTCGTATTGGCACGTGATCGCGACGTCGACCTCGCTCTGACGCAGCAACCGTATTGCGGCCACGCTCGTGTCCTGTCGAACCTGCACCCGCAGATTCGGCTCCTCGGCACCGAGCTGCTGCATCAGGGGAACAGCCAGGGTCGGGATCCCCATGTTGAACGTGGCGATCGCAACCTGCCCCGCCACCCGATCCCTGGTTTCGGCGACCGCGCTCATGGCTTCGTCGACGGCGGCCAGAACGCGGCGCACGTGTTCGGCGAGGACCTGACCGCTACGGGTGAGTCCGAGGGTTCGCCCGTCCCGGCGGAACAGCACCGCACCCACTTCCTCTTCGAGGACGCGAAGCTGTTGGGATACCGCAGAACTCGTGATGTTGCGGTGTTCGGCCACGGCGGTCACCGAGCCGAGGTCTGCGAGATCGGACAACAACATCATCCGACGTAAGTCCAGCATCTCTTACCTCCTGCGAGGTGATGGTCGCAGACCGGCGGAGGGGTACGGCCGTTGTGTCGCGTCCTCTGACCAGCGCCGAGGCTCTGATCAGGGCTTTGTGCGGCGTGGAGCGTAGGAATCACGGCGGTTGTAATTCTCGTGCCTGCCGGCATCGCCTGAGATGTTAAGTCGCACTGAAAGGTTCCGGTAGCGAAAGACGCTTGTTCAGGGTCGCCTCCGCGCTGACGCTGACGAGAGCGAGGCGGGCAATGCCGCCTCGCTCGGCCCACGATCACACCACCACAAGGGAGCCCACAGATGACCGACGTCACCGAAAAGCGACTCACCGACACCGGTCTGGACGTCGTTCCACAAGCCGGATACATCGGTGCCGAGATCCGCGGAGTCGACCTGCGTAACACGCTGGAGCCCAGCGTGATCGAGGAGATCCGCACTGCGCTGCACACCTACAAGGTGATTTTCTTCCGCGATCAGGAGATCGGTCACGCCGAGCAGATCGCCTTCGCCCGGCACTTCGGTAAGGTGACCCCGGCCCACCCGCACGAGGAGGAGCCGCCGGAGGGTTTCCCCGAGATCCTTCCGATCGACAGCCGCCGCTACGAGCGTCATCTCGGCCGTAAGCGCACGTCGTACGACAGCAGCTGGCACACCGATGTGACCGCACTGGTGAATCCGCCGGCTGCCTCGATTCTGCGGGCCCACATCCTGCCGCCGTACGGAGGTGACACCGCGTGGACCAACCTTGTCGCGGCCTACGAGAACCTGCCCAAGGAGCTCCGTGACTTCGCCGACAAGCTCGACATCAAGCACCAGTTCAACACTCAGGCCGTCGAGGGCAGCCAGCGCGATCGCAAGGTGCGTGAGGCGAATCTCGTGTCGTACCACCCTGCCGTCCGGGTACATCCCGTCACGGGGGAGCGCGCCCTGTTCGTGAGCCCTGGCTTCACCCGGGGTGCGCGCAAGATCCGGGGTTACACCCCGTCGCAGAGCGAGGCGATCCTGAAACTGCTGTGGGACGAGGCCACCCGCACCGAGTACACCGTCCGGTTCCGTTGGGCCCCGGGCAGTATCGCGTTCTGGGACAACCGGGCGACCGCACACCTGGCAATTCCCGACGCCGGGCACCTCGACTACGACCGGGTGCTCTACCGCGTCACCCTCGAAGGCGACATCCCCAAGGGTGTCGACGGCCGCGAGTCCGAATCGGTCTCCGGCGTGCCGTTCCTGGGATCCTGATGACGGTTATCGCGCGCTACGGCGATGTCGATGCGACGCTCGACGTCCACAACCCCACGCTGGCACTGCAACTGGCGCACCGTTCGGTACGCAAGTTCACCGCGCAACCCGTGGGCGATGAGCAACTGGCGGCGCTGGTCGCCGCGGCTCAGTCCGCGGCGACCTCGTCGAACCTGCAACCGTGGAGCGTGATCGCCGTGCGGGACCCGCTGCGCAAAGCCCGGTTGGCCGCTCTGGCCAACAACCAGCAGTTCGTCAACGAGGCCCCGCTGTTCCTGGTCTGGGTGGCCGATCTGGGGCGGGCCCGCCGGTTGGCGCAGCGGTTCCGCGTGGCCTTGGACGGCGCGGACTACCTCGAAACCACGATCACCGGGTTCGTCGACACCGCGCTGGCCGCGCAGAACGCCGTCGTGGCGGCCGAATCGCAGGGTCTCGGAACAGTTTTCGTCGGTGCCGTCCGCAACCATCCGGAGGAGGTGGCGGCAGAGCTGAGTCTGCCGCCGCACGCCGTGGCGACGTTCGGGCTGGCCGTCGGCAACCCCGATCCGACGGAGAACGCCGGGATCAAACCGCGGCTGCCCCAGGCTGCGGTACTGCACCAAGAGCAGTACGACGCAGGCTCCGCCGACTCGCATCTGTCCGCCTATGACGAGCGGTTGGCCGTCTACAACACGCGCTACGGACTGTCGGGCAGCTGGAGCGAACGGGTGCTGAGCCGGTTGGCCGGCCCGCACTCCCTGTCCGGACGACACCGCCTGCGTGAGCAGCTCGAACGCCTCGGCCTGCCCTCGCGGTGACCGGTCGGGTCCAATCGCCGGGTTTACGCACGGGCGCGGAACTGCCACGCTCGAGAGATGACCGACCTGGTTGTACGCAAGATCCGCTGGGAGTTCGACCCGACGGTGCCGTTCCTGTGGCAACCGTGCAACCCGAATTTCGGCATGTTCTGCAATGTGTTCACCTTCATCGCGGTCCCGTTCGAGCGGTATCTGATCAAGGCGCTGCGTACGGCGCAGGACAGGCTCGATGAGTCGCCCGAGGTCGCCGTCGAGGCGGACGCGTTCCTGCGCCAGGAGGGGCAGCACGCCGCGGCGCATCGCAAGCACATGGCTGCACTGATCGCGCAATACCCGGGGCTGCAGCGGGCCTACGATGCGGCGACGCGGTCCTTCGACAATCTCATCGCTGCCCACCCCGTCGAGTTCCACGCCGCCTATATCGCCAACCTGGAAGCCACCTTTACCCCGCTGTTCAAAGTCATACTGGACAACCGCAATTCGCTGTTCGACGGATCGGACGGGCGCGTGGCCGCCTTGATGACGTGGCATTTCGTCGAGGAGATCGAGCACCGTAGCTCCGGGCTCCTGCTGTACCGGCACCTCAGCGACGACGCGTGGTACCGCGTTCGTCACGTGCGCGCCACGTTCCGCCACATCGGTGAGGTGGCCGCGGCGATCGCGCGGGTCGTCGACGAGGTCGTCCCCTTCGAACAACGCGCCGTATCGGCCGAGGAACTGATGTCGATCCGCCTCCTGGTCGACGAGTTCTCCTACCGCGGTCCCGGTGGCAGTCGCCGCAAGGCGCGGCAACGGGGTCCCGCGACCCTGTTCGGCACGGTGCCGACCGGAGACCTGGCCAAGATGGTGTGGCGGCTGGCGTTGTCCCAGATGCCCAACCACAACCCGGCCGCTCAGCCGCTGCCCGCGTGGGCCGATACCTGGATGGCCGAATACGAACGCGGCACCGACATGACGTCCTTCACGCACACGAGAAACGGCGCACCGTAGGTTGGACCCTGTGGATACACCGGTTGCCGTCGTCACGGGAGGAAGCCGCGGGGCTGGCCGCGGGATTGCCACGGCCTTGATCGCGAAGGGGTGGCGGGTATACGTCACCGGCCGCACCGTGACAGATGCCGATGGCGGCATCCCGGTGCAGCTCGACCATTCCGACGACGCCGCCGTGGGAGCGCTGTTCGAGCGGATCGGAGAGCAGGAGGGTCGGCTCGATCTCCTGGTCAACAACGCTGCCTCGGTCCACGACGATCTGGTCAACCCGAAACCCTTCTGGGAGAAGCCGATCGAGCTGGCTGATGTCCTCGACGTGGGCTTGCGGTCGTCGTACGTGGCGTCCTGGTATGCCGCACCGCTGCTGCTGGCCGCCGAGCACGGCCTGATCGCGTTCACGTCGTCACCCGGATCGGTGGCCTACATGCACGGACCCGCCTACGGAGCCCAAAAGGCCGGCGTGGACAAGCTCGCCGCGGATATGGCGGTCGATTTCGCCGACACCGGGGTGTCGACGGTGTCGATCTGGATGGGCATCCTGCTCACCGAGAAGTTCAAGGCTGCGTTCGCCGGACACCCCGATGCGCTGGCCAAGACCGCCGAGCACGCGGAAACCCCTGAGTTCACCGGGTATCTGATCGACGCGCTGTATCGGGACCCGGAGCTGGCGCAGCTGTCCGGTCACACCGTGATCGGTGCCGAACTGGCGACCCGCTACGGCATCACCGACGAAGGCGGGCGGGTGCCGCCGTCCCACCGCGACATGCTGGGGGCGCCGAGGGAACCCAGCTCGGCCATCGTCAGGTAATCAGCGCCGCCGAAAACCGGTGTGGCTGCGGATCAGTGGCAGCGTCGCGAGCGTCGCGAAACCGGGCTCGGCGTCGCACACCTCGGGTACCGCGTTGAGGACCTGCATCGCCGTGGCGACGTTGGCCGACCGCACGTGCTCGGCCATCGTGGCCTCACGGGTGAAGCTCGCCAGGCTGACGAAGTGGGTCTGCATGGACGGGTCACCTTCGATGGTCAGCGTCCAACCGTGCTTGGGCCGCGGCCAATGATCGGGGTACTCGTTGCCGACGGTCCACAGCGCCTCGATCTCGATCAGCGGTTCACCGTCACGCACTCCCACCCAGTTCCACCGTTGCCCGGCAGTGGTTCCGGCGGCCAGCACGTGGTCGAAGATCTGGTGGTCGTGGCGCGCGGCGACAGCATCCACCGACGTGGTGACCTCGTCGATGCCGGCGCCCAGCGCATCGGCCAGCAGCCACACCTGCTGGGAGAAGATCTCGTTGTTGAACGCCAGGAACTCGGTGGCGTCCGCTCCGATGTCGGAGACGGGCTTCCCGAACGACATGTTGTCGAACGTGATGTGGGTGCTGTCGTAGTCCGACCAGTCGGCACGTTCCTGCAGCGTGACCTTGTCGATCGTGCGGCTCATCCCCGACAGCACCAACGGCAACGCGCCCGAGAGATTGCCCGGGTTGATACCGCTGCCGTGCACAGTGGTGCCCCCTGCCGTGCAGGCCGCCAGCAGTCGGTCGCGGTCGGTCTCGGGCAGACGCCGCGGGTGGAACAGGAATGCCGTCGTCACCACGTTCTTGCCGCTGGCCAGGATCGCGCACACGTCATCCAGAACGGCGATCCGCGGGGTGTAGACGACACAGTCGGCGTCCAGCGCGAGGATCGCCTGCACATCGGTGGTGGCGCGGATACCGATCGGCTCCCGGCCCAGCAGGTCGCCGACGTCGACGCCGTCCTTCGATGCCGAGTACACCCGGACCCCGGCCAGCTCCAGGTCAGGGCGGTCGTCGAGGGTCGCCCCCAGCGTCTCCACGCCCACCGCGCCGGTACCCCATTGAATTACCCGGTATGCCATACGTTTTCCGCCTTCGATTTCGCCGCAGTGCGATGGTTCGACAGGCTAGCCATTTTGCGTCCCGGTGTACGGCGGTCGGAGAAATCGGGCTACGTCAGCAGCCCCTCGGCGATCAGCCACTCGCGCGCCACGATGGCCGGATCGTCGCCGTCGCTGTCCACTTTCGCGTTGAGCATCATCATGGTCTCGTTGGTGAGCCGCGGATTGAGCTGGGCGAAGATCTCGGCGAGCTCGGGATGGGCGTCGAGCAGGTCGGTGGCGATGACCTCGGTGAGGTTGTAGAGCGGGAAGAACTGCTTGTCGTCCTCCAGCACCCGCAGATTCAGGGTGGGGATGCGGCCGTCGGTGGTGAACACCTCTCCGAAGTTGCAGTCACCGTTGGCGGTTGCGGTGTAGATGACGCCGGTGTCCAGATGGGTCACCCGGCCCAGGTCGCCGCGGGTCAGCCCGTAGGTCTGCAGCATGGGCACGAATCCGTCATTGCGGTTGGCGAATTCGCTTTCCACACAGAACGTCAGGTCGTGCCGGGGGAGCCGCTTGAGGTCGGAGAGTTTGGTCACCCCGAGCCGCTGGGTCTCCGATGCGCGGATCGCGAAGGCATAGGTGTTGTTCATCGGTGCCGGCGGCAGCCAGGTCAGGTTGTTGGCCTTGTCGGCCTCGTTGACGGCCTGCCATTGCGCCACCGGGTCCTTGATGGGTTGCTCGTTACCCAGGTAGTTGATCCAGCCGGTGCCCGTGTATTCCGGCGAGACATTCGCGGTGCCGTCCAGCATCGCCTGGCGCACACCGAAACTGCCCGGGGTGTTGGTCATGTTGGTGACATCCGCGCCCGCCGCGTTGAGGATGATCGACACCATGTTGCCCAGGATCAGCTGCTCGGTGAAATCCTTCGCGGTCACCGTGATCGGCACGCCCTCAAGCGAGTCGTAATGCTGGATGGTGCCCGGCCTGGCTTCGAGCACCGCCCCGCTCGCCGACCGCAGCCCGCACCCCGCCGCCACCGCAACCACCACGGCCACGGCGAGAAGAAGGCGCAGGGGACCTCGCATCAGAGTCCCTTTGGTGCGGCCACGATTTCGACGATGCGCGCCAACCAGTCGATGAACAGCGCCAGCGCCGCCACCAGGATCGCGCCCACTACCAGGGTCACGGTCTGCTGCAGTTTGATGCCGGTGGTGATGAGCTGGCCCAGCCCGCCGCCGCCGGTGAACGCGGCCAGCGCCGCGGTGCCGACGATGAGCACCAGCGCCGTGCGGACACCCGCGACGATCACCCGCAGCGCCAGCGGCAGCTCCACCTTGACGAGCGTGGCGAACGCTGACATACCCATGCCACGCGCCGCCTCGACCAGTCGCCGATCGACGCCGTCGAGTCCGATGACGGTGTTGGCGACGATCGGCAGCGCGCCGTAGACCGTCAGCGCGACAATGGCGCCCAGGCTGCCGATCCCGAACAGCACCGCGCCCAGCGCGATCAATCCGATTGCCGGTGCGGCCTGCCCGAACCCGGCGACGGTGATGATCGGTTTGGCGTAGCGCCGCATCGGGCCGCGGGTCAGCGCGATCCCGAGCGGGATCGCCACCAGGCACGTCAGCACCGTGGCGGCCACGCTGATCATCATGTGCTGGCGCAGCAGCGTCAGTAGCTGGCTGATGCCGAGTGACCGCTGCTCGGATTCCGACACGTGCGCGACGTTGACGTAGACGAGTGAACCCACCACGGCCGCAATGCAGGCCAGCGGTTGCACCAGCCACCGTCCGAGCCCCAACCGGGTCGACGGCTCCGCCGGTAGGGCCGAGGCCTCGAACTCCGGTGCGCTGGCGGTCATGTGGTGGGCTCCGCGGGGTGTGCTGTGCTGCGCACGTCGGCCATTGCGTCCATGATGGTCTCCACCCGGATCACGCCCTTGTAGACGTTGCGCCGCCCGGTCACCACCACCACACCGTGCGACGAGGTCAGCATGACGTCGAGCGCATCGTTGAGTGTCGAAGCGAGGCTGACCTTTTCGAGATCCTCGTCCCGGCGCACCTGTTGAAGGGATCGCGGGTCGTCCAGTTCGGCCAGCGACATCCAGCGCAGCGGCCGGTCCTGGTTGTCCAACACGATGACGTGTTCGCGTTCGATGGCCTGTGCGGCGCGGATCGCTTGGGCCGGATCGCCGCCGACGTGGGCGACGGCCGCCTCGTGCAACTCGACGTCGCGGACCCGGGTCAGGGTGAGTTGTTTCAGCGCCGCACCGTGTCCCACGAATCCGCGGACGAAGTCGTTGGCCGGGTTGGCCAGGATCTGTTCGGGTGTGTCGTACTGAACGATTTCCGAGCCCTGCTGCAGGATCGCGATCTTGTCGCCGAGTTTGACCGCCTCGTCGAAATCGTGGGTGACGAAGACGATTGTCTTGCGCAGCTCATCCTGCAGGCGCAGCAGTTCGTCCTGCAGTCGCTGGCGGGTGATGGGGTCGACCGCGCCGAACGGCTCGTCCATCAGCAGCACCGGCGGGTCGGCGGCCAGCGCCCGTGCCACGCCCACGCGTTGCTGCTGGCCGCCGGACAGCTCGCGCGGGTAGCGGTCGCGGTACTGGGCCGGATCGAGATTCACCAGCTCGAGCAGCTCGTCGATACGGGCGGAGATCCGCTCCTTGTCCCATTTCAGCAACCTCGGGACGATCGCGATGTTCTCCCCGACGGTGTAATGCGGGAACAATCCCGCGCCCTGGATCACGTAGCCGATGTGGCGCCGGAGTTGGTCGGGGTCGTGACGGGTGACGTCGTCGTCGCCGATCAGGATGCGTCCGCTGGTCGGCTCGATCAGCCGGTTGATCATCTTCATCGTGGTGGTCTTGCCGCAACCGGACGGGCCGACGAGCATCACGATCTCGCCGGCAGGGAACTCCATCGTGATGTTGTCCACTGCCGGAGCGGATTTCGCGTCGTAGCGCTTGCTCACGCCGTCGAGCAGGATCCGCACGCCACTTGTCTCGACGGTTTCGGAATCATTGGTGGCCGGGTCAGACACGGATCCCCCTCGGTGTGGTCAGGCGGGTGATGACGTTGAGGACGGTGTCCAAGATGACTGCCAGGATGAGGATGCCGACAGTGCCGGCCACGATCGAGTTGGTCGCGTTGGCGCCTCCGGTGCGGGAGATGCCGGAGAAGATGTAGCCGCCCAGGCCAGGGCCGAGGGCATATGCGGCGATGGCGGCGATGCCCATCAGCATCTGCGCGGACACCCGTACCCCGGTCATGATCACCGGCCAGGCCAGTGGCAGTTCGAGGCGGACGAGGGTGGCCAGTCGGCCCATGCCCATCCCGCGGGCGGACTCGATGAGGGCGCGGTCCACGCCGGCCAGGCCGACCAGCACGTTCCGCAGGATCGGCAGGAAGCCGAAGAACACCAGCATGAGGACCGACGGCAGCACCCCGATACCGACGATGCCGACGAGCACGCCGAGCAATGCGTACGAGGGGATCGTCAGGCCGACCGACGTCAGGGTGTTTCCGAGCGCGCTGCCCCAAGGCGAGCGATAGATCAATACCCCGACCAACAGTGCTGCCACGGTTGCGATGAGCAGCGTCTGCACCACCAGGCTCATGTGCTGATAGGCGAGAAAGGACAGGACCGACCAGCGGTCTCGTACAAACTCGAAAAAGCCCATGAACGACGCAGCGCCTCCAGTCGGTTACCCGGGGACAGCAGCTCCCCGTCGCCGGGCAAATAGGAGCCTAGTCAAGGCCGGGCGGTCGCCGGCGCATTACGGGCGGCGTCGGCACGCCGTCAGACCGCTTTCAGATATCGGCCGGTGACGACCCGCTGGAGCAGCCGGGTCACCGGCCCGCCCAACCGGCTCCACCAGGTGGCGGGACGGGAGAACGCAACCACTTCGGCGTGCACGGTGTCGGTCGCCGGGTCGTACCGGACCGAGAAGAGCTCCTCACCGGACTCGGGATGTCCGGCCAGCGTGCCGTAGGCGAAACCCCGCCGGTCGGCTTCGTCGAGCACGTAGACCACCCGGCATGGCGCCGGTACCGGGCCCAGCCGGACGATCAGTTCGGTGCCCTGCTCGGCGGCTTCAGAAGTGGCCCGCACCCGCAAGCCCGCGCCGTGTTGCATACCCCATCGCAACACGTCCGCGCCCGCCCGCTCGAAGCGATCGCGGCCGGTGCCGATCTCCGCCGACGCCCGGATGTGGTGGTAACCCGCGGGCAGGTCACCCGCTGTGGCGCCCACCTCCGGATAAGTCAAAGACAGCCGTGCCAGGTCGTGCAGTTTCACGTCACCACCATGACACCAATACGGTGGCGGTGTGGCCCCAGACATCGACACCGCCGGCAACCACCCCGGCGGTGGGTTCAACCCGCCAGATCCCACCGATCGCGGCGGCCCCGATTACGGCCGGTTCATCGAAGCGGTGCGCACGCTTGGCGACCATGCACGCAGCGCCGACGCACCCGACGAGGTGATCACCGAGGCCGCCGACCTGATCGAGAAGGTGTCGGCGCTGCTGGCGCCGTATGAAGCAGACGAATGGAATTCACCGTCCGGTCGCCGAATGGACCTGCCCAACCGTGGCAACGTCAACAACGTGCCGGTGCATCTGGAACGGACCGCCGACAACCGGATCGCCGGAACCGCCCACTTCCGGCGCTTTCACCTGGGGCGCAACGGTGCGGTACACGGCGGTTCGCTGGCCCTGCTGTTCGATTCGCTGCTCGGCTACACCGCCGCCAAGCTGACCGGCAGCATGTATCAGCGCACCGCGTATCTGCATGTCAACTACCGCAAGATCGCCCCGATCGAGAAGGACTTACAGGTGCAGGCAGGCATCGACCGGATCGAGGGACGCAAGATCTTCGTCGAGGGCCGCCTGCTCGACGGCGACGACGTGCTCGCGGACGCTGAAGCGTTGTTCGTCCGGCTCAAGCCGGGGCAGCCATGAGCCTGGCCGCCAATCTCACCGCGGTGAAGCAGCGTTGGACGCGCTGGCGGGAGCGTTTGCGGTCACGCCCGGCCGCCGAATTCACCTACCGCATCGTCGTCGGTGTCGTCGGCACGCTCGTGCTGGCGGTGGGCATCGTGGCGATCCCGTATCCGGGTCCCGGCTGGGCCATCGTGTTTCTCGGCTTGGCGATCCTGGCCAGCGAATTCGACTTCGCGAAACGCGCGCTGCGTTACGTCCGGGCCCGCTACGACGCCGTGATGGCTTGGTTCGATCGCCAGCACATCGCGGTCAAGGGGCTCAGCGCGGCGTTCACCGGACTGGTCGTGGTGGGCACACTGTGGCTGTTCGGCGTCATCGGCTGGAGCGCCGGACTGGTCGGACTGGAGCAACAGTGGCTCGAGAGCCCTATCGGGCTGGGGTCCTGATCAGGGCCACCGATAGCATGACAGCGTTCGCACTAGCCCTCGCATGGTAGGAGACTCCCCGATGAGCGCCGCCCCCAGCCCAGCCCCCGCTGCCCCGATCCGGGTCGCGGCCGGGACTACCGCCGGCGCGGCGGTGCGCGAGGCGGATCTGCCCAGTCGGGGGACCCCCGACGCGATCGTGGTGGTGCGTGACGGCGAGGGGCGCCTGCGTGATCTTTCCTGGACCCCGGACACCGATGTCGAGGTGACGCCGGTGGCCGCCAACACCGACGACGGGCGCAGCGTGATCCGGCACTCGTGTGCCCACGTGCTGGCTCAGGCCGTGCAGGACCTGTTTCCGCAGGCCAAGCTGGGTATCGGGCCGCCGATCACCGATGGCTTCTACTACGATTTCGACGTCGCCGAGCCGTTCACCCCAGAGGACCTGGAAAAGCTCGAGAAGCGGATGCAGAAGATCGTCAAGGACGGTCAGCTGTTCTCCCGGCGCGTCTACGAATCCAAGGATCAGGCGCGCGAGGAACTGGCTGGTGAGCCGTACAAGCTCGAGCTGGTCGACGACAAGTCGGGCGCGGACGATCCCGAGGTCATGGAAGTCGGTGGAGACGAGCTCACCGCCTACGACAACCTCAACGCCCGCACCAAGGAACGGGTCTGGGGCGATCTGTGCCGCGGCCCGCACATCCCGACCACCAGGTACATCCCGGCGTTCAAGTTGACCCGTAGCAGCGCCGCCTACTGGCGCGGTGACCAGAACAACGCCAGCCTCCAGCGCGTCTACGGCACGGCCTGGGAGTCCCAGGAGGCCCTCGACCGTCACCTCGAGCTCATCGAGGAGGCGCAGCGCCGGGACCACCGAAAGCTCGGCGTGGAGCTGGACCTGTTCAGCTTCCCCGACGAGCTCGGCTCCGGTCTGCCGGTCTTCCATCCCAAGGGCGGTGTGATCCGTAAGGAGCTCGAGGACTACTCGCGGCGCAAGCACTCCGAGGCCGGCTACGAGTTCGTCAACACCCCGCACATCACCAAAGAACAGCTCTACATCACGTCGGGTCACCTGGAGTGGTACGCCGACGGCATGTACCCGCCGATGCACATCGACGCGGAGTACAACGACGACGGCACCGTGCGCAAGCCCGGGCAGGACTACTACCTCAAGCCGATGAACTGCCCCATGCACCACCTGATCTACCGGGCGCGGGGCCGCTCGTACCGCGAACTTCCGTTGCGGCTCTTCGAGTTCGGCTCGGTGTACCGCTACGAGAAGTCCGGTGTGGTGCACGGCCTGACCCGCGTGCGCGGCATGACGCAGGACGATGCGCACATCTACACCACGCGTGAGCAGATGCGCGACGAGCTGACCTCCCTGCTGCAGTTCGTGCTCGACCTGCTCTCGGACTATGGGATGGACGACTACTACCTGGAGCTGTCCACCAAGGATCCCGAGAAGTACGTCGGCGACGACGACGTCTGGGAGGAGGCGACTCAGACGCTACGTGAGGTGGCCGAGGCCTCTGGTCTGGATCTGGTGCCGGATCCGGGCGGCGCGGCGTTCTACGGACCCAAGATCTCGGTTCAGGTCAAGGACGCGCTGGGTCGTAACTGGCAGATGTCGACCATTCAGCTGGACTTCAACATGCCCGACCGGTTCGAGCTGGAGTACACGGCGGCAGACGGAAGCAGGCAGCGTCCGGTGCTGATCCACCGCGCCCTGTTCGGCTCGATCGAACGCTTCTTCGGGGTGCTCACCGAGCACTACGCCGGTGCGTTCCCGGCCTGGCTGGCGCCGGTGCAGGTGGTCGGTATCCCGGTCGCCGATGCCCACCTGGACTACCTGTATGACGTTGCCGCCCAACTGAAGTCGCGCGGCGTGCGGGTCGAGGTAGACGGCAGCGACGACCGGATGGCGAAGAAGATCGTCAACCACACCAACCAGAAGGTCCCGTTCATGCTGCTGGCCGGGGGCAAGGACCTTGAAGCCGGAGCCGTCAGCTTCCGGTTCGGTGACCGCACCCAGATCAACGGAGTGCCTCTCGACGACGCCGTGGAAGCGATCGTGAAGTGGATCGCCGACCGCAACAATGCGGTGCCGACGGCCGATCTGGTCAAAGTGGGAACCAGCCAGTGACCGACGACGAGCGGTCGTTCGTCGACCACGGCGGCGGAGACGCCAACACGGACCACGGCGGCGGAGACGCCATCATCGACCATGGTGTGGGTGAACCCGACCACCTGCAGCGGTTGTGGACCCCGCACCGGATGAGCTACATCGTCGATGCGGTCAAGAGCGACAACAAGATCGGCTCGGCCGGTTCGTCGCAGCCGTTCACCGACATCCCCGAGATGTCCGACGAGGACGGGCTCATGGTGGCCCGCGGCGAACTGGTGTACGCCGTGCTCAACCTCTACCCGTACAACCCGGGCCATCTCATGGTGGTGCCATACCGGCGGGTGTCGGAACTGGAGGACCTCACCGAGGCCGAGAGCGCCGAGCTGATGGCGTTCACGCAGAAGGCGATTCGCGTGATCAAGGCCGTCTCGCGCCCCCACGGATTCAACGTCGGCCTGAACCTGGGCACGTCGGCCGGGGGATCGCTGGCCGAGCACCTGCACATGCACGTGGTGCCGCGCTGGGGTGGCGACGCGAACTTCATCACGATCATCGGCGGCGCCAAGGTCATTCCGCAGCTCCTGAGTGAGACCCGGGAACTGCTGGCGACAGAATGGGCCCGTCGGCCGTGAGCAATCTGTTCCTGATGAGCCGGGCGGCCTACGCCAAGCTGTCGCGGCCGGTGGCCAAGGCGGCGCTGCGCGCAGGCCTGACTCCGGACATCGTCACCATCGTCGGCACCGCCGGGTCGGTCACCGCCGCGCTGACCCTCTTCCCGATGGGCCAGTTGTGGTGGGGCGCGTTCGCGGTGTTCGTCTTCGTCCTGGCCGACATGCTCGACGGGGCAATGGCCCGAGAACGCGGTGGCGGCACCCGGTTCGGCGCCGTGCTGGACGCGACGTGTGACCGGATAGCCGACGGTGCCATCTTCGCCGGCCTGCTGTGGTGGGCTGCATTCGGCCTCCACAGCGCCACGCTGGTGGTGGCGATCCTCATCTGCCTGGTCACCTCACAGGTGATCTCGTACATCAAGGCACGCGCGGAGGCCAGCGGCCTGCGCGGCGACGGCGGCATCATCGAGCGCCCGGAGCGGCTGGTCATCGTGCTGGTCGGAGCCGGACTGTCCGGTGTGCCGATCCTGCATGTGCCGTGGCTGCTGCACGTCGCCGCGTGGCTGCTTGCCGTGGCCAGCGTCATCACCGTGGCGCAGCGGCTGCACGCGGTGCGTACTTCGGCGGGCGCCATGGACCTGCTGCAACCACTGCAGCCCTCACAGCCCGAAGGTAGCGACACAACGGATCCGGGAGACTCGTGAACATTCCGCTGTCCGGGCAGGTGACCGATCTGGGTTATGCGGCAGGTTGGCAGCTCGTCCGCGCGATGCCGGAGATCGTGGCGCGCAACGTGTTCGACGCGGGCGCCTTGTACGCCTCCCGCGGTGGCGGCCCGAAGCAGCTGCGCAAGAACCTGGCACGAGTGGTCGGGGTGGCCCCGGCCGAGGTCCCGGATGAGCTGATGCGCGCCGCGTTGGCCTCCTACGCCCGGTACTGGCGGGAGGCGTTCCGGTTGCCGTCGATGGATTTGATCGCCGTGGCCGAGCGCGTGGATGAGGTGTTCATCGGCGCCGACAAACTGCGGGCCGACCACGCGGCGGGCCGCGGCGCGGTGCTGGCACTGCCGCACAGCGGCAATTGGGACATGGCCGGGGTGTGGCTGGCTCAGCAGTTCGGCACCTTCGCCACTGTCGCCGAACGGCTCAAGCCAGAGTCGCTGTACCGGCGTTTCATCGACTATCGGGAGAGCCTGGGATTCGAGGTATTCCCGTTGTCCGGTGGCGAGCGTCCACCGTTCGAGGTGCTCTCGGAGCGGTTGCGGGACAACAAGTTCGTCTGCTTGATGGCCGACCGGGATCTCACCCGCAACGGTGTGGAGGTCGACTTCTTCGGTGAGCCGACCCGGATGCCCGCGGGGCCGGCCAAACTGGCGATCGAAACCGGGTCCCCACTCCACCCGGCACATGTTCACTATGACGGGGACGATTGTGTGGTCGAGATTTTCGACGCCCTCGACACTTCTTCGGGGGATGTCGCCGCGGTGACCCAGGCGTTGGCCGACCGGTTCGCGGCGAACATCGCCGCGCATCCGGCTGACTGGCACATGCTGCAGCCGCAGTGGTTGGCCGATCTGTCCCACGAGCGTCGTGCCCGACTGGGTACCACCTGATGAGCGCTTGCGCGAAGAGGCGACGGAGCTAGCCATGCGTATCGGGATGGTCTGCCCGTACTCGTTCGATGTCCCGGGCGGTGTGCAATCCCATGTGCTGCAACTGGCCGAGGTGATGCGCGCGGGCGGGCATCACGTCAGCGTCCTGGCGCCGTCGTCGCCGCATGTGAAGCTGCCCGATTACGTGGTGTCGGGCGGAAAGGCCGTACCGATCCCGTACAACGGCTCGGTGGCCCGGCTGCGGTTCGGTCCGGCCACCCACCGCAAGGTCAAGAAGTGGATCGCCGAGGGTGAGTTTGACGTACTGCACCTGCACGAGCCCAATGCACCCAGCCTCTCCATGCTGGCGCTGCAGGCCGCCGAAGGGCCGATTGTGGCGACCTTTCACACGTCGACGACAAAATCGTTGACGCTCAGCGTTTTTCAGGGGATTCTGCGTCCCTATCACGAGAAGATCGTCGGCCGGATCGCGGTGTCGGACCTGGCGCGGCGCTGGCAGATGGAGGCTCTCGGCTCGGATGCGGTCGAGATCCCCAACGGTGTCGATGTGCCGTCGTTCGCGAATGCGCCCCGGCTCGAAGGCTATCCGCGGCCCGGCCGCAGCGTGTTGTTCCTCGGGCGCTTCGACGAACCCAGAAAGGGGATGCCGGTTCTGCTCGGCGCCCTGCCGAAACTGGTGCGGCGGTTCGCCGACATCGAGATTCTGGTCGTGGGGCGCGGCGATGAGGACGCGCTCCGTGCGGAGGCCGGTGAGCTCGCCGGGCACCTGCATTTCTTGGGGCAGGTCGACGACGACGCCAAGGCCGCGGCCATGCGCAGCGCCGATGTCTACTGCGCACCCAACCTCGGCGGGGAGAGCTTCGGCATCGTTCTGGTCGAGGCGATGGCAGCCGGGACGCCCGTGGTGGCCAGTGAATTGGATGCCTTTGCCCGCGTTCTCGATCAGGGTCAGGCCGGGCGCCTGGTGCCGGTCGGTGACCCCGACGCCCTGGCCGACGCGCTCATCGAGGTCCTCGGCGACGATGCACAGCGCGAGCGGTACATCGAGGCGGCCTCCGGGCGGGTGGCACGATACGACTGGTCGGTGGTGGCCGGCCAGATCCTGCGGGTCTATGAGACGGTGGCAAGCCCCGGGGTGAAAGTGCAGGTGGGCGACTAACCATGTCGACCTGGATTGTGATCGCGGCAGTGGCCCTGGTGGTCGTTCTGCTGCTCGTCGGCGGATGGGCGTACCAGACTGCCAACCGGCTCGACCGGCTCCACGTGCGCTACGACCTGTCGTGGCTGGCGCTGGACGGCGCACTGGCCCGTCGTGCCGTCGTGGCTCGTGCCGTCGCGGTCGATGCCTATGCCGGCGCTCCCGAGGGCAAACGTCTGGCGAAGCTGGCGGACGTCGCCGAGCGGGCGCCCCGTGCGGCGCGTGAGGCGGCCGAGAACGATCTGTCGGCGGCACTGACGGCAGTCGACCCGGCCGATCTGCCGGTGGCGCTGGTCGCCGAACTCGCCGATGCCGAAGCCCGGGTGCTGCTGGCCCGACGCTTCCACAACGACGCCGTCCGCGACACCCTGGCGCTGCGGGAGCGTCCGATGGTGCGGGCGCTCCGGCTCGGTGGAACAGCCGCGTTGCCAACCTATTTCGAGATCGTGGAACGCCCGGACTCTCAAGCCGAGATGAACCCGGTGAGCCGCCGGACCTCCGCCCGTGTGGTGCTTCTCGACGAGACCGGTGCGGTGTTGCTGCTGCACGGCAGCGACCCCGCGATCGACAACCCGGACAATCCGGCGCCGCGGTGGTGGTTCACCGTCGGCGGCGCCGTCCGCCCCGGGGAGGACATGGCGGCCGCGGCGGTGCGTGAGCTCGCCGAGGAGACCGGGTTGCAGGCGGCGCCGGCCCAGCTGGTGGGGCCGGTGTGGCGGCGCGAGGCCGTCATCGACTTCAACGCCTCGGTGATCCGCAGCGAGGAGTTCTTCTTCATCCACCGGACCGCCCGGTTCGAACCGTCGGTAACGGGGCGCACGACGCTGGAACGGCACTACATTCACGGCCACCGCTGGTGCGATGCAACAATGATCGCCGAGTTGGTTGCCGGCGGGGAGGCCGTGTATCCGCTTCAACTGGGTGAGCTGCTGGCTCAGGCCAATGAACTGGCCGAACAGTCGACAGCGCCGCCGGCGAATACGCGTGGAAACGCGCATCGGGAGCTGCAAGCCATCCGGTGATTGCGGATTTAATGGATTTGGCGGCTTTACTAGACTGAATCAGTGGGAATTTGGAGGTAATTGCGATGGATATCGGTGGGCAGGAGCGCAGCGACCGGGGAATCGTTGCCGCAGCGCAGAACGGTTCGAGCAACCAGACCGGTACCGCACGCGTGAAGCGGGGGATGGCTGAGATGCTCAAGGGCGGCGTGATCATGGACGTCGTCACCCCCGAGCAGGCAAAGATTGCCGAAGGCGCGGGAGCCGTCGCCGTCATGGCGCTGGAGCGCGTCCCCGCCGATATCCGGGCCCAGGGCGGGGTGTCGCGGATGAGCGATCCCGACATGATCGAGGGCATCATCTCCGCGGTCACCATCCCGGTGATGGCCAAGGCGCGCATCGGCCACTTCGTCGAGGCGCAGATCCTGCAGAGCCTGGGTGTGGATTACATCGACGAGTCCGAGGTGCTGACCCCGGCCGATTACACCAACCACATCGACAAGTGGAAGTTCACCGTGCCGTTCGTGTGTGGTGCCACCAACCTGGGCGAGGCCCTGCGTCGTCTCACCGAGGGCGCGGCGATGATCCGCTCCAAGGGCGAGGCCGGCACCGGGGACGTCTCCAACGCCACCACCCACATGCGCAAGATCGGCGGCGAGATCCGTCGGCTCACCTCGATGAGCGAGGATGAGTTGTACGTCGCGGCCAAGGAGCTGCAGGCACCCTATGACCTGGTGGTCGAGGTGGCCCGGGCCGGGAAGCTGCCGGTCACGATGTTCACCGCGGGCGGCATCGCCACCCCCGCCGACGCGGCGATGATGATGCAGCTCGGTGCTGAGGGTGTGTTCGTGGGATCGGGCATCTTCAAGTCGGGCAACCCGGCGCAGCGTGCCGCGGCCATCGTGAAGGCCACCACGTTCTACGACGATCCCGATGTGTTGGCCAAGGTGTCGCGTGGTCTCGGTGAGGCCATGGTCGGCATCAATGTCGAGGAGATCGCCGCACCGCATCGGCTCGCCGAACGCGGTTGGTGATGAGCCGCTTGCGCGAAGGGCAAAGTTAACTGCATGGCGATTGAAGAGATCCTCGATCTGGAGCAGCTCGAGGTCAACATCTATCGCGGCGGGGTGTTCAGCCCCGAGTCGGGCTTCCTGCAGCGCACCTTCGGCGGCCACGTAGCGGGCCAATCGCTGGTCTCGGCGGTGCGCACGGTGGATCCGAGGTTTCAGGTGCACTCCCTGCACGGCTACTTTCTGCGGCCCGGCGACGCCAGGGCACCGTCGGTCTACATCGTCGAACGCATCCGCGACGGCGGTTCGTTCGCCACGCGCCGGGTGAGTGCGATCCAGCACGGCGAGACGATCTTCACGATGTCGGCGTCCTTCCAGACGGACCAGACCGGCATCGAACACCAGGACGCGATGCCGGAGGCCCCGGCGCCGGACGACCTGCCGGGATTCCGGTCCGGTGGAGCGTTCGATGACGCCGGCTTCGCCCAGTTCGACGAATGGGACGTCCGGATCGTTCCGCGGGATCGGGTGACGCGCATTCCCGGCAAGGCCTCCCAGCAGCAGGTGTGGTTCCGCCACCGTGACCCGCTGCCCGACGATCACGTCTTGCACATCTGCGCACTGGCCTACATGAGCGATCTCACCCTGCTGGGTTCGGCCCAGGTCAGCCATCTCGATGTACGTAAGCATCTGATGGTGGCGTCCCTCGACCATGCGATGTGGTTCATGCGGCCGTTCCGGGCCGACGAATGGCTGCTCTACGACCAGTCCTCACCTTCGGCGTGTGGGGGGCGTTCACTGACCCAGGGCAAGATCTTCAACCGCTACGGCGAGATGGTGGCCGCGGTGATGCAGGAGGGTCTGACCCGCTTCCAACGCAATTTCGTCCCGCCGGAGGGCTCATGACCCTCCGGGTCGGAGTGGGGTCGTGAGCCCCCGGGTCGGGGTGCTCGCGTTGCAGGGTGACACTCGCGAGCACCTGGCCGCGCTGCGTGCGGCGGGTGCCGAAGCGGGCACTGTGCGGCGACTTTCCGAACTCGACGCGGTCGACGCCCTGGTGATCCCCGGTGGGGAATCCACTGCGATGAGCCACCTGCTGCGCGAGTTCGAACTTCTCGAACCGTTGCGGGCACGGATCGCTGCGGGGCTGCCCTGCTACGGCTCCTGCGCGGGCATGATCCTGCTGGCCGGTGAGATCGCCGATGCCGGTGTGCCGGGCCGGGCCGCGCTGCCTCTCGGCGGTATCGATATGACGGTGCGGCGCAACGCTTTTGGTCGTCAGGTCGATTCCTTCGAGGGTGACATCGACTTCGAGGGGCTCGACACCCCGGTGCATGCGGTGTTCATCCGGGCACCGTGGGTCGAGCGGGTCGGCCCCGACGTCAAGGTGCTGGCCCGTGCCGCCGATCACATCGTCGCGGTGCGCCAGGGCTCGATGCTGGCGACGTCTTTTCATCCGGAGATGACCGGGGACCGTCGCATCCACAAACTGTTCGTCGATTCGCTCTGACCCCAGCAAACCCACGGCGGCCGCATAGCTCAGTCATAGCCGGCGCCGACTTAATGGACGTGTGACGACGACGTTGGAGGATGCCTCCACTGAGCCTGCGATCGAAGCCCCGCCCAGTGCCCCGCGAGTCGATCGTGAGCGCCTGGCGTTCGCAGCGCTGCTGATCGCCACGGCCGCGGCCTACCTGTGGAACATCACCGTCAACGGGATGGGCAACGACTTCTACGCCGCCGCGGTACAGGCCGGATCGACCAACTGGGAGGCACTGCTCTTCGGGTCGCTGGATCCGAACAACTTCATCACCGTGGACAAGCCACCGGTATCGCAGTGGGTGATGGCGTTCTCGGGTCAGTTGTTCGGATTCAGCAGCGCCAGCATGCTCATCCCGGAAGCGTTGATGGCCGTCGGCGCCGTCGCGCTGATCTACGGGGCCGTGCGCTGGATTTGCGGCCCGCGCGCCGCGCTGCTGGCCGGTGCCGCGCTGGCCGTCACGCCGGTGACGGCGCTGATGTTCCGGTTCAACAATCCCGATGCGGTGATGGTCCTGTTGATGACGGCCGCCGCCTACTTCGCGGTGCGTGCACTGGAGCAGAACGGCGGACGCTGGATGGCGCTGGCCGGTGTCGCGCTCGGGTTCGCGTTCCTGGCCAAGATGCTCGAAGGGCTGATGGTCATGCCTGCCATCGGGCTGGTCTACCTGTTCGCCGCACCCGTCACGGTCCGGCGCCGGCTGCTGCACCTGCTGGGCTCACTGGCCGCGTTCCTCGCGTCGTCGGGCTGGTTCGTGCTGCTCACCCTCGTGTGGCCGGCCTCGTCGCGGCCTTACCTCGCAGGGTCCACCGACAACAACTTCATGAATCTCGTGTTGGGCTACAACGGGTTCGGCCGGGTCCTCGGTCACAACCACTACGGCACGCACGTGGACGTCGATCCGGTGGCCCACGCCGCCGAGCGGAATGGTTTCGGCGGGTTCGGCAACCAGACCCAGGGCCTGCCGCGATTGTTCACCGGCGAGTTCGGTTTCGAGATCGGCTGGCTGGTGCCTGCCGCCCTGCTGGCGGTGGTGCTGGTGCTGGTGTCACGCGGTCGAGCGCCGCGCACCGACATCGTGCGGGCCGGGGCCATCTTGTTCGGCACCTGGCTGGTGATCGACGGTCTGGTGCTGAGCTTCATGAAGACCAGCGTGCACGCCTACTACTGCCTGTCTCTGGTGCCCGCGGTGGCGGCAATGTTTGCGATCGGCATCCACGAGATGTGGCGGCGGCGCGACGACCGGCTGGGTCAGATCGGTTTGATCACGATGCTTCTGGGCACGGGAGTGTGGAGCTTCTGGATTCTGGGCCGCAATGCGTCGTGGCTTCCACCCCTGCGGTGGTCGATCCTGATCGTGACCGTGGTGGCCACTGCCGGCCTGCTGTGGGCGCTGCGTGGCGGAAACCGTACCGCGGCGACCGTCGCGCTGGTGGCGGCGCTGATCGGTGGACTGAGCGGCACGACGGGATACACGGTGGCCACCCTGGGGCAGCCGCACACCGGAGGCGGGCCGAGCGTCGGACCGGCCGATCCCGACGACGGCCACGGGCACGGTTGGCATTCCGACAATCCCGAGGTGAATGCGATGCTGCGGGCCACCACCACCAAGTGGTCGGCGGCCATCAACCGGTCCGGGGCCGCGGCCGGCCTCGAATTGTCCACCGGCACAGCAGTCATGGCGATCGGTGGCTTCACCGGCAGTGATCCGGTGCCCACGCTGGCGCAGTTCCAGACCTACGTCGCCGACCGGCAGGTCAGCTACTACATCCTGCCCGAGCCCAAGGACAAGGACCACGGCGGTTTCTTCACCAACAATTCGCACACCGATATCTCCGACTGGGTGAAGGCGAACTTCACCTCGACCAAGGTGGGCTCGGACACGGTGTACGACTTGAGCGCGCCGCTTAGGAAATAGCCGTCGCGCACAGGGATTCCGAAACCTCCCAGAGCTTTTCGGCCCGGTCCGGATCCGTGGCATAGGGCTCGGCATCGGTGCGCACCGCGCAGTCGGACAGGTACAGCCCGCCACGGCCGTCGAGGTCGGTGCTGACCGCCGCCCACACCTGGGTGGCCGCGCCCTGCTCGGGCGTGGACACCTCGATGACCCGTGAGCGGGCCTGCCCGCTGACCGCGATCACATCCTCGCGCGACATGTGCCTGGCCAGGTTCGTGGCGACCATTCCCGGATGCACGGCGAACGCACGGATACCCCGACCACGAAGCCGCCGGTCGAGCTCGACGGCATGCAGGATGTTGGCGGTCTTGGCCGCGCCGTACGCGGCGAACTTGTCGTAATCGCGGCGCTCCCAGTTCGGATCGCCCAGATCGATGTCACCGAGACGATGGCCCTCGGAGGAGAGATTGACGATGCGGGTGCCCTCGACGAACTGCGGCTGCAATAGGTTTGTCAGCGCGAAATGTCCCAGATGGTTTGTCCCGAACTGTGTTTCGAAGCCGTCCTGGGTGCGGCCGAACGGGGTGAACATCACCCCGGCGTTGTTCATCAGCACGTCGATCACCGGGGCGATGTCGGCGATCTGCGATGCGGCCGTGCGAACACTGGCCACTGAGGCGAGATCGACGACGACGACGGAGAGGTGTGCCTCGGGCATTTCGGTGAGGATCCCGTCACGGGTCTGCGAGAGTGTGTCGGCGTTGCGGGACGCCAACACCACGTGCGCACCGGCCGAAGCCAGGGCCCGGGCGGACTCACGGCCCAGTCCGGAGGTTGCTCCGGTGATCACGCACGTCTTCCCACGGATGCTCATCGGTGTTGTCCCTCGACCACGACGCCGGCGGCCTCCTCCATCGGTTTGATGACGGAGGTGAAGTCGGATTCGGCGCCTTCGGTGCGCAGTGTCTGCTCCCAGATCCGTTGCACGGTAGTGGCCATCTCGACCGGCAGGCCCAGGGAGGCGGCCTCATCGAGGTACAGTCCGACGTCCTTGGCCATCAAGCCGGTGGCAAACCCGTAGTCGAAGGTGCGGGGGAGTACGGCGCGCGGAAACTTGTCTCGGCTGGCGTGTGTCCCGCCCGACCCGGCATTGAGCACATCGATCATCACGTCGGCGTCCAGTCCGGCCTTGACGCCCATCACCATCACCTCGGCGGTCGCGGCCAGGGTGGTGGCGGCCATCAGGTTGTTGATCAGCTTCATGGTTTGCGCGGCGCCGGGCTGTTCGGAGACGAAGATCGCCCGACCGAGGGTCTCGAAAACCGTTTCCAGTGCGTCGAATTCGTGGCGCGGACCGGACACCATCACCGCCAGGGTGCCGGCCTGGGCGCCGTGCATCCCGCCGCTGACCGGGCTGTCCAGCGCGGCGATGCCGTGTGCGGCCAGAACGGCGTGATTGCGTTGCGCGGCGGCGCCTCCGACCGTGGACAGGTCGACGAAGCGTTTGACCCGGGACCCGGCCGCGACGTCGGCCACCACGGACTCGGAGACCTGCGGGGTCGGCAGGCTGGCCAGTACCGTCTCACCCCGGTCTGCCACATCGCGTACCGAGTGGGCCGGCTGGGCACCCAGCGCGGTCGCCTTGGCGAGCACGTCCTCGCGGACGTCGAAGGCGACCACCGGGTGGCCGGCTCTCAGCAGCCGGCCCATCATCGGAAACCCCATGTTGCCCAAGCCGATGAAGCCGATCGGCTCACTCATCGGCCGGGCTCTCGTCGAGCTCGGCGAACACGGCGCGGGCCAGCCGGAAGCTGTCGACGGCGGCCGGGATACCCGCGTAGATGCCGACCTGCAGGAATATCTCGCAGATCTCCTCGCGGGTGACGCCGTTGGTGAGCGCGCCCCGGATGTGGGTGCTCAATTCGTTGGGTCGATTGAGTATCGCGATCATCGCCAGGTTCAGCATGCTGCGGGTCTTCAGTTCCAGGCCTTCGCGACCCCACACCGCGCCCCAGCAGTATTCGGTGACCAGGTCCTGTAGCGGTTTGGAGAAGGCGTCGACGTTGCCGGCCGCCTTACGGACATAGTCCTCGCCCAGGACGGCGGTGCGGATCGCCAATCCCTTGTCGTACGTGTCTTGATCCATGGCGTGCCTTTCAGAGGTTCGGGCAGTTGTCGTACTGCCGCGTTCCGGTCATCGCGGTCGTACCCCGTCGAGGAACAGCCGCACCAAGATCCGCATGCGCTTCTCAAGGTCGTCAGGATCCCAGGACACACCCCAGAGTGCGCCGGTGGCGGGCCCGCCGACGACCATGCTCAAGAACGCGCCGCCGACCACCGCGGGGTCGTCGATCTCGATGATTCCGGCCTCGGCGTGGCGGGCGAGGACCTCGGCGATGAATGTCAGCGCCGGCAGGGTGCCCTGTTCGTACACGAGCCGGAACAGTCGTGGGAAGCGGTTGCCCTCGGCATTGAGGATGCGCTGCAACGCGATACCGGCCGGACTGGTGATACCGGCCAACCGGATCCGGCCGATCGCGAGCAGGGTTTCCTCCAGATCGTCGGTCTCGGCCGCACGTAGCGTCTCGATCGGGACCAGCCACCGGTCCACCGCGCGTTGCACCGAGGCTTCGAACAATGCGGCCTTGTCGGGATACAGGCCGTAGATGGTGCGCTTTGCCATGCCGGCGGCCGCCGCGATTCCGTCGATGCTGGAGCGCTCGAATCCGTTCTCCAAGAACATTTCCAGCGCGCAGTCGAGCAACTCGACGTGGCGCTGCGCAGCCTGCTCCCGGGTGGGGCGGCCCACTTGACGAATTCGGTCCACCACGTCACAGTAGCAGTAATGAAACGCATTAGGTGCTATTAAATGCGGGTTCGCCCCTTTCTCTCAGGAGTCGTCATGACCGCGGTCGATCAACTACTTGCTCTGCAGACGGCGCCCGATCGCTACGACATCGCACCCGCCGACGTGCGGCAGCTGCAGCTCGATGCGGTCAACGAGCGGTTCTCCGCGCACGTCGACCAGATCCCGTTGCTGCGCAACCGCTCTCAGTCTGCCGAGATCACCAAGGTGGTCGAGTATCAAGAGCTGGTTCCACTACTCTTCGCGCACGGCGCCTACAAGAGCTACGCACAGAACTGGCTGACCGAGGGCAGGTGGGACCGGATGGCCAAGTGGGTCGGCACGGTATCGGCCTGCGATCCGTCCGGTGTCGACGTCGACGGCGTGGCCGGGCTCGACGACTTCGTGGCCAGGATGGAGTCCGTGGGGTGCTACCTGACCTGCTCCAGTGGTACCAGCGGAAAACCGGCCATGATCGCCTGCTCGGAGTCCGACCTGGAGGTTGCCTCGCGCGCCAATGTCACCGGATTGACCTGGGCCACCGGCATACCGGCCGACGGCAGCCGGAAGATGTTCGGCCTGGGGCCACGCACCAATGTCGAGCGGAACGAACGTACCCGTATCGCGCTGGTGGGGGCATTCTCGTCCGAGGCCGACAGCTATCAGCTGCCCGTCGAGCCCATCTCGGTCGGCTCCATCATGGCGATGATCGACCTGCGCCGCCGCATCGCCGACGGCAGCGCAGGCCCTTCGGAGATCGCCTCCTTCGAAACCACCAGTGCCGGCCGGCAGAGCGCGATGGACACTGCGACCGCCGCAGCGGTCGATGAGCTGATCGCCGGGCGCGACCGGCAATTGCTGCTTACCGGAATGTTCGCCTCGCTCTATCAGGTGGCGCAGGGGGTGCGGGCAAAAGGATTCTCCGGTAATGACTTCCGCGACGATACGGCGCTGCTGGTGGCCGGCGGTCTCAAAGGTGCGGCACTGCCGCCGGACTACCGGGAGTTCATCTTCGGCACCTTCAACATCGCCGACGAGCGGGTGTATCACTTCTACACGATGCAGGAACTGAACACCCCGTTCCCGAAGTGCCGGGCCGGGCGTTACCACGTGCCGCCGTGGGTGTTGTTGCTGCCGTTGGACGAACCCGGCGAGAATCTCATCGACACCTCGGCGGGGCCGGTGCAGGCGCGAGGCGCGTTCTTCGACCTGTCGCTGGACGGCCGCTGGGGTGGAGTCATCTCCGGTGATCGCATCGACGCCGATTTCGGGCCGTGCGGCTGCGGGCACCAGGGGCCGACCGTCGGTCCCGACATCACCCGCTATGCCGATCTGGGTGGGGACAAAATCACCTGCTCGGGCACCATCGACGCCTACGTGCGGGGCGAGGCATGAGCGTGCTGCGGGCCCCGTTCATCATCCGAGGGGCGCTGGTGGATGCGCCGGAGGACGGTGCCATCCCGCACAGCTCGCGTGACCTCGGCATCGACTTCGTCACGCCGGCAATCGATCTCGATGCCCTGATCACTCCCCGGGCGGAGCTTCCCCCGCTGCTGAACGTGCCGCTGGCCGAGATCGTCGACTTCCTCGTCGAAACCGGCAAGCGCCTGGCGCTCGACGACAACGCGCACCTGCAGCGTTGTCTGGATCTGGTGGCCGAGACCAATCCGCTACCGCGCCGGGTGGTGGAGAATCTCTACCGGAGCGCGCCGGCGTTGTTGAGCCGGAACAGTCTGTGGGCACAGGTCGAGTCGAACTTCGCCGACCCGGCGGTGCTCGACGGCTGGGTGAGCCGGACGGATGCGGCCGGCAACGCCGGTGCGATTCGGGCTTTCCCGCCCCGCATGGTGCACATGCTGGCCGGCAACGCCCCGGCAGGCTGCATCGCCTCGATCGCCCAAGGCGCTCTCGTCAAGGCTGTCAGCCTGTTCAAGATGCCCTCCTCGGATCCCTTCACCACCGTGGCGGTGCTGCGCACCATGGCCGAGGTCGATCCGAATCATCCTGTGGTGCAGTCGATGTCGGCGGTGTACTGGGCCGGCGGTGACGAGGCGGTCGAGCGCGCCATCTACCGCCCCCAGTACTTCGACAAGATCGTGGCCTGGGGCGGCGGTCCGGCCATCAACAACGTCATCAAATACCTCGGCCCCGGCATCCAACTGGTGTCCTTCGACCCCAAGAGCTCGATCTCGATGATCGGCCGTGAGGTGTTCGCCTCCGACGAGGCGCTCGCCGAGGTGGCCGAGCGGGTCGCGGCCGACACCTGTGTCTTCAACCAGGAGGCCTGTCTGGCCAGCCGATTCGTGTTCCTCGAGACCACCGATCGGGCCGAGGCTCGCCGGTTCTGCGCCACGCTGCTGCCACGTCTGGGCGTTGACCGACTGTTCGGATCGGCCGAGGCGCCGCTGCCGCCCACCGACATCCGGGACGAGATCGAGGTGATGGGCGCGATGGGTGACGAACTCGAGGTGTTCGGCCGCTTCGACGGCCGCGGCATGGTGCTGTTATCCGACGCGCCGGTGGACTTTCATCCGTCGAACAAGATCTCCAACGTGGTGATGGTGGGATCGCTGGACGACGCGGTCCGCCATGTCAACGTCGCAACCCAGACCGTCGGTGTATACCCGTTCGACCGCAAGGCGCAGTTGCGTGACGCCTTGGCCGGCGCGGGTGGTCAGCGGGTGTGCCGGGTGGGCACCGCCAATGGTCACGTCGCCGGTGGCCCGCACGACGCCATGTACCCGCTGGCCCGTTTGGTGCACTGGATGGGGGACGATGACATTTGCGGCTCGGACGCCAATGCGGCGCTGCCGGCAAGTACCGGGTGACGCCCGCGCGTCGGCGTACGCTGCCTGCATGTCTGCGTCGTCGCCAGCGTCCGTCCGGCGCCGGCCTGGTGTCGCGGAGTCGGTGATCAGCTGGGCCGCATGGGTCGTCGTCGGTCTGCTTGCCGTGTTGCTGGCGTTCGCCGCGATCTTTCCGATGGGCTTCAGTGGCGCGTATCCCGAACACGCCGACGAGGCGTCGACGATGGCCGGATGGGTGGTGCTGACCCTCGCGACCGTCGTCCTCGCCCCGATCGGCATGGTGATCGGGCACTGGCGGCGTTGGCACATCTGGTACTGGCCGGTGCTGTGTACCGCCGCGGCGGGCACGACATTCGTCTTGCTGAAGGCCTTGTAGACGTCGTATCGAGCGCATGAGGGCCCGCCACGTAAACTGGAGGGCCGGAGTTTTAACCGGAAGAGGGGCGTACCTGCATGAGCGGCCATTCCAAGTGGGCCACCACCAAGCACAAGAAGGCCGTCGTCGACGCCAAGCGCGGCAAAATGTTCGCCAAGTTGATCAAGAACATCGAGGTCGCGGCGCGTGTCGGCGGGGGAGACCCGGCTGGTAACCCGACCCTCTACGACGCCATTCAGAAGGCCAAGAAGAGCTCGGTGCCAAACGACAACATCGAGCGCGCCCGCAAGCGTGGCGGTGGTGAAGAGGCCGGCGGGGCCGACTGGCAGAACATCACCTACGAGGGCTACGGACCGAACGGTGTCGCGGTGCTCATCGAGTGCCTGACCGACAACCGCAACCGGGCAGCCGGCGAGGTGCGGGTCGCGATGACCCGCAACGGCGGCAACATGGCGGACCCGGGCTCGGTGGCCTACCTGTTCTCCCGCAAGGGCGTGGTGACGCTGGAGAAGAACGGTCTGACCGAGGACGACGTGCTGATGGCCGTCCTGGAGGCCGGCGCCGAAGAGGTGAATGATCTCGGCGACTCGTTCGAGATCATCTCCGAGCCCACTGACCTGGTCGCGGTGCGCACCGCGCTGCAGGATGCCGGCATCGACTACGACTCGGCCGAGGCCAGCTTCCAGCCGTCGGTGAGCGTGCCGGTCGACCTGGAGGGCGCCCGGAAGGTGTTCAAGCTCGTGGATGCGCTGGAGGACAGCGACGACGTGCAAGACGTGTACACCAACATCGACATCCCCGATGATGTCGCCGCACTGCTCGACGAAGAGTAGTGGCGAGCGTCCTCGACTCTGAGGGTGTCAAGTGGACGGTGCGCCGGCGTTGGTTGCCGTGGCGGCCGCGCCGAAAGATGCCCGACGACTGGGGTTTTGGCGACGCATCCTTCACCGATGGGGACGACATCATCAGCATCGTGCTGAACATCGCCCTTGTGGTGCTGTTGATCCCTGTGCTGGTGTTGGCGCTGCTGGTGGCCGCGGAGTTCCTGCTGTTGCTGCTCCTGCTGCCGCTGTGGGTGTTGGCCCGCTCGCTGTTCGGCACGCCGTGGATCATCGTGATTCGCCGTGACCACAGGACTCTCGGTGAGGAAGCCGTGCGCGGCTGGGGCGCGACCAAGGCCCGTATCGATCAGATCACGTCGTTCATCGCGTCGGGTGCAGCGCTGCGTCGATAGGCGTCTCGCCCGAGATCACCTCAAAGGTCCGTCCGGCAGTCTCGGGTTCGTGTAGCACGGCGAGCAGTACGCGTGCCACGTCCTCGCGCGGAATGCTTCCCCGGCCGGTCGACTCCGCGATCGTCACGTTTCCGGTACCCGGATCATCGGTGAGCCCGCCCGGGCGCACGATGGTGGTCCGCAATCCGGCGCGGCCCCGCACGTCGGCGTCGGCCTCGGACTTGGCCCGGATATAGGCCCGGAAGACGTCGTCGTAGTTGTCGTCCAGTGAACGGTCGTCGGCGGAGATCGCCGACACCATCACGTAGCGGTCCACACCCGCGGCTTCGGCGGCGTCCGCCAGCAGGATGGCGGCATCGCGGTCCACGGTCTGCTTGCGGGCCGCCCCGCTGCCGGGTCCGGCGCCGGCGGCGAACACAACGGCATCGGCGTCGCGTACCGCGTCGGCTACCTCGGAGATCGACGCCTGCTCCAGGTCGAGCACGATGGCGGTGGCGCCGGCAGCCTGGAGGTCGGCCGCCTGGGCGGCGTTGCGGATGAGCCCGGCCACTTCGTCGCCGCGCTCGGCGAGCAGGCGTTCCAGGATGAGGGCGATCTTGCCGTGTCCGCCGGCTATCACTACGCGCATGGTTTCGACCCTACGGATGTCTGCGTGTCCCTGCCGCAGGCTGTCGCCGGATCACGCTAGGCTCTCGAACAGATGTTCTGACGAAGGGGTTCGTGTGCGGGTGATGGGAGTGGATCCCGGGTTGACGCGCTGCGGCTTGTCGGTGGTCCAGAGCGGCCGTGGTCGGCAGGTCACGGCGCTGGATGTGGACGTGGTCCGCACCCCGGCCGACGCACCGCTGCAGAAACGGTTGCTGGAGATCAGCGATGTGGCCGAGTACTGGATGGACACCCACCGGCCCGACGTGATCGCGATCGAGCGGGTCTTCGCCCAACAGAATGTCTCGACCGTGATGGGTACCGCCCAGGCAGGCGGAGTGATCGCACTGGCCGCCGCCCGGCGCGACATCGAGGTGCACTTTCACACCCCCTCAGAGGTCAAGGCGGCGGTCACCGGCAACGGCCGCGCCGACAAGGCGCAGGTCACCGAGATGATCACCAGAATCCTTGCGCTGCAGGCCAAGCCGACCCCGGCGGACGCCGCGGACGCGCTGGCCCTCGCCATCTGTCACTGTTGGCGGGCCCCCATGATCGAGCGTATGGCAGCCGCCGAGGCCATGGCCGCCGAGCAGCGCCGCAAGTATCAGGCCAAGCTGAAATCCACCGCGAAGGCGGCGCGGGCATGATCGCGTCGGTTCGCGGTGAGGTCATCGACATCGCCCTCGACCATGCCGTGATCGAGGCCGCCGGCGTCGGCTACAAGGTGATGGCCACCCCGTCGACTCTGGCCAACCTGCGCCGTGGCACCGAATCACGGCTGATCACCGCGATGATCGTCCGCGAGGATTCGATGACGCTCTACGGGTTCGCCGACGGCGAGGCCCGGGACCTGTTCCTCACCCTGCTGGGGGTATCCGGCGTCGGCCCCAAGATCGCATTGGCGACCCTGGCGGTCTACGACCCGCAGCACCTGCGTCAGGCCCTGGCCGACAGTGACGTGACGGCCTTGACCCGGGTTCCGGGCATCGGCAAACGCGGAGCCGAACGCATGGTGCTCGAACTGCGCGACAAGATCGGGCCGGTCACCCCAGGGGCCATCGGTGGGTCCGTCGGTCACGCAGTACGCGCACCGGTGGTGGAAGCCCTTGTCGGACTTGGCTTTGCGGCCAAACAGGCAGAGGAGGCCACCGACAAGGTTCTGGCCAACGATCCCGAGGCGACGACGGCTTCCGCACTGCGGGCGGCGCTGTCCATGTTGGGTAAGAAGTAATGGGTCGCTTCGACGACGCCGACGAGCCCGAGGATCGGGAGGTCTCACCCGCCCTGACGGTCGGTGAGGGTGATGTCGACGCCAGCCTGCGCCCGCGCTCACTGGGGGAGTTCATCGGTCAGCCGCGGGTGCGTGAGCAGTTGTCGCTGGTGCTCGAAGGCGCCAAGAATCGCGGTGGCACACCGGATCACATCCTGCTGTCCGGCCCACCGGGGCTGGGCAAGACATCGCTCGCGATGATCATCGCGGCTGAGCTCGGCTCCTCACTGCGGCTCACCTCGGGGCCTGCCCTGGAACGGGCGGGGGACCTGGCCGCGATGCTGTCCAACCTCGTCGAACACGACGTGCTGTTCATCGACGAGATCCACCGCATCGCTCGGCCGGCCGAGGAGATGCTGTACCTGGCGATGGAGGATTTCCGTGTCGACGTGGTGGTCGGCAAAGGCCCTGGCGCCACGTCGATCCCGCTCGAGGTCGCACCCTTCACCTTGGTGGGGGCGACCACGCGGTCCGGCGCGCTGACCGGCCCACTGCGGGACCGGTTCGGATTCACCGCGCATATGGACTTCTATGAACCTGTCGAACTCGAGCGGGTGCTGGCCCGGTCGGCCGGCATCCTCGGAATCGACTTGGGCAGTGAGGCCGGTACTGAGATCGCCCGGCGCTCCCGTGGCACGCCCCGCATCGCCAACCGGCTGCTGCGCCGGGTTCGCGACTACGCCGAGGTCCGCGCCGATGGGGTGATCACGTGCGATATCGCCAAGGCCGCGCTGGAGGTCTACGACGTCGACGAGCTCGGGCTGGATCGCCTCGACCGTGCCGTGCTGTCGGCGCTCACCCGCAGTTTCGGTGGCGGTCCGGTCGGGGTGTCGACGCTGGCAGTGGCCGTGGGCGAGGAAGCCACCACCGTCGAGGAAGTCTGCGAACCTTTCCTGGTGCGCGCGGGCATGGTGGCCCGCACCCCACGAGGCCGGGTGGCCACGCCGCTGGCATGGACGCATCTTGGCATGCAACCGCCGATTACCGGACTTGGACAGACCGGGCTGTTTGAATAGACCACATGGTCATCGCCGGTTTGGTGTTTGCCGCACTCGCGGCGGCTCTGCATGTCTATATCTTTGTGATGGAGTCGCTCACCTGGACTTCACCACGCACCCGCGCCACCTTCGGGATCAGTGCGGAGGAGGCTCAGGCAACCAAAGAGCTGGCGTTCAACCAGGGCTTCTACAACCTGTTCCTGGCGATCGTCACCGTGGTGGGCATCGTCGCGATGAGCCTGGGGCACAACGGGGTTGGGGCTGCTCTGGTGTTCGCCGGGGTGGGGTCGATGCTGGCCGCTGCGGCGGTGCTGCTGATCACCTCGCCGGACAAGGCGCGGGCAGCGATCACCCAGGGCGTTTTCCCGCTGATCGCGGTTGTGCTGCTGGTCGCGGCGTTGCTGATCTAAGCGGCGCCCCTGTTGATCACCACGTGGATTTCGCGGGTGAGTCTTCGGATCCCCCCGGGCAGTGGCGGCGCGGTCGAGCGGTAGACGGCGCCGGTGGGGGTGATGTGTTCGGTGCAGTGGCGGCCGAACTCGTCGACGGCGGCCACGACGCGCCAGCCGGGTGCTTCTTTGACGTAGTTGCAACGCTCACACAATCCTTCGCCGTTGGCAGCGCTGGTCGGCCCATGGCGGTGATGCGGGGTGACGTGGTCGATGTGTCTTATCGGGGCATTGCAGTACGGGGTCCGGCAGATGTCGTCGCGCAATGCGATGAATTGGGCGAGGCGCTTCGGAAAGCGTCGTGCGGGATTCCATGGCGACCAAGGCTCCCGTGTCGGGGGCGGCGTACAGCCGCCGCAAGGTGGCCCAGGAATCGTCGTTGGCGACGGCGTCTCTGATCAGTCGGCGCGCCATGGAGGCGGGAATGGGTCCGTAGCCCTCCAGCCGCGCGGGTTGGGCTGACCCGGCGAACAGGGTCTCGTCGGAGAGCACGAGGTTGGCCGAGACAGGAACTGGCGTTGTGGTGTCGCGTCCTGTGGTGCGTGCTACCAACGTATCGGCCATGGCCTGGCCACGGCTGCGACCGTCGGTGCAACGGTCGGCGGCATCGTTGAGCGAGCCGTGGACAGTCGCCGCCTCGGCGGCAGGTAGCAGGGCGGTCATGATGGCCATGTTGTCGGCGGTGGGCCGGAAGGTGACGGTGCGGTCTTCTGGAGCACGGGTGGCCCGGTCGATGACGGCTTGTGGATCAAGTTGATAGGCAATGGTTTTGGCGTCGCCCCTGATGCGTTTGTCGCCAAGGCCGATCAGCGTCGTGGGGTCGGCGCAGAGTTGTTCGTCGAGGCGGTGCCGGTCGGCGGGGGAGAGGCAAGCGGCTTCCCGAGCGATCAATCCGGCTCGCCACTCGGTGAGCACCCCACGCTCCAGGGCTGCCAGGGTGCACGGCAGGTCGTGGACCAGAATGCGGGCGTCGGTGAGGTATTGGTGACCACGGGTCGGGGATTCTTGGCGGGCCAGCCCGATCTCGGAACTCAGCCCGCGGCCCCGTCGGGCGATGGGTACCCCGGCCGCAGATTCTGCGGCGCGGCGGGCGATATCCAGAGCGGCGGTGGCGCGCGCCTGGCCGGCTGCGGCGGCCGATTTGAGGCGTTCGAGTTCGGTGATGCGATCCCGCAGCTCGGCCTCACCGGCAGCGGGGTCGACATACGAGAATGTTTCGAACATGTGTTCGAGTTTATATCAGGGGGGCGACACGCACATACTGATTGGCCGCGGTCCTGGTGGGGACCGCGGCCGCTCAGGGGATCTTCCCTTGTGGGGAAGTCTGTTACAGCAATCCGAGCAGTTTCAGATCACTGATGTACTTGACGATGATCTCCGGGGTGACATGTGGAATGTCCTTGTCCGGACCGATCTTCGAGTCCTGCACCGCGGTGCGGAACACGTCGGTCGGTGCCATCGCACCGTTCACCGGCACACCGGGCTGCTGGTAGTTGTGCAGCAGCGGCAGCAGTGAGGCCTGCCGTTGCCGGTCCGGCAGGGACCGCAGCGTGGTCTCGAAGCGGGACAGCCACCCTTGGTAATCCGCGACGCGCTGGATCGGGTAACCGGCCTCGATGAGCCAGTCGACGAACTCGTCCATGCCGAGGCCGTCATCGTGCGGGTTCATCACGTGGTACGTCTCGAAGCCGTCCTGAACATGGGAGCCCAGGGTGGAGATGGCCTCGGCGATGAACTCGACGGGCAGGCCGTCGTAGTGCGAACGCTGGCGGTTGCCGTCCGCGTCGAGCTGGTTGAACGAGCGCGGCGCGACACCGGTGGCGACGAGGCTGAACATCATGCGGGTGAACATGTCCGGCAGGTTCAGCTGTCCGGCATAGGTGGTGTCGGCCAGGATCATGTCGCAGCGGAACACCGTCACCGGCAGACCGGCGAGGTCGTGGGCCTCGCGCAACAGGACCTCGCCGGCCCACTTGCTGTTGCCGTAGCCGTTGGCGTAGCTGTCGTCCACGCGACGGGTCGCGCTGATTTCGCGGATATCGGCATCCTCGACGAACTTTCCGGGCTCGATGCCCCCACCCACGCCGATTGTCGACACGTAGGCGAACGGCTTGATCCGCGTGGTGAGTGCGATGCGGATGAGCTCGGCAGTACCGAGTGCGTTGGGACCGAACAGTTCGCTGTAGGGCAGCACGTGGTTGACCAGGGCGGCCGGGTCGACGATGAAATCGACGGTGTCGGCAAGGCGCTGCCAGGTCTCGGGCTCGAGTCCGAGATCGGCTTCACCCTTGTCGCCGGCCAACACTTCGAGGTGGTCGGCGGCGAGTTCGCGGTAGTGGGCAAGCAGTTTCGCGTCGCCGCTGTCGAACGTGGCGTCGAGGCGGACCCGCGCTTCCTCGTCCGACTTCGCGCGGACCAGGCAGATCACCTTGCCGTCGACCAGGTCCATGCGCTCGAGCCACTCGAGGGCCAGGTAACGCCCCAGGAAACCGGTTGCGCCGGTGAGCAATACGGTGCGGATCTCACTGGCTGGGCCCGGCAGGCTCGGTGCGGCGGCCAACGTTGCGGCGTCGATGAACTTGTCCAGCGTCAGATCGGACGCGTGGACTTCGGTCGCGTTGCGACCGTGCACCGAGGTGAAGGTCGGCCGCACATTGGTACCGGAGCGCTGAGCCTCGATGTACTCGGCGATGGTCCGCAGATCCGACGCCGGGCTGACGATGGCCGACACGGGAACCTCGACGTCGAAGATCTCCTGCAGCAGGTTTCCGAAGGTCAACGCCGACAACGAGTCTCCGCCAAGATCGGTGAAATGCGCATCCGGTCCGACATCGGAGCTCGCGGCGCCCAGCAGGGCGGTGGCGGCACGGCCGACGGTGTCCAGAACCGGAGCCTGCGCGCCGTTGCGCCGCAGTTCACTCAGCTCGTGGGCCTGGCCGTCGGCCAGCTCGGCGTAGAGCTGTTCCAACTGCTCGCCGTAGTGGGCCTTCAGGTTGGGCCGCGCCAGCTTGCGGATGCCGGTCAGCAGGCCGTTCTCCAGGCTGAACGGTGTTGTCTCCACGACGAAATCCCGCGGGATCTCGTAGGACTGCAGGCCGGCGATACGCGCCGCGTCCTGGAGTGAATCGTTGATCGCCTGCTTCGACGCGGACGGATCGGTGGGCACCACCACGGCCAACAGATACGAACGGGCGCTGTTGCCGTAGACGAAGATCTGCCGCACCAGCGGGCTGTCGCCGAACACTGCCTCCAGCTTGGACACGGTGACGAACTCGCCCTGCGAAAGCTTGAGCACGTTGTTGCGCCGATCGAGGTATTCGACGTGGTCCGGGCCGAGCTCGGCGACGATGTCACCGGTGCGGTAATACCCGTCCTCGTCGAACATCTCGGCGGTGATCTCCGGGCGCTTGTAGTACCCGGGGAACATCTGCTCGGACTTCACCAGCAGCTCACCACGCGGGTGCGGCCGGTCGGTACGGAAGTACCCCAGGTCCGGGACGTCGACCAGCTTGTAGTCGATCACCGGCGGACGCTGGATATGGCCGTCGACGAAGACGGAACCGGCCTCGGTCGAGCCGTATCCCTCCAGCAGGTGCATGTCGAGCAGGCGCTCCACCCAGGTCTTCATCTCGGCAGAGATCGGTGCAGAACCGGTCATCGCGGAGACGAACCGTCCGCCCAGCAGGTCGTTGCGTACCTCGGCGAGGACTGCGTCCTCGGATCCTGCTCCGGCACGGTCGACACGGCTCTGGTACTCCTGGAACAGCATGTCCCAGATCCGCGGCACGAAGCTGAGCTGGGTGGGCCGGACCAGGGCGAGATCGTCCAGGAAGGTCGACAGATCGCTGCGTGCGGCGAAGTATGCGGTGCCGCCCGAACTCAGCGTGCCGATCAGGATGCCGCGGCCCATGACGTGGCTCATCGGCATGAAGTTGAGGGTGATCGCGGGCAGCGCAGCCTGGTTCTCGTCCCACGTGGCCTTCGACGCGAGCTGCCACATGTTGGCGACCTTGCTCTCCGGGTACATCGCGCCCTTGGGGGTGCCGGTGCTGCCGGAGGTGTAGATCAGCATGGTCAGCGGGTCGGCCAGGCCCGGGGTGTAGAGCGGGGCATCGGCCAGCGACCGTCCGCGGTCGAGGACGTCGGCCAGCGGTTCGACGACCACGCCGCTATCCGCCAGGGCGGCCTTGGCCGCTTCGAAGGTCTCACGCTGAGCGTCCACCTGGGGCCGGTAATCGAACACCACCAGGCGCTGAGGCGCGGGTCCGGAGCGGACCAATTCCACTGCGTCGCTGAGGAAGTCGATGCTTGCCGCGATCACGGTCGGTTCTGTTTCGGTGACGATGGGACGCAGCGTGGTGAGCGGGGCGCTGGTCTGCAGCGGAACCGACACGGCGCCCAGCTCGATGAGGGCGGTGTCGACGGTGGTGTAGTCCACGCTGGTGAACCCGAGGATGGCGACGCGGTCGCCGGGCTTCACCGGATGGTTGTGCCAGGCGTTGGTCACCGCCTGGACGCGGTCGCCCAGCTGCCGGTACGTGATGGTGTCAAAACGGGGGAGCAGCGCGGCCGACGTGCGGCCATCGGCGTCGGTGACGAATTCGACGGCGCGCTGTCCGAGCGCGGGGCGGTCGGCGTAGCCGGCGAACACACCCTTGACGACGGCGGGCAGTCGCAGGTCGGGCTGGGCGACGGCGGTGTTGACGGCGTCGCTGGGGCGCGCGCCGGCGAATTGGGTATCGGATTCGTAGAGCTTGGCGATCCGGCGTCCGAGCCGGTCCTCGCGTGTTTCGGTGGTCATATCGGTCCCCTGAGCAATCAAAATAAATCGGTCGGCGCGTTTGCCGCGCCTACTAATTACTACGTTAGTAAAACTAATTATATTTCGAGATGCCAGTCCCGCGGCTGCGAGATTCGTCACGCCCGACGTGCGCCCGTCCCACTCCGATGTGGGACGGGCGCACGGGGGACCTCACGGGGGACTTAGAGCAACCCGAGCTGCTGCAGGTCGGTGATGTACTTGACGACGATCGCCGGGCTGACGTGCGGGATGTCCTTGTCGGGCCCGATCTTGGCTTCCTGCACCGCGGCCCGGAAGTGGTCCGTCGGGGCCAGCGCGCCCAGCATCGGCCTTTCGGGCTTCTGGTAGTTGTGCAGCAGCGGCAGCAGGGAGGCCTGGCGCTGCTTGTCCGGCAACGCCCGCAGGGTGCTCTCGAACCGCTGGATCCACTGGCCGTAGTCGGCGATGCGCTCGATTGCATAGCCGGCCTCGATCAACCAGTCGACGAACTCGTCCATGCCGAGGCCATCGTCGTAGGGGTTCATCACGTGGTACGTCTCGAAGCTCTCCACCGATTGCCCGCCCAGCGTCGAGATCGACTCGGCGATGAACTCCACCGGCAGCCCGTCGTAGTGCGAGCGCTGGCGGTTGCCTTCGGAGTCCAGTTCGTAGAACGAGCCGGGCGCGATACCACTGGCCACCAGGCTGAACATCATCCGGGTGAACATGTCGGGCAGGTTCAGCTGGCCCGAGTAGCTGGTGTCCGCGAGGATCATGTCGCAGCGGAACACCGCCACCGGCAGCCCGCAGAGATCGTTGGCCTCGCGCAGCAGGACCTCACCGGCCCACTTGCTGTTGCCGTAGCCGTTGGCATAGCCGTCGTTGATCTTGCGGATGGGACTCATCTCCCGGACGTCCACCTTCTCGACGAACTTCCCGGGTTCGATCTGATCTCCCACGCCGATGGTCGACACATAGGTGTACGGCTTGATCTTCGTGGTGAGCGCGATCTTGATCAGCTCGGCCGTGCCCAGGGCGTTGGGCCCGAACAGCTCGCTGTAGGGCAGCACGTGGTTGACCAGGGCAGCGGGGTCGACGATCAAATCGACCTCGTCGGCCAGTCGCTGCCAGGTCTGCTGATCAAGGCCGAGGTTCTCCTCGCCCTTGTCGCCGGCGATCACTTCGAGGTGGTCGGCGGCCAGATCCTGGTAGTGGGCAAGCAGTTTCGCGTCACCGCTGTCGAAGGTGGCGTCGAGCCGGGCCCGGGCCTCCTCGTCGGACTTGGCACGCACGAGGGCGATGACCTTCCCGTCGACGAGGTCCATGCGCTCCAGCCATTCCAGGGCCAGATAGCGGCCCAGGAAGCCGGTGGCGCCGGTCAGCAGCACGGTGCGGACCTCGGCCGGAGCCTTGGGCAGCGACGGTGCGGCGGCCAGGGTGTCGGCGTCGAGGAACTTGTCCAACGACAGGTCGGCAGCACCGACCTCGGCAGCGTGCCTGCCGTGCACCGATGCGAAGGTGGGACGCTTCGATCCGCTGCGCTGCGTTTCGATGTAGCCGGCGATGCCGGCCAGATCGGTGGCCGGGCTGACGATCACGCCGACGGGCACGTCCACGTCGAAGATCTCGCGCAGCAGGTTTCCGAAGGTCAACGCCGACAAGGAATCTCCACCCAGGTCGGTGAAGTGGGCGTCGGGGGCGAGATCGGACGCCGCGGCACCCAGGAGGGCGCCGGCAGCCCGGCTCACGGTCTCCAGGACGGGAGTGTCGGCACTCGAGGAGCGCAGCGCCTTGAGCTCAGCGGCCTGAGTCTCGGCCAGATCGGTGTACAGCTGCTCCAGCCGATCCCCGTAGTGTGCCTTCAACTTCGGCCACGCCAGCTTGCGGATGCCGGTCAGCAGGCCGTTCTCCAGGCTGAACGGTGTGGTCTCTACAAGAAAGTCACGAGGAGTTTCGTAGCTTTGCAGACCGGCATCTCTGGCGACCTCTTGCAGGGATTCGCTGATCGCTTCTTTTGAGATGCTTGCGTCGGTAGGCACCACCACGGCCAGCAGGTACGGCTGCGCGCTGTTGCCGTAGACGTAGATCTGTTGCACCAGAGGGCTGTTGCCGAAGACTGCTTCCAGCTTGGCCAGCGTGACGAACTCGCCCTGGGCGAGCTTGAGCACATTGTTGCGCCGGTCGACGTAGCGAAGTTGATCCGGGCCGATCTCTGCGACGACGTCGCCGGTCCGGTAGTAGCCGTCCTCGTCGAACACCGACGCGGTGACCTCGGGACGCTTGTAGTAGCCGGGGAACAGATTCTCGGTCTTGATCAGCAGCTCTCCGCGCGGGTGCGGCTGGTCGGTGCCGAAGTACCCGAGATCAGGGACGTCGACGAGCTTGTAGTCGATCACCGGCGGATGCTGGACGACACCGTCGAACAACGCCATTCCGGCCTCGGTGGAGCCATAACCCTCGAGCAGGTGAATGCCCAGCATGTCCTGGGTCCAGGTCTTCAGCTCGGCCGAGATGGGTGCCGATCCGGTCATCGCCGCGACGAACCGTCCGCCGAGAACCCCGTCGCGCACCTCGGCCAGCACCTCGGCCTCGACCGCGTCATGGTCCTGGCCTCCTTCGGCCAGGCGCTGATCGACCCGGCTCTGGTACTCGCTGTGGATCATCTCCCACACCCGGGGGACGAAGTTCAGCTCGGTGGGCCGCACCAGGGCGAGGTCTTCCAGAAGCGTCGACAGATCGCTGCGGGCAGCGAAGTAGCAGGTGCCGCCCGCGGCCAGTGAGGCGTACAGGATGCCCCGGCCCATGACATGGCTCATCGGCATGAAGCTCAGGTTGATCGCCGAACTGGTCGGTGCGAGCCAGGCCTTGCTGTTGCGGCGCCAGAACTTGGCGACCGCGCTCTGCAGGTACATCGCGCCCTTGGGTGCGCCGGTGCTGCCGGAGGTGTAGATCAGCAACGCGAGCGGATCGGTGCCGTCATGTTCGGGGGCCGGAGGCGTGGGCAGCTCGCTGCCGCGGGCCAGCAGGTCGGCCAGGGTCTCGACCGCGACGCCGGCCCCGGCCAGTCGCTGGGCAGCTGATGCCACGGCATCGCGATGGTCGTCGATCTGCGCATGGTGGTCGAAGGCGACCACGCGGGCCGGAGCGTGGGCGGTGAGCGCCAGCTCGACGGCATCGGCGAGGTGGTCGACACTTGCGGCGATCACCCGCGGCTCGGTTTCGGTCACGATGGGCACCAGCGCCTCGGGCGAAGAGCTGGTCTGCAACGGGACCGACACCGCACCGATCTGGCCCAGTGCAGTATCGATCACGGTGTAGTCGGCGCTGGTGAATCCCAGGATGGCCACCCGGTCGCCGGCCGCCACACCCGAGGCGTGCAGGGCCGCGGCGACGGCGCGGACGCGGTCGGCGAGCTGGCCATAGCTGATGGTGTCGAATCGGGGGAGCAGGCGGGCCGTGGTCCGACCGGTTGCCGGGTCGGTGACGAATTCTTGGGCGCGTTCCCCGAGGGCCGGCCGGTCGGCGTATCCCTGCAGGAGGGTCTCGACGATCTCGGGTAACAAGAGGCCGGGGGCGTCGACGGCGGCGGTGACGGTGTCGCTGGGTATCGCGGCGGCGAACTGCGGATCGGTGGCGGTCAGATCGGCGATACGGATCGCCAGTTGTTCATCGCGAGTGTCAAACGACATCAAAAACCCTCTTTACAGATAGCGGAAATTATCACCGGCGCGACGTTGCGCTACCGAACTACTACGTTAGTGAAGCTAAACTTATTTCCGGAAAACCAGCTTCTCAGCTGTCAATGTGCTGTGAGTTTCATCGTTCCGTCGTACGGCCCAACGGCCTGCGGTAGGGCCCAGCGGGTCGCGTCATCGGATTGCTGGAATCGCCGATCGTGGAGTGGTTCGCCCGGCGAGGACCTCCACCGCCGCGGTGGGATCGGGCACTGCGATCAGAAGGTCGCGCGTCGCAGCCACGGCGAGCGCCGATGGCGCGATGCCGCCGACGGCATCGGCCAGGTCCAGCAGATGCACGGTGGCTTCCGCCAGCGCGACTTCGGCCACCACCGCGAACGTGGCGCTGCCGACGACCGGGTAGCGGATCACGATCTCGCCGGCGCGGTCCATCTCGGGCATGCGACGCATCCGCTCGGCCGCTTCGGCGAATCGCGCCGCCGCTGCTGCCGAGGTCAGGGTCGGAGCCTGTGCCGCGGCCTGTTCGGCGATCCGGTCCGCCGTCGTATTGGCGACACCGTCGGGTTGGTTGAAGATGCGCAGCAACTCGGCCGCGTCCGTCACTGCCGCCGGCCCGTCTACCCGAGCACTTGCCAGGGAGTCGAATGTGGCGGCCTCCGGGCACACATGAGCGACCAGAGCCTGCACATCCCAGGCCTCACACCGGGTAGCGGTGCGCCACTGAGACGCGGTGAGTTCGGTGCACCGCTGCGACCACCGTTCCCAGGCGTCGGCCAATGTGTCGCGCAGAGCACCGTCGACGAGACGCATCTCCTCAGGTTAGGAGCGTTACTCCCGCTCGGTTTGGGGTACCCACCGGTGTGTCAAAGGAGGCATCATGACCGAATTCGATAGCCGGGGCAGTCGGCTGCGCATGCCCCGCAGCCGCGGAGCGGCCAGTGGGTTCTTGCTGGTGCTACTGGGAATCTGGGGTGCGCTGATCCCGTTCGTCGGGCCGTACTTCGACTTTGCGTTCACGCCGGATCAGAGCTGGTTCTGGACGTCCGCGCGTGGTTGGTTGGAGGTGCTTCCGGGCGCGGCGACGGCGTTGGGCGGCCTACTGCTGCTGGGTTCGGGGAACCGTGCCACGGCGGTATTCGGTGGGTGGCTGGCGGTGGCGGGCGGAGCCTGGTTCGTGGTGGGCCGTGCGCTGGCCGGACCGCTGGGCATCGGCGACGCCGGGATGCCGATAGCCGTCACCGACGCCAAGCGCGTCAGCCTCGAGCTGGCCTACTTCTCGGGACTGGGCGCGTTGATCGTGTTCCTCGGAGCCGTCGCGGTGGGCCGGCTGTCGGTCCGCAGCGTGCGTGACGTCGAGTACCTGCAACGGCCCGTCGCATCGTCTGCGTCAGCCGAGCCCGAAGCGGTCGCCGACGCTCAGCCGACCGAAGTGGTGGACGCGCATGAACGCCGGCCCTGGGGCGGCATGTTCGGCCGGCGTCACACACACGCGCATTGACGCGTCAGAGGTCGCGCAGGATCAGTTCGAGCACGTCGAGCCCCTCGACGAGCAGCTGGTCGCTGATGGTCAGCGGCGGCAGGAAGCGCAGCACGTTGCCGTAGGTACCGCAGGACAGCACGATCACCCCAGCCGCATGGGCACCGGCGCACAGTGCCTTGGTCAGCTCCGGGTCGGGCGCCGTGGTGCCGGACTTGACCAGTTCGACGGCGATCATCGCGCCCCGGCCGCGCACGTCGCCGATCCGATCGTCCTCGGCCTGCAACCGGCCCAGCCGGTCCTTCATCAGCACCTCGATATGGGCTGCCCGCTGGACCAGGCCGTCGGTCTCGATGGTCTCGATGGTGGCCAGCGCCGCGGCACACGCGACGGGGTTGCCGCCGTAGGTGCCGCCCAACCCGGAGACGTGCGGCGAGTCCATGATCTCGGCACGACCGGTCACCGCCGACAACGGCAGGCCGTCGGCGATTCCCTTTGCGGTGACGATGAGATCGGGATCGATGCCCTCGTGCTCGCAGGCGAACATGGCGCCGGTCCGGGCAAACCCGGTCTGCACCTCGTCCGCGATGAACACCACGTTGTTGTCGCGGCACCATCCCAACAGCGCGGGCAGGAACCCGTCGGCCGGGACGATGAACCCGCCCTCGCCCTGGATGGGTTCGATGATGACCGCGGCCAGGTTGTCCGCGCCGATCTGTTTGTCCATCACATCGATGGCCCGCTCGGCCGCCAGAGCGCCGTCGGTGGCCAACTCCTTGCCGAACTCGGCGTCGCGATACGGGTAGGACAACGGCGCCCGGTAGATCTCGGGCGCGAACGGGCCGAAGCCGTGCTTGTACGGCATGGCCTTGGCGGTCAGCGCCATCGTGAGGTTGGTGCGCCCGTGATAGGCGTGGTCGAACGCGACGACGGCGGTCTTGTGGGTGTAGGACCGGGCGATCTTGACCGCGTTCTCCACGGCCTCGGAACCCGAATTGAACAAGGCCGACCGCGTCTCGCCGCGCACCGGCGTGAGCCGGTTGAGATGCTCGCAGACCGCGACGTACTGCTCGTACGGCGTCACCATGAAGCACGTGTGGGTGAACTCGCCGGCCTGCGCGGCCACCGCCTCGACCACGCGCGGCGACGAATTGCCGATGGTGGTGACGGCGATGCCCGAGCCCAGGTCGATGAGCCTGTTGCCGTCGACGTCCTCGACGATGCCGCCCCCGGCGCGGGCGGCGTACACCGGCATGGTCGTGCCGACGCCCCGGGCGACGGCGGCCTTTTTCCGGCCGATCAACGCCTCGGATTTCGGGCCCGGAATCGCGGTGGCCAGATGGCGGCTCTGCTCGGGATGGCTCAACACTGCCTCCTGAAAACTGGAACGGCACTGCCGGTTACTGCAAGGGCGGCGTCGGAAAGAACGCGTTTCGAGCGTAGCCGTCTCACCCGCCTGTCGGCGGCGAATGGGGTCGCCCGGGTCGTCGGCGGTATCGTGGCCTCGGTCGCCCTGACATATGACACAACACGAAAGACATAGTTGACATGGATCTCGTCATTTTCCTGCCCCTGCTGATCGTCATGGGCGCGTTTATGTTCTTCGCGTCGCGTCGTCAGAAGAAGGCCATGCAGGCCACCATCGACCTGCACGAATCGCTGCAGATCGGCGATCGGGTGCACACCACCTCGGGCCTGCTGGCCACGATCACCGGTATCACCGACGACAACGTCGACCTGGAGATTGCTCCCGGCGTCGTCACCACCTGGATGAAGCTCGCCGTGCGCGACCGCATCGAGCCGGATGTCGACGAAGACGCCGATCCCGACGTCTCGACAGCGGCGACCGAATTGACCGAGAGCACCGGTGTCTCCGACACCGACAGCCTCAAAAAAGACTGACCGCAGAGCACCCAGGACAAGCACGTACCCTTTGCGGTGCTGACGAACTGATCTCGAGGAGACCCTAGAAACGTGGCATCGTCTTCGGCGCCGGTGCATCCTGCGCGCTACCTGACGCTTTTCCTGGTCCTTCTGATCGGCGTTTATCTGCTGGTGTTCCTCACCGGCGACAAGCAGGCCAAGCCGAAACTCGGCATTGACCTGCAGGGCGGTACGCGGGTGACGCTGACAGCGCGCACCCCGGACGGCTCGACGCCGACCAGAGACGCACTCAACCAGGCCCAGCAGATCATCAGTGCCCGCGTCGACGGTCTCGGCGTCTCGGGCTCCGAGGTCGTCATCGACGGCGACAACCTGGTGATCACCGTTCCCGGCAATGACAGCAGCGAGGCCCGCAACCTGGGCCAGACCGCCCGCCTGTACATCCGGCCGGTCGCCCGCGCCGTGCCGGTCGCACAGCTCAAGCAACTCGCACAAGGCGGGGCACCAGGTGCACCGGGCGCACCGGGCGCACCGGGAGCGGTGCCCGGCTCGCCTGGCGCGGTTCCGGGTCAGGCACCGGGTGCGCCTGCCGAGGCGCCCGCAGCGCCGCCGGTGAGTGCACCTGAGCCGGCGCCGCAGCCGCGGCCGTACCCGCTGGATCCGGCACCGACGCCAGGGGAACCCGCCCCTGCACCGGCGCCCGCACCGGCACCGGGACCCGGTGAGCCGGCGCCACAACCAGCCCCGCAGCCTCCGGCGCAAGGTGCGCCCACAGAAGTCAGCGAGGCGCAGACTCGGGCCGCGTTGATCACGCTGGCGAAAACGATTCGCCAGAGCACCAACCCGATGATGCAGATCCAGGCGATCATGGAGCGAGCCCAGAACTGCGACAAGGACGACGTGCTGGCCGGCAACGACGATCCGAAGTTGCCACTCGTGACCTGCTCCACCGACGGCCAGACGGTGTACCTGCTGAGCCCCTCGATCATGAGCGGTGAGGAGATCGAGAACGCCACCTCGGGCCTGAACCAGCAGCAGGGCCAGTACGTCGTCGACGTGACCTTCAAGAGTGGCGGAGCCAAGACCTGGGCCGACTTCACCGCGGCCAACGTGGGCACGCAGACAGCGTTCACCCTCGACTCGCAGGTGGTCAGCGCCCCTGAGATCCGGGAAGCCATTCCCGGTGGCAACACTCAGATCACCGGCCAGTTCAACTCGGACACGGCCAAGGAACTGGCCAACGTGCTCAAGTACGGGTCACTGCCGCTGTCGTTCGAGTCGTCTGAAGCCGAGACCGTCTCGGCGACCCTGGGCCTGTCCTCGATGCGGGCTGGTCTGATCGCAGGCGCGGTCGGCCTGGCGGCGGTGCTGCTGTACTCGTTGCTGTACTACCGGGTACTGGGTCTGTTGGTGGCCCTGTCGTTGGTCGCTGCCGGCGCAATGGTTTTCGCGATCCTCGTGCTGCTCGGCAGATACATCGGCTACACGCTGGACCTGGCCGGTATTGCCGGTCTGATCATCGGTATCGGCACCACCGCGGACTCCTTCGTGGTGTTCTTCGAGCGAATAAAGGACGAGATCCGCGAGGGCCGGTCCTTCCGGTCGGCGGTGCCCCGAGGCTGGGCGCGCGCCCGCAAGACGATCGTGTCCGGCAACGCAGTGACCTTCCTGGCCGCCGCGGTGCTGTACTTCCTGGCGATCGGTCAGGTCAAGGGCTTCGCGTTCACATTGGGGTTGACCACGATCCTGGACATCGTGGTGGTGTTCCTGGTGACCTGGCCGTTGGTGTACCTGGCGTCCAAGTCCCCGACGATGGCAAAACCTGCCCTCAACGGTCTCGGCGCGGTGCAGCAGATCGCGCGGGAACGCCGTGAGGCTTCGCATGCGACCGCGGGACGGGGATAAGCACATGGCAGATAAAGACGACACCACCGTCGAGGACGTGAAGGACACCTCGGTGGAGACGCCGAGCATCGAATCCACTTCTGCGGCAATGCCCAAGCACGGGTTCTTCGTCCGGCTCTACACCGGAACCGGCGCCTTCGAGGTGATCGGCCGTCGCAAGCTCTGGTACGCGGTCAGCGGCATCATGGTCGCGATCTGCATCGCCAGTATGGTGCTGCGTGGGTTCACGTTCGGGATCGACTTCGAGGGCGGCACGAAGGTGTCGATGCCGTCGGCCGGTTCCGGGGGGATCGTCTCGGTCCAACAGGTCGAGGACGTCTACAACAAGACCCTGAACCGGACGCCCGAGTCGGTCGTGTTGGTCGGCAGCGGCGCCTCGGCCACGGTCCAGATCCGTTCGGAGACGTTGTCCGAACCCGAGATCGAGCAGCTGCGGACCGCGCTGTTCGACGAGTTCCACCCCAAGGGCAGCGACGGCCAGCCCAGTAAGCAGGCAATCAGCGACTCGAAAGTGTCGGAGACCTGGGGCGGCCAGATCACCGACAAGGCACTGATCGCGCTCGTGGTGTTCATCGTGCTGGCCTCGATCTACATCGCCTGGCGCTATGAGCGCTACATGGCGATGGCCGCGATGGCCACCCTGGTCTTCGACCTCGTCGTGACCGCCGGCGTGTATTCGCTGGTCGGATTCGAGGTCAGCCCGGCCACCGTGATCGGCCTGCTCACGATTCTGGGCTTCTCGCTCTACGACACGGTGATCGTGTTCGACAAGGTCGAGGAGAACACCCACGGCTTCGAGCACACCACTCGCCGAACGTTCGCCGAACAGGCCAACCTTGCCGTCAATCAGACGTTCATGCGTTCGATCAACACCAGCTTGATCTCGGTTCTGCCGATCGTGGCGCTGATGGTCGTGGCGGTGTGGCTCCTGGGCGTCGGAACCCTGATGGACCTGGCTCTGGTCCAGCTGGTCGGCGTCATCGTGGGTACGTACTCGTCGATCTACTTCGCCACGCCGCTGCTCGTCACGTTGCGCGAGCGCACCGAGTTGGTCCGCAAGCACACCAAGCGGGTTCTCAACCGCCGGGAGAAGGGCGCCAAACCGGCGCCGGCCAAGGACGTCTCCGATGCCACCGAGGCGGAAGAGACCGCCGGCGAGACGGTGTCGGTGTCGGTCGCTGCCGAGCCGGCCCCGGCCAAGCCGGCCCCGGGCGCGCGTCCGGGACCGCGGACCGGACGTCCGTCGGGCAAGCGGAACACCCGGCGGTAAACGTCGATGGTGCAGTGGCGGGCCATGGCCCGGGGCCGGACAACGGCGACGGTGGTCGCGGTGTCCATGGTCGCCGGGATAGGACTGGCGGCATGCTCGGGCGGCTCGGCTGACGAGATCGACTACGCCGTGGACGGCACACTGACCACCTACAACACCAACACGGTGGCCGGAGCCGCGTCCGCCGGACCCCAGGCGTTCGCCCGGGCACTGACCGGGTTCGCCTATCACGGTCCCGAAGGCCAGGTGGTCGCCGACAACGACTTCGGTTCGGTGTCGGTGGTGGGCCGCGCCCCGTTGGTGCTCGACTACGTGATCAGCGACAAGGCCGTCTACTCCGACGGCAAGCCCGTCACCTGTGACGATCTGGTGTTGACCTGGGGCGCTCAGTCCGGCCGGTTCCCCGTGTTCGATGCCGCCAGCCAAGCGGGCTACCGCGACATCGCCTCGGTGGACTGCGCACCCGGCCAGAAGCGGGCCCGGGTGTCCTTCGCCCAGGACCGCGGATTCCTCGACTACGGCCAGCTGTTCGCGGCCACCGCGCTGATGCCCGCGCACGTGCTCGCCGACGAACTCGACCTTGGCGACGGAGGTGTGGCGACCGCGCTGCAGAACGGCGACCAGCCGACCATCGACCGCATCGCCAAGGCGTGGAACACCATCTGGGATCTCAAGCCGGACCTCGACCTCAAGCGGTTCCCGTCGTCGGGGCCCTACCGGATCGACTCGGTGTCCAAGGACGGCGTGGTGGTCCTGGTCGCCAACGACAAGTGGTGGGGCACCCCGCCCGTCACCAACCGGATCGCGGTATGGCCACGCGGGGCCGACATCCAGGAGCGGGTCAACCAGGGCTCCTTCGACGTCGTCGACATCGAGTCCGGATCCTCGGGCCTGCTCAACCTGCCCGACGACTACGTCAGCACCGAAAGCCCGTCCGCCGGTATCGAGCAGTTGATCTTCGCGCCGGGTGGTCCGCTGGCCGCCCCACCGGCCCGGCGGGCCGTCGCGCTGTGCACCCCGCGTGACGTGATCGCCCGTAACGCCGCGACGCCGATCGTCAACTCGCGGCTCAGCCCGGTCAGCGACGACGCGTTCAGCGCGGCCGAGAATGTCGGCGAGGCCGCGCAATACGCTGTGGCCAACCCTGGCGCGGCCCGCGCCGCCCTGAACAACAAGCCGTTGACCGTACGCATCGGGTACCAGACGCCCAACGCCAGACTGGCCGCGACCGTCGGCGCCATCGCGAAATCGTGCGCCGCCGCGGGCATCACCGTCCAGGACGCCGGATCAGCGACGGCCGGGCCGGTGGCCTTGCGCAACAACGAGATCGACGGATTGCTGGCGGGCACCGGCGGCGCGGCGGGCAGCGGTTCCTCGGGTTCTTCGGCGATCGATGCCTACGCCTTCCACTCCGGTAACGGCAACAACCTGCCCGCGTATTTCAACGAGCGGATCGACGGCATCATCGATGCGCAGGCCGTCACGAACGATCCGAAGGAACTCGCCCGATTGGCGGGGGAGGGCGCGCCGATCCTGTGGAACGACATGCCGACCCTGCCGCTGTATCGCCAGCAGCGCACCGTGCTGACATCGAACAAGATGTATGCCGTGAGCAGCAATCCGACGCGGTGGGGCGCGGGATGGAACATGGACCGCTGGAAGTTGTCCACGTGAGCCGGGATGTTTCCCGGCTGGTCGAGAAACTGATCAGGGAGGTCCCCGACTTTCCCGAGCCCGGCGTGCAGTTCAAAGACCTCACCCCGTTGCTGGCCGACGCCGAGGGCCTGAGCGCGGTGACCGACGCATTGGCCGCCACCGCGGCCGACGCCGATCTGGTCGCAGGCCTCGACGCGCGCGGTTTCCTGCTGGGTGCCGCCGTTGCGACCCGACTCGGTACCGGCGTCCTGGCCGTACGCAAGGGCGGGAAACTTCCGCCTCCGGTGCACAGCGTGACCTATCAGCTCGAGTACGGCAGCGCGACGCTGGAGATCCCCGCCGACGGGATTGACATCACCGGTCGCAACATCGTGATCATCGACGATGTCCTGGCCACCGGCGGGACACTGGCAGCAGCGACACGGCTGCTCGAGGCCGGCGGTGCCAACGTACTGAGTGCCGCCGTGGTGCTGGAATTGACGGCCCTGGGCGGCCGGGACGTGGTGGCACCGCTGAGGGTCAGCAGCCTGCACACCGTGTGAGGGATATCCTCGATATCTCAGGTCAACAGCGGGAGGTGAGGATGGCCAGCGAACCGGTTACGGACCCGGGCACGAGCCAGACGGCCCAGTTGCCCCCGGCGCTGCCCGGAGCCACCGGATCCGACCCCGCTCAAGTCCCCGATACGACCAAGTCCAGTGCTTCCCGTCGGGTGCGCGCGCGCCTGGCCCGCCGGATGACCGCGCAGCGCAGTGCGGTCAACCCGGTCCTGGAACCGCTTGTCGCGGTACACCGCGAGATCTACCCCAAGGCTGACCTGCAGTTGCTGCAGCGGGCCTACGACGTGGCCGACCAGCGCCACGCCGACCAATTGCGCAAATCGGGTGATCCCTACATCACCCATCCGCTGGCGGTGGCCAACATCCTGGCCGAGCTCGGCATGGACACCACCACGCTGGTGGCTGCCCTGCTGCACGACACGGTGGAGGACACCGGATACACCTTGGAGGCGTTGACCGCCGAGTTCGGGGCCGAGGTGGGTCACCTGGTCGACGGGGTCACCAAGCTGGACAAGGTGGTGCTCGGCTCGGCCGCCGAGGGCGAGACGATCCGCAAGATGATCATCGCGATGGCCCGCGACCCGCGGGTGCTGGTGATCAAGGTGGCCGACCGGCTGCACAACATGCGCACCATGCGGTTCCTGCCACCGGAGAAGCAGGCCCGCAAGGCCCGCGAGACACTGGAAGTGATTGCGCCGCTTGCCCATCGACTCGGCATGGCGACGGTCAAGTGGGAGCTTGAGGACCTGTCGTTCGCGATCCTGCATCCGAAGAAGTACGAGGAGATCGTGCGACTGGTCGCCGACCGGGCGCCGTCGCGTGACACGTACCTGGCCAAGGTGCGCGCCGAGATCGGCGTGGCACTGAGCGCGATGAAGATCAACGCGGTGGTCGAGGGCCGGCCCAAGCATTACTGGTCGATCTACCAGAAAATGATCGTCAAGGGCCGCGACTTCGACGATATCCACGACCTGGTCGGCGTGCGGATCCTGTGCGACGAGATCCGGGACTGCTACGCGGCTGTCGGCGTCGTGCACTCGCTGTGGCAACCGATGGCGGGCCGGTTCAAGGATTACATCGCCCAGCCTCGCTACGGCGTCTACCAGTCGCTGCACACCACGGTGGTGGGGCCAGAGGGCAAGCCGCTGGAGGTGCAGATCCGCACCCGCGACATGCACCGCACCGCTGAATACGGTATCGCGGCGCACTGGCGTTACAAAGAAGCCAAGGGCCGCAACGGAGTTCCGCACAGCCACGCCGCCACCGAGATCGACGACATGGCCTGGATGCGCCAGTTGCTCGACTGGCAGCGGGAGGCTGCGGACCCCGGCGAGTTCCTGGAGTCCCTGCGTTACGACCTTGCGGTCAAGGAGATCTTCGTCTTCACCCCCAAGGGCGACGTGATCAACCTGCCGACCGGGTCGACGCCGGTCGACTTCGCCTATGCAGTGCACACCGAGGTGGGGCACCGCTGTATCGGGGCCCGGGTCAACGGCAGGCTCGTCGCGCTGGAGCGCAAGCTGGAGAACGGCGAAGTCGTCGAGGTGTTCACCTCAAAGGCCCCCAACGCCGGACCGTCACGCGACTGGCAGACGTTCGTGGTGTCGCCGCGGGCCAAGGCCAAGATCCGGCAGTGGTTCGCCAAGGAACGCCGCGAAGAAGCCTTGGAGTCCGGTAAGGACGCCATCGCGCGGGAAGTCCGCCGGGGCGGACTTCCGTTGCAGCGCTTGATCAATGCCGATTCCATGGGCGCGCTGGCCCGCGAACTGCGCTACACCGACGTCTCCGCCCTCTACACCGCGGTCGGTGAGGGCCACGTCTCGGCGCGCCACCTCGTGCAGCGTCTGCTTGCCCAGTTCGGCGGCGACGACGCGGCCGAGGACGAACTCGCCGAGCGTTCCACACCTTTGACCATGCCGGTGCGTCAGCGCAGCACCGACGACACCGGCGTCGCGGTGCCGGGAGCACCCGGAACTCTGACCAAGCTCGCCAAGTGTTGTACCCCGGTGCCGGGCGACACCATCATGGGCTTCGTGACCCGCGGTGGCGGCGTCAGCGTGCACCGCACCGACTGTACGAATGCGGCTTCGCTGCAACAACAGTCGGAGCGCATCATCGAGGTGAACTGGGCGCCGTCGCCGTCGTCGGTGTTCCTGGTGGCCATCCAGGTCGAGGCGCTGGACCGGCACCGTCTGCTGTCCGACGTGACGCGGGTGCTGGCCGACGAGAAGGTCAACATCCTCTCGGCATCGGTGACCACCTCCAACGACCGGGTGGCGATCAGCCGGTTCACCTTCGAGATGGGCGATCCCAAGCACCTCGGCCACCTGCTGAGCGTGGTGCGCAATGTGGAAGGCGTCTACGACGTCTACCGCATCACCAGTGCGGCCTGATCGCGCCGCCGTGCCAGGTAGACCACCCCGGCCACGGTGATCGCCAGGACGCCCATCCCGACCACGATGATGAGCACGCGCAGCATCTTGGCGATCGCCGCCGCCGGCAGCGTCGCGTCCTGGGAGGTTTCCAGCGACAACGAGAACGGCAACGAGCCCGATTTCAGGACGCCGGCCAGTTCGCGCGCCGAATCGGCGGTGAAGTTACCCGTGATCTGAACCCGGCCGCCGGCGATGGCTTCACGGATCTCTGGTGCGCTGACCACTCGAGTGTCCAGGGTAAATGCGGTCTGGGTGCCGATGTTGGCGGAGGTGAAGTCGGCCCACGTCTTCGTTCCGGCGCCGCTGAGCGCCACATCGACGGCGTACTGTCCCGCGTCTCTGCGGTAGCCCGAATCGGCGTCGCTGATCTCCGCGCCGGTCATCACGGATTTGCCGAGCAGGTAGACGGTTTCCCCGTCGGTGGAGCAGGTGATCAGCGGCAGGTTGGGGTCGTCGTGGCCGGCGAGCACGTCGTCGTCATCGCCGCAGCGGCTGGCCTGGTACTGCAGCGCCAGGATCTGGATCGACGGGTTGGTGCTCTGCCGGAGTTCCTTCTCGTCGGAAATCCGTTGTGCCTGAGCGGGTTTCGGAACGCCGGGGGCGGGTGTCGCCGGGGGTGACGAGGATCCGGTCTTGGCGGCCATCGCGTGGACCACCGGACGGATCGTCAGCCGTCCCGGCATGGCGATGTCCCGGAGCGCGTCGGGGTCGCGACTCGGGACCGTCACCACCAGGGTGTCTCCGTCGACACCCACTTCGGATCCGGAGAACCCGATCTCGTAGAGGCGCTTCTCGACGACCGCCCGCGCTCTCGCCACGGCGTCAGGTGACGATGGCGAGCCGTCTGCCGTCTCGGTCGAATACGTCATCCGGGTGGCTTCGCGGTTCTCCCAGATGTGCCGCGTCAGAAACACCGCTGTCGCGTAGCCGCACATCAGTACCGCCAGGAACAGCACCCCGAGCGTGCGGGTCAACGCGGTGGTGCCGTTGGGCTGCGGTGGTGGTGGGAACTGGGATGGAACTGGATAGGACACCGCAATCTCCTCGCCCGGGTCAGTCCACGCTCGCCGATGTGATCGTCACCGGCGCGGCGGGCCTGCCGTCGTCGCTGCCGTCGGCAACCCCGCCCGCGGCGATCGCGTCGAGTGTGGCCAGTCCGGTCTGGTCGACGGTGCCGAACACCGTGTACGTCGGCGGCAGGAACGAATCCTCGTATACGAGGAAGAACTGGCTGCCGTTGGTGCCCGGGCCGGCGTTGGCCATCGCGACGGTGCCACGCGGGTAGATCACCGGCCGCTGCACGGCTGGGTCGGAGAGCCGGTACTGGTTGGTCGGATACTCGTTGGGGAACCGGTAGCCGGGCCCGCCGGTTCCACTGGCCGACGGGTCGCCGCACTGCAGTGTCGCGAGGTCGCCGGTTGTCAGCCGGTGGCACTGGGTGCCGTCGAAGAATCCCTGCCCGGCCAGGCTCGCGAAGTTGTTCACCGTGCACGGCGCCTTGCCGTTGGCGAGCTTGAGGCCGATGCTGCCGCGGTCGGTGACGATGCCTGCGGGCACCGTGGCAGGTTCGGTCGACACCGTGCCGGTGCGCGGCGGGGTGGCCCTCTTGGTGGCAGGTTCGGTGGTGGCCGGGTACTGGCAGTTGGCGCCGAGGTTCTGTGGCGGTGCGAATTCGGGGAGTTCCTGGCCGGTACCCGGGGAGGCCGTGTAGCGGTCCTGGCGCGGCATGTTCTCCGCGGCCTTGACGACGATGACGGCGAAGACCACCGTCAGCACGACCGCCACGAGGGCCAGTGCCGTCATCACGTACCCGATGACGAGGCCCGTGATCGCGAGGCCGCGACCCTGCTCACCGCTGCGTTTGAGCTGCGACAGCGAGATGTGCCCGAACACGATGCCCAGTGGCGCGAACACGACCGAGCACACCAGTGCGGCGACCGCCATGCTGTTGGTGTGGGCAGGCGGGGGATACCCGGCCGGATATCCCACCGGGTATTCCGACGGGTAACTGGGATGCTCCGGCTGGTAACCGCCGTAGGGTGGCGGGACAGTCAATGGGGGACTAATCCAGAGCCACAGACTTCAGCTGAACATCGAGCGTCGGCTTACCGTCGGCTCCGCCTCCGGCTACACCGGCCGCGGCGATCTTGTCGAGGGTGGCCAGGCCGGTGTCATCGATCTTGCCGAACACCGTGTAGTTCGGGGGCAGTTGGGAGTCCTGGTACACCAGGAAGAACTGGCTGCCGTTGGTGTTGGGCCCGGCGTTGGCCATCGCCACCGTTCCGCGCGGATACACGACCGGCTTCTGCAGCGCCGGGTCGTCCGGCTGGAACTGGTTGGTGGGGTACTCGTTGGCGAACTGGTAGCCGGGGCCACCGGTGCCCTGGCCGGTCGGGTCACCGCACTGCAGCACGGAGATACCGCTGGTGGTCAGCCGGTGGCACGGGGTGTCGTTGAAGTAATTCTGCCCGGCCAGGCTCGCGAAGCTGTTGACCGTGCACGGTGCCTTGCCGTTGTCGAGCTGGAGCCCGATATTGCCCTGGGTGGTGACCATGCTGACGCTGACCGTGGCCGGATCGGTGGGGACCTTTCCGGTGCGCGGCGGGGTGGCCGACTTGCTGGCAGCCGCGGCGGCCGGGTACTGGCAGTTGGCGCCCAGGTCGGCGGGTGCGGCGAAGGCCGGCAGCTGACCTTCGGCGGCAGGCTGGGCAGGCGTGCCCGACGTTGCGGTGGTGGTGGACGCCGAGGCGGTGGTACTGCCCGAGTCCTTGCTGGTGAAGACGAACGTGGCCACGACGGCCCCGACGACGACGAGGGCCGCGACCGCGGTCCCCGTGATGGTCAGGATGCGTCGTTTGCGTTCCTGGGCGGCGCGACGTTCCAGCTGGCGCTCCAGCTTGCGCTTGGCCGTCGCACGCCGTTGTTCGTTGGTCGGCACCGCGGCAGTCCTCCTTGTAGGCGGGTGAGGTTGGCCACGAGTCTGCCAGGCGAATCTGGATGCCGGTTCTGCGACCCGCGGGAACCGCAAGGTCGCGGCACATCGGGGAAGTGGCCACGTGGGAAACTGGGGCCGTGTTCATTACCGGATTTCCGGCCGGGATGCTGGCGTGCAACTGCTACGTCCTGGCCGAGCGACCAGGAGCCGACGCGATCGTCGTCGATCCGGGTCAGCGGGCGATGGACCGGCTGCGCCGGATTCTCGACGAAAACCGCCTGACCCCGGCGGCGGTCCTGCTGACCCACGGTCACATCGATCACATCTGGTCGGCCCAGAAGGTCGCCGACACCTATGGCTGCCACGCCTACATCCACCCCGAAGACCGCTTCATGCTGACCGATCCGATCAAGGGATTCGGGCCGCGCCTCGCCCAACTGGCGTTCGGTGTGCTGTTCTCCGAGCCCAGACAGGTTGTCGAGCTGGACCGCGACGGCCAGGTACTCGATCTCGGCGGCGTCTCGGTCACCGTCGACCACACGCCGGGCCACACCAGGGGATCGGTGGTGTTCCGGGTCTCGGGCGGGCCGGAGAAAGCATCGGACGCCCAGACCGTGTTCACGGGCGATACGCTGTTCCGGTCCTCGGTGGGTCGCACCGACCTGCCCGGTGGCAGCGGACGTGACCTTCTCGAGTCGATCGTGACAAAGCTGTTGGTACTCGACGACGACACCGTGGTATTACCAGGGCACGGCCCGCGCACGACCATCGGGCAAGAACGCCGTACCAACCCGTTTCTCGAAGGTTTGACTCTGTGACTTCTGCATTCCAGGCGCCCAAGGGCGTGCCCGACTATCTTCCGCCCGAGTCGGCACAGTTCGTGGCGGTGCGAGACGGTCTGTTGGCCTCGGCGCGTCGCGCCGGCTACGGCGACATCGAGCTGCCGATCTTCGAGGACACCGCGCTGTTCGCCCGCGGTGTGGGCGAGTCCACCGACGTGGTGTCCAAGGAGATGTACACGTTCGCCGACCGCGGTGACCGCTCGGTGACCCTGCGCCCCGAGGGCACCGCAGGGGTGATCCGCGCGGTGATCCAGCACCGGCTGGACCGGGGCGCGCTGCCGGTCAAGCTCTGCTACGCCGGCCCGTTCTTCCGCTACGAACGCCCCCAGGCCGGGCGTTACCGTCAGCTTCAGCAGGTCGGCGTCGAGGCCATCGGGATCGACGACCCGGCACTTGACGCCGAGGTGATCGCGGTGGCCGACGCCGGGTTCCGGTCGTTGGGCCTGGACGGGTTCCGGTTGGAGATCACCTCGCTGGGCGATGACTCCTGCCGGCCCGCGTACCGGGAGCTGCTGCAGGAATTCCTGTTCAAGCTGGATCTCGACGAAGACACTCGGCGACGCGCCGAGATCAACCCGCTGCGGGTGCTCGACGACAAGCGGCCGCACATACGGGAGATGACGGCCGGCGCCCCGCTGATGCTCGACCATCTGTCCGACAGCGCCAAGGCCCACTTCGAGGTGGTGCTGGCACACCTCGACGCACTCGGCGTGCCTTATGTGATCAACCCGCGGATGGTGCGCGGGCTGGACTACTACACCAAGACCACCTTCGAGTTCGTGCACGACGGACTGGGCGCACAGTCCGGCATCGGCGGCGGTGGCCGTTATGACGGTCTGATGAGTCAGCTCGGTGGTCAGGACGTCTCGGGGATCGGCTTCGGCCTCGGTGTCGACCGCACGCTGTTGGCGCTGGAGGCCGAGGGCAAGACGGTGGCCGGGGTGGGGGGCATCGACGTGTTCGGTGTGCCGCTGGGCGATGCGGCCAAGCTCGAGCTCGCCAAGCTGGCCGCGCGGCTGCGGGCCGGCGGCGTGCGCGTCGACCTCGCCTACGGTGACCGCGGGCTCAAGGGCGCGATGAAGGCGGCCGACCGCTCCGGAGCCAAATACGCTCTGGTGGCCGGCGACCGCGACATCGAAGCCGGCACGGTCGGCCTCAAGGATCTCTCGACCGGCGAGCAGATCGATGTCGCCGCCGATTCCGTTGTCGCCGAGGTCCTTTCCCGCCTCGCCTGACCGTCACGGGGGATCAGATGGCCATGGCGGCGCGGACGTCGGCCTCCGAAGTCGAGCCACCGGCGCCGCTGGAGGTGACGCGGCCGGACTCCAGGATGTAGTAGCGCTGAGCGGATTCCAGTGCGAACCCGATGTGCTGCTCCACCAACAACACGCCCAGATCGCCGCCTGCTGTCAGTGAGGTGATCGCGGCTTCGATCTCGGCGACCACCGACGGCTGGATCCCCTCTGTCGGCTCGTCGAGGATCAGGCACTTGGGCGTGGTGATCAACGCCCTGGCGATCGCGAGCTGCTGCCGCTGTCCGCCCGAAAGGAGGCCGGCCCGCCGGTTGAGCAGCTCCTTCAGCGCGGGGAACAGGTCCAGTTGCTCGTCGATCAGCGCCTTGCCGTTTCGACGGCCGTCGGCGACCACCTGCAGGTTTTCCGCGGTGGTCAGCTGGCCGAACGACTGCTGTCCCTGGGGCACGTACGCCAGGCCGCGGGCCACGCGCGCGCTCGGTCGCAATCTGGTGATGTCCTCGCCATCGAAAAGGACTTTGCCCGCAGTGCATTTGAGTAGTCCTACAGCCGCCCTCAACAGCGTCGTCTTACCGGCGCCGTTGTGCCCCATCACCGCCGCGACACCGTCGGACGGCACTGCGATGCTGGCGCCGTGGATCACTTCGGAGCGACCGTAACCGGTCCGGACATCAAGCATTTCGAGCATCAGGCGATTCCTTCCACGCCGGCCGCGGCGGTGCCGAGGTAGACCTCTTGGACCTTCGGGTTGGCCTGTACCTCGGCAACTGACCCCTCGGCGATCACCTTGCCGCGGGCCAGCACCGTCACCGAGGTGGCGAATGCCCGCATGAAGTCCATGTCGTGCTCGACCACGACGACGGTGCGCTTTCCGCCGATGCGGCGCAACAGGTTTCCCGTCTCCTCACGTTCCTCGTGACTCATCCCGGCCACCGGCTCGTCGAGCAGTAGGACATCGGCGTTCTGCACCAGCAGCATGCCGATCTCCAGCCACTGTTTCTGCCCGTGAGCCAGGACGCCGGCCGGCTGGTCCGCGAGATCTACCAGCCCGGTGGTTTCCAGGGCTTCTTCGATGGCGGGCAGGATGCCGCGCCGCCGGCGCAGCAGGGCCCAGGAGGAGCGACCGGCACCCGCGGCGATGTCGAGGTTCTGCAACACAGTCAGTTGTTCGAACACGCTGGCGGTCTGGAATGTGCGGACCACACCTGCCCGGGCGATCTGGTGCACCTTCTTGCCGAGCAGTTCCACCCCCGACTTGTTCACCGAACCGGTGGCGCCCACCAGTCCGGTGATGGCGTCGATGACGGTCGTCTTTCCCGCACCGTTGGGTCCGATCAGGAAGCGCAGATCTCCCTGGAACAGCGTGAGATCAACATCGCTGACCGCCTTGAATCCATCGAAATCGACCGTGAGGCCCCGGACTTCAAGGTATTCGGCACCCATGCCCGCGTTGCCGCCGGCCAACGGCTTCGGTGTGGATTCCGCCTGCTCGGTTTCCGTCACGATGCGGCACCTACTTTCTCGGCATCGGAATCGGTGTCCGGTGCCGTCTCAGGGTGGGAGTCGTCGGCATCGTTTTCGGCAGACCGCTTGCGCCGCCACCGGGAGAACAGCACACCGAGGCCGGCCAGGCCGGCGGGGAAGAAGCCGACCACGACGATGAAGAGCAGGCCCTGGGCGTAGATCCATCCGGACGGAAACCGTTCGGAGAACAGGGTTTGCGCCCAAGCGACGCCTATGGCGCCGAGGGCCGGGCCGAGCAGTGTCGTGCGCCCGCCGATCGCGACCCCGATCAGGAACGCGATGGATGGCACGATGCCGACTTGCGATGGCGCGATGAATCCGACGATCGGCACGAACAAGGCACCGGCGATGCTGGCGAACAATGCGGCCAGGGTGTACGCCACGACCTTGATGTTGGCCGGGTCGTAACCCAGGAACCGCACGCGCTCCTCACCGTCACGCACGGCAACCAGCAACTCGCCGTAGCGGCTGTACATCAGTTGACGGACCACGGCCACCACGATCAGCAGCGTGGCTGCCGCGATGAAGTACACCATCCGCTTGTTGGCCGGGTCATTGAGGTTGAACCCGAAGAAGGTCCGGAAATTGGTCAACCCGTTGCTTCCGCCGAGGCTCGTCTGGCCGACGAGCAGGATCGCCAGTGCCGCAGCCAGTGCCTGCGACAGGATCGCGAAATAGGCGCCCTTGACGCGTCTTTTGAACACGCCGAATCCCAGCAGCGCCGCGATACCCGCCGGGATCACCAGGATCGCGAACAGTGTGAAGGCCGGGGAGGCGAACGGTGCCCAGTAGCCGGGCAGTTGGCGCACCCCGGCGATCTGCATGAAGTCGGGCACATCATGGCCACGGATCTGGGCATCGGCGATCTTGAGGTGCATACCCATCAGGTAGCCACCGAGGCCGAAGAACACGCCCTGCCCAAGCACCAGCATTCCGCCACGGCCCCAAGCCAATCCGATACCCACCGCCACGATGGCAAAGCACAGGAACTTGCCGAGCAGGCTGAGCCGGAAGTCGGACAGCGCCACCGGTGCCACCCCGAACAGCACCACCGCGGCGAGCGCGAAACCTGCCCAGGTTTGCCAACGTCCCAAGAATCTCGTCACACCAGACTCCTCGTTCGAACGGTGAACAGCCCCTGCGGGCGCACCTGCAGGAAGATCACGATGATGACGAACACGATCACCTTGGCCAGCGACGCTGTGGTGCTGTACTCGATGAACGAGTTCAGGAAGCCCAGGGTCAGCGCCGCGATCACGGTGCCCTTGATCTGACCGAGACCGCCGACCACGACCACCAGGAACGCATCGATCAGGAAGCTCTGGCCGATGGTCGGACTGGTGGAGCCGATCAGCGTCAGTGCCACACCGGCCACCGCGGCCAGGCCGGACCCGATGAAGAAGGTGGTGATATCGGTTCTGCGCGAAGAGATGCCGCTGGTCTCCGCCAGATCCCGGTTCTGGACCACTGCCCGGATCCGCCGGCCCATCGGGCTGGTCTTGAGCACGGTGGCCAGCACCGCCACGCACACGACAGCCAGCACCAGGATGAATATGCGGGTCTTGGGCACCACGGCGCCGAGAATCTCGACCCCACCCGAGAGCCATTCCGGAGCAACGACATTGACCGCAGGCGCACCGAAGATGTCGCGGGCCACCTGTTGCAGGATCAGGCCGACACCGAATGTGACGAGTAGCGTGTCAAGCGGACGGCCGTACATCCGCTGGATGAGCGTCACCTCGAGGAGTGCGCCCATCGCACCGCCGACAAGGAAGCCGACCACGAGCGAGATCAGCAGTGAGGCACCTGCATTGGTGATGAGTTGCTGAACCACATAGGCGGTGTAGCAGCCGGCCATGATGAACTCGCCGTGCGCCATGTTGATGACGCCCATCTGGCCGAAGGTCAGGGACAGGCCGAGCGCGGCCAGCAACAGGATTGAGCCGAGGCTCAATCCTGTTGCCAGCTGGCCGATAAGGATATCCATCTAGCCGGACAGCCCCGCAGCCCACGGGTAGGACTTCAGGTACGGGTCCGGATCGATCGGGCCCTTGGACTCCCAGATCGTGTAAATCAGACCGTCAGGGCGGATCTCGCCGATCCGTGCGGTCTTGGTGATGTGGTGGTTCTCGCCGTCGATCGTGACCTTGCCTTCAGGGGCGTCGAAGCTGACTCCGTTCGCGTTCTCCTGAATCGCCGCGACATCGAACGACTTGGCCTTCTCGACGGTGTTCTTCCACAGGTAGACCGAGACGTAGGCGGCTTCCATGGGATCCGAGGTCGGTTTCTTGGGATCCTTGACGAAGTCCTTGTAGGCCTGGACGAACGCGTTGTTCACCGGGGTGTCGATCGTCTGGTAGTAGTTCCATGCGGTCAGCTGGCCGGTGACGTTCTGCACACCGATCCCGCCGACTTCTTCCTCGGCGATCGAGACCGAGACCACCGGCATCTCCTGCGGGGTCAGCCCCACGTTCTTGTATTCGCGGAAGAACGCCACATTCGAGTCGCCGTTGAGCGTGTTGAACACGGCGTCGGCGTCGGCACTGCGGACCTTGTTGACGATGGTGGAGAAGTCGGTCGAGCCCAGCGGGGTGTAGTCCTCGCCTTTGATCTCGATGCCGTTCTCCTTGGCGTAGGCCTTGATGATCCGGTTGGCCGTCTGGGGGAACACATAGTCACTGCCCACGAGGTAGAGCGACTTGACGCCCTTCTCCTTGAGGTAGTCCAGCGCCGGGACGATCTGCTGATTGGTGGTGGCGCCGGTGTAGAAGATGTTCTTGCTCGACTCAAGGCCCTCGTATTGCACCGGGTAGTACAGCAGCGCGTTGGCGCTCTCGAACACCGGAAGCATTGCCTTGCGACTCGACGACGTCCAGCCGCCGAACACCGCCGCCACACAGTCGCTGCTGATCAATTTCTCGGCCTTTTCGGCAAACACTGTGGGCTCCGAAGCGCCGTCTTCACCGATCAGCTCGATCTGTTTGCCCAGAACGCCGCCCTTGGCGTTGATCTCCTCGACCGCGAGCTTGATCGAGTCGCGCACCGTTACCTCGGAAATGGCCATCGTGCCCGACAGCGAGTTCAACGACCCGACCTTGATATTCGGGCCGGATGTGTCCACACAGGATGCCGCGTTTGCTGTGTCGCTGTCGCTCGCCCGGCTGCCGCAGCCCGCCAGTAACAAACCGGCGACGGCAATCAAACTCCCTGCAGCCAACGTCGACCGGCGCAACGGGGCACGTCCTGGATCTCGCATGGGCGACCTTTCCCTTTGATTGCAGCGCTTCTCGGCCGATCACGGTCGGCGGCGTGCAAGAGCTTGAACACACGGTGCGTGGTGTCGAATCGGGACGTTAGAGCGCCGCTGTTACTGGGAAATGTCTGTGTGTGACAAACAAATTAACCTCAAGCTAGACCGAGTTGGTTTGCCGTTGGCGCGGTGTCACGAGACCCGTTGGTCGCACCTGTAACAAGGCGGTAGCCTGCGTCGATATGAGGAACATGCGAAAAGCGACAACCACGGTGGGTGCGGCGCTGGTTCTGGCGGCCGCGGGTATGGCGGTCTCCAACGCAACGTCGTATGCGGACCCGGCGGGCCAAGGCCATCAGGTCAAGTACACGCTCACGTCCGGCGCGCCTTACGAATTCGACCTCTATTACCTGACGACGCAGCCTGCGAGCAAAGACGCCTACAACGCTGACGCGTACAAGTACCTGCAGAAGGCGACGGTGAACGTCGGCCCTGACGCGCCCTGGGTCTTCGAGACCACGCTTGCCGACCCGCAGTGGGCGATCTTCACCGTCGCGAGCACGACGCACGGCGGCCAGGCCCAGCCGAACGCTCACTGTGAGATCGCCGTCGACGGTCAGATCGCCGTCCAGAACGATCATCCGTACAGCCCGCGGTGCCAGCTCGGCCAGTGGTGATCTGACCCGCCCGCGGGTGTGGTGATCTGACCCGCCCGCGGGTGTGGTGATCCGACCCGCGCTATCCGGTGAGGTACTCGCCGGATAACGCATACACCGCTTTCCCGCCGTGCGCGTCGTTGTAGTCCACCTCGATCACGACCTCGTCCTCGCGGTCACCGCCCTCGCTGCCCCATTCGCCGATAGTGATGTCGGCCTTGCCGCGGTCCACCAGATCGACGTCGTACCGGCGCATCGCGTCGTCGCGCGAAGCGGTGACCACGTCTGCCGAGACGTCGGAGAACCGAAAGCGAGAGAAGACACCTTCCCCGATGAGGTCGTCGGGACTGGCGAACCTGCCGGCGTGTGCCCTGGTCCGGTAATACGGAGTGCCCCGGTAGAAGTCGAGGGTGAAGCCGTGGTCGGCGGAAAGCTCAAGCTCTTTGATCACCGCGGCGTCGGTGGCTACCCCTCTGGCGGCCAGTGCAGCCTCGACCTGGTGCAGTCCGGCCGCAACGTCGTCTTTTGGCCACCACGTCGCGATGGTGCCGTCCAGTTTTCCGTCGATCGGGATGCTCGGGTCGCCGAACGTGGCTTCGGCCAGGACCGGACGCGCGGCGCCGAAAATGTCGTCAGTGTTGCGTTCGATCTCCAAGCGGGATATCTCCCTTCGGTCAGGAGGGAGCATCGCGGCCGCACCGGTCAGGAAGTCGCGTGCGGAGAATCCCTGTAGGTCGTCGATGGTGAACGTGTCGCGACTGCGGGAGTTGGTGGACTCTTCGCTGGTCTCCCAACCGTCGATGTCGCCCTGATAGGCCCGCATCCGGTCGCCGCCCAGGTACACCTCTACGTCGACGCGGGTGTCGCGGATGTCGAAGCTCAGCAGGGAGTCGAGCGATTCGTGCGCCTCGGCGCGCAGATGGTCGAGTGCTTCGTCGTACCACTGCCACAGTGGTCGCGCGTCGGGGTCACCGGTGCTGACGGACGGTACCTCGGCCGAGGAGGCGCTCCGCGTCAGCGGCTTGAGGTCCCAGATGTCGGTCGGAGGCAGCAGCATCGTGGCCCACATCGCCGCGACCGCCGTCAGGGCCGCCGGTGCGTGTGCCCGCACGGCACGGTGTTCGGTGATGGCAGGGCTGCCGGGACTGCCGAGCGCTTCGGACGGCAACTCGCCCCGACCGTCGGCGACGATGCCGGCGATCTGCGAGCGCGAGAGGTTCGCGAGATTGTGAAACCGGAACGGTACGTCTCCGCGCGGGCGTGCCTCGCCGGCGACGAGGGTCGACGCGAACGCGGGACTCGGCGCCGACCGGTCGATCAGGTCGACGGTCACCGGGACCAGTTCACCGGCGGAACCGGCAGTGATCGATCGCGTGAACGCACCGGCGATCATCCCGACCCCCATCGCGGCGAGAACGACCGCGAGCAGGAGGAACCAGCCCCCGGAATAGGCCCCAATTGCGATGCCGCTACCGACACACACGCCGCCCAGGATCGCGCGAACTATCGGATTCACCTCTGCCCAACCACCTTTCGGCGGTCAAACCTGGCCCGTCGGCGTTGCTGCGGGTCTTCAGGCATGGGTCAACCATACGCAGAGGCCACTGGCCAGTAGCTGCACGGTAGTGTCGTCGGGGTGCGTTGGATGGTTGCGGCAGCATGAGCGTTGACGCGCCGGCCGGTGAGAATCTCGCGCTGATCTCCCGCACCGAATACCTCGATACCCGGACTCGCGTCCGCAAGGGCGTCTGTGCGGCGCTGGTGCTTGCGGCGGTGCCGTTGCTCTTCGTCCTAGTCGTCAGTGGGGTCGCCCCTCAGCTCGTAATGCTCGTGGTGGGCGGCTCATTGACGGGTTCGGTGTTGTTCAGCATCGCCGGGCGCATGACCGGGCGGCGAGCCGCGGTGCGGCTCGCCCTGGTCGACGGGCAGGTTCTGATCGGCACCGAGGACAGCAAGGATGTGGTGCGCCCGCTGGCAGACCTCGTTGACGTCGGTCTGTCCGCCGACGTGTCGACGGAGACCCGCATCGCACCCGCTGACCGCGACCTTCGCGTCAAAGGCGCGCACTATCTGCAATTAACCTTCGGCGATGACGCCAGCTATCACGTCGCAGTCCTGGAGGCCGATCCTGTTGGCGCCGAAATCCTGCGGCGACTGCGGCGCGCGGTTCCCGACGAGCCGCGCAGGTACAAGCCGATGAGGCCGGCGGGTCCGCGCGGCACGTCCAAAGACTCTGCTACCGCGCAGGAACCACCGCTCGAGCCCGCCGCACCGGAGGTCGCGACGGCCGAGCCGTCTGTGTCCCCGGTGGCCGGGACCAGCGCGTCGCCGGCGGCCGATCTCCGGTTGTGGGAGGCCGCACGCGTCGTGCACCGGCGGGTGTTGTCCGAATACGGCACCTACGAGTTGGATCCCGCGTTGTACCTGCGTTATCCGGGAGTCACCGACATCACCCGCGATCACGTGATGGATTTCCACACTGCGTTGGAGGAGGCCCAGGCACTGGCCACCGATACCTACCCGGGCGACGCCGGATTCGCCGGGCGTTACCGCGCGGCGGTCGATGCACTGCGGCGCCAGTGGGCACGGTGCGAACGCGACGGCAAAGCCACGGGAACCAGTTACCTGGCCGACGACGACCGTGCGGACCTCGACACCGCCGCCAAGCTCTACAACCATGCGCAGGCCACCGACCAGCCGGGGGAGAAGACGTCCTACCTGCGCAAGGTGCAGCAGATAGTGGTCGACCTCGATGGGCGGGGCCGGGTGCACCTGCCTCGTCCGGTCGTCGCCGCGATCGAGTCGCAGGTTCGGCTGGCGCTCGAGCCTGGGTCCGGTTCGGCCTGATCCGGATCCCACGGATTGGGATCAGGGTTGCGATGATGTTCGAACTGTTGTTCGATGCACGTATGCGCCGAGACGGTTTCACTGCCGTCTGATTGCGCAAGTGGCTGGGCGTTCGCCCACGGCGGGCGCCGGTGCCGTACCCGAAACCGCGGCACCGGCGCACCCAGTCTCCTTCGAGGTCGAACGTGGGAATCACCTTGACATTCATATCGAACAATTGTTCGATATGAATGTGCGATGGGACGGTCAGGCGGTGGGCGTTGACGACGGGTCGCTGCCCGGGCTGCAGCGGCTCGGTTTCGTCCGCAGCGTTCGTACACCTCAGTTCGACGGCGTCACATTTCACGAGGTGCTGTGCAAGTCGGCCCTGAACAAAGTGCCGGCGGCGTCGATGCTGCCCTTCCGGTACACCGTCAACGGCTATCGCGGCTGCAGCCACGCTTGCCGGTACTGTTTCGCCCGCCCCACCCATGAGTACCTCGACTTCGACAGCGGCACAGACTTCGACACCCAGGTGGTGGTGAAGACCAACGTCGCCGACGTATTGGCGCGGGAGGTGCGTCGCCGGTCCTGGACGCGCGAGACCGTCGCGCTCGGCACCAACACCGATCCCTATCAGCGCGCCGAAGGCCGATACGCTTTGATGCCGGGAATCATTGCGGCGTTGGCAGATTCGTGGACGCCGTTCTCGATCCTGACCAAGGGCACGCTGTTGCGGCGTGACCTTCCGCAGATCGTGGAGGCATCGCGTCGCGTCGAGGTGAGTGTTGCGGTGTCGCTGGCAGTCGGTGATCCGGAGCTGCACCGCACCGTCGAACCCGGCACTCCGTCCCCCGAAGCGCGGTTGGGCTTGATCGCCGCTATTCGCGACGCCGGGTTGCGCTGCCATGTCATGGTCGCGCCGGTGTTGCCGTATCTCACCGATTCGGCCGAACAACTCGACGGACTGCTCGGCCGCATCGCTGCGGCGGGGGCCACCGGAGTGACGGTGTTCGGATTGCATCTGCGGGGGTCGACCCGTGGCTGGTTCATGTCCTGGCTGCAGCGTGAACATCCTGAACTGCTTGCCGACTATCAGCGGTTGTACCGGCGGGGGGCGTATCTGCCACCGGACTATCGCGACATGCTTCGTACCCGCGTGGCACCGCTGGTTGCCCGGTACGGATTGACTGGGCCGGCGCCCATGGCGCGCATCGGTGCCGTACGTGAAATCGCGGCACCGACGCAACCAGCCCTCTTCTAGTGCTCCAGTGCCTTGGCGCAATTGGCGAGGATGACGCGGAAATTCCACGGGAGCAGCCGTGAGCTGATGGCCTCCATCGCCTTTCCACCGGCGCGTGCCGGGTGGGTGTAGCTCGTCGTCCAGTCGATATGCGTACGGTCGCCGCGGGGTGCGAAAGTCAGTGTGCCGCCGTCATGATCGAACGGCGGGAATGACCCGATGATCAGATACGAGTAACTGTTCGGGCGGTCGTACGCGGTGATCTCCTCCCGGAACCACATGCCGGCTCCGGTCACCGCCCGGACGGCCCCCACCGCAGGTTCCGACGAACCCGCCGCCCATCCCGCCCGCAGCACCAGCGGTGCGGTGGCCAGACCCGCCGGGTCGGCCATCCAGTCGAAAACCTGCTCGAGCGGTGCTGCGATCACTCGTTCCAAATGAATGGTCGGCATCAGGATTCCCCCTGCGTAGGCTGGTCCCCACCGTACGCGGCAAACCTGTCGAGATGACCGTGCCTCAGCGCCGAAAGACAGTCAGCTCTTGTTGCGCCTGACCTGATTGAACGGCACGCCGCGGTCGGCCGCTTGTTCGCGTGGGAAGCCAAGGATCCGCTCGCCGATGACGTTGCGCGCCATCTCCGAGCTGCCACCGCCCAGGGACCCGGTCTGCCGAGATAGATAGCGAACACCGATCTCCATCAAACCGGCCAACTCTGGGCTACCTTCCGAACCCTCGTCGACCACACCGGCCGTGCCTGCGATCGCCAGTGCGGTGTCCACCTCCAGCTCGGTGGTCTCGGCATGGAACAGCCGGATCAACGTGCCCGCATTCGGTGGCAGTGAACCGTTTCCGATCGCCTTGCCGACGTGATCGATGAGCTGCTTCTTGACGATGCGCCGCACCAGGGCGCGCCCGGCCAGATCCTGGACCCGGGCGTCGTCACCCTGCCCGGTGGCCTCGGCCAGCCCGACATGATCGGGCGGCATCTCGTTCGCGTTCTCGGCACCGGTCCCGCTGGCGAACTCGGAACCGCCACCGACAGCCCGACGCTCGTGGTGCAGCTGGCGAGAGGCGACGGTCCAGCCGTCGTTGACCTCGCCCAGGACGGCGTCCGCCGGAAGCTCCAAGTTGTCGAAGAATTCCTCGCAGAACTCCTCATTGCCGTTCACCTCGGTGATCCGGCGCATCGTGATCCCCGGTGCGTTCAGCGGGACGAGGAACATGGTCAGGCCCTCGTGTTTGGGCACGGTCCAGTCGGTACGGGCCAGCATCAATCCGTAGTCGGCGGCAAACGCGCTGGTACTCCACGTCTTGGCGCCGTTGATGATCCACGTGTCGCCTTTGAGCTCGGCGCGCGTGATCACGCCGGCGAGATCCGAGCCTCCGCTGGGCTCGGACAACAGCTGGCAGAGCACCTCGTCGCCCCGGACCGCAGCCGAAATGCGTTCGCGCTTCTGCTCTTCGCTGCCCATGTCGAGAATCGTTGCGCCGCAAATGGTGAACGAGGGCGTGTTGAGGATCAGCGGCATCTCGTAGTTTCGGCACTCGTCGTTGAATGCCTTCTGGTATGCGTAGTCCAGGCCGAGGCCGCCGTACTCGCGTGGGAAGCAGATTCCGGCGAATCCACCTTCGTACAGGCGCTTCTGCAGTTCCTTTGCCCGTTCCCAGGATTCGGATTCCGCGCGTACCGCGAACGGAGGATTGCCCGGATCGATGGCCGGCATGTTCTCGGCCAGCCAGGTCCGGGCACGCAGCGCGAACTCCTCGACGGACTCTGTGGTTGCGGTGGTGCTCACGGTGTCGGTCATGCCCCGATCTCCTCGGCTGCGCGGGTCTTGCGGCTCAGCGCATATACGGCGCGGTGGTGGTCTTCGGGTGATCCGTACAACGCGCGATACAACGCAACCCGCCGCAGGTACAGGTGCAGATCGTGCTCCCAGGTCACGCCGATTCCGCCGTGTAACTGCACACAGTCCTGCAGCATCACGGGAGCACGTTCGGCCACATAGGCTTTCGCGACGCTGACGAGCTTGGGTGCTTCCGGGGAGCGTTGGGCCACCGCGGCGACGGCTCCCGCGGTGGTGGCGCGCGCGGCTTCGAACCACATCTTCATGTCAGCGGCACGATGTTTGAGGGCCTGGTATGAGGCCAGCGGGCGGCCGAAACTGTGCCGGTCTGCCAGCCATTGATTGGTCATGGTGAGCACAACGTCCAGAATTCCGACGATCTCGGCGCACTGCAGCACCAGGGCGACCTCGCGCTGGCGTTCGATGATCGCCGGTGTCTCCTCGGCGGTGCCGAGCACGGCGGTCTCGCCGACTGCGACGCCGTCGAATTGCACTCGGGCGTAACGCTTGACCAGGTCCACCGAGTTCTGGGGACTGACCGTTACCCCGGCGGCGTCGGTCGGCACCACGAACTGCCGGATCTGGCCGTCGCAGGCGGCCACCACCAGCAACGTGTCACTCTGGTCACCGGCTTCGACGCGGTCCTTGACGCCGTCGATGCGGTAGCCCGCGTCGGTCCGGGTGGCCGTGGTGCCGATCCCGGTGACGGCCTGGAGAGCTCCGAACGGCCGCTTGGGTTCATAGGCCGCCCACGACCCCACGGTCTCGCCGGCGACCAGCGATTCGATCAGTTCCTCGTGCCCGCTGGGTGATTCGACGAGGCCGGCCAGCACGACACTGACCGGATGCAGGGGACCGGGGGCCACGGTGTGGCCGGCCTGCTCGGCGAGCAACGCCAGGTCGGTGACACCGTCCCCGGACGGGCTGCCGCCGCCGAGTTCCTCGGGTACCAGAAGGCTGGCCCACCCCAATTCGGCTGCGCGGCCCCACCATCCGGTGTCGAACGGAATGTGCGCGGCGTGTAGTTCACGCACTCGGCTCAGTGGCACCTCCTTTTCCAGGAAGGCCTGCGCGGTGGAGGTGAACAGCATCTGTTCGGGATTTGCCACATCTGTCATGTAGTCGGCCCAGCTTCGTAGGTAGAGGAGGGGACTGGATCAGTTCAGTACGAGTGCCGGGACATCGGGCCGGTAGACCTTCTTGTTCTCGACCTTGAAGAGGTCGACGAGGTTGCCGCCCATCACCTTTCGGACGCCCTCGTCGTCGAGGCCGTGCGCCTGCAGGTCGTCGACCAGGTTGATCGGATCGGCCAGGCCCTCTGGATGCGGCCAGTCGGAACCGAAGATCACCCTGTCGACGCCGCACAGGTCGGCCATCTTCTTGAAGTCGTCCTCCCAGAAGGGTGCCACGTACACGCAGCGCTTGAACGCCTCGATCGGATCCTCCGGGAATCCATCGGGCATCTTCGAGTAGACGTCCTTGAACTGGTAGTGCAGGTAAGGCACCCAGGAGGCGCCGTTCTCCACCGACAGGATGCGCAGGTCCGGGTTGCGGGTCAGCGCGCCGTGGCAGACCAGTGCGGCCATGGTGTCCTCGATCGGACGCTTGCCCATGGCGACCATCCGGAACGAGGTGGGCGCGAACGGCTTGAACTCGGTGGCCGGTTCCCAGTCGTTGAGGTAATTGGAATATCCGCTGTCCGAGGCGTGCATCGACACCGGGATACCTGCCTTCACGCAGGCGTCCCAGAACGGATCGAACTCCTCCACACCCATGGAGCGGCTACCGCGATAACCCGGCACCGGCGCGGGCCGGACCAGGACGGTCTTGGCGCCGCGCTCCAAGCACCATTCCAGTTCTTCGAGTGCGCGGTCGACGTTGCCCAGATTGATGACCGGGGTGGAGAAGATGCGGCCCTCGTAGTTGAACTGCCAGGTCTCGTACATCCACTCGTTGAGTGCGTGCACGATGTCGAGGATCAGGTCGGGATCGTCCTTGAGGCGCTCCTCGACGAGGCTGGCCAGCGTCGGGAACATCAGGGTGTAGTCCAGGCCGAGGCTGTCGAGAACCTCAAGGCGCGCTTGCGGATTGCGGAAGGCAGGGATGGCCTTCATCGGCTTGCCCATCACCTCGCGGTAACTCTTGCCGCCGCTGCCGTGCCGGAAGTAGTCCTCCTGTGCGCCGGGGCGGGCGACCACCTCGAACGTCGGGTTCGGGATGTAGTCGCTGACCACGTTGCGAACCATGATCTTGGTGCGGCCGCGGACATCGATGTAGTCGATGACGCCCTTGCGGTGCTCCGGCAGGAATTTCGTGAGCGCTTCCTTGGGCTCATAAAAGTGGTTGTCGGCGTCGAACACCGGATAGGGAAGCTCGCGTGAGGGCATCTTCGCCTCCTGGGAGAGTCGTGTTTTCGAAACTGGTAATGACGTTACCACGGGACGACCGGCGCGGACGAGGGCATTCGGGCGACCGCTCAGGAAGGTGGGAATTTGCTGGTCAGGCGGGGGATTCGGGTGCCAGTAGGCCGCGGACGCAGAACTCGTAGATGTGCTCGCCGTCGATCGGTGCGCCGTTGAGTTCGACGCCCAGCGATCGCAGCCTCATCGCACCCAGTACCGACTGCATGATCAAGGCTGAGGTGCTCTGGACATCGATGTCGGGCCGAAAGGCTCCCGAGTTCACTCCGCGCCGTAGGATGTCGCCGATGAGCTGGTGTAACGGTGTGAGCACCCGTGCGTATTCACGGGGCAGGGACTCGGCGAGATGGTCGTTGTAGAAAGTCAGGCCGCGGTTGATGCTGTCCTGAGTGCTCGAGGACGCCGGGACGGTGATGCGCTCGATGAGCGACCGCAGCGCCTCGGGTCCGGTCAGGCCGTCGGTGTCCGCGCGCCAACGCAGTGTGGACTCGGCCATGATCTTGTCGATGAGGGCCAGGAGCAGCTCGTCTTTGGTTGAAAAATGCTGGTAGAAGGACCGTAGTGAGGTCTTGGAGCGCTCCACGACCTCCAGCACGGTGAAGTCGGTGCGCCCCGTCTCGCCTAGGATGGCGAGTGCCGATTTCATGAACCGGCGGGCCCGGTCCGCCTGCGCCTCGGCGCGCGCGCCTTCGGTCGGTCGTCCGGCCGGACTGGCCATTGCGCCATCACCTCCGTCATGCTGCACTTGCGAGAATGACGTTACCGTTTCTGTAGAAGCAATAGGCGGCTTGTGATTACTGTGTTGGATCGACTGCGGGCGGTGCAGCGATGAGTCAGTGGTTTTTGTTCCTGCCCCAGGTGCGGCTCGGCGTCGATGACGTCGTTGAACGGGCGCGGGTGGCGGAGGCCAGTGGATTTGATGGCATCGCCTTCATCGACCATCTGGAAGCCCCGGGCGCGACCCACCAAAACATCTGGGAGGCAATGACTGTCGCCACCTGGGTGGCCGCCCGCACCGAGCGCTTGCGGATCGGGCATCTGGTGTTGTGCGATGCGTTCCGTTATCCGGCCGTGCTGGCCAAACAGGCCGTCACACTTTCGGCGGCCAGCGGCGGCCGGTTCGAGCTGGGGTTGGGCTCGGGGTCGTGGCCACAGGAGTTCGAGCGGTTCGGCATCGAGACGGGTGACGCCGCAGCGCGAGTAGGCAGGCTCGGCGAGAATCTGCAGTTGCTGCACCAGTATTGGGGTGGCGACGACGAAAAAGCCCAAACGCCTCGGCCTGCCCATCCAATTCCGTTGGTATTGGGTGGAACTGGCAAGCGCATGATGGACCTCGTACGCACCCATGCCGACTGGTGGAACATTCCCTCGCATCAGCTGGACCGGCTGCCCGCACTGCTTCCGACCGTCGGTACGGTGCGGGTTTCCCTGCAACAGATGGTCGGCTTCGTGGGGCGCGACTCCGACCGCGTTGCGGTGACCGAGCGCAGCGCCCGACTGTTCGGGCATCTCGGTGACGGCTTGGTGTGCGGCGACGCCGCGGAACTCTCCGCCCACTTCGCTGGATTGTCCGCGCAGGGTGTTGAGCGCTTCTACGTGTGGTTCGCCGACTTCGCTGCACCCCAAACCATTTCAGAATTCGCTGAGACAGTCATCAACGCGTGAAAGGAAGATGCTCATGACCGCAGAAGCTGAACCCAAAGAGGCAGAACCGACGCAGTGGACGCTGCAGATGTTGCTCGACCTGTTCGATGCCGAACCGGCGGGGGAGAACCGTTTCACGGTGCCGACCGGTATCGCCGGTGTGGACGAGCGCCAGGTGGTCGAAGGAACCCAGATCGTCGGTGCCGCGATCGTCGCGGCAGCGAAACGCTTCCCGGGCAAGTCGATCCGCTCGGCACACGCGGTATTCGCCCGCGCGGTCATGGTGGGTCCGCAGGTAGAGCTCGACATCGATGTGATCAGTGAGGGCCGCTCGACGGCCACCGCGGTGATCGCCGCCTCGCAGAACGGCAAGCGGTGCATCACCATCACGGTGTTCGCCGACGTGCCGTCCGGTGACGTCATCCGTCATCATCTGCCGCGGCCAGAGGTCGCCGGCCCCGGCGACTCGAACGTCTCGCCCATGCCGATGATCGGACGTGAGCTGCGACTGGTCGACGTGGTCGACGTCAACAGCCCCGACGAGGTCGGACCGCCGGAGCTGTACGCCTGGTTGCACTACGACCCCGTGCCGGTCCGCGACGACCTGGCCAAGGCGCTGATCGCGTATTTCACCGGACACCTTGGTATTTCGACCACCATGCGCGCGCATGAGGGCATCGGTACCGCCCAGGCCCACCTCACCGTCTCGACCGCGCCGATGACGGTCACGGTGAGTTTCCACGAGCCGGTCCGCTGGGATGGCTGGCTGCTCTACAGCCACGAGAGCACCCAGGTCGGCTCGGGCATGTCGTACGTGCGCGGTGCAGTGCACACCGAGGAAGGTGAACTGATCGCGTCGTTCAGCCAGGATGGGCTGATCCGCCCGCTGCGCACCACCGATACGAGTATCTCCGAGCACTCGCGGTTGTGAGTCCGGTGCCCGCCGCTCAGATCTTCAAATAGCCCTTGTCTGCGGGGATCTGGGCGGCGGTGACCAATGACGACGTGTCGCCGGCCAGCCACACCACGATGTCGGAGATCGTGTCGGGCGGGGCCAGCGAATCCGTCGGCAGCGCGCCTGGCGAGAAACTGTGGATGTAGGTCGGATGGTCGGCGAACATCTGATACATCGACAGGTCGTTGCCCATCGGGGTGTCGGTGCCGTACGGGTGGATCGAATTCACCCGGATGCCGAACTCACCCAGCTCGACGGCGAGTGAGTTGGTCAGCCCGACGACGCCGAACTTGCTGGCACAGTAGTGACCGCACCCCGGCACGGCTTTGATCCCGGCGGCCGAACTCACCGCGATGATGGATCCGCCGTTGCCCGCCGCGATCATGGCCGGCACCGTCGCCTGCACGGTGTTGAACACGCCGGTGAGGTTGATGTCGAGGATGTCCTGCCACTGCTGGGCCGAGATTTCCCACAATCGGCCCCAATTGAGCACGCCGGCATTGGCGACGACGATGTCGAGGCGGCCGAACTGCTCGACCGCGTCGGCCACGAGCCGCTGTTGGCCCTCGGCATCGCGCACGTCGATCTCACGGGCCAGGATCTTGCGTCCCTCGCCTTCGACCAATGCCACCGTCTCGGCGAGATCCTCCGGGGTGGCGGCGGCATATCCGTTGTGTTCAGCGACTGGTGCGCAAGCGTCGAGCGCGACGATGTCCGCGCCGGCGCGGGCCAGTCGCACGCAATGCGAGCGGCCCTGCCCGCGTGCGGCGCCGGTGACGTAGGCAACCCGGCCGGCCAATGGGGTAGTCATGCGAGCTGCTCCTCGGGTAATGCCGCGACGCGGACATTGGTGAATTCGTAGTCGGACAGTGGAGAGTGACGGGCGAACTGCCGTGATCCGGTGATCGTCTGCGGTCGGTAGTACGGGGTTTCGTACTGCGAGTTGACGAAATAGGTGTTCAGCCCGGAAGTCGCGGTGTAGTACAGGTGCGCGACACGGCCATCCCGGCGCATGCGCGCATTCCACCGGTTGAACGCATCCTGACTGACGGCGGCGGCCTGCGCGCCGCGGCGCCGGGTCTCATCGATGATCCGCACGGCATGTGCGGCCACGGTCTCGACATAGTCCAGCCAGGCGAACCCGACGAAGCCGAGCGGGCCGACGATCTCCCAGCGGTTGGGCAGGCGCGGATGGGCCGTGCCCGCGTAGCTGTGCAGACCGTGCGCGCGGTAGTACTGGGCGAGGTCGAAACCGCGCGCGCCCAGGACGGTATCCGGTCGGTAGGTTTCGGGGTCGATCCACAGTTCGTAGCCGGTGGCCAGCACCAGCAGGTCGGCTGGGTGCTCGACGCCGTCGGTGGTGCGGATCCCGGTCGCGGTGATCCGGTCGATCGGTGTGGTGATCAGGTTGGTGTTGGGATTGTTCAGCGCCGGTAGGAATGCGCTGGAGATCACCGGCCGCTTGGCCAGGATGCCGTAACGCGGCACCAGCTTTCGCCGCGTCGCCGCATCGTCGACGACGGCGCGCAGCAGCAGCCGGTACAGCAGTCGGGACCAGCCGTCGTAGAGCGGCATGATGCGGCGCAGCACTTTGTCGGGCAGTCGGGAGAAGATGTGCACGATGGGCGCCACCATGAAGACGTCCATCGCCAGCCGGCCGGCCGCGTTGACGAGTGGGACGAATCCAGGCAGCCGGAACAACCGGCGCATCCGCGGCGTGATGTCGAAGTCGATCTTGGGCAGCACCCACGCCGGGGTGCGTTGGTAGACGTCGAGATTGGCCGCTTCGGCGGACACGGCGGCGGTGATCTGGACGCCGGAGGATCCGGTGCCGATCACCGCGATGCGCTTCCCGTCGGTGTCGTAGCTGTCGTCCCAGGCGTTGGGGCGCAGGATCGTTCCGGTGAAGTCTTCGACGCCGTCGATGTCGACGGTGTTCTTGGCGTTGACGTATCCGCCTACCGAACTGACCACGAAACGTGCCGTCACCGGCGCGCCGCCGCGGATCTGGAGTCGCCACAAGCCGTGCTCGTCGTCCCACTGCTGGCGGATCACCTCGGAGTTGGGACGCAGGTGCTCGTAGAGCCCGAGACCGGCCGCCGTGTCCTGCAGGTAGCGATGGATCTCCGGGCCGGGCGCGAAGAACCTGCTCCAGTTCGGGTTGGGGGCGAACGACAGCTGATACCACAGGGTGGGGATGTCGACGGCCAGGCCGGGGTAGTGATTGTCGCGCCAGGTGCCGCCGAAGTCGGTTCCGCGTTCGATGATGACGAAGTCGTGAATACCTCTCTGGCGCAACAGGTGTGCCGTTGCGATGCCGCCGGGGCCGGCGCCGATGATCGCCACCTCGTAATCTGGCTCCGTCATGACTACCTTCCGGTCAGGCCGACGACGATGTGGTCGGACACGAATCGTTTCACCGCACGCGGACTGTCGAGGTTCACGCCGATCGGTGGGAGAAGTTCGAAGCTCAGCAGCAGGCGCACGATCCATTCACTGGCCCGCGCCGGGGTGACGCCCGCGCCGACCTCGCCGCGCTCCTGGGCGGCCCGGACCCGCGGTTTCCACAGCTCGATCGAGCGTCGCATCAGATCGTCACCGGTATTGCGCAGGAGCAACACCAGGATGCTCTCGTTGATGCCGCGCGGTGCCACGGAGTCCGACTGCTGACGGTGCGCGCAGATGACGGCCGCGGCCGCGGCGACCTGGCCGGCCAGGGTGTCGTGCCGGCCGGCCTCGGCGGCGATGGTCTCGATGAACGCGCCGGCCAGGTGATCGAGCCCGTTTCTGATCGCGTTGTCACGGCTGCCCAGTGCATTGTGGACGGTGCCACGGGATACCCCCGCGTGTTCGGCGACCGCTGTCAGACTGAATTGTCTTGGGCCCAAACGCCTGAGCGTCTCAGCTGTGGCAGCGAGCAGCACGGGTGACACCGCTCGGTCCGCTTCGGGCATTTGAACACATTATCGAAATGTGTTCAATGTGGTCAGCGTTTGGACAAATCTGCCGCAGCGGCATCCAACACGTCGTTGAACACCCTGGTCAGCATCGGCCGGCCGACCCACCGGGTCAGTACCTCGCCGATGAGTGGAAACTTCACCCGGAACGTCGTGGTCCATACGACGCGGGTGCCTCCGTCCACGGCGGTGAAGCCGACGTGACCGTGCCGGTGTTCCGACGGCGGGAAACTGCGTTCGACCGTGTAGTCGAAGGAATGCGGCGCGTCGTAGGCGGTGATGCGTTCCCGGAACCAGCCGATGGTCCACAGCAGGATGCGCACCGCTCCTTGTCCGTAGGGAGCGTGCAGACCCGGTTCGGCCAGCCGCTGCCGGAGCACGAGCGGAGAGCGCGTGAAATTGCCTGCGTTGCTCATGAAGTCGAACACCTCATCCTGCGGTGCCGCGATGGTCCGTTCGACGGTGACGGTCTACATCAGTCCTCCTGCTGTCTGGTCAGGGTGCGGGTTGCGGCGGCGCCGCGGAGTTTGTCGGGGTTGCGCATCGCATAGAGCGCAGTGATGAGTCCATCGGTCACATCGATGAGCAGGACCGAGTCCAAAACACCGTGCCGGCCGAACAACACGGCCGGCATCGAGTTGTAGCTGCCGAACGAGACGTCGAACCCGGCCATGCCACCTTGGGCCAGTCCTACCATGAACTGCGCGACTCGCTGTGGCCCGACGACTGGACGACGCGCAGCTGATACCTGTCCGCCACCGTCGGACAGCGCAACGACCTCGGGCGCCATCACCGCGACGAGACCGTCGATGTCCCCGGTGCGGGCGGCCCGCAGGAACTTCGTCACTGTGGCCCGCGCCAGTTGCCTGTCCGGTGTGTAGCGCCGTCGTCGAGCCTGCACGTGCTCGCGTGCACGATGGGCGATTTGGCGCACCGCGATATCGGACTTACCCACCATGAGCGCAATCTCGGGTTGGCTGTAGCCGAACACCTCGTGCAGGACGAACACCACGCGCTCGTCGGGGCTGAGCGTCTCCAGGATGAGCAGCATCGCCATGGAAACGGATTCGGCCAGGACGGCGTCCTCGCTCACATCCGGGGCGGTCTGGATGGGCTCGGGAAGCCAGTTGCCGACATAATCTTCGCGTCGGCGCCTGCTGGCGCGCAGTGCGTTGAGGGCCTGCCGCGTGACGATCTCCACGAGATAGGCGTGCGGATGGGTGACCTCGCCCGCCTTGATCCAGCGTAGGTAACTGTCCTACACGACATCTTCGGCATCGGTCGCACTGCCCAGGATTTCGTAGGCAAGCGTGAACAGCAGGGGACGGTAGCCGGCGAATACCTCGGTCGTGTTCAGTGCAGCCCCCTTTCGGCGTCGGCACAGTCACACTCTCAGACACCGCCGATAGGCCGAACCGTGACAGCCTTCGGCTGTGAACCGCGTCACACAGTGGCTGTGTCACATATGTGAGACGTCGTGCGCATGGTTGGCCACGGTCCTCTCAGCCGGTCAATCCGCCGACAACGCCGATCTGAGCACATCGAGTGGTAGCCCGCCCAGATCGAGTGCCCGGCTGTGGAACTCCCGTAGCGACGATCCGCGGCGTAGGGCCTCGTCGCGGAGCTCGTGCCAGATCCGTTGACCGATGGCGTATGACGGCGCCTGGCCCGGCCAGCCCAGATAGCGATCCAGTTCGAAGCGCAGGTTCTCCTCGGCCATGGCCGAATGCGAGGTCAGGAAGTTCCATGCCCGTTCGGCATCCCACACCTCCCCGTCGGGAGCCGTGAGACCGCAGTGGACGCCGATGTCGATGACCACGCGGGCCGCGCGGAACCGTTGCGCGTCAAGCATTCCCATCCGGTCGCCGGCATCGTCGAGCCAGCCCAGCTCGGCCATCAACCGCTCGGCGTACAGAGCCCAGCCCTCGCCGTGCCCCGATACCCAGCAGCCCAGCCGGCGCCACCGGTTGAGCTCGTCGGCCAGGGCCACCGCGCGGCCGATCTGCAGATGATGGCCGGGGACACCTTCGTGGAACACCGTGGTGGTTTCCTGCCAGGTGTGGAACTCTTCGACGCCGGGTGGAACCGACCACCACATGCGTCCGGGTCGCGACCAGTCCTCGGACGGCCCGGTGTAGTAGATGCCGCCGGTCTGGGTCGGCGCGATCCGGCACTCCAGGGTGCGAAGCGGGCCGTCGATGTCGAAGTGGGTGCCGGCCAGCGCGTCCACTGTGCGATCGGAAAGGTCCTGCATCCAGGCCTGCAGTGCATCGGTGCCGGTGATGACGTATCGCGGTTCATCGTCCAACCGACGGAGAGTCTCGGACACCGTGGCGCCCGGATAGAGCTGCTGGGCGATCGATTCCTGTTCGGCCACAACGGCATCGAGCAGCCCCAAACCCCACTCGTAGGCCTCGTCGAGGTCGACGGCGCTGCCCAGGAACAACCGTGACATCAGGCGGTAGGTGTCGCGCCCACAGGCGTCGGACTGGCGGGCACGCGGGGCGATGTCCTCACACAACACGTCGCCCAACTGCCGGTAGGCATCGGCCGCGGCTTCGGTGCGTTGCCGTAGCTGCGCCTGGAGCCGCCGGTTTCCGGGTGCCGCGCCGGTAGCCATCTCGGCGAACAACTGGGCGATCTGCCGGGCCTGGGTGACGCCGCGCGTCACCTGACGCAGGGCCGGGGCGTGACTGCCGCGGACCGCTGCACGGAGTGCATCCGCGTAGCCTGCGGCACGTTCGGGCACCTTCGCCAACCGCGCGGCGATCAGCGCCCAGTCGTCATCGGTGTCGGTGGCCATCAGGTCGAATACGTCGCGCATGGCTTGCAGCGGCGAGGCGATGACATTGATCTCACCCATATCCAGGCCGGCATCGTGCACGTCGACGGCCGCGCCGAGGCGTTCGCGCAGCGCGGCCACGGTGACCACGTCGACCTCGTCTGCGGGCTCGACCCCCTCGAGCTCCCGCAAGGTCGCGCGGGCAGCTTCGGCGCGGGCGGCCACCCCCTGCGGGGAGTAGTCGGTCACGTCATCGTCGTGGCCGGTGATGCCCAGTTCTGTTGCGGCGCACGGATCCAGCCGTGCATACGTATCGAGGTAGCGCTCTGCTACCGCGTCGACGGCAGTGGTTGCCCTAGCCAAGGTTGTTCGCGGCGAAGGTGTCGCACTTGTTCGGATCACCGGTCTGGTAGCCGATGGTGAACCACTTCTGTCGCTGCTCGGAGGAACCGTGGGTCCAGGCTTCCGGGTTGACCCGGCCGGTGGCCTGCTTCTGGATGCGGTCGTCGCCCACCGAGGAGGCCGCCGACAGCGCGTCGGTGATGTCCTTGTCGCTCAGTGGTTCCAGGAACGGCACGTCGGTGCCCTCCTGCCGGGTGATCGACGCGTAATGCGCCCAGACGCCGGCGTAGCAGTCCGCCTGCAGTTCGGTGCGGACACCGGCGCCGGTGGCGCCCTCAGGGTCGCGCTGGGCCCGGCCGAGAACACCCAGCAGGTCCTGCACGTGGTGGCCGAACTCGTGGGCGACGACGTACTCCTGCGCCAGCGGGCCTCCGCTGGAACCGAACTGGTCGACGAGCACCTGGAAGAAGTCGGTGTCGAAGTACGCCGTCTTGTCCACGGGGCAGTAGAACGGGCCGACGTCACTGGTGGCCGGACCACACCCGGTCTGGACCTGCCCCTTGAACAGCCGGACGTGCGGACGGGTGTATCCCTTCAACAGCTGCTGCCACACGCCGTCGACCGAGTTGCCGGTGGCGACCACTCGGCACTCGACCTTGCTGTTGGCGTCGGCACCGGTCTTGCACTGGTTCAGGTCGAATCCCTCGCCCCCGGCACTGCTGGTGTCTATCGGCTGCTGCTGTTGAGGCATGACGGTGCCGGGGTCGACGCCCAGGAACATCGCGAGCACAACGATCAACAGACCGCCGAGACCTCCGCCGATCGCGATGCCACGGCCGGGGCCGCGGCCACCGCCGGAACTGGACGTGGTGCTCGTGTCGATCTGCATACCCTCGTTGAAGGTCATCCCGTCACTCCATCGCATTCGCCGGTAGGTGCGTGCTCAACAGCCCGTTAAGCTTTTCACACTACGATTCAGACGTGTCCGTCGTTGCGGAACATTCGACCATCGCCCACACCTCGCTGGGGCGGTTACGCGGCACCCGTGAAGGCGGGGTCAGCGTTTGGCGGGGTGTGGAGTACGCCCAGCAGCCCATCGGCGCGCTGCGCTTCCTGGCGCCGCAGCCCGTGGTGCCCTGGTCCGGGGTCTGCGAAGCTGTGGAGCACGGCCCGTTGCCGCCACAAGGCCGTTCGTTCGTCGGGGGAGGCCGTGACGACCCCAAGGTGCGCGACGAGGCTTGCCTGACCGTCACCGTCTGGTCTCCGGATACGGGCGGGTCGCTACCGGTGATGGTGTGGATCCCCGGCGGGGCGTTCGTCTACGGCGCCGGCCAGTTGCAGCTGTACAACGGTTCGCGGCTGGCCGAGAACGGCGACGTGGTGGTCGTCAATGTCACCTACCGGCTCGGCGTGTTCGGCGGATTCGAACTCGGTGACCTGGGTGAGGGATTCGACGACAACCTGTGTCTGCGGGACCAGATCGCCGCGTTGCAATGGGTACGCGACAACATCGCCGCGTTCGGCGGCGATCCCGAACAGGTGACGGTGTTCGGTGAATCAGCCGGTGCCACATCGGTATTGGCCCTGCTGGCCAGCCCCGCGGCCGACGGGCTGTTCGCCCGGGGCATCGCGCAGAGTCCGGCGTTGCCGCTGATCGCCGACCGGGAAGAGCGGGCCCGTCAGTCGCGCCGTTTCATGCAGCTCCTCGGGGTGGGGGCCGAGCAACTCAAAGTGCTGCCGCAACGGCAGCTGCGCCGCGCTGCCGGGCAGCTGCAACTGGAAAGTGCCCAGCGGACACCGACATTGGCCTACGGGCTGACGCACGGCGTCGACCTGTTGCCGCTGCACCCGATCGAGGCGGCACGCGCGGGTGCGGTGTCCGCGATTCCGTTGATCATCGGCACCAACAGTCACGAGGCGTCGATGTTCGCCTGGGGCAAGCCGCCGATGTTGCCGACCACGCTGGCGGGGGTCGAGGACTATCTCCGCCGCCACGACCCGCAGGCCAGGGATCGGGTGCTGGCCGCCTATCCCGCTTTCCCGCGCCGCCGGGCGCTGATCGCGTTCGGCTCTGACGTGATGTTCGGCGCACCGACCTGGGCGTTCGCCGACGCGTACAGCGGGCACGCGCCGACCCACGTGTACCGGTTCGACCACACCACCTGGACGCTCAAGGTGCTGGGACTGGGCGCGACCCACGGCAGCGAGATCGTGCACGTCCAGCACAGCTACGGGTCGTATCTGGGGCGCAAGCTTCACCCGTTGGGTCGCCGGGTGCAGCCCTCGGTCGGTCGGCGGATGCAACGCACCTGGCTCGATTTCGCCCGGGCCGAGGTTGCCGATTGGCCGGAATACGACGTCGGGCAGCGCCTGACCCGGGTGATCCGCTCCACGCGGGACGAGACCGTGGCCGATCCCGACGCGGTGCGACGCCAGGTGTGGGAAGGCCTGGGCTAGCGCCCTACTTGCCGTAGCGCTCGTTGCTGTAACGGCGGAGGTTGTACAGGAATCGCTGGAACAGCCACGCCATCACCGGCTGGCCCATGGTCATCCCGAGCCGCCCGGCCAGCCCGCTGGGCTCCATGGCCATCACCCAGGTCAGGTGGCAACCGTCGGCCGTCTCCACCACGCGGTAGTCCTCGGCGAAGGCCGAGATCGCGTTCGAGGTGCTGGTGTTGAAGCGGAAAGCCATGTGGGAGAAAGGTTCCCAGGCCAGGAATTCCTCATCGCCGGTGATGTGCCCGCGCATCGTGACCGTCCGAGTGGTGCCCACGCCGCGGGGCTCGGGGCTGGTCCACTCCACTTTGGTGATAACCGTCGCCCAGTGCGGCCAGGAGGTCTCGTCGCTGAGCACCTCGAACAGCTGCTCGGGCGTGATGGCGAGGTCGACGGTGCTGACGAAACGGAACGGAGCGCGGTCGAAGAAGTCCAATTCGACGCGCTCACACGGGTAGGTCCGGGCCATGGGTAGACACCCTAGGGCAGAGTGTCTACTGGTGGGTCAGCCCGGGCCGTCGCCGGCGGCCGCCAAGAGCGGTACCACCACATCGCTGATCGGGGTGGACAGCGCGTGTGCGGCTGCCTTGCGGGCGATGACACCGTTACGCACATCCCACTCCAGCGGCCGGCTGGCCTGGTGGTCGGTCAGCATCGAGGTGGTCAGGTCTTCCGGGGCCGAGGCGAGCATGCCGACGATCTCGTCGACCACCTCATCACCCAGATCCGCGCCGTCGGCCCGCGCCACCGCCAGACATTCGGTCAGATAGCGCCGGGCCAGTGCGGCCACATCGTCACGGCGGAACATTCCCGCGCGCCGGTCGGCCAGCACCATGAACCCGACCACGGCATTGACCAGCAGCTTGCGCCAGGCCGCGCGGCGGAAATCGGGATCGTGTTCGACGGTGATCGCGGTGCCGTGCACGGCGTCGGCCACGGTCGCGGCCGCCGGCGTGTCGGGCAGCACGAGTCTGGCCTCGCTGCGCAACCGCACCCAGCCCTCGGGCTGCACTTCCGATGACATCCAGACCGCCGCGGGCACCACGTGAGCCGGGTCGGTGCACCGGCTGACGGCGCTGACGCGCTCGACCTGCTCGACGCCGTTCTGCAACGCGCACACCACGGTCTTCTCGTCACACAGCCGGTCCAGCCACGGCGCCGCCTGCGCGTTCTGGGTGTCCTTGACCGCGAGAAACACGACGTCGAGCGGGCCGTCGACGGCCGCCGGATCGGTGTGCACCGGGCCGGGCACCCGGATGGGCTGCCCGTCGTCGGGCCGAACTTCGATGCCGTCGCGCGGGGTGCGTCCACACAGCAGGACCGGCTGTCCGGCGGCATGCAACAGCGCCGCGACGGTGGACCCGATGGCGCCCGGGCCGATGACCGCGATGGGGGAGTTGTTCAGTGATGCCGGGTCTTCGCGCGAGCGCTCATCCACGCTGCCAAGTTACCGGGACAAGCGACTCTCTAGACTGTTCACTCGTCACCACCAGTCTCTTCCGACTCGACATTCAGGAGTTTTCGTGTTGCGCAGTCATGCCGCCGGTTCGTTGCGGGCCACCGATGCCGGACAGACGGTGACCCTGGCGGGTTGGGTGGCGCGTCGCCGTGACCACGGCGGTGTCATCTTCATCGATCTGCGCGACGCGTCGGGCGTGTCCCAGGTGGTGTTCCGCGAGGGCGACGTGCTCGCCGCCGCCCACCGGTTGCGCGCCGAGTTCTGCATCGCCGTCACCGGCCTCGTCGAGGTACGTCCCGAAGGCAACGAGAACGCCGAGATCCCGACCGGAGGAATCGAGGTCAACGCGACGTCGCTCACGGTGCTGGGCGAGAGCGCTCCGCTGCCGTTCCAGCTCGACGAGACCGCAGGCGAGGAAGCCCGGCTCAAGTACCGCTACCTGGATCTGCGCCGCGAAGGACCAGGCAACGCAATCCGGTTGCGCTCCAAGGTGAATGCCGCTGCCCGCAACGTGCTGGCCGAGCACGACTTCGTCGAGATCGAGACCCCGACCCTGACGCGCTCCACCCCCGAGGGCGCCCGCGACTTCCTGGTGCCCGCGCGACTGCAGCCCGGCTCGTTCTACGCGCTGCCGCAGAGCCCCCAGCTGTTCAAGCAGCTGCTCATGGTGGCGGGCATGGAGCGTTACTACCAGATCGCGCGCTGCTACCGCGACGAGGATTTCCGTGCCGACCGCCAGCCGGAGTTCACCCAGCTGGACATGGAGCTCAGCTTCGTCGACGCCGACGACGTGATTGCCATCGCCGAGCAGGTGCTCAAGTCGGTCTGGTCGACCATCGGTTACGACCTGCCGCTGCCGTTGCCCCGGATCAGCTACGCCGACGCGATGCGCCGGTTCGGTTCCGACAAGCCCGACCTGCGATTCGGCGTCGAGCTCATCGAGTGCACCGAGTACTTCAAGGACACCCCGTTCCGGGTGTTCCAGGCGCCCTACGTGGGTGCTGTCGTCATGGCAGGCGGGGCATCGCAGCCGCGCCGCACCCTCGACGGCTGGCAGGAGTTCGCCAAGCAACGCGGTCACAAAGGGTTGGCCTACGTACTGGTCGCCGAGGACGGAACGTTGGGTGGTCCGGTGGCCAAGAACCTCACCGACGCCGAGCGGGACGGCCTGGCCGCCCACGTCGGCGCCAAGCCGGGTGACTGCGTGTTCTTCGCGGCCGGCCCGGTCAAGTCGGCGCGTTCGCTGCTCGGCGCCACCCGCATCGAGATCGCCAAGCGCCTCGACCTGATCGACCCGGCCGCCTGGGCATTCACCTGGGTGGTGGACTTCCCGATGTTCGAACCCGTCGACGAGGCGACCGCCTCGGGCGACGTCGCCGTGGGTTCGGGTGCCTGGACTGCCGTGCACCACGCCTTCACCGCGCCGAAGCCCGAATCGGAGGGGACCTTCGACACCGATCCCGGCAACGCGCTGTCCGATGCCTACGACATCGTCTGCAACGGCAACGAGATCGGCGGCGGTTCGATCCGTATCCATCGCCGCGACATCCAGGAGCGGGTGTTCGCGATGATGGGTATCGACCATGCCGAAGCCCAGGACAAGTTCGGATTCCTGTTGGACGCCTTCGCTTTTGGTGCACCACCGCACGGCGGCCTGGCCTTCGGCTGGGACCGCATCACCGCACTGCTGGCCGGGGTGGATTCGATCCGCGAGGTCATTGCGTTCCCCAAGTCCGGCGGCGGCGTCGACCCGTTGACCGACGCGCCGGCTCCGATCACCGCGCAGCAGCGCAAGGAATCGGGAATAGACGCCAAGCCCGAGGAGCTCAAGAAGTCATGACCGATACCGATCCGAACTTCGACAAGAGTGAACTGGTCGCCGACGTGGCGGCCCTCGATGACTTCAACCGCGGCGTCGTCGAGGAATTCCGGGCCAACGGCGGCAAGGTGGGTGGGCCTTTCGAAGGCGGCACGCTGTTGCTGCTGCACACCATCGGTGCCAAGTCGGGTCAGCCCCGGATGTCGCCGCTGGCTTACCTGGAAGTCGACGGCAGGATGCTGATCGTCGGCTCCTACGCCGGTGGGCCAAAGGATCCGGCCTGGGTGCACAACCTGCGGGCCAACCCGAAGGTGCGCATCGAGGTGGGCACCGATGCCTATGACGCGACGGGCCGGGAGCTGCCCGCCGACGAGCGCGACGCGGCGTACCCGAAGATCATCGAGCGCGCCCCGGTGTTCGCCGAATACCAGTCGAAGACCACTCGGGCCATCCCGCTGTTCGAACTGGTCCGCGCCTAACCTCTTCGCGCCGAAACGGCATTCCAGCAGGGCCCTATTCGAACATTCTCTGCCGGAATGCCGTTTCGGCGGGGATCAGGTGGGCATCAGGCGGGGATCAGGTGAGCCGTTCGATGATGGTGGCGTTGGCCATGCCGCCGCCCTCACACATCGTCTGCAGGCCGTAGCGTCCACCCCGCTGTGCCAGGGCATTGACCAGAGTGGTCATGATGCGCGCACCGCTGGCGCCGAGCGGATGGCCGATCGCGATGGCTCCGCCGTTGACGTTGGTCTTGGCGAGGTCTGCTCCGACATCGTGAGCCCAGGCCAGCACCACCGGCGCGAACGCCTCGTTGACCTCGAACAGGTCGATGTCGGCCAGCGTCAAACCCGCACGCGCCAGGACCTTTTCGGTGGCCGGAATGACACCGGTGAGCATGTAGAGCGGGTCCGACCCGACCACCGTGGTGGTGTGGATCCGGGCGAGCGGCTTGAGCCCGAGCTTCTTGGCCGTCGCACCGCTGGTGATCATCACGGCGGCACTGCCGTCGGACAGCGGTGACGAGTTACCGGGGGTGATCTCCCAGTTGATCTGAGGGAATCGGGCGGCGTAGGCCTCGTTGTAGAACGCCGGCTTCAACACGGACAGCGTGTCCACCGTCGTCCCCGGCCGGATGATCTCGTCGGTGCTCAGTCCGGCGATGGGGGCGAGTTCGGCCTCGAACAGTCCGTCCTTGGTGGCGCGGGCTGCCTTCTCGTGACTGCTCGCGGAGAACTCGTCGAGCTGGGCGCGGGAGAAGCCCCACTTGGCTGCGATCAGCTCTGCGCTGATCCCTTGCGGGACAAGGCCTTCGGAATATCGCTCGGCGAAGGCCAGGCCGAACGGGTCGCTGCCCGGCAATACCGAGCTGCCCATCGGTACCCGCGACATGGATTCCACGCCTGCGGCGATCACGATGTCGTAGGCGCCGGCCAGCACGCCTTGGGCGGCGAAGCTGATCGCCTGCTGGCTGCTGCCGCACTGCCGGTCCACCGTGGTTCCGGGAACGGTTTCCGGGAAGCCCGCGCCCAGCAGGGCGTTACGGGCGATGTTGACCGCCTGATCGCCTACTTGGGTGACGGCCCCGGCGATGACGTCGTCGACCAGTGCCGGGTCGACGCCGGTGCGGGTGATCAGCTCCCGCAGGCTGTGCGCCAGCAGGTCCGCAGGCAAGACGCCGTGCAGTGCGCCGCTGGCCTTGCCCTTGCCGATCGGGGTACGGACCGCTCCGACGATGACTGCGTCCCGGTCTGCATATCCGGTCATCTTGGCCTCCTGATGCTCCACGCTGAGTATTGTGATGGCTACCCAGATATAGCACCTGGGTATAGTTAGAACAACTCAGATAGGGAGTTTGATTCCGTGGGAATGCTGCAGGGCAAGCTGGCCGATCGCGACAGCTGGTCGGCGGTGGGGCACTGTCCGGTCGAGCGGACCATGGCGTTCGCAGGCACCAAGTCGGCGATGTTGATCATGCGCGAGGCCTTCTACGGCACCACTAGGTTCGACGACTTCGCCCGTCGGGTCGGGATCACCAAGGCGGCAACCTCGGCGCGGCTTTCTGACCTCGTGGCGGCCGGCCTGTTGGCAAAGCGGCCCTACCGCGAGCCGGGCCAGCGGGAGCGCGACGAGTACGTCCTCACCGCATCCGGTACCGACTTCATGCCGGTGGTGTGGGCGATGTTCGAGTGGGGTCGCAAGCATCTCGGCGACACTGGGCTGCGGCTCGCACACGACGGGTGTGGCGCGCTGGCCGGAGTCGAAATCCGTTGTGACGAAGGGCACCACGTGCCGGCCGACGAACTCGTCGTCCGCTTCGAACGTCCCACCTCGTGAGCCGCGCAGCCGAAGCGTTGCAGATCCTGGCCGAACACGGCCCATGGCGGATCGAGCCGGGGCTCACCGAGGCCGAACTGAACGCCCTCGAATCACGGTTTTCCTTGTGGTTCAGCGATGATCACCGCGGCTTTCTGTCGGCCGGGCTACCGGTGGGGTCCGGCTGGCCGGACTGGCGCAACGCCGACGAAGTGACGCTTCGGGCACACATCGGCCGGCCGGTGCGCGAGTTGCTGCACGCCGTGCGCGCGGGTGCGCTGTGGCATCCCGCATGGGGCGACAACCCCGGTGGCGACGCGGCGTGGAAGCTGGCCAGCGCGAAGCTCGCCGAAGAACCCAGGGTCATACCGGTTTACGGGGTGGCTTTTCTGAAGCAGGGTCCGGGTGATCCCACGGTGTGGGCCGTCGAAGACGACGGTCACGGCATGGCCGTGACCGCCGTGGCCGCGGATCTGATCGGGCTGGCTCAACTGCTCACCGGCCGGCCCGTGACGCCACCCGCGTCCGCCGGTGACCCACCGTTCCTGCCGGCGCCGGCGCCGGCGGCCAGTCCGGGTGTCCCGGCGCTGGAGGCACCGCCTTTCGCGCCGGATCCGGTGATGGCGCCGCCGGTGGCGGTGGCCCCGCCCCGCGATCCCGCCGCGGCCCTCGCCGAGGCGGGGATAGTCGTGGGTGAACTGCAACGCCACGATGACGTGCTGGCCCACCGAGCGCCTATGTGGTCGGTACCTGTGCCGCCGGGTGTTCCGGCGACGGAGGCGTGGCTTGCGGCCCGGGCGCGGTTCCCGGCGACGGGGTTGTGGCCCGTGCTGCTCACCGACATGGCCTGGCACCGGATCGGGATGGACGGCATCGCCGACGAAACACCGTTGTTGGCAGCAGAACTCGACGGCGCCCGCTGGCTGGAACGAGAATTCGCCACCCGTACCGCCGAGTGCGACATCCCGCGCCATCCGTCCGGGTTCGACGGTGCAGACCCGGGGGACTGGCGGCAGCCGTTCGCCGACTTCGATTCCCGCGGTGAGTACTCACGGCTGGCGCTGATTCCCACGCCCGCGGATTGGCTGGTTCCCGGGCTGCTCCAGTGGTCGGGAGCAATCAATTCCGACGTCCTCGGCGTCGAACACGCGGCGATCTTGCGCCGCTGGTCCGCCCGCTATCGGACCGAAGTGTTGGCTCTCGACGACGAGTTTCTGGTGCTCGTGGCGAATCAGCCACCGTCCAGCCGGCCCGAGGCGCTCACCGCGGCCCTGGAGGCCTACCTGTACTGCGACGATTCGGTCAACACCGAGGCGGGTTCACTCGATGCGCTCGCGCGCAGGCTGGCGCACCCGTTGTGGGTCTTCTGGTGGGACTGAGCAACTGACGAACGCCGATCAGCGGGAACCGGCCGCACTGCCGATACTGTCGGATTGTGCTGCACTTACGCGTCATAGCGCCGGCAGATCTGCGCGAACCGATTCTCCATGTCCTGCACGCCCAGCCCGGTGTCGCCAACATCGTGTTGCTCGCCGACGCAGCGGTTGAACCCGCCGGTGACCAGATCACCGCCGATGTCGCCAGGGAGGCGGCCAACGACGTCGTCGAGCGGCTGAAATCCCTTGACGTGCACCACTTCGGCGCCATCACCCTGGAGCCGCTCGACACCGTGTTGTCCAGTCTGGCGTACCACGCGGAGGATGCCGCGGAAGGAGATGGTGCCGATGCGGTGGTGTGGGACGAACTCGTCTCCCGGACCCGCGAGGAATCTCATCTGAACGTCACCTACATGATGTTCCTCTGCATCGCTTGCATGCTGGCAGCGGTCGGCGTGCTCACCGATTCACCCGTCACCGTGGTCGGGGCGATGGTCGTCGGTCCCGAGTTCGGTCCGCTCGCCGCACTGGCCGTCGCTCTCGTCCAGCGGCGGACGTCATTGGCGCGACGCGCGTCGGCGGCATTGGCGATCGGGTTTCCGTTGGCAATGGTGGTGACCGCCGTGGCCACGCTCGGGTTCGAGGCGCTGGGCTGGGTCACGCTGACCAGCACGCGGGAACTGCAGGATGTCGACTTCATCTTCCAGGTCGGCCCGTTCTCCTTCGTCGTGGCGCTGCTGGCCGGAGCGGCCGGGATGCTGTCGCTGGTGTCGTCGAAGTCGGCAGCTCTGGTGGGCGTCTTCATCTCGGTCACGACCGTGCCTGCGGCTGGTTTCGCGGTGGTCGCGGCGACTGTCGGGGAGTGGGATGTGGCCGCCCAGTCCGTCCTGCAACTGGTGGTGAACCTGGTGGGTATCACGCTGGCAGGGTTGTTGGTGCTGTCGGTCTATCGTCGCGCCCAGGTGCGCCGCCGCGCCGTCACAGGTGGCTGATGCCGGTGGCCAGGAAGTACATGCCGACCGCGCCGGCGATCACGGCGACCACGAGTCGATGGTGGATTCCCATCCACTCGTAGATCCGCTCGACGCCGGACCTGGTGGCCGCCGGGGCGACCCAGAAACTGATTATCGGGATGATGGCCGCGAGGAAACCGACCAGATTGAACACGACCATCGCGGCCATCTGCTCGGCCACCGCGGCGCCCGATGTCAGGGCGGCAGCCATCGCGGCCAGGTAGTACGGGGTGGGAAAACCGTTGATCAGGCCCAGCAGTCCAGCTGCCCATGGCGCCTCGCCGCGCAACGCGGCCTGCATCCCGGCCGGCAGGTTCGACAGGCCCGGCACCGAGTCCGCCGTGGGTGCGGCCGGCACCGTCCGGCGCGTCCGTATTCGATTGACAAGGCGTTCGAGCACCCCGGTTATGGACAGCACGGCGATCGCCAGCGCCACGACACCGATGCCGATCTCCAGTCCTGGGGGCATGGTGCGTCCGCCGTCGCCGGTGACGTTCTTGAACACGAACACCACCGCGGCGCCCACCGCGACATTGGCGGTGAAGGCGAACAGAAAGAAGGGGAGTAACAACCGCACCGGCCGTGACCGCGACAGCATGAAGGCAACGACCCCGATTCTGAGCGGATCGACTGCCGCCACGACGGCCATCACCAGCACGGTGCTCCACATCGCGGGCGGCCACATCCCTTCGCTCGGTTACCTCACCGCTGAATTCAACCAGCGTCGGGCAAATCCGGCCGCATCTGGGCGGCGTGATCGTGCGCACGCGGGCCGACTGTCGCCGATTCACTCGGCCCGGTGCGCCAGCAAGCCCGGATCATCGTCGGGTGCGTACCGTTCTTCACTGATGGCTCTTCGCGCGAACGGCTCACCGGAGTCCGCTCAGGCCGCCGGTGTTGCCCTGGACACCGGTGCGAGTCGTGCTGCCTACGGGACAGACGTCGACGGTGTGCTGGCCGGCTACCGCCGTTCCAGGGCCCAACGAGCATTGTTCGACGTTCGGGACGACGGCGCCGGTGCCGGCTACGACGAGTTGGTCGACGGCTCGGGCAATGTCCGGCCGGCCTGGCGTGAGCTGGCCGCGGGCGTCGGCGAGCGGGGCCGTGACGGCCTGGACCGACTGCGTGTCATGGTGCGCAGCCTCGTCGACAACGACGGCATCACCTACATCGAGCTGGATCCCTACGGGGACGTGGTCACCGACGATGACGGCACCGCGGTGCCGGGCCCCTGGCATCTCGACGCCCTGCCCCTGGTGGTCTCCGCCGCGGACTGGGACTGCCTGGAATCAGGCCTGGTGCAGCGGTCCCGGCTGCTCGATGCGGTGCTGACCGATCTGTACGGGGCCCGCCGCTCGATCACCAGCGGGGTTCTGCCGTCCCGGCTGTTGTTCGCCCATCCCGGGTACCTGCGGGCCGCGCGCGGCATCGTGGTGCCCGGCCGTCACCAGCTGTTTCTCCACGGCTGCGACATCAGCCGCGGCGACGACGGCGCGTTCATGGTGAATGCCGACTGGACCCAGGCACCCTCGGGTGCCGGCTACGCGTTGGCTGATCGCCGCGTCATCGCGCACGCGGCCCCCGACCTGTACGAGCGGGTGGGTCCCCGGCCCTCCTCACCGTGGGCTCAGGCCTTGCGGCTCGCGCTGCTCGACGCGGCCCCCGAGGCCGCCGAAGAGCCGACGGTCGTCGTGCTCACCCCGGGAAGCCATTCCGAGACCGCCTTCGACCAGGCCTACCTGGCGGGGGTACTCGGCTTCCCATTGGTGGAGAGTGCCGACCTGGTGGTCCGGGACGGCAGGTTGTGGATGCGGTCGCTGGGCACGCTCAAACCTGTCGACGTGGTGTTACGCCGGGTCGACGCCGATTACGTGGATCCACTGGATCTGCGGCCCGATTCTCGGCTCGGCGTGGCGGGACTGGTCGAGGCGTTGCGTCGCGGGTCCGTGACGGTGGTCAACACCTTGGGCAGCGGCATTCTCGAAAGTCCCGGTCTGGCAAGGTTTCTGCCGCAGCTGGCCGATCTGTTGGTCGGTGAGACACCGCAATTGCCGACCGCGCCGATGTACTGGGGCGGCATCGACATCGAGCGTTCCCATCTGCTCACCAAACTGTCATCGTTGTTGATCCGGCCGGTGACCGGCGGCGCCACGATCGTCGGGCCCATGCTCTCGGGCGCGGATCGCGAGGAGTTGGCGGCGCGCATCGAGGCCGATCCCGCGCAGTGGGTGGGCCAGGAACTGCCCCAGTTCTCCACTGCACCGACCAGTTACCGGTCCAGAGGGTTTTCCGCAGGCAATGTCGGTATGCGGCTGTTCACCGTGGCCCAGCGCGGCGGGTACGCGCCGATGATCGGTGGACTGGGCTACGTCGTAGCTCCCGGAAACACCGCATACCGGATGAACACCCTTGCCGCCAAGGATGTCTGGGTGCGCAGCCCGCAACGCGTCACGGCCGAGCGCATCCCGACGGTCTCGGACGAGCTGGTCTCACCGGGCGCGGTTTCCAGCCCGACCCGGGCGGTCAGCTCGCCGCGGGTGCTCGCCGACCTGTTCTGGATGGGCCGGTACGCCGAACGTGCCGAGTGCATGGCGCGACTGCTCACCGTCACCCGGGAGCGCTACCACGAATACCGCTACCGTCGGGATCTTGAAGAGAGTCAGTGTGTTCCGGTGCTGCTGACCGCGCTCGGTTCGATCACCGGTACCGACACCGGTGACGCCGCGGATGTCCACGAGATGATCGCGATCGCCCCGACCACGCTGTGGTCGGCCACCGTCGACCGGCATCGGCCGGGATCGCTCACCCAATCGGTGGAACGGCTCGGGTTGGCCGCCCGGGCGGTCCGCGACCAGATGTCCAACGACACCTGGATGGTGCTGGCCGGTGTCGAACGTGCCGTGCTACGGCCATCGGCCGTCCCGCCCCAGTCGCCCAATGTCGCAGAGGCATACCTTGCCACCGCGCACAGCCAGACCCTGGCCGGGATGTTGGCGTTGTCCGGGGTGACCGCGGAATCGATGGTGCAGGACGTCGGCTGGACCACGATGGATCTCGGCAAGCGCATCGAGCGCGGGCTCACGCTGACTGCACTACTGCGAGCCACCTTGACGACGGTGCGTACTGCGGCAGCCGAACGCGCGGTGACCGAGTCGACCCTGGTGGTCTGTGAATCCGCGGTGATCTACCGGCGGCGTAACCCCGGACAGATCAGCATTGCCGCGGTGGCCGAACTGCTGTTGTTCGACGCCGAGAACCCCAGATCGCTGATCTACCAGTTGGAGCGCATCCGTTCGGACCTCAAGCCCCTGCCCGGAGCGTCGGGCTCGTCGCGCCCGGAACGCCTGATCGACGAACTGGCCACCCGATTGCGTCGTCTCGACCCGGCAGATCTGGAGGAGGTCGCCGAGGACAGGACCCGGGCCGCACTCGCCGGTCTGCTCGACGCCGTGCACGCCGGTCTCAGCGATCTCGCGGGTGTCATCACCGAGGCGCACCTGTCGCTGCCCGGTGGCATGCAACCGCTGTGGGGGCCCGACGAACGGCGGGTGGTGCCATGACCGGACCCACGGGCGCGGCGGGCAACCGGTGTTACGAGATCACCCATCGCACCGTCTATCGCTATTCGGACGATGTCACCAGCTCCTACGGGCGCGGCTTTCTCACACCGCGTGAGTTGCCATGGCAGCGGTGTCTGTCCCACCTCTTGGTGATCGACCCGGACGCGGCCGACCGTTCCACCAGCCGCGACGCCTACGGCAACATCAGTTCGTATTTTCATGTCACCGAACGCCACCGCACCCTGAGTATCACCAGCCGATCCGTGGTGGAGGTGGATCCGTTTGCACCCGAACACTATTCGGGCGCATCAGCCAGGGCGCCGTGGGAGTTGGCCCGCCCGATCGGCGGCGACGGCGCGCTGGCCGCGGAGTTCACCCTCGACCTCGCGCCGCCGGAGATCACCGACGCTGTGCGCGCGTACGCCGCACCCAGTTTCGTGCCCGGGCGACCGCTGATCGAGGTGCTTCGTGAGCTGACGTCGAGGATCTACCGCGATTTCACGTATCGGTCGGGATCGACGACGGTGTCCACCCAGGTGGCCGAGGTGCTGGCGGCGCGCGAGGGAGTCTGTCAGGACTTCGCCCGGCTGGCCATCGCCTGTCTGCGGGCCAACGGCCTGGCGGCCAGCTATGTCTCGGGTTACCTGGCCACCGATCCGCCGCCCGGTAAGGAACGCATGATCGGGGTCGACGCCACGCATGCCTGGGCGTCCGTGTGGACGCCGCAGAACGTCTGGCTGGGAATGGATCCCACCAACGATCAGATGGTCGACGAGCGCTACATCGTGGCCGGGTTCGGCCGCGATTACGCGGACATCCCCCCGGTCCGCGGCATCATCTACACGGACTCGGACAGCAGCGTGATCGAGGTGTCGGTCGACGTGGCGCCGTGCCCACCGGACCGAGGACGGTTGCTGCATGCGTGATTTCAACTGCCCCAACTGCGGCCAGCGGCTGGCATTCGAGAACAGCCTGTGTCTGTCGTGCCGCAGTGCGCTCGGCTTCTCACTCGGTGACATGGCGCTGCTGGTGATCACCGACTCCACCCGGAGCGGCCACGCCGGTGCCGTCGATGAGAATCAGTACCGGCTGTGCGCGAATCTTCATCTGGCCGAATGCAATTGGCTGGTACGCATCGGTGAACATCCGTTGTGCGCGTCGTGCCGGCTCACCAGGACCCGCCCCGCCGATGCCGATACCGCGGCGTTGGCGTCGTTCGCCGAGGCCGAACAGGCCAAGCGCCGGCTGATCGCCGAACTGCACGAACTGAAATTGCCGATCGTGGGCCGCGACGAGGACCCTCGGTTCGGGTTGGCGTTCGACCTGCTCTCCAGCGGGTTCGAGCAGGTGCTCACCGGCCATCACAACGGTGTCATCACCCTGGACCTGGCCGAGGGCGACGATGTACACCGTGAACAGCTACGCATCGCGATGGACGAGCCGTACCGCACGCTGCTGGGCCACTTCCGCCACGAGATCGGTCACTACTACTTCTATCGGCTGATCACCCCGTCAGCGGACTACCGCACGCGGTTCACCCGACTGTTCGGGGATGCCGACGCCGATTATCAGGCGGCGCTGGACCGCCACTACGCACAGGGTCCCCCGTCGGGATGGGAGGACCACTGCGTCTCGTCCTATGCGACCATGCACGCCGCCGAGGACTGGGCCGAGACCTTCGCGCACTACCTTCACATCCGCGACACCCTCGACACCGCTGCGGCTTTCGGGTTCGCCCCCGCCGGGGCGGCTTTCGGACGACGCTTTCTGGGGCCCGCCGGGTTCGACACCATCATCGAGATGTGGCTGCCGCTCGCCTGGTCGCTGAACATGGTGAACCGGTCGATGGGCCACGACGATCTGTACCCGTTCGTGCTGGCGCCCGCGGTGCTGGAGAAGATGCGCTTCGTCCATGCCGTCGTGGACGAGGTCACGGCCGGCTGAGTTCCCGGGCGATCGCGCTGAACATCAGCGATGTCTCCAGCGGCAGGGTGTTGAAGGCCGGTTCGGCCTGCGGCCATGTCGACCACTGGACCAGCACCAGGTTCTGCCGTTGGTCGACCATGATCACCTGCCCGAATATGCCGAGTGCCCAGAGATTTTCGTCCATCCCCGCAGTTCGTGGCGGGCTCACCTCACCCGCATCGGCCGCGATGCTGTTGTTCCACCACTGGTAGCCGTAGGTGCCCTCGGGATGGCTCGCGGTCACCGAACCCCGGGCTGTCGTCCACGTCCGCGCATCGCGCATCCAGCCGTCGGGCAGGGTCTCGGTGCCGTCGGGCAGTTCGCCGTTGCGCATGACGTACAGCCCGAAGCGTCCCCAGTCGGTGAGGGTGGCGTTGAACCCGTGCCCGCCCATGTCGTGACGACCCAGTTCGTAGGAATGCCAGACACCGTCGTCGGCCATGCCGAACGGCTTCCAGATCTTGTCCTGCAGATACGTGGCGATATTGGTTCCGGTGGCCTTCTCCAGGATGTCGCCGAGCAACCAGGCGCCGCCCGTGGTGTACGACCACACCTCACCCGGTTTGACGCCGGGTTTCCGACTGAGACCGTGGACGAGCGAGTACACGCACCGGTAGGTGTCGTCAGCAGCCTCGCACGCCGTGAGTTTGGCGAAATCCGAACCCGGGTCGGTGTAGTCCTCGTTCCATTCGACCCCGGAGGTGTGCGTGATGAGCTGTCGTAGCGTGACACCGTCGAAGGCGGTACCGGCGAAGTCGGGCTCGTATTCGGTGACGAGGTCGTCGAGAGAACCGATTGCACCGTCCTTGACCGCAACGCCGACCAGGGTGGACACCACGGACTTGCCGACCGAGCGCGACGTCCACAGCGTGGAAGGGTCGTTTCCGGCGCCGTAGTGCTCATAGGCGATCTTGCCGTCCTTGAGCACCAGCATCCCGGTGACACTCTGCCGTTCCAGATAGTCGTCGAGATCGTGGCTGACGCCGCCGACGGTGTAGGACGTGTCGGTCAATTGACGATCGGCGCTGGGCAGCGGAAACGGGTCGCCGTGGCGGAACAGATCACCGGGGTAGGCCCGGTAATCGTTGCGGAATCCGACCACCCGCTGCGTCTGATTCCAGGTGAGCATGTCCGCCACATTCGGCAGCTCATGATCGAGCGGCTTGGGGCACACGGTCATTCCCGCGATCCCACAGGCGGGTTCAGTTCGCGAACTGCAGGCACCCGCCGAAGCCACCAGCATCAGCGCTGATGCGGCAGCCAGCGTGCGAGTTAACAGCACGATCACGATCGTATGTCGCAACCCCGCTATCGCCGCAGGCGTTTCTAGGATCGCGGCGTGACTGATCGCTACGGCTCCGACATCCTGTCCCGAAACCCGCACACGCCCAAGCTGACTCGATCGAAAGAACAGCCCGCGGAGAAGGGCCTGGTCGTCGAGGATGCCCAGAGCGGTTTCGTGGGTGCGGTGGTGCGGATCGAGGGCGGCCGCGTCGAGCTCGAAGACCGCCGCGGCAAAGTGCGGACTTTCCCGATGGGCCCGGGCTTCCTGATCGACGGCAAGCCGGTCAGCCTCGTGGTGCCCAAGCGGGCCGCGGCGCCGGCGCGCACGGCATCTGGATCGGTCGCGGTACCGAAGGCCAAGGCGCGGGTTGCGCTGGCCAGCCGGATCTACGTCGAGGGCCGGCACGACGCCGAGCTCGTCGAGCAGGTCTGGGGTGCCGATCTGCGCATTGAAGGCGTCGTCGTCGAATATCTGGGCGGTGTGGATGACCTGGCCGACATCGTGGCCGAGTTCGCACCCGGACCGGGCCGGCGGCTCGGCGTGCTGGTCGATCACCTCGTCACGGGTTCGAAGGAGGCGCGCATCGCCGAGGCGGTGCGCAGAGGCCCCGGAGGCGAGCACACGCTGGTGGTCGGGCACCCGTTCGTCGACATCTGGCAGTCCGTCAAGCCGGCCCGCCTCGGGATCAAAGCCTGGCCGACCATCCCGCGCAGCGTGGAGTGGAAACACGGCATCTGTGATGCGCTGGGCTGGCCGCACCAGGACCAGGCCGACATCGCGCGGGCATGGCAGCGGATCCGCGGCCGGGTTCGCGACTGGAATGATCTGGAGCCCGCGCTGATCGGCCGGGTCGAGGAACTGATCGACTTCGTCACCGCACCGGCGTAGGCCGTCGTGGCGGCGTGGTAAGCAGAAGGCGTGTCCGACGGATTGTTCGACGTGCCAGGTGACCCGGGGCCGGATGCCCCCGGCTCGCTCGCTGCGCCCGGCACGGGGTTGGTCGGCTCCTCGCGCGAGCGCTCGTCGGCGCCGTTGGCGGTGCGGATGCGTCCAGCCGGACTCGATGAGGTCGTCGGCCAATCGCATCTGTTGCAGGCTGGCTCGCCCTTGCGCCGGCTGGTGGAGGGATCCGGCGCGGCATCGGTCATCCTGTACGGCCCGCCCGGCACCGGCAAGACCACCCTGGCGTCGTTGATCTCGCAGGCCACCGGCCGCCGGTTCGAGGCGCTCTCGGCACTGAGCGCCGGGGTCAAGGAGGTGCGCGCCGTCATCGAAAAGGCGCGGACGGCCCTCGTTCACCACGGCGAACAGACCGTGATGTTCATCGACGAGGTGCACCGCTTCTCCAAGACCCAGCAGGACGCGTTGCTGGCCGCGGTGGAGAACCGGGTCGTGCTGTTGGTGGCGGCCACCACGGAAAACCCGTCGTTCTCGGTGGTCGCGCCGCTGTTGTCGCGCTCGCTGATCTTGCAGTTGCAGCCGCTGGCCCCGCAGGACGTGGAGATGGTGCTACGCCGCGCGATCACCGACCCGCGGGGTCTGGGTGGCGCGGTCGAGGTCACCGATGACGCCGTGGACCTCATGGTGCAGCTCTCCGCCGGCGATGCCCGTCGGGCGTTGACGGCGTTGGAGGTGGCAACTGAAACAGCCGGAGCGCCGGGTGGCGTCGTCACCGTCGAGACCATCGAGCAGTCGCTGGACAAGGCCGCGGTGCGCTACGACCGCGACGGCGATCAGCACTACGACGTCGTCAGCGCCTTCATCAAGTCCGTGCGCGGATCCGATGTCGACGCCGCGTTGCACTACCTGGCCCGGATGCTGGTGGCGGGGGAGGACCCGCGGTTCGTGGCGCGCCGGCTGATGATCCTGGCCAGCGAGGACATCGGGATGGCCGATCCCACCGCGCTGCAGACCGCGGTCGCTGCGGCCCAGACTGTGCAGCTGATCGGCATGCCCGAGGCTCAGTTGACGTTGGCCCATGCGACCGTGCACCTGGCCACCGCGCCGAAGTCCAATGCGGTGACCACGGCGCTCGGCGCGGCGATGAACGACATCCGGGCGGGCAATGCCGGGTTGGTGCCTCCGCATCTGCGGGATGGCCACTATTCGGGTGCACAGAAACTCGGCAACGCCGTGGGCTACAGATACGCCCACGATCATCCCGATGGTGTTGTGGCGCAGCAGTATCCACCAGATGATCTGGTGGGGACGGACTATTACCAGCCGACCGGGCGCGGGTTCGAACGCGAGCTCGTCACCCGGGTGGGCAAGCTGCGGGCCATCATCCGCAACATCCGTCGCTGACGGCCCAATCGAGAACCACGGTCCCAGTTGAATATTCAACCGGGGCCGTGGTGTGGGTTCGATGGTCAGCGCAGCAGGCCGGACCGTCGGGTACCGAAAATGCCTGTCCTTCCACGTCCCATGAAGGCGGACACTAGTGCCACGCCGATGGCGGCGACGATGACCTGGACGAGCAATTCGAGCCAGTCGATGCCGTTGGTCATCGTGGGGATGCCGAGTGCACGGGCGATGGCGCTGCCGATGAATGCCGACACGATGCCGACCAGGATCGTCACCAGAATGCCGATGGGTTGTCTGCCGGGGACGATCAGCCGGCCGATCAGGCCGACGACAATGCCGATCAAGATCGCGCTGATGATGCCGGTGATGGTCATTTCTCCTCCAGGCGGTATTGGGCTGGAGGGGAGATACCCCCGGCGACTACCGCCCAAACGGTGCCGTCAATTCTGGACGCGTTCTCGGTCAGGCCATCTCGGGTACGCGCAGGTGGGCCAGTACGAGTTCGAACTCACCGACGTCGATCTGATCGGCGCTCAGATCGCGTAGCCGGGCCGTGCGCAACGCCCTGGCCTGGTCGCGGTTGTGGTCCATCGCCTCGGCACTGTCGAAGGTGGCCGAGGACACTGCCCGGCCCGATCCGCGGTCAAGCATGAGGCTGGCGCTGCAGAAACCCTCGAGGTCCTCCATCGCCGGCAACACCGAGGTCCGGTAGAACTCCACGGCCCGGTCGAACAGTTCGGGGCGGGTCCGCAGCCAGGTCGCCCGCACACACGCGCCGGGTGCCGAGTACTGCTCGCGGTGAACCACCGCGATCTCCCATTCGTCGACGGTGGCGGTGCCGGCGAATGTCTGCACGACGCGATGGCGCATCGGCGCTATCGCGGCGGCGCTGGCATGCATGGCTTCTTCGGACCGCCATGCCGTCGTGAGGACACACTCGCCCGATTCCCGATTCGCCATCAGGGACAGGCCGACGCAGCCGTCGATGTCGTCGAGGGCCGGCATCACATCATCGCGGATATGGGCGATACCGGCGTCGATGGCCTGGTTGCGCGCCGCGATCGTGGTTGAACGTGCGAACACGATCCACCCCTTCCTGCCAGGGCGGCGCCCCGGTGGCGCCACCGGCTCCATCCCCACCTTCCTCCGGTACGTCGCAGGTGGCAATGGGTCGGCGGGTGCCTCGTAGGCTGGGCGGATGGATACCGACGTGATCGACGTGGACACCTCGCGGCGCCGCATCGTCGACCTCACCGACACCGTGCGGCAGTTCTGCGGTGAACACCGTGACGGCCTGTGCAACGTGTTCGTCCCGCACGCGACGGTAGGTGTGGCCATCATCGAGACCGGCGCCGGCTCCGACGACGACCTGCTCGATACCCTGGAACGGTTGTTGCCGCGTGACGATCGCTACCGGCACAGCCACGGGTCGAGGGGCCATGGCGCAGATCACGTCCTTCCCGCCCTGGTGTCGCCGTCGGTCACCCTGCCGGTCCAGGGTGGGAACCCGCTGCTGGGAACCTGGCAGAGCGTGGTGCTGGTCGATCTCAACCGCGACAACCCGCAACGTTCGGTGCGGCTGAGCTTCCTGGGCGCGTGAGGCTTGTCGCCCTGTTCGGGGCGAACGCGCAGAACGGTAATGTAAGGCGGTCGAACTGGTGGTTGCTCGCGCAACCTCAGCCACCCACGAACACGAGGACAGAGGCGACGTGCAGACACACGAGATCAGGAAGCGCTTCCTCGATCACTACGTGAAGGCGGGTCACACTGAGGTGCCCAGCGCCTCGGTGATCCTCGACGACCCGAACTTGCTGTTCGTCAATGCCGGCATGGTTCAGTTCGTGCCCTATTTCCTCGGCGCGCGTACCCCGCCGTGGGACCGGGCCACCAGCGTCCAGAAGTGCATCCGCACGCCCGATATCGACGAGGTGGGCATCACCACCCGGCACAACACCTTCTTCCAGATGGCCGGCAACTTCTCGTTCGGCGACTACTTCAAGAAGGGCGCCATCGAGCTCGCCTGGAGCTTGCTGACCAACCCGGTCAGCGAAGGTGGCTACGGATTCGACCCGGAAAAACTGTGGGCAACGGTCTATCTCGACGACGACGAGGCGATCGAGCTGTGGCAGGAAGTCGCCGGCCTGCCCGCCGAGCGCATCCAGCGCCGGGGCATGGCCGACAACTATTGGTCGATGGGCATCCCGGGGCCGTGCGGCCCCTCCTCGGAGATCTACTACGACCGCGGGCCGGAATACGGCGTCGACGGTGGCCCGGTGGCCAACGAGGACCGCTACATCGAGATCTGGAATCTCGTGTTCATGCAGAACGAGCGAGGTGAGGGCACCTCGAAAGAGGATTACGAGATACTCGGGCCGCTGCCCCGCAAGAACATCGACACCGGGATGGGTATCGAGCGCGTCGCCTGCCTGCTGCAGGGCGTGGACAATGTCTACGAGACGGATCTGCTGCGTCCCGTGATCGACGCCGTCGCCGCCGTGGCGCCCCGCGGATACGGCGAAGGCAGCCACGAGGACGACGTGCGCTACCGCATCATCGCCGACCACACGCGCACCGCGGCGATCATCATCGGCGACGGTGTCAGCCCCGGTAACGAGGGCCGCGGGTACGTGCTGCGCCGGCTGCTGCGGCGCATCATCCGCGCCGCCAAGCTGCTCGGTGTCGATCAGCCGATCATGGCCGACCTGATGGTCATCGTGCGCGACGCCATGGGCCCGTCCTACCCCGAGCTGGTCGCCGATTTCGAGCGGATCCAGCGCATCGCGGTGGCCGAGGAAACGGCGTTCAACCGCACCCTGGTGTCGGGTTCGCGGCTGTTCGACGATGCGGCCGCGGCGACGAAGAAATCTGGGGCCACCGTGCTGTCGGGGAGTGACGCGTTCACCCTGCACGACACCTATGGCTTCCCGATCGACCTCACCCTGGAGATGGCGGCCGAGGCGGGTCTGTCTGTCGACGAGCAGGGCTTCCGGTCGTTGATGGCCGAGCAGAGACAGCGCGCCAAGGCCGACGCCGCCGCGCGCAAGCAGGCCCACACCGACCTCTCGGCGTACCGCGAGCTGGTCGATACCGGCCCCACCGAGTTCACCGGATTCGACGAATTATCCACCGAGGCACGCATTCTCGGGATCTTCGTGGATGGCAAGCGGGTACCGGTGGTGACCCACGACGGGCTGGATGCCGAGCGGATCGAGCTCATCCTGGACCGCACCCCGTTCTACGCCGAGGCGGGCGGCCAGATCGCGGACGAAGGCACCATCGCCGGCACCGGGTCGTCGGCCACCGCCAAGGCGGCCGTGACCGATGTGCAGAAGATCGCCAAAACCCTGTGGGCGCATCGCGTTTCGGTTGAGTCCGGGGAGTTCGTCGAGGGCGACACCGTCACCGCCGCAGTGGATCCCAAGTGGCGCCACGGCGCAACCCAGGGCCACTCCGGTACTCACATGGTGCACGCCGCGCTGCGACAGGTGCTGGGCCCCACCGCCGTTCAGGCCGGTTCGCTGAACCGTCCCGGCTACCTGCGGTTCGATTTCAACTGGCAGGGCGCGCTCACCGACGACCAGCGCTCACAGATTGAAGAAGTCACCAACCAGGCCGTCGAGGCCGACTACCAGGTGAACACCTTCCTCACCGCACTGGACAAGGCCAAGGCGATGGGTGCGATGGCGATGTTCGGTGAGAACTATCCCGACCAGGTGCGGGTGGTCGAGATCGGCGGCCCGTTCTCGCTGGAGCTCTGCGGCGGTACCCACGTACACAACTCGGCCCAGATCGGCCCGGTCACCATCCTCGGGGAATCGTCGGTCGGCTCCGGTATCCGCCGGGTCGAGGCCTACGTCGGGCTGGAGTCCTTCCGCCATCTGGCCAAGGAACGCGCCCTGATGGCAGGACTCGCCTCGTCGCTCAAGGTGCCCTCCGAAGAGGTGCCCGCCCGGGTGGCGAACCTGGTGGAACGACTCAAGGCGGCCGAGAAGGAACTCGACAAGGCCCGGTTGGCCAACGCCCGCGCCGCGGCGGCCAACGCGGCCGCCGGTGCGGAGACCATCGGCAAGGTCCGACTGGTCGCACAACGCATGGCCGGCGGCATGTCGGCCGGTGACCTGCGCAGCCTCGTCGGCGACATCAAGGGCAAGCTCGGTTCCGACCCGGGAGTGGTCGCGCTGATCGCCGAGGGCGAGGACGACTCGGTGCCCTTCGTGGTGGCGGTCAACCCGGCCGCACAGGATCTGGGCCTACGCGCCAACGAACTCGTCAAGCAGTTCGGCGCGGCGGTCAACGGCCGCGGTGGCGGCAAGGCTGACATGGCACAAGGTTCCGGTAAGGGGGCGGCGGGTATCGACGCGGCATTGGCTGCGCTGCGCGCCGAGATCGGCCGAGGCTAAGCCTCGTGTCCGACACGGTCGACGATCGACTACCGGACCGCCCAGGGGACGATGACCCCGGACGGGGTCGGCGTATCGGCATCGATGTCGGAACCGTTCGGATCGGTGTGGCCAGTTGCGATCCCGACGGGATTCTGGCCACCCCGGTCGAGACCGTTCAGCGGGACAAGCGGGACAGGTCGGGTAGACACCTGCGCAGACTGGTGACGTTGATCGGCGAGTACGAGGCCGTCGAGGTCGTCGTCGGACTGCCACGCACACTCGCCGACCGGGCCGGCTCATCCGCAGTCGACGCCATCGAACTGGCGGATCTGGTGGCCCGTCGGATCGCCCCGATACCGGTGCGGTTGGCCGATGAGCGGCTCACTACTGTTTCGGCGCAGCGATCGTTGCGTGAAGCGGGGGTTCGGGCAAAGGGACAAAAGGCGATGATCGATCAGGCCGCTGCGGTTGGCATTCTGCAGAGCTGGCTCGATCAGCGGCGTGCGGCACTGGCTGCGCGCGGAGAGGGCATGGATGGCTGAGAAGTGGGGCGCCGACAAGGCCAAGCCCGAGGTGGTCGGACCACCGCGCCGCGGGCTGAGCAAGGCCGAGCGGGCCCGCAAAGCCCGCAATGACCGGAAGCGACGCGTCACCAGGGGCTTCTCACTCACAGCGCTCATCGTGGTGGTGATCGGCGCGGTGTTCCTCGGGTCCAGGCTGTGGCACGGCATGTCAGGGTCGGCCGGCGACTACGCGGGGGACGGTGTCGCCGATGTCGTCATCCAGGTCCACGACGGCGATTCCACGACAGCCATCGCCAAGACCCTGCAGGAACAGAAGGTGGTCGCCACGATCAAGGCCTTCGTCGACGCGGCCCACAAGAACGAGGCGATCTCGGCGATCCAACCCGGGTTCTACAAGCTGCGCACCGAGATCCCGGCGGCGAACGCCGTTGAGCGCCTGACTGATCCGGAGAGCCGGGTGGGCAAGCTGACCATCCCGGAGGGTCGTCAGCTCGACGACACCGCGGATGTCAGGACCAAGGCCGTCACCGAAGGCATCTTCACGTTGATCTCGCAGGCCTCCTGCGTCGAACTCGACGGCGCGAAGCGCTGCGTACCCGTCGAGGAGCTACGGGCGGCCGCGCAGACGGCGCCCGCCGCAGCCTTGGCGGTACCCGACTGGGCTGCTGGTCCGGTTGCGGCAATGCCCAACGATCACCGGCGGCTCGAAGGGCTGATCGCGCCCGGCACCTGGAACGTCGACCCGGCCGGGAAGCCACAGGACATCCTGTCCACCCTGATCGCCGGCAGCGCCACCATGTATACCCAGAGCGGACTGCTGGACACTGCCGCGGCCATGCAGATGTCGCCGTACGAGATCCTCACGGTCGGGTCTCTGGTGCAACGCGAGGCCAAGCCGCAGGACTTCGACAAGGTTGCCCGGGTGATCTACAACCGACTCGCCGAACACCGCAAGCTGGAGTTCGACTCGACGGTGAACTATCCGCTGGACCGCCAGGAAGTGGCGACCACCGATGACGACCGGGCCAAGACCACCCCGTGGAATACCTATATGAGTCAAGGGCTTCCGCAGACACCGATCTGCTCGCCCGGCACCGATGCACTCGCCGCGGCCGAGCATCCGGCGGCAGGGGACTGGTTGTACTTCGTGACCGTGGATCTGCAGGGCACCACCTTGTTCACCCGCGACTACGAACAACACCTGGCCAACATCGAACAGGCGCAGCACAACGGTGTCCTCGACAGTGCCAGATAGGCGGCCCGCCGCCGTGCCAGATAGGCGGCCCGCCGCCGTGCCAGATAGGCGGCCCGCCGCCGTGCCAGATAGCGGCCGCAAAGCCGCAGTCCTCGGCTCGCCGATCACCCATTCGCGTTCGCCGCAGCTGCATCTGGCCGCCTACCGCGCGCTGGGGCTGCCGTCATGGACCTATGAGCGCATCGAGTGCACGGCCGAACAACTGCCGGGCCTCGTCGGGACGCTGGGCCCGGAATGGGTCGGCCTGTCGGTCACCATGCCCGGCAAGTTCGCCGCCTTGGAGTTTGCCGATCAGCGCACCGACCGCGCCCAATTGGTGGGCTCGGCCAACACCCTGGTCCGGGCGTCCACGGGTGGGTGGCGCGCCGACAACACCGATATCGACGGAGTGATCGGCGCGCTCGGCACGGCCGGCGACTCGGCACTGGTCATCGGATCCGGCGGTACGGCTCCGGCCGCTGTGGTCGCCCTGGCCGAACTCGGCGCGCGGCAGATCACCATCGTCGCCCGCGACGAGACCAAGGCATTGCGTTTGGTGGAGTTGGCCGGTCGGTGCGGAGCGCAGGGCAGCTGGTGCGACATCGGCGGCACGGCGCTGAGCGACACGGTGGCCACCGCGGATGCGGCGGTCAGCACCATCCCGGCCGACGTGGCGGCCGCCTACGCGGGCAAACTGGCCGCGGTGCCGCGGGTGCTCGACGCCATCTACGACCCCTGGCCGACCCCGCTGGCCGAGGCCGTCGAGGCGGCAGGCGGCGAGGCGATCAGCGGGCTGCAGATGCTCCTGAACCAGGCCTTCGCCCAAGTGGAGCAGTTCACCGGAATGCCTGCACCCAAAGAGGCGATGAGAGACGCGCTGCTCCGGCCTTAGCCTCGGTTGATGGGGGTAGGGGTAGCCGTCATCGTGGTGTGGCTGGTGACGTTGAGCGCGTTCGATATTCGGGAACGGCGGTTGCCGAACTGGCTGACGCTTCCCGGGGCGGCGCTGATTCTGGGTGCGGCGACACTGGGTGGACATGGCCCCGCCGCAGTGGCCGGCGCCGCGGCTCTGTCGGTGCTGTATCTGGTGGTGCATCTGGCATCGCCACGGGCCATGGGCGGTGGCGACGTCAAACTTGCGGTCGGGCTGGGTGCGATGACCGGCGCCTTCGGTGCCGATGTGTGGTTGTTGGCGGCGTTGGCCGCACCGTTGGTCACCGCATTCCTGGCACTCGGCGCGGCCGTGCGCGGGATCAGGACAGTGCCGCACGGACCGTCGATGTGTGCGGCCAGCGCGGCCGCGGTGGCGCTGGTTCTCGCCTAGCCGCACCGAGTTCCGGTTCGTGTTCGACCCTCGGCCGGAATCTCGCCCACAAGCCGACGTTCGTCGCCGAGGACCACGGATTTCGGGAGGCAAACCCCGACGTGGGAGAATGACAGCCGTGTTGCGATGGACCACAGCTGGTGAATCCCACGGCCGCGCCCTGGTGGCCATGCTCGAAGGGATGGTTGCCGGCGTGCCCATCACCTCTGAGGAGATCGGGGTACAGCTCAAGCGTCGTCGTCTCGGCTACGGCCGAGGCGCCCGGATGAAGTTCGAACAGGACCAGGTCACCATGCTGGCCGGGGTGCGCCACGGCACCACTTTGGGCGGGCCGATCGCGATCGAGATCGGCAACACCGAATGGCCCAAATGGGAGACCGTGATGTCGCCGGACCCGGTCGATCCGGCCGACCTCGATGTGGCACGCAATGCCCCGCTCACCCGTCCCCGCCCCGGGCATGCCGACTATGCCGGCATGCTCAAGTACGGCTTCGACGACGCCCGCCCGGTGCTGGAACGTGCCAGTGCCCGCGAGACCGCGGCACGCGTGGCGGCAGGCACCGTGGCCCGGGCCTTCCTGCGAGCGGCGCTCGGTGTCGAGGTGGTCTCCCACGTCATCTCCATCGGAGCGTCGGCGCCGTATGACGGCCCGCCGCCGCAGTTCTCCGATCTGGAGGCGATCGACGACAGCCCGGTCCGGGCGTTCGACAAGGACGCCGAGGCGTTGATGATCGCCGAGATCGAGGATGCCAAGAAGGACGGCGACACCCTCGGTGGTGTCGTCGAGGTCGTCGTGGCGGGTCTGCCGATCGGTTTGGGCTCGTTCACCAGCGGTGACAACCGCCTGGACAGCCAGTTGGCCGCCGCGGTGATGGGCATCCAGGCGATCAAAGGCGTGGAGATCGGCGACGGCTTCGAGACTGCACGCCGTCGCGGCAGCGTCGCACACGACGAGATGTACCCGGGCCCCGACGGAGTCCTCCGCTCGACCAACCGGGCCGGCGGCCTCGAAGGCGGCATGACCAACGGCCAGGCGCTGCGGGTCCGGGCCGCGATGAAGCCGATCTCGACCGTCCCTCGGGCACTCGCGACCGTCGACATGGCCACCGGCGAAGAAGCCGTCGCCATTCACCAGCGGTCCGACGTGTGCGCGGTGCCGGCGGCAGGTGTGGTGGTGGAGACCATGGTCGCCCTCGTGGTGGCCCGTGCCGTGCTGGAGAAGTTCGGCGGGGACTCGCTGGCCGAGACCCGCGCCAACATCGACGCCTACCTGCGGGCCGTCGCCGAGCGCGAGCCGGCGGCGCAGGCTCTGGGCTGATGGCCCCCAAGGCGGTACTGATCGGCCTGCCGGGTTCGGGCAAGTCGACCATCGGCCGCCGGCTTGCCAAGGCGCTGAACCTCACGATGCTCGACACCGACGCCGCGATCGAGGAGACCACCGGCCGCACGATCGCCGACATCTTCGCCACCGACGGTGAGGCGGAGTTCCGCCGTATCGAAGAAGAGGTCATCCGCTCGGCGTTGTCCAGCCACGACGGCGTGCTGTCGCTGGGCGGCGGCGCCGTCACCACCCCTGGAGTGCGTGCCGCCCTGGCCGGTTACACCGTGGTGTACCTGGAGATCAGCGCGGCCGAGGGGGTGCGCCGGACGGGCGGTTCCACGGTCCGGCCACTGCTGGCCGGGCCGGACCGGGCCGAGAAGTTCCGTGCCCTGATGTCCGAGCGGGTGCCGCTGTACCGGCGGGTGGCGACCATGCGGATCAACACCAACCGGCGCAATCCGGGCGCGGTGGTGCGCACGATCGTCACGCGACTGGAAGACTCCCCACCCCAGAAACAGGCCGAGCAGCCGCGGACCGGCAAGCGGCGGCGGCGTCGCCCGCCCTGGCGGCGCGGTCCGGCTTCGGGGGCGACATCTGGTTCTGAGTCCACCGGCGGCAAACCCCCAGCTACCTCTTCCGATACTGAATCGAAAGCCATACCCACCCCAGCGGCCCTGGCCGCTCGCAACGCGGAGCGACATGATGACTGACCCGGTAATCGTCGAGGTACTGGTGGACCGGCCCTACCCGGTCATCATCGGAACCGGCCTGCTGGGCGAGCTGGGAAACACGCTGGAGGGGCGCCACAAGGTGGCGATCCTGAATCAGCCGGTGCTGACCCAGACCGCCGAAGCCGTGCGGCAACACTTGGCCGACAAGGGAATTGAAGCCCACCGCATCGAGATTCCAGATGCCGAGGCGGGTAAGGAACTGCCCGTCGTCGGCTTCATCTGGGAAGTGCTGGGGCGCATCGGCATTGGCCGTAAAGACGCCGTCGTCAGCCTGGGCGGGGGAGCGGCCACTGATGTCGCAGGCTTTGCTGCGGCCACTTGGTTGCGCGGCGTCGACATCGTGCACGTACCCACCACGCTGCTGGGTATGGTCGACGCGGCGGTGGGCGGAAAGACCGGGATCAACACCGATGCCGGCAAGAACCTCGTCGGCGCGTTTCATCAGCCGGCCGCGGTGCTGGTGGATCTTGCGACCCTGGAAACCTTGCCGCGCAACGAGATTGTCGCCGGGATGGCCGAGATTGTGAAGGCCGGCTTCATCGCCGACCCCGTCATCCTCGATCTGATCGAGGCTGATCCGGAGGCGGCCGTCGATCCCACCGGAACCGTCCTGCCCGAACTGATCCGTCGCGCGATCACGGTGAAGGCTGAGGTAGTTGCTGCTGACGAACGCGAATCGCAGTTGCGTGAGATCCTCAATTACGGCCACACCCTCGCACACGCCATCGAGCGCCGCGAGCGGTACAAGTGGCGCCACGGCGCCGCCGTGTCGGTGGGATTGGTGTTCGCGGCCGAATTGGGCCGGCTGGCCGGGCGTCTCGACGACGAGACCGCCGACCGGCACCGTTCGGTGCTGACGGCGCTCGGATTGCCGGTCACCTACGACGCCGCAGCACTGCCCCAGTTGATGGACTACATGGCGGGCGACAAGAAGAACCGCTCGGGGATTCTGCGGTTCGTCGTGCTCGACGGACTGGCGAAGCCGGGCCGACTGGAAGGCCCTGACCCGTCGCTGTTGGCGGCCGCATACGCAGAAGTGGCGCGGGCCTGATCGCCCGCGCCACTTACGACTGAGAATTCTGCTCTGCCCCTCACAGGCAGGGGATGGCTACTGCTTGGGCTGCTCGGGGTACTCGATGGTCTGAGTGGTGTCGTCGGTGGTCTCGGCGGCGCCGTTGGCGCTCACGGCGGCGAACACGTCGGTGTCGGCGCGATCGTCGGCGGCCAGGCCGTGGTGGCGTTGGCGGGGCTGCGGCGGGGCCTTGCGGTCCACCAGCCAGCGGCCCACGGTCACGCCTGCCACGCCGAGCAGGAACACCAGCAGCGCTGTGAACGCCGCGAACGTGGTGACCTCGTTCAACAGCGCATCGGTGTACAGGCTCTTGTAGAAGATCCCGATGAACCACGCCACCGCGCCGCTGACGATGCCGGCGAACAGGCCGGCGATCAGCCAGATCATCGCCATGTCGGCACGACGATCCGGATCCGGATTGCTACGCGCGTCCCTCTGGCCGTCAAGCAGACCCCAGATCAGCACTCCGATCCCGAACAACGTGACGAGCCCCAGGCTGAACCAGGTGGCATTACCCGGCGAGGCGTTGATCAGTGCTCCTTGCAGTAAGCGCACGATGACCATCGCTGTTGCGAACACCACTCCACGCAGTAACCACTTGCTCATGGGGGCACACTGTAGCGAGTAGCGTCACCGACCGTGACTATTTCCCAGCGCAGGGACCGGCTGCGGCGTCGACTAGCCGACTCGGGCCTGGACGCAATGTTGGTAACTGACCTGGTCAACGTGCGTTATCTGTCCGGATTCACGGGTTCGAACGCGGCCCTGCTGATCCTCGCCGAGAACGTCGTGCCGGTGCTGGCCACTGATGGGCGCTACCGCACGCAGGCCGCGCAGCAGTCGCCGGACGCCGAGGTGGTCATCGAGCGGGCCTGCGGGTCGCACTTGGCCGGGCGGGCCGCCCGAGCCGGAGCCGTGCGGTTGGGTTTCGAGAGCCACGTGGTGACCGTGGACGCCTACACGGCGCTTACGAAGGCAGCCGGCGACTCGGTCGAGTGGGTACGCGCGGCCGGCACGGTGGAGGCCCTGCGGGAGGTCAAGGACGCCGGCGAGATCGCCATGCTGCGGTTGGCGTGTGAGGCCGGCGACGCCGCGCTCACCGATCTGCTGGAACGCGGTGGTCTGCGGCCCGGCCGCACCGAACGGGAGGTCCGCAACGAGCTGGAGGCCCTGATGCTCGATCACGGCGCCGACGGGCCTTCCTTCGAGACGATCGTGGCGACGGGCGCGAATTCCGCCATCCCGCACCACCGGCCGACGGATGCGGTGCTGGCCGCCGGGGACTTCGTGAAGATCGATTTCGGTGCCCTGGTGGCCGGCTACCACTCCGACATGACGCGCACGTTCGTGCTGGGCCCGGCGGCGCAGTGGCAGCGCGACATCTATGACCTGGTCGCCACCGCGCAGCAGGCCGGGCGCGACGCGCTGGCCCCCGGCGTTGTGTTGAGCTCGGTCGATGCGGCATCGCGCCAGGTCATCGCCGATGCGGGCTACGGCGAGAACTTCGGTCACGGCCTCGGACACGGCGTCGGACTGCAGATCCACGAAGCACCGGGAATCAATGCCGCTGCCGCCGGTACACTGCTTGCTGGCTCTGCGGTGACCGTCGAGCCAGGTGTCTACTTGCCCGATCGCGGCGGTGTCCGCATCGAGGACACCCTGGTCGTCGGCGAGGCGGCGCCCGACCTGCTTACCCGGTTCCCCAAAGAACTGGCCATTTTGTGACAAAAGCTTAGGAGCTACACCCTCATGGCATCGACTGCCGACTTCAAGAACGGGCTCGTCCTGCAGATCGACGGACAGCTGTGGCAGATCGTCGAATTCCAGCACGTCAAGCCGGGCAAGGGCCCGGCCTTCGTGCGGACGAAGCTGAAGAACGTCGTGTCCGGCAAGGTCGTCGACAAGACCTACAACGCCGGTGTCAAGGTGGAGACCGCCACCGTGGACCGCCGCGACGCGACGTACCTGTACCGCGACGGCAACGACTTCGTCTTCATGGATTCCGAAGACTTCAACCAGCATCCGCTGTCCGAGGCGCTCGTCGGCCGTTTGGCCGACTTCCTGCTGGAGAGTCTGCCGGTGCAGATCGCCTTCCACGACGGCGTTCCGCTGTACCTGGAGCTGCCGGTGTCCGTCGAGCTCGTGGTTTCCCACACCGAGCCGGGCCTGCAGGGTGACCGTTCCAGCGCCGGCACCAAGCCCGCCACGATGGAGACCGGTGCCGAGATCCAGGTTCCGTTGTTCATCAACACCGGCGACAAGCTCAAGGTTGACACCCGTGACGGTAGCTACCTGGGCCGCGTGAATGGCTGACCATGCCTGACCGTCGTGGTGACCGGGGCCGTCACCAGGCCCGTAAGCGGGCCGTCGATCTGCTGTTCGAGGCCGAGGCCCGCGGTTTGACGGCTGAGGCGGTGGCCGATGGTCGTGCCGCGCTGGCCGAGGATCAGGACGACGTCAGCCCGCTGAACCCCTACACGGTGTTGGTGGCGCGCGGCGTCACGGAGCACGCCGCGCACATCGACGACCTCATCTCGGCGCACCTCCAGGGTTGGACGCTGGAGCGGCTGCCCGCCGTGGACCGGGCCATCCTGCGGGTGGCCGTGTGGGAACTGCTGCACGCCGAGGATGTTCCCGAGCCCGTGGCAGTGGACGAGGCCGTCGAACTGGCCAAGGAGTTGTCCACCGATGAATCGCCCGGGTTCGTCAACGGTGTGCTGGGCCAGGTGATGTTGGTGACGCCGCAGATCCGCGCGGCCGCCGCCGCCGTACAAGGCGTCCAGGACAACTCCGACCAGTAGGTACCTGTCCCGAACATCGGGATCACCGGTGCATTCGGTGCCACGATGCTGTTACGTGTGTTGGCACACGTAACAACATCGGAGGCCGCTGATGGGACACGAGCCGAGAAAAATCGCGGATATCGGCCAGGACGGCCTGCATCTGCACGCCTGTCCGCTGTGTGAGGCGATGTGCGGCTTGGAGATTCAGGTCTCCGACGGCAAGGTGGCGAGCGTTCGGCCGAACAAGGCCGACCAGTGGAGCGCGGGGCACATCTGCCCGAAAGGCGCCTCGCTGGCCGCGTTGCATGACGATCCCGACCGCATCCGCCGGCCGATGATCAAGGTCGACGGGCAGTGGCACGAGGTCGACTGGGATACCGCGTTCCGTCGCTGCACCGAACTGCTCGCGCCCGTCATCGAGAAGTACGGCATCGGCGCGGTCGCCGCGTACACCGGAAACCCACTGGCACACTCATTTTCGCTGTCCAGGTATGCGGCGATCCTGCTCGGCCTGTCCGGCATGCCGATCACCTATTCGCCGGGCACCATCGACCAGTGGCCCAAGAACCTGTCGTCGCACCTGATGTACGGCAGCTGGTGGGCGTTTCCGACACCGGACATCCAGCGCACCGACCTGTTGGTGGTCATGGGCGCCAACCCCGCTGCCTCGCAGGGCTCGTTGCTGGCCGCGCCTGACGTGATGGGCATCATCGGCGGTATCCGCAAGCGCGGCAAGGTGATCGTCATCGACCCGGTGCGCACCGCCACAGCGGCCAAGGCCGACGAATGGCTGCCGATCACCCCTGGCACCGATGCGGCCCTGCTGCTCGGGATCGTCCACACGGTGTTCGACGAAGGGTTGGTCAATCTCGGCGACCTGGAGCGCCACCTCGACGGGGTGTCGACGCTACAGCGGGTGGTTGCCGAATGGTCGCCCGAAAGGGTCTCTGCCGCAACGGGTATCGCTGCGGAGCGGATTCGCGGACTGGCCCGTGAACTGGCGGGCACACCGCGTGCGGTGGTCTACGGCCGGATCGGCACCTGCAACCAGGAGTTCGGCAGCCTGGCCAGCTGGCTGGTCGACGTGGTCAACATCGTCACCGGTCACTTCGACACCCCCGGCGGCGCGATGTTCGCCACCCCGACCGCGTGGACGGTCACCAGCCAGCCGATCCCGGGGCTGGAGGACGGGGCGCCGAACTTCGGCCGTTACCGCACGCGGGTCCGCGGGGCCAAAGAGGTGATGGGTCAGGTCCCGGTGTCGTGCATGCTCGAAGAGATCACCACCCCCGGCGAGGGACAGCTCAAGGCCCTCATCACGGTGGCCGGCAACCCGGTGCTGTCGACTCCGGGCGGCGACAAACTCGACGAGGCGCTGCCGCAGTTGGACGCCATGATCTCGGTGGACCTGTGGCTCAACGAGACCACCAAGCACGCCGATGTCATCCTGCCCGGTGCCTCGGCGCTCGAGCAGCCCCATTCCGCCGATATGCTTTTGGGCGCGGCGATCAACAGCTTCGCGCGCTACTCGCCGCCGGTGTTCCATCGCGAGGATCCCGACGCACCGGAGGAATGGGAGATCCTGATCCGGCTGACCGGGTTGTGCACCGGCACCCCGGCCGAGGACGTCGACATCGCCGCGCTCGACGACGGCTGGTTCGACTACCTGTGCTTCACCCAGGGGCTCGACGGCGCCGAGATCCGCAAGCACTACGACGGCGGTGGTCCCGAACGGATGCTCGACCTGACGCTGCGCACCGCCGCGTTCGGCGACCGATACGGCGATAACCCGGACGGCCTGACCCTGGACAAGCTCAAGGCGCATCCGGACGGGATCAACTACGGCCCGATGGTGCCTCGAGTGCCCGAGGTACTCGGGACCTCCGATCAGAAGATCCGAGTGGCGCCGCAGTACCTGCTCGACGACCTGCCCCGGCTGTCCGAGCGACTCGACCGCGCTCCCGAGGATCTGGTGCTGGTCAGCCGCCGGCATCTGCGGTCCAACAACTCCTGGTTGCACAACGTCGGTTCGTTGATGAAGGGCCGCGATCGGTGCACCCTGCTGATGCACAGCCAGGATGCGGCGTCTCGCGGGATTGCCGATGGCGACAATGCGGAAGTGGCGTCGACCGCCGGAAAAATCGTGGTGCCCGTCGAGGTGACCGACGCGATCAAGCTGGGAGTGGTGTCGATGCCGCACGGCTGGGGGCACGGTCAGACCGGCACCCGGCTCGGCGTCGCCAACGCGGCACCGGGGGTGAACACCAACATCCTGTCGCTGCCGGACTTCATCGATGAACCGTCCGGAAACGGTGCACTCAACGGCATACCGGTGACAGTCAGCCGGACGCTGACCGAAGGTTAGGGCGGAACTCAATCGCGGTGCACGCCTGCGTGGTCGAGATGAGTCGAGGGGGCGTTCGTTGCGTCAAGAACTTTGTTCCGGTGCAACCAGTAGTTCCTCGGGATGGAAGTGGTGGTTGAGGGTGTCCTGCCCGGTATCCATCAGGGGTGGCGGGTGCCAGTGGATCCGGCCTGTGTCGGGATCGACGCTGGTGGTCCAGCCCAGTCCGACGAGGCGGTTGTCGGGTCCGCAACTCAGTGCGAGGTCGGGGGCGTCGGTGTGGCCGCCGTGTTGCCAGTCGGTCTTGGCGTGGTGGACTTGGCAGTGGTCGGCCGGTGCGGTGCATCCGGGGCGGGTGCAGCCGCGGTCACGGTTGTAGAGCAGGAGTCGTTGGGCTTTGGTGGCCAATCGTTTTGTGCGGGCCATGTAGAGCGGTTCGGCGGTGTGGTGTTCGTAGACGATGAGGTAGTGGAAGCTGTGCGATGCCAGCCGGATGAGGTCTGTCATCGGTATTCGGATGCCCGCCCCGGTGACGGCGACGCCGGCTCCGGCTTCCAGTTCGGCCAGTGTGGTGGAGACGACCACGGTGACCGGGAGCCCGCCATGTTGGCCGAGTCGTTTGGACATCAGTAGTTCGCGCAGCGCGGCCTTGAGTGCGTCGTGGTTGCGTTGAGCCTGGGTTCGGGTGTCGCGGTCGGCGGCGGTCTGCTGCTCTTGCTGAGCTTGCTGGTCTGGGGATGTGCCGGTGGCGCGGGCCTGTGGATCGGCCGAATCGATGCCGGTGTCCGGGATCTCGGTAGCAGCCGCCTCGGGCTCGGCCTCAACGTCAGCAGCCTCAACGTCAGCAGCCTCAACGTCAGCAGCCTCGGCGTCAGGGGCATCGGGAATATCTAGTGGGTTGGGTGTGGGGTTATGGACCGGTTGTTGGTCACTGGGGTTGTTGAGGCCGGGCGCGCCCCACACGCCGGTGACGGTTGTCAGATACGAAGCGGTCTCGGGATCCAGCCAGCCCTGCACGTGCACCAGTCCGTCTGGGTCCTGTTTGCCGATACTTAGCCCACGCAGATGTGCTGCGACGTCGGGGCTATCGCCGTCCTGGTTGAGCAGATACAGCAGCTTGTCGGCGGCGGCTTTCAGTGTTTCGGGAGTGTCTCGGGCCGCTGCGCTCACCAGGTCGGATTCGATCTGGGCGAGTTCAGCTGTGCTGACGTACTTTTCGGCTTTCGCCAGTATGCCGCCGATGATCGTGATGTGTTCGGTGTTGATCGTTCCCGAGCCGAGCGCCTGGGCGCAGGCGGGCAGCGACGGTTCGAGCACCTCGCCGGTGAGGCCGTAGCGCGGCCCCAAGTCTGTTGCCGCGGCGACTCTGCGTGATGCTTCCTTGCGGCTGATCCGCATCCGGGTGGCAAGGGCATCGGTCCATGATTTGGCACCGATCTCGGCTGGGCTGGTCCGGGCCATCAGTGCGGACTGGATGCGGTGATCGATCATGGCCTGGGAGCGGGCCTGCCGTTCGCGTCCGGACTGGATCGCCAACAACTCCGCGGTGTCGAAACCGGTGAAATCAACATCGGCCAGCGTCGCGGTTGCTGCCAGGTGGCCGGCCAGCGCGGTCTGCGCTGCGTCCCGACTCTGCACCAACCCGATGTTCATGATTCGAACACTAGTTCGATACGCCGACAAGAAAACGCTGTTTGGGACTGGTGAGACCAAAGTGGCCAAAGTTTTTGAGCCGACCCAAACGACATTTCGATCATCGCGATTTGTAAATTCTCCTCGAGCGCGAGGTGGCGTAATAACGGTCGGCACGTCGGTTTCGCCAGGTACGGCACGTCCGTCGGCGGCGCAATCCGTTAACCTGCGCCGACGGTGAATTCGCGGCACTGCGCGGCGCCTGGTTCGCCCCTTACCTTGAGTGCGTGTCGCAGCCCGAAGCCCATCCCTTATCGCTGCCGAGCCGGCGTGCGCGCGCCGATCAGGCCCGCCAGGTGGCTGACGTGCTCCGCCATCAGATCTACGAAGGCACCTATGACGGTGCCCTACCGGCCGAGGCGGACCTGGCCGCCGAATTCTTCGTCTCCCGCAACACCATCCGTGAAGCCCTCGCGGTGCTCAAGACCGAGGGTCTCATCGACCGCGGCACCAAGGTGGGCACGCACGTGGCGGCCCGCAAGTACGATCACGGCCTCGACGCGCTGGTGGGTCTGAAAGAGACCTTCAAGGACTACGGCGACGTGCGCAACGAAGTCCGTGCCGTCCAGCGACTCTCGGCCCCACCGGCAGTGGCTCGAAAGCTGGCGCTTGAGCCGGGAACGCAAGTGGTGTTCATCGAGCGCCTGCGCTACCTCGCCGATCTGCCGCTGTCGCTGGATCTGACCTACCTGGCTCCCGACATCGGTGAGGAGGTGATCGGCCATCCGCTGGAGAGCAATGACATCTTCGCGCTCATCGAGCGGGTCAGCGGGCGGCGCCTGGGTGGGGCGAGCCTTGCCCTGGAAGCGGTTTCGGCCGACCCGCATTCCGCAGCGACATTGCAGGTGCCGGCCGGATCGGCATTGCTGATGGCCGAACGGCTGACCAGTCTGGATGACGGAACGCCCGTCGACCTGGAGTACATCAGGATGCGTGGTGACCGAATCACCATGCGCGGCAACCTTATTAGGAGAGACGCATGACGCTGGTCAATCAACGCGCCGATGTCCCGGTGACCATCGACGAGTCCCTGTGTATCGAGGGCTGCACATTGTGTGTCGACGTGTGCCCGCTCGATTCACTGGCAATCAATCCTGAGAACGGTAAGGCCTTCATGCACGTCGACGAGTGCTGGTACTGCGGGCCCTGCGCGGCCCGCTGTCCCACCGGCGCCGTGACCGTCAACATGCCCTATCTCATCCGCTAGAGGACCCGACGTGAAAACAGCCCTGATCGCCCTCACCGCCGGTCTCACACTCGTGACCGCCGGCTGCTCCCTGGACTCGGCGACGAAATCTTCCGACACAGTCGATGTGGTCGTCGGCTACCAATCCAAGACCATCAACACCGTCACCGCCGGAACCTTGCTGCGCGCCCAGGGATACCTGGAACGCCGCCTGGCCGATATCACCACCCGTACCGGCACCAAGTACAACGTGACGTGGCAGGACTACGACACCGGCGCACCCATCACCGCGCAGATGGTCGCCGAGAAGATCGACATCGGTTCCATGGGCGACTATCCGATGCTCATCAACGGGTCCAAGACGCAGGCCAACGAACGCGCCAAGACCGAGATCGTCTCGGTCACCGGGTACAACCCGAAAGGCGCGCTGAACATGGTTGTGGTGGCACCTGATTCGCCGGCCAAGTCCTTGACCGACCTGGCCGGAAAGAAGGTCTCGGCCAGCGTCGGTTCGGCGGGCCACGGCATGCTGGTGCAAGCACTCGGCAAGACCGGTCTCGATGCCAAGACCGGGGTAGAGGTGCTCAACCAGCAGCCGCAGGTCGGCGCATCGTCGCTGGAATCGGGCCAGGTTCAGGCGCTTTCACAGTTCGTCGCGTGGCCGGGGTTGTTGGTCCAGCAGGGCAAGGCCAAGCTGCTCTACGACGGGGCCGAGCTGAACTATCCGACCTTGCACGGCGTGGTGGTGCGCCGGGCGTATGCGGCTGATCATCCGGAGGTCCTCGACGCCTTCCTGCAGGCCCAACTGGATGCCACCGACTTTCTCAACACCAAGCCGTTGGAGGCGGCCCGCCTCGTGGCCGAGGGCAGTGGGCTGCCACAGGAGGTCGTCTACCTGTACAACGGGCCGGGTGGCACCTCGTTCGACGCCACGCTCAAGCCATCGCTGGTCGATGCGCTCAAAGGTGATGTGCCCTACCTGAAGTCGATCGACAACTTCGCCGATCTCGATGTGCCCGGTTTCGTGCAAGACGCGCCGTTGCGTGCGGCGTTCGCCGCGCGGGGCCAGGATTACGAGAAAGCGCTGGCCTCGAACGCCAATCCGTCGGCGTTGAGCGGCACCGATCCGGTGTGCCACAGCACGGTCGACAATCCTGCCACCGCTGGTGAACTCTGGCTCGACGGATCTGATGCCACCACGGCGGCCGCGACCCCGGTCTGCCTGCTCAAGGCGATCCGCCAGGCACAAGGCGAGGGCAAGAAGGTCCGCGCCGCCTACATCTCCGACGCTGAACTGGGTACCCGTTGGTTCGCCGACAAGTCTGTGTGGGTGCGTCTGCCCGCTCCAGGTAGTGAGGGCTATCTGCCGTTCGGAACTCAGGCCGGTGCCGAGCGCTACACGGCGACGCATCCCGGTGCGGCGATCGTCGACTATCAGCAAGCACTCGCAGGTGCGGTGTGACCACCACCGACACCGCTCCGGCGGCGGTAAGCGACCCGCCGGCCGTGCCGGAGGATGTCCGTACCCGTCGCACGCCCTCTGCCTGGCCGCACCGCCTGGTGCGCCTGGCGTCGGTGGTCAGCGCGATCGTACTGTGGCAGCTGTTGACGGCCAACGACGTGCGCTTCGGTCTGCGGTTCGACACCCTGCCCACCGTCACCGAAATCGCTGCAGCCCTGGTGAACCGGTTGGGCACACCGGAGTACTGGCTGGACCTCGGCCAGTCGCTGATCCGGATTCTCACCGGGTTCGGTATCGCCGCAGTGGTCGGTGTGATCACCGGAATCTTGTTGGGACGCACCGCATGGTTCGCCGATATCTTCGGACCGCTCACTGAACTCGCGCGGCCCATCCCGGCGATCGCCATCGTGCCCGTGGCAATTCTGTTGTTCCCCAGCGATGAGGCGGGGATCGTGTTCATCACGTTCCTGGCGGCGTACTTCCCGATCATGGTCAGCGTCCGGCATGCGGTGCGCGCCCTACCGACCATCTGGGAAGACTCGGTTCGCACCCTGGGTGGTGGCCGCCTCGACGTGCTCCGCCAGGTGGTGCTGCCCGGCATCCTGCCGGGACTGTTCGGCGGGCTCTCGGTCGGAATGGGGGTGGCCTGGATCTGCGTGATCTCGGCCGAGATGATCTCGGGCCGTCTCGGTGTGGGCTATCGCACCTGGCAGGCCTACACGGTCCTGAACTATCCCGACGTGTTCGTGGGCATCATCACGATCGGTGTGCTCGGTTTCCTCACCGCCGCGGCGGTAGAGCTTATCGGCCGCCGGGCGACCAGGTGGCTGCCGCGTGGTGAGGAGGCGACGCGATGACCACAACCTTGACCAGTACGGGGATGCGGCTGGAACTCGATCGAATCCGGTTGTCCTACACCGGTGCTCCGGTGATCGAGGACTTGAGCCTTACCGTCGAACCCGGCGAGATCCTGGTGCTCACCGGTCCGTCGGGCTGCGGTAAGTCGACGGTGCTACGTGCGTTGACCGGACTGCTGCGGCCTGACGGTGGCCGAGTGCTTGCCGACGGCGACCCGGTCACCACCACCTCACGGGACCGCGGCATGGTGTTCCAGGACAGCGCGCTGCTGCCGTGGCGTACGGTGCGGTCCAATATCGAACTGGCACTGCAGCTCCGCGGGGAGCCGAAGGCCGGTCGCCGCGGCGAGCCGCGTAACAGCCGTAGGGAGCGGGCCGACCGCTGGATCGCCGAGGTCGGCCTGTCCGGCTTCGCCGACTTCCTGCCGAAGAATCTGTCCGGCGGTATGCGGCAGCGGGTTCAACTCGCGCGCGGTCTGGCGGGTGCACCGCGCGCGGTCATGATGGACGAGCCGTTCGCCGCCCTGGATACCCAGACCCGCTCGGCCATGCAGCGATTGCTGATCGACACCTGGAAGGCCCATCCGACCACGATCGTGTTCGTCACCCACGATGTCGATGAAGCGCTCACGCTCGGTGACCGCGTCGCGGTGCTCGGTCGTGCCGGGCAGCCGTTGCGTGCGCTCATCGAGGTGGCTCAGCCCCGAACCGACCATCCCGAACGATCCGCGCTGCGTGCCGAGATCATTGCCGCACTGGAGCAACCGTGACTGAATTGACCGAGCATTCAAACGCCGCCCCGGAAATTTCGCAGGCCGTCCGGATCGACTGCGACGTACTGGTGATCGGCGGTGGCACCGCGGGCACCATGGCGGCGCTGACCGCAGCCGAGAACGGTGCCCAGGTGCTGCTACTGGAGAAAGCCCACGTTCGGCATTCCGGTGCGCTGGCCATGGGGATGGACGGCGTGAACAACGCCGTCATCCCCGGCAAGGCCGAGCCTGAGGACTACGTCGCCGAGATCACCCGCGCCAACGACGGAATCGTCAACCAGCGCACCGTCTATCAGACGGCCACCCGTGGATTCGCCATGGTGCAGCGGCTCGAGCGGTACGGGGTCAAGTTCGAGAAGGACGAGCACGGTGAGTACGCGGTACGGCGCGTGCACCGATCGGGCTCCTATGTGTTGCCGATGCCCGAGGGCAAGGACGTCAAGAAGGCGCTGTACCGGGTGCTGCGCCAACGCTCGATGCGTGAGAAGATCCGCATCGAGAACCGGTTGATGCCGGTGCGTGTGCTCACCGATCAGGGCCGCGCGGTCGGCGCCGCGGCATTCAACACTCGCACAGGCGAATTCGTCACTGTGGCGGCGAAGGCTGTGATCCTGTCCACTGGGGCGTGCGGTCGACTCGGGCTTCCCGCGTCCGGTTATCTGTACGGCACGTACGAGAACCCGACGAACGCCGGTGACGGATACGCCATGGCCTATCACGCCGGCGCCGAACTCTCCGGAATCGAGTGCTTCCAGGTCAATCCGCTGATCAAGGACTACAACGGCCCGGCGTGCGCGTATGTGGCCAATCCGTTCGGCGGCTACCAGGTCAATGCACTGGGGGAGCGGTTCGTCGATTCCGACTACTGGTCGGGTCAGATGATGTCCGAGGTCAAGGAGGAGATCGAATCGGCCCGCGGACCGATCTACCTCAAGGTCAGCCATCTGCCCGATGAAACGCTGACCACGCTGGAGAACATCCTGCACACCACCGAACGTCCCACCCGGGGAACGTTCCACGCCAACCGGGGGCATGACTACCGGACCCACGACATCGAGATGCACATCTCCGAGATCGGTTTGTGCTCCGGGCATTCCGCGTCGGGTGTGTGGGTGGATGAGCATGCCCGCACCACGGTGCCCGGTCTGTACGCGGCCGGCGACCTGGCATGCGTTCCGCACAACTACATGATCGGCGCGTTCGTCTACGGGGATCTGGCCGGTGAGCACGCGGCTTCGACGCTGTCGGAAGTTGCTGCACCCGAGCAACTACCGGATGATCAGATCGCCCAGGCCCACGAGCTCATCTACCGGCCGCTGCGGCACCCGGATGGCCCGCCGCAACCGCAGGTCGAGTTCAAGCTGCGGCGGTTCGTCAACGACTATGTGGCACCGCCGAAGACAGCCACCAAGCTGTCGATCGCAGTGCAGACCTTTGAGCGCATGGTCAGCGAGGTCGAGGGTATCGGCGCCCGGACCCCGCACGAGTTGATGCGTGCCGCCGAGGTGTCCTTCATCCGTGATTGCGCGGAGATGGCGGCCCGGTCCTCGTTGACCCGGACCGAATCACGTTGGGGCCTCTACCACGACCGTGCCGATCTGCCCCAGCGGGACGATCAGGAGTGGCGCTACCACCTCAACCTCTACAAGGACGCCGACGGTGTCATGCAGTTCGTGAAACGTCCCGTGGCACCGTATTTCGTCGCAGTGCCCGAGCTGGACCACCTGACGTCGCAGGATCCGGTGACCAGAGTCGAACAACCCCATCTGCACGGCGGCAGGGCTCCGTCGGCCGAGCACTCCCGGGTCCGCGCGGGATCGGCCCAGCCGCCGTCACCGCGTATCGCCGCGGTGCTGGCCTTGGAAGAACCCACGCTGGAGGATCTGAACACCTACCTGACCGACGCGGACGCCGGCGTGCGCCGTACCGCGGTCGCCACGCTCGTCGAGCATCTGCCCGACGGGTACCAGCCCGCGCTGGTGGCCGCACTGGCCGACGACGACGCCGGGGTGCGGCGGGAAACCTCGGATGCGGTTCGCGAACTCGTCGAGGTCCTGCCCGATCCGGTTGCGTTCGTCGACCGGCTGGGCTCCGTCGATCCGGTGGTTCGGGCGGCCACGGTGTACCTGTCGAGTTCCCGGCGCGTCGGCAGCGCCCAGGCGTACCGGGACGCGTCGACCGATGCCGACCACCGGGTCCGGATCGAAGCGGTGCGGGCCCTCGTATCGGTCGACGACCACGTGGGTGTGGCCGCGGCCACCACTGACGAGAACCGGGAAGTGCGGATCGCCGCGGTGGGAGGCCTGGCGACCCTGCGGGCCGGCGCGGAAGCGGTGCGGGTTGCGCTGGATGACCCCGACCCGCTCGTGCGGGCGGCGGCGCTGGCGTCTCTCGGCGCCGTCGGCTGCACCGATGATGACGTCGTCAGCGTCGAGAAGGCGTTCACCGAATCGGCCTGGCAGATCCGCCAGGGCGCGGCGCGGGCATTGGCCGGGGCGGTGCCCGCGGTCGCGGTACCCACCCTGTCGCGGGCGCTGGAGGACCAGCACCTCGATGTCCGCAAGGCGGCGGTACTGAGCCTGAGCAGGTGGGCGGGATCGGAATCGACGGCCCGTCAGGCCCTCACCGTGGCGTTGGACGACAGTGACGCCGACGTGCGCGCCTATGCGCGTCAGGCGCTGGCTGGATGAGCGGCACCGCCGCTGTGGCTGGTTGAGCGGCACCTTGCCCGGACAGCAAGTTCCGTGCCGTGAGGCGCGATCACGCTGATACTGGGCATCGTGCACACCAGTCAGCAACGCAGGCGCGACAGCCCGCCGCCTGGGACGGGCAACAGCGAATCCGAGGTGCTGCGGGGATTTCTCGATTATCTCCGCACGTCCATCGCCGCAAAGGTCGACGGCGCGCCCGAGCCGGCGGCCCGGGCGTTCTCGGTGCCGTCGGGCACCACACTGCTCGGCCTTCTCAATCACCTGACCCACGTCGAACGGTGGATTTTTCTCGGCGAAGACGTCGCCGACTGGAAGGCCACGTTCTCGGTCGAACCGTCGGACAGCATGGCCGATGTGGTGGCCCGCTATCGCGATGCCGTCGAGCAGGCCAACGAGGTGCTCGACGACTGCACCGACCTCGCGGCACCGCTTCCGCGATCCCGGCCGGGGCGACCCGCGGCCAGCGTCCGCTGGGCCATGGCCCACATGATCGAAGAGACCGGCCGCCATGCGGGTCACGCGGACATCTTGCGCGAACTGATCGACGGCACCACCGGTCGGTGAACACGCGGGCGCAATGCACTCGCGACTCCGCACGATCAATTCGTGCGGACGAGCTCGATCACCGCCCAAGTCGATTCAGACGTAGCCGAACTGATTTGGCTGTTCGCGTACCCGCACGACCTCGCCCTCCAGGCTCAGGCCGACCCACGTTTCATGTCGGGTGCTCACCTCGTGGCGGGCGACTATGCCGCGATCAGGAAGACGGACCTCGACAGGCACCGATTCCTCGGTGTCCGGTAGATCAACTTCAACGCCGGCGGCATAGCCCGTCTGCATTCGGGTCGTGGGGCGGCCGTCGTAGGCTCGCTTGCCGGCGACGGTGACCTCGACGAGATCGCCGCCCCACCCCTCCTGCAGTTCGATGTGCAGCTTCACGAGTCCCGCCGCTTCTGTGCTTGCCGATCCCCATTGCTGCCGTTGGCCCGTCGATTCTTCCCGGCCCCCCTCGAAGCCACGGCAGCGAGCGCCTTGGCTTTGTCGTCGACTGCGTCGACCACGGAAGGCAGAACGCCGCGTTGTCCCAGGATGTCGCCCAATGACTTCTGCATCGCCGCGGCGGGCTGGACTGCGCCACTGGATGCCAGAGCCTGGTTGATCGCCTCCACGTTGCGGCGGAAGGTTATGTGGCCAAAGGTTTCTGCAGCTTCAAGTGTCGGCACACTATCCCCGATCAGCTTCACCACATCATCGACACGCGCCGGTCGTTGCTCGACGATGCCGCCTGCCTCAGCCACGCGGTTCGTCGAGATCGGCGCCTCCGGGATCACCAGCAATTTGTAATCCTTTGCGAGCGGGGCCGCCAGAGCCGCCGCGGCATGGATGGCTGCCCGGCTCTGGGGCAACCGTTCGACGGTGTCACGCAGCACTTCGTTGGCCGACGTCAAGACTGCCGTACCGGTGAACGCCAGCGTGCGGCCCACATCCTCGGAGAAGAACTCCTGCGCAACGTCTTCCTCGTCCCAGGTTCGGGGCGGCGCGATTCTCAGCTGGAGCGGGGCGCTGGTAACCACCCGTCCGCCGACGTCGACCGCAACCTGAATCTGATAGACCCCGGGATCCGAAACGTCCCATCCGTTGAGCCCGGCGAAAACCGGCAGCGCTTGGTACATCGATTCACCCGGTTGCAGGACAGTGATGTCGAGCTTGAGGCACTGCCGTGAGTACGGCATCCATTGGCGCGCCGGCTTGCCCTTCTGTTTGAGGATTACGAGCACGTCCTGCGGGTCGATGGCAGTTGAGGGCAGAAGCTTTGGCTGGCTGTCGGTATTCGTGAGTTTGACTTCCAATATGACGGGCTCAAGGAACTCGAACACTGGCCTGTCCCGATTGACCCTCACCTCCACGCGATACGTCGACGGTGCATCGAGCTCGGCTTGCTCAAGCCCGTGGTGGTCGAACCAGTCGGCATTACCCATCTGTACGAAGCGAGCCGGCGCGTGGCGCATGAACAGCAACTCAGGATCGCTGAACCGGAATGGGAAGTCGGCAAAGAACGCCCCCTGTCCGCCCTGGACGTTGTAGGGGTAGTTCATGAACGAACGGGCCTCGGGCTCGTTGGAAAGCGGGATCCAGGGCGTGCCGAGAGCCTTCTGCCACGAATGGGCCAGATTGAAAGCATGACCCATCTCGTGCACCGCAGTCCAGAACCGCATACGCGCCACCCAGGCGTCGGGAGCCGCATCGCCGGTGGGTGGGTCTTTGATGAATGCTTCGGTGAAGATTGCCGTACCTTGGCGGTGGTTGGGGCCGATATCGTCGAACATGATCCCGCCCAGCGAAGTTCCCTGATCATGCAGTGCCGCCCAGAAGGTCCACATCGACCATTGCGGGGCATTCTTGAAACGCGACCAGTAGGTCTGCATGGCATCGTGCATCTCCGCGTCGCTCCACATTCCGTTGGCGCCGGCTCCACCGACGGGAACGACACTGTCGCCGCTTGACTTCGTCACACTGAAGCCCGCGCGGGCGAACACATCCTCGATCGACAAATTCTCCGACGGCAACGACACCGGCCGGTTCGGATGCGCATGGGTGTCAATGGCATACACCGGGTTGGCATCAGGCGTGTGGTCGAACTCGAACTCGACCGGGTGAAACGCTGACGATGTCCACCGGTAGATCCGAGTAAAGATTCTCTGCCCGCCGCCACTGAACGTGACCTTCGCCGACCGCTGATTGACAAAGGGACTCTTCACAGCCCTGACATCGACATTGGTGTATCCGAAGGCCGCAACATCGCCGTCCTTGAACCAAATCGGACCGGACCAATGGTTGACTCCGATCTTCGCCAGCGACGCTACCCAGTGATAGCGCTCTGTCACGGCGAACGATGTCCCACTCGCTGTCATCTGCGGGTACTGCCGATCGATGTCGAGACGTAATTCCTCGCGCCGCAAGAGAATCGGAGGCAGCGATGATTCTTGTCCGTTACCCCTCGCCTGTCCGTCCACCCCTGCATCGGTAGGAGGAAGATTCAGGACATCCACGAGCCGCCAGGTGTAGAGCCCGCTTGCGGCGGGGATGAGCCACGGCGGAATAGGAATTACCGGAGCGTCGAGCTCGTCAAGACTTTCTGTTGTCTCGCCGCCGGCAATGTCGATTTTGTCCCGGCTGCGGCTCTCGGGAATTTCGATGTAAGTCATCTCTTCGGCCCTCTCGACTCGCGCCGGATCCCTCATGGATCGACAGATCATCACCGTTCCACCGCAGGCCCAGAGGTGACGCGCGTACTGCACTACTTCAATTTCCCGGCAGACCCCGTGCCGACGCTCAAACGTATTGACTCGAAGTTCGTCGTTAACGCCGCTAACGACCGGACCTCGGCTTAATCTCGATGCGTGCGACTCGCCTGGCCGCTGACAGGGCGGTTGGAGGAGACCCGGCTGATCGGCGCCGCGCTGGCCTCCGCCGAGCTGTCCGGGGTCGTGATCTATGGAAGTGCGGGGGTCGGCAAGAGCCGTATCGCCCGTGAAGCGCTTTCGGCGGCGCACGCCAAGGGGGACGAAACGCGCTGGGCGGTAGGCACATCGGCTGCCCGTACCCTGCCCTTGGGAACGTTCGCCCGGTGGGTGGGAACCTCGGACGCCGACAGTGCGGAATTGGTGGGCCGGGTGATCGACGGACTGACCTCCGCGTCGAATGGCCGACCGGTGCTGGTGGGCGTCGATGATGCGCACCTGCTCGACGGGTTGTCGGGTTTCGTCTTGCAGCAGACCGTGCAGCGCCGCGCCGCCAAGCTCCTGCTGACGGTGCGCTCCGGTGCACCGCTACCGGCGGAGGTGATGGCGGCATGTGACGGCGGCCGGTTCGAGCGACTGGATCTGCAACCACTGTCCCGGGACGAGTCGACCCGGCTGCTGGCTGCGGCGCTCGGTGGCTCACTCGATGCCGAAGCGGCGCATCGGTTGTGGCGGCTTACCCGGGGCAACGTGCTCTATCTGCGCAACATCGTCGAGCAGGAGGTCACTCAGGGGCGGCTCGCCTGCCGCGACGGTGTCTGGCGGTGGACAGGAGATCCGGTGATGCCGCCCGGTTTGGTCGAACTGATCGAGACCCGGATCGGTGCGCTACCACCGGCGGTGGGCGAGGTCGTCGATGTGCTCGCCGTGGCTGAGCCGGTCCAGCTGGATCAGCTGACCGCGATCACCGATGCCGATTCGGTGGCCGCGGCCGAGACGCGTGGACTGATCACGATCGATACCGCCGACCACGAGGTCCGCGTCGCTCACCCGCTGTACGCCGAGGTGCGCCGCAACCGGCTGGCGGGCGCTCGATTGCGCCGGCTGCGCGGGCTGGTGGCCACCGCACTCGGAGATCGGAGAGATCGCGACGCGATGCCGGTGCTGGTACGGCGCGCCACACTGATGCTCGATTCCGATCTACCGGTCGATCCCGAGCTGCTGACCCGCGCGGCGCAAGGCGCGGTCTGGCTGTCCGATCTGGCACTGGCCGACCGGCTGGCCCAGGGGGCCATCACCGCCGGAGCCGACACCGAGGCGAATTTCATTCGCGCCCATGCCCTGTCGTGGCTCAGCCGCGGCGAGGAATCGGATGCGGTGCTCGATGCGATCGACTCCACCGGCCTCACCGACGACGGTCGCGCCCGGCTGGCGTTCCTACGTGCCTCCAACATGCTGTGGTCGCTTGCCGATCCCGCGGGCGCCAAGCGGCACGTCGACGATGCGGCGGCGGGCATCCCGGCGGACGCGCGGGGTGCGATCGACGCGTTCTACACGGTGCACTGGGCCGCGCACGGCGATCCTGAGCGCGCGAAGGCCGCATCCCGCGACCTGGATCTGGACGCGCTGCCTGCCATCGTCGGCGCGGTGACCGCGTGGGCGGTGGCCGCGTCGTGCGGCGACGCGGGGCGCACAGACGACGCAGTGGCCGCCGCGCATGTCGGTTACCGCATCACGGACAACTCCTTCGATGCCGCACATACGCGGTTCGTCATTGCCGACGCCCACATCGGCGCGCTGCTGCTGGCCGGGCGCATCCGTGAGGCGCGCGAGGAGGCCGAGCAGATGAGCCGTCGAGCCGCCGGGCGGCCGGGTGCGGCACAGGTATTCGGTGTCGCGCTGACAGGCCGTGCCGCCTTCGCAGCCGGTGACCTCGCTGTGGCATCCGGATTGCTGGACCCGGCGGTCGAGATGATGCGGGCCGCGGGGGAGTCGAACGGGTTCGGCTACCGGTTTCACCTGCCCAGGGTCACGGCATTGGCCATCGCGGGTCTGGCCGATGACGCCGCCCTGGCCGAACTCGATGATTGCCGTCACGCGAGCTGGCACTACCTCGCCTACGAACACTCCCTGGTGCGGGCATGGGTCGCTGCAACCCAGGGTGCGGTGTCGGAGGGTGTCCAGATCGCGCTCGCTGCCGCCGACACCGCCAGGGCCAACGGGCAATTGGCGGCGGAGGTGTGGTGCCTGCAGATCGCGGCGCAGTTCGGAGACCATGCCCGCAGGCACCGGCTCGATGACTTGGCCAGGCTGGTCGAGGGGCCACGGGTAGGCGCCGCGGCCGCGCTGTGCCGGGCCCTTGCCCGCGATGACGGCGATGGGTTGGCAAAGGCCTCAATCGAATTCGAGGTTTTAGGCGACCTGGTGGCCGCCGCCGACGCGGCGGGTCTGGCCGCGGTGGCGTTTCGGCGCAAGGACATGCGCGGCTCGGCGATGGCTGCGGCGGCGCGGGCCACGGCGCTGGCCGAGGCCTGCGGCGGTGCGGCCACGCCGGCGTTGCTCGCTGCGGCGGCGCATCTGCCCTTGACCCACCGCGAACGTGAGATCGCCATGCTGATCGGCACGGGGTTGTCCAGCCGGGCCATCGCGGACCGGTTACAACTCTCGGTGCGCACCGTCGAGGGACACATTTACCGCGCCATGGCGAAAACCGGTGTGTCCACCCGGGACGAGCTGATCGGCCTGCTACCCCGACGGCACCGATGATTCGGGTAGGGGGTTACTCGCTCCGGCTCCGCTGAGTAGTCCCATGCTGGATCGCATGGCCGACGAGGGCGAGCAACACGAACGGGCGCTGCGGCAGCTTCCGTTGCCGTACTCGCTGGCCTTGCGGCTGCGCGACGCCGGGGTCGCACGCGACGTCGTGTGCGAGTACCTCAGCATCGAAGAGCCCGCGCTCGACGGCTTCTACCGGATCGCCGAGGCCAAATTGGCCGCGGCGTCGGCGGACCGGGCGGACGCCTAGCGGCGCCTCAGCGCGACGGCAACGGGTAGTGCGGCAGGTCGACCGCGTCGGCGGTGGTGAACCATTTGCGCTCGGCGAACCCACGGAACGGCCGGCGCTGCATCCAGTTCATCACCTGAGCGGTCACCGCGACATCGCTGGACGACTTGGGGAGGTAGCCGTCAATGCCTTGCGACAGGGCCTGGCACCGGTCGATGTAGGGCCGCATCACTGCCTCGTACCGCGTCAGCGCATCCGGGATTTTGTCGGTATCAAGGGACTCGGCCGGACCGAGTTCGCCGGCCAGGACGTAAGCGCCGACCAGGGCCAGGCTGGTACCCATCCCGGACAACGGTGAGGCACAGTAGCCGGCATCACCTACGAGCGTCACGCGGCCGGTCGAGATGGTCGGCATCCGCACCTGTAGGAAGGCGTCGAAGTAGAAGTCGCCGGCGTCGGCCGCTGCGGCCAGCAGCGTTTCGCAATGCCACCCGGCGCCGGCGAAATGTCTTGCCAGCAAAGTCCGTTGCTCGTCGGGATCGCGGCGGTCGAACGACAGGGGCCCTGACCGGAACGCCAAACCGGCCTTGCAGAGTGCCGGGTCATGTGCCGGGCGCATCGACGCGTTGAGTCCGGGCGCCTGATACATCAGGTACCAGCCGTCCAGGCCGGCCGTGTCAGGAGCGGTGAACCAGGCGTTGTAGCCGCCGAGCAGTTTGACGAATTGCTCCTCGGGTCCGAACGCCAGCCGCCGGACCGCGGAGTGCGGCCCGTCGGCCCCGACCACCAGATCCGCGGTCACCATGGCGCCGTCGCTCAACGTGGCCTCGACTCGACCGCCGGACTGGCGCAGCGCGGTGATGCGGGTGTCGAACCGGAATTCGGTGCGTGCCCTTGTGTATTCGTACAGCGCGTCCACCAGATCACCGCGCAGGAACTCCAGTTTCGACACCACGCCGTTGCCGTGAAACGCCGTCACCGGCATCTCGGCGCGACGGGTGCCGTTGGCCCGGACCCACGCGATTCCCTTCTGATCGATCAATCGGCGCTGCATTTCGTCCATCAGGCCCATTCGGGTCACCACGTCGCGACCGGCGCCACGCAAGTCGACAGTCTGCCCGCCCGGCCGGATCCCGGGCGCGGATTCCACCACGACCACCCGGTAGCCGTAGTCGCTCAACCAATGGGCCAGTGCGGGTCCGGCGACCCCGGCGCCGCTGACAAGAACGGTGGGCTGCGTCATGCGCCACAGCGTATGCGCAGCGGCCGTGACTACGAGTCGATCAGATGGTCAGAGCTCGAGCGCATGATACGTCCGTCGAACGAATTTGGGTTGCGCGGTCTGCAGTTTCGCCAGCGACGTGTTGCCACTGATGGCCGCGGCGTCCACGCCCAGGTTCGGATGGTTCTGGATCAGATAGATGAGAACCAGGTCCGCTGAGGGGTCGGCCTGCCACCAGGTGCCGTAGGCGCCGGGCCAACTGAAGGTGCCCAGCCCGCCCGGACCGAACAACTGTCGCGATTTCGCCGGATCCGTCACCACCGACAAGTTCAGGCCGAAGCCCCGGCCCACCCAGAAGGGAGCGCCGAGGAACTGGAATTGCTTCTGCTCGGGTGTCAGCCGGTCGGTACGCATCAACCGCACCGATTCCCCGGAAAGTACCCGCACGCCGTCGAGCATGCCGCCACCCAACAACATTCGGGCGAACTTCAGATAGTCGTCGGCCGTGGAGAACAATCCTGCTCCACCGGTACAGAACGGGGGATCGGTGATCGGTGCCGGGCCCATCACATCGTGGGTGAGCTTGTTGTCGGCGGTCAGTTGGTACATCGTCGCGGTGCGCCGCCGGCCTGCCGCGTCGACCGAGAACCCGGTGTCGGCCATGCCCAGCGGCTGGAAGATCCGCTCATCGAGCACCTGGGCCAGCGGCTTGCCCTCGATGCGGGACAGCGCGATCCCCAGTACATCGGTGGAGTGGCTGTAGGTGAGGCGCTCGCCGGGCTGATGCGCCAGCGGCAATGCGGCCACCTCAGCCAGCCAGCGGTCCTGATCCTGGCGCAGCGACAGCTTGCCGTAGGCCGAGGCAAGCGGCCCGAGGACCGAGAACACATAGGCCAGCCCGCTGCGGTGGGTCATCAGGTCGTCGAAGGTGATGGGCCGCCGCGCCGGCTCGGTGCGGTCCAGCGGGCCGCGCGCGTCGCGCAGCACCCGCATGTCGGCCAGCTCGGGCAGCCATCGCGTGACCGGCTCGTTCAGCGCGAGCTCGCCTTCCTCGGCCAGCGCCAGCGCCGCCGCCACCGTGACAGGCTTTGTCATGGACGCGATCCGGAAGATGGTCTCCCGTTGCATCGGCAACTGGGCATCGACGTCGCGGTAACCCAGGGCATTCACCTGAAGCACTTTGCCCGCCTGCCACACCAGCGTGACCGCGCCGGCCAACAGCCCGGCATCGATCGCCTCACGGATGGACGTCTGATTGCCGTCGAGGTTCATCCGGAGCAGCCTATCCAGCGGCGGCATTGCCATCGGCCCTAGCCCGAATACCTCGACCCGGGCCAGGGGAGTTGGCGCCTTGCCTCTACGGTTCGAGTAGTGATCTACATCTCAGTTGATCCAATAGTGTGTCCGGCACCACGAGAAAAGAGATTCCCGTGAAGGTAAAGGCAGCTGTCGTCGAGGAGATCGACGCGCCGTGGACGATCTGTGAGGTCGAGCTCGGCGATCCTGTTGCCGGCGAGGTTCAGGTGCAGTTGGCGGCATCGGGCCTGTGCCACTCCGACGCACATGTCGTCGCAGGCAGCAGCCCGGTGCCCTTCATGCCGGTCCTCGGCGGCCACGAGGGGGCCGGCGTGATCACCAAGGTCGGCCCCGGAGTCACCGGGCTCGCTGAAGGCGATCACGTCGTGCTCGCCTTCGTCCCGGCCTGCGGCACGTGTCCGTCGTGTGCCACCGGGCTTCAGAACCTCTGCGACGAGGGCGCCGGCCTGCTGACCGGGCTGTCCGTCTCCGACAAGACCTATCGGGTCACCCGCGACGGTCAGCCCGTCATCCAGATGTGCCTGCTCGGCACCTTCGCGCCCTACGTCACGGTGAGCGAGGCGTCGGTGGTCAAGATCGAGAATGACGTGCCGCTGGAGGTGGCCGCGCTGCTCGGCTGCGGTGTCTCCACCGGTTGGGGCTCGGCGACCGAGATCGGTGACACCCGGCCGGGGGACACTGTCGTCGTGATGGGGATCGGCGGGGTCGGGATCAACGCCGTGCAGGGTGCGCGGTTCGCGGGTGCCCGTTTTGTCGTCGCGATCGACCCCGTCGACTTCAAACGGAAGAAGGCGCTCGAGTTCGGCGCCACCCATACCTTCGCGTCCGTCGAGGCGGCCGCAGCTGAACTACCCGATCTCACCTGGGGAAAGATGGCCCAGGTCTCGATCATCACGGTCGGTGAGATCAAAGGCGAACACATCCAGCAGGCGCTGAGCCTGACCGGAAAGGGCGGACAGGTGATCGTCACCGGCATGGGCGATTTCACCCAGTCGACCGTCGACCTCAACCTGTTCGAGCTGACGCTGCTGCAGAAGCGGGTGCAGGGTGCCGTGTTCGGAGGCGTCGGGCCCCGCACCCAGATACCCAAGCTGCTCGATCTCTACCGCTCCGGGAATCTCAAGCTCGATGAGCTCGTGACGACTCGCTACCGCCTGGAGGACATCAACCAGGGTTACCGAGACATGTTCGACGGCAAGAACCTTCGCGGTCTGATCGTCTACTCCGACGCCGACTACTGAACCGGAAAAGGGACACCATGCAGATCCACGACAGCAACTACATCGACGGCAAGTGGGCGGTTTCGAGTGGCACGGCCCGCATACCCGTGATCAACCCGGCGAACGACGAGGTGATCGCCGAGGTCGTGGCCGGCACCGCGGCCGATGTCGATGCCGCCGTCGCGGCCGCGCGCGCCGCCTTCGGGGCGTGGTCGGCGACCTCGGTCGGTGAACGTGCCGACTACCTCGCCGCGATCGCCGGAAAGCTGGCCGAGCGCGCCGAGGACCTGGCCCGTACCGTCTCCTCCGAGATGGGTTGTCCCATCTCGATTTCCCGGGCGATCCAGTTGGGGCTGCCGCTCAACAGTTTCGCCGAGGCCGCCAACATCGTGCGCGAGTACGAGTTCGAAAGCGAGTACCGGGGTTCGACGATCGTGCGCGAGCCGTTCGGGGTACTGGGTGCCATCACGCCCTGGAACTACCCGCTGCACCAGATCGCTCTGAAGGTCGCCTACGGTCTGGCCGCCGGCAACACCGTCGTGGTCAAACCCAGCGAGATCACCCCGCTGTGCGCGATCAAGCTCGCCAAGATCATCGACGAGATCGGGCTTCCCCCAGGTGTTTTCAACATGGTGTTCGGTACCGGGGCGGATGTCGGTGAGGCGATCGCCGGGCATGACGACGTAGACATCGTCAGCTTCACCGGCTCCACGCGGGCCGGCCGGCGGGTGCAGGAAGTCGCCTCCCGCACCATCAAGCGTGTCTCGCTGGAGCTGGGAGGCAAGAGCCCCAATGTCATTCTCGACGATGCCGACCTGGAATCGGTCGTACCCGCATCGGTCAAGACGATGATGCTCAACTCGGGACAGACCTGCTCGGCGCTGACCCGGATGATCGTCCCGCGCGACAAGCTGTCCGAGGTGGAGGCACTCGCGAAGGCGACTGCCGATGCGCTGCCGGTGGGCGATCCGGCCGACGAAGGCACCGCGCTGGGCCCGCTGTCGTCTCGGGCGCAGCAGGAACGGGTGCTCGGCCATATCCGCGCGGCGGTGACCGAAGGGGCACGCCTGGTCACCGGTGGTGAGACCGAAACCGGCGCGCCGGGCGCCTTCGTGCGGCCGACGGTGTTCTCCGACGTCACCGAGGAAATGACGATCCACAAGGAGGAGGTCTTCGGTCCGGTTCTGGTGATCGAGGCCTACGACTCCGAGGACGACGCGATACGCATCGCCAACGCCACGGATTACGGCCTGGCCGGCGCCGTCTGGTCCGGGTCGCAGGATCGGGCCGAGAAGATCGCCCGCCGGATCCGTGCCGGCCAGGTGCAGATCAACGCAGGTGCCTTCAACGTGAACGCACCGTTCGGCGGATACAAGCAGTCGGGCAACGGGCGTGAGGCAGGTGTGTACGGCCTCGAGGAGTTCCTGGAGATCAAGTCGATACAGCGGTGAGCGGCGCGGAAGTGAATACTTCTCTGGCGAATATCCCGGTGTGAGAAGAGGCAGATGACCCAGCAGGATCAGGTCGAGGACGAACCGAGTTCGGCGCCCGGCAGCGAGCGCAATCCCATGAGGCGGGTGGCGTTCGCGAGTTTCGTCGGCACCGCCATCGAGTTCTACGACTTCTACATCTACGGCACCGCCGCCGCGCTGATCTTTCCCCACGTGTTCTTCCCGAACATGGGGCCGACCATGGCGACCATCTCCTCACTCGGCACCTTCGCGGTCGCGTTCCTGTCCCGCCCGATCGGTGCCGCGGTGTTCGGCCATTTCGGAGATCGACTGGGCCGCAAGAAGACTCTGATCGCGACGCTGCTGATCATGGGTCTGTCGACCGTCTGCGTCGGTTTGGTGCCCAGCGCGGCGACGATCGGTGTCGCCGCACCGATCATCCTGCTGGCGCTGCGGCTGTTGCAAGGCTTCGCCGTCGGCGGGGAGTGGGCAGGTTCGGCGCTGCTGAGTGCCGAGTACGCACCGGCCGGGAAACGCGGCATGTACGGAATGTTCACCCAACTCGGTGCGGGTGCCGGGCTTGCGGTGAGCAACCTGGTGGTCTTCACGGTCAGTGTGACCATCGGCGAGAAGAGCGCGATGTTCCTGGACTGGGCCTGGCGGTTGCCGTTCCTGTTCAGCGCCGTACTGCTGATTGTGGCGCTGTATGTGCGGTTGAGCATCGACGAGACCCCGGTCTTCGCCCGGGAGCAGGTAACCGGTGGCGTGCCCAAGGCCCCGCTCGCCGAACTGTTCCGCGCCCAGACCAGGCAGGTGGCGCTGGCGGCTGGGTGCATGGTGGGCATCTTCACGATGAGCTTTCTGGGCGGCACCTACCTGATGAGCTACGCCAGCACCCGCATCGGGCACCCGCGCAGCCTGATCCTCGGTATCGGTGTGCTCGCCGGCGTCGCACTGATGATCTTCTCGGCGATATCGGCGGTGTTGTGTGACCGGTACGGCCGGCGACGCGTCATCCTGGCCGGCTTCGTCCTTGCCCTGCCGTGGGCGTTCGTGGTGATGCCACTGATCGACTCGGGTTCCGCGGTGGGCTTCGCGGTCGCGATCGCCGGAATCTTCTGCATCTTCGGGCTGTCCTACGGGCCGATCGCCTCATTCCTGCCTGAGATCTTCGCCACCCGCTACCGCTACACCGGCGCGGGTCTCGCGTTCAATCTGGCCGGCATCGTGGGCGGGGCCATTCCGCCGTTGGTCGCCGGAGTTCTGGTGGCCACGCTGGGTAGCTGGGCTGTTGGGGCGATGATGGCGGCATTCGTCGTCGTCAGCATCGTCTCGACCGTGCTGTTGCCCGAGACAAAGGGAACCGAATTGGACGCCGTCATCAGCGACTCTGCGAGGTGATCGTGGCGGGCTCGCGTTTGCGGCCTGCTAAGCTACGCGGCAGTTCGACGTCCTTTAACGATCCGTCCCGAGAGGCGGAGAAGGAGGTCAGGGTCACCTCATGGGCTCTTCAAGTGCCGACCGGGAATTGTTGTCTGCGGCGGACGTCGGCCGCACCATTTCCCGGATCGCCCATCAGATCATCGAAAAGACCGCTCTTGACGATCCCGCCGAACGTGAGCGGGTCGTCCTTCTCGGCATCCCCACGCGCGGTGTGACACTCGCCAGGCGGCTGGCCGACAAGATCAACGAATTCGCCGATGTGGCGTTGCCGGTCGGTGCGCTCGACATCACGCTCTATCGCGACGACCTCAACTTCAAGCCTCCGCGACCACTGGCCGCAACATCGATCCCGCCCGGTGGCATCGACGACGCGGTCGTGATCCTCGTCGACGACGTCCTGTACTCCGGGCGCTCGGTGCGCTCAGCGCTCGACGCACTGCGTGACATCGGCCGTCCGCGGGTGGTGCAACTGGCGGTGCTGGTCGACCGCGGGCACCGTGAGCTTCCGGTCCGCGCCGATTACGTCGGCAAGAATGTGCCGACCTCGCGGACCGAGAGCGTCCATGTGCTGCTGTCCGAGGACGATGACCGTGATGGGGTAGTGATTGCAAAATGACGACACGTCATCTTCTTTCGGCGCAGGACCTCACCCGTGACGACGCGACGGCGATCCTCGATGACGCCGACCGTTTCCGCGAGGCACTGCTGGGCCGTGAGGTCAAGAAGCTGCCCACGTTGCGCGGCCGCACCATCATCACGATGTTTTACGAGAACTCCACCCGGACCCGGGTGTCGTTCGAGGTCGCCGGCAAGTGGATGAGCGCCGACGTGATCAACGTCAGCTCGTCGGGATCTTCGGTGGCCAAAGGGGAGTCGCTGCGCGACACCGCGCTGACCTTGCGCGCTGCCGGAGCCGACGCACTGATCATCCGCCATCCGCATTCGGGTGCGGCGCAACAGCTCGCCGAGTGGACCACCGAGGAGAGCGGCGGCGGGCCCAGCGTGATCAACGCCGGTGACGGCACCCATGAGCATCCGACCCAGGCCCTGCTCGACGCGTTGACCATCCGTCAACGGCTGGGCTCTGTCGAGGGCCGACGGGTGGTGATCGTCGGGGACGTCCTGCACAGCCGGGTGGCGCGATCGAATGTGTCGCTGCTGAGCACACTGGGCGCAGAGGTGGTGCTGGTGGCGCCGCCGACACTGCTGCCGGTCGGGGTGTCCGGGTGGCCGGTCACGGTGTCGCACGATCTGGATGCCGAGTTGCCCGCCGCTGACGCGGTATTGATGCTGCGGGTCCAGGCCGAGCGCATGAACGGTGCGTTCTTCCCGTCCGCGCGTGAGTACTCGGTGCGCTACGGGCTGTCCGAGAAGCGTCAGGCGATGCTGCCCGGCAACGCCGTGGTACTGCATCCGGGCCCGATGCTGCGCGGCATGGAGATTGCGTTCCCGGTTGCCGATTCCTCGCAATCGGCTGTTCTGCAACAGGTTTCAAACGGTGTTCACGTGCGGATGGCGGTGCTGTTCCATCTGCTGGTGGGCGCGGATCGGGAGGCGATCAGCGTATGACGAACCAGGTACTCATTCGCGGGGTCCGGCTCTACGGCGAGGGCGAGCCGCTCGACGTGCTGATCGCCGACGGACAGATCGCCGAGATCGGTTCGGCTCTCACAGCTCCCAAGGACGCCGAGGTGATCGAGGCTTCCGGCCAGGTGCTGCTGCCGGGCTTTGTCGACCTGCACACCCATCTGCGTGAACCGGGTCGCGAGTACGCCGAGGACATCGAAACCGGTTCGGCGGCAGCGGCTCTGGGCGGTTACACCGCGGTGTTCGCGATGGCCAACACCGACCCCGTGGCCGACTCCGCGGTGATCACCGACCACGTGTGGAACCGCGGCCAGCAGGTCGGCCTGGTCGACGTGCACCCGGTGGGCGCGGTCACGGTCGGCCTGGAAGGCAAGCAGCTCACCGAGATGGGCCTGATGGCAGACGGTGTCGGCCAGGTGCGGATGTTCTCCGACGACGGTCTGTGCGTGGATGACCCGCTGGTGATGCGGCGGGCGCTGGAATACGCCACCGGCCTCGGGGTGCTCATCGCACAGCACGCCGAAGAGCCGCGCCTGACCGTCGGCGCCGTTGCGCACGAGGGGCCCAACGCCGCGAAGCTCGGCTTGGCGGGTTGGCCGCGTTCTGCCGAAGAGTCGATCGTGGCCCGCGACGCGATCCTGGCCCGCGATGCCGGGGCCCGGGTGCACATCTGCCACGCGTCCACCGCGGGAACCGTTGAGCTGCTGAAATGGGCCAAAGCGCAAGGTATTTCGATCACCGCCGAGGTCACCCCGCACCATCTGTTGCTCGATGACGGCCGGTTGGCGAGTTACGACGGGCGCAACCGGGTCAACCCGCCGTTGCGGGAATCCAGCGACGCCGTCGCACTGCGTCAGGCGCTGGCCGACGGAGTCATCGACTGCGTGGCCACCGACCATGCGCCGCACGCCGAGCACGAGAAGTGCTGCGAATTCTCGGTCGCCCGCCCGGGCATGCTCGGCCTGCAGACCGCGCTGTCGGTGGTGGCCGAGACCATGGTGCGCCCCGGCCTGCTGACCTGGCGCGGGGTCGCCAAGGTGATGAGCGAGGCCCCCGCGGCCATCGTCGGGCTGCCCGATCAGGGCCGGCCGTTGGAAGTGGGCGAGCCGGCCAACCTCACGGTGATCGATCCCGACGCGACCTGGACAGTCGAAGGCGATGAGCTGGCCAGCCGCTCGGACAACACGCCCTTCGAATCGATGACGCTGCCGGCGACCGTGACCGCCACACTGCTGCGGGGCAAGGTCACCGCGCTGCACGGGAAGTGTCTTCCGGCGGGCAGGAGCGCAGCGACCGGGGGATCGGCAGAGTGAACACCCCCACGCTGATCGCGTCGCTGGTCCTGGCCGCCGTGCTGGCCGTCCTGATCGCGTTCCTGATCCGCCAGATGATGCGCGGATGGCTGCACCGGGCACAGCGGCAGGCCGAATTGATCGGCACCCTGCCGTCGCTGCCCGACTCCGTCGGCGCGGCCATCATCCCGCCCGTCAAAGGCATGTATGTCGGCAGCACGGTGGTACCGCACTGGAACGACAAGGTGGCCGCAGCCAGTCTGGGCTTCCGGGCCAAGGCCGTGCTGACCCGCTACCCCGAGGGAATCATGATGCAGCGCAGCGGGGCCGGGCCGATCTGGATTCCCGCCGAGTCGGTCACTGCGATCAGGACCGAGCGTGGAATCGCAGGCAAGGCACTAACTTACGACGGAATCCTGGCCATCAGGTGGCGGCTGCCCTCGGGCACCGAGATCGACACCGGGTTCCGCGCCGACAATCGCGCAGAGTACGACCGCTGGCTGGAGGAAGAGGCATGACGAACAAGGCGAAAACGAGCAACGGCAAGGCGGTCCTGGTACTTGAGGACGGGCGCATCTTCACGGGTACGACATTCGGTGCGGTCGGGCAGACCCTCGGGGAAGCGGTGTTCTCCACCGGCATGTCGGGCTATCAGGAAACGCTCACCGATCCCAGCTACCACGGCCAGATCGTGGTCGCCACCGCGCCGCAGATCGGCAACACCGGGTGGAACAGCGAGGACGGCGAGAGCCGCGACGACAAGATCTGGGTCGCCGGTTATGCCGTGCGTGACCCCTCGCCGCGGGCGTCGAACTGGCGCGCCAGCGGGACGCTCGACGAAGAGTTGATCCGCCAGGGCATCGTGGGCATCGCGGGGATCGACACCCGGGCGGTGGTGCGCCACCTGCGCACCCGCGGGTCGATGAAGGCCGGGGTGTTCGGCGGAGCCGCGCTAGCGGCGACATCGGGCTCAGGTGCCGCGTCCTTGGACGAACTGGTGGCCCGGGTTCTCGACCAGCCGTCGATGCTGGGTGCCGATCTGGCCGGACAGGTCAGTACTGATAGCTCCTACATTGTGGAAGCCGAAGGCACCCAACGGTTTACCGTCGCAGCGATCGACCTGGGTATCAAGACCAACACTCCGCGCAACTTCGCGCGGCGTGGGATCCGCAGCCACGTGCTGCCATCATCGGTGACCTTCGATCAGATCGCCGATCTCAAACCCGACGGCGTGTTCCTGTCCAATGGACCCGGCGACCCGGCCACCGCCGACCACATTGTCGCGGTGACCCGGGAGGTGCTCGGCGCGGGCATCCCGCTGTTCGGCATCTGCTTCGGCAACCAGATTCTGGGCCGGGCACTGGGTCGGTCCACCTACAAGATGGTGTTCGGCCACCGGGGCATCAACATTCCGGTGATCGACCACATCACCGGTCGGGTGGCGATCACCGCCCAGAACCACGGTTTCGCCCTCGAAGGAGAAGCGGGGGAGAAGTTCGACACTCCCTTCGGCTCGGCCGAGGTCAGCCACACCTGCGCCAACGACGGTGTGGTGGAAGGCATCCGGCTGGCCGACGGCCGGGCGTTCTCGGTCCAGTACCACCCGGAGGCCGCAGCCGGCCCGCACGACGCCGAGTACCTGTTTGACCAGTTCGTCGACCTGATGGCAGGAGAGAAGTAATGCCACGCCGCTCTGACCTCAACCACGTTCTGGTGATCGGGTCCGGCCCGATCGTCATCGGCCAGGCCTGCGAGTTCGACTATTCGGGCACCCAGGCCTGCCGGGTGCTGCGTTCCGAGGGCATCCAGGTCAGTCTGATCAACTCGAACCCGGCGACGATCATGACCGACCCGGAGTACGCCGACCACACCTACGTCGAGCCGATCACGCCGGAGTTCGTCGAGAAGGTGCTGGCGCAGCAGGCCGAGCGGGGCAACAAGATCGACGCCGTGCTGGCCACGCTCGGCGGGCAGACCGCGCTGAACACCGCGGTCGGCCTCCACGACCGGGGAATCCTGGAGCGCTACGGGGTCGAGATGATCGGCGCCGATTTCGATGCCATCCAGCGCGGTGAGGACCGGCAGAAGTTCAAGGACATCGTTGCGAAGGTCGGTGGCGAGTCCGCGAAGTCGCGTGTCTGCTTCACGATGGACGAGGTCCGTGAGACGGTCGGCGAACTGGGCCTGCCCGTAGTGGTGCGTCCGTCCTTCACCATGGGCGGCCTGGGCTCGGGCATGGCGTACTCGGCCGAGGACGTCGATCGGATGGCCGGTGAGGGCCTGGCCGCCTCGCCGACCGCGAACGTGCTCATCGAGGAATCGATCTACGGCTGGAAGGAATTCGAGCTCGAGCTGATGCGCGATCACCGCGACAACGTGGTTGTGGTCTGTTCGATCGAGAACTTCGATCCGATGGGTGTGCACACCGGCGACTCGGTGACCGTGGCGCCGGCGATGACGCTGACCGATCGCGAATACCAGAAGATGCGTGACCTGGGGATCGCGATCTTGCGTGAGGTGGGTGTGGACACGGGTGGCTGCAACATCCAGTTCGCGATCAACCCGCGCGACGGCCGCCTCATCGTCATCGAGATGAACCCGCGGGTATCGCGGTCCTCGGCATTGGCGTCGAAAGCGACGGGCTTCCCGATCGCCAAGATCGCGGCCAAGCTGGCCATCGGCTACACCCTCGACGAGATCATCAACGACATCACCAAAGAGACCCCCGCCTGTTTCGAGCCCACGCTGGACTACGTGGTGGTCAAAGCGCCGCGATTCGCCTTCGAGAAGTTTCCCGGTGCCGACGCCACGCTGACCACCACGATGAAGTCCGTCGGTGAGGCGATGTCCTTGGGCCGCAACTTCATCGAGGCACTCGGCAAGGTGATGCGGTCCCTCGAAACCAGCCGGGCCGGGTTCTGGACCGGCCCGGACCCCGATCTCACGGTCGAGCAGTTGCTCACCGGGCTGCGTACCGCGGTCGACGGTCGGCTCTACGACATCGAACATGCGCTTCGGCTGGGTGCCGGCGTCGAACAGGTGGCCGAAGCGTCCGGCGTCGACCCGTGGTTCATCGAGCAGATCGCCAGTCTGGTCGCGCTGCGCGTCGAACTGCTGGAAGCGCCGGTGCTGGACGCTGAGTTGCTCCGGCGGGCCAAGCACAATGGGCTCTCGGATCGCCAGATCGCCGCGCTGCGACCGGAACTGGCCGGAGAGAAGGGTGTACGTGCACTGCGTCGTCGGCTCGGTATCCACCCGGTGTACAAGACAGTCGACACCTGCGCCGCCGAGTTCGACGCCAAGACGCCCTACCACTACAGCAGCTACGAGCTCGACCCCGCTGCTGAGACCGAAGTGGCCCCGCAGACCGAGAAGCCCAAGGTACTGATCCTGGGTTCCGGTCCGAACCGGATCGGCCAGGGCATCGAGTTCGACTACAGCTGTGTGCATGCCGCGACCACGTTGAGTGCGGTCGGCTTCGAAACAGTGATGGTCAACTGCAACCCCGAGACGGTGTCTACCGACTACGACACCGCCGACCGGTTGTACTTCGAGCCGCTGACCTTCGAGGACGTGCTGGAGGTCTACTACGCCGAGGACACGTCGGGCAAGGGCGAGGACGGAGCCGGTCCCGGCGTCGTCGGTGTGATCGTTCAGCTCGGCGGCCAGACGCCGCTGGGCCTGGCCAAGCGCCTCGAAGAAGCCGGGGTTCCGATCGTGGGCACCGGGCCCGACGCCATCGACCTGGCCGAGGACCGTGGGCTTTTCGGCGAGGTCCTGGTCAACGCCGGCCTGCCCGCACCGCGGTTCGGTACCGCCACCAGCTTCGAGCAGGCCCGGCGGATCGCCTCCGACATCGGCTATCCCGTGCTGGTCCGGCCCTCCTACGTCCTGGGCGGACGCGGCATGGAGATCGTCTACGACGAAGCGACTCTGGAGGGCTACATCGCCCGGGCCACCCAGCTGTCCCCGGAGCACCCGGTGCTGGTGGACCGGTTCCTCGAGGATGCGATCGAGATCGACGTCGACGCCCTGTGCGACGGCAACGAGGTGTACATCGGCGGCATCATGGAACACATTGAGGAAGCCGGTATCCACTCCGGCGACTCGGCGTGCGCGCTGCCCCCGGTGACGTTGGGCCGCAGCGACATCGAAGCCGTACGCCGCGCGACCGAGGCCATCGCCCACGGCATCGGTGTGGTCGGACTGCTCAACGTCCAGTACGCGCTCAAGGACGACGTGCTGTATGTGTTGGAGGCCAACCCGCGCGCCAGCCGCACGGTGCCGTTCGTCTCAAAAGCTACGGCGGTACCACTCGCAAAAGCCTGTGCCCGGGTGATGCTGGGTGCCACCATCGCCGAGTTGCGGGCGGAGGGTGTGCTGAACAAGACCGGCGACGGGGCCAACATTGCCCGCAACGCGCCGGTGGCGGTCAAGGAAGCCGTGCTGCCGTTCCACCGGTTCCGGCGGGCCGACGGCGCCCAGGTCGACTCGCTGCTGGGACCCGAGATGAAGTCGACCGGTGAGGTCATGGGTATTGACCACGACTTCGGTACCGCGTTCGCCAAGAGCCAGACCGCGGCCTATGGGTCGCTGCCGACCTCGGGCACGGTCTTTGTGTCGGTGGCCAACCGCGACAAGCGTTCCCTCGTGTTCCCGGTCAAGCGGCTGGCTGATCTCGGATTCCGGGTGCTGGCTACTGAAGGTACCGCGGAGATGTTGCGCCGCAACGGTATTCCCTGCGACGAGGTGCGCAAGCATTCGGAGAAACCCAGTGGAACCGGCGATCTACCCTCCTCGGTGGATGCCATCAAGGCCGGTGAGGTCGACATGGTGATCAACACGCCGTACGGAAACTCGGGTCCGCGCGTCGACGGTTACGAGATCCGTTCGGCCGCAGTGGCGATGAGCATCCCGTGTGTGACGACGGTGCAGGGCGCCTCGGCCGCGGTACAGGGTATAGAGGCGGCTATCCGCGGCGACATCGGCGTGATGTCACTGCAGGAACTGCACAGCACGCTGGAATCGCGCTGACGATGGACGCTTTCGGGCAGCGGCTGGCCGACGCGGTGTCGGAGCGGGGGCCTCTGTGTCCCGGCATCGACCCGCATCCCGAACTGCTGCGGGCGTGGGGTCTGTCCACCGACGCCGAGGGCCTGGCTGCGTTCAGCGACATCTGTGTGACGGCGTTCGCCGGATTCGCGATTGTCAAGCCGCAGGTGGCGTTCTTCGAGGCTTACGGCTCAGCGGGTTTCGCGGTGCTCGAACGCACGATGGCGGCTCTGCGCGAGGCCGGGGTACTGGTGTTGGCCGATGCCAAGCGCGGCGATATCGGCTCGACCATGGCGGCCTATGCCGCGGCGTGGGCCGGAGATTCGCCGCTGGCGGCAGATGCGGTCACCGCATCGCCGTATCTGGGCTTCGGGTCATTGCAGCCGCTGCTGGACACTGCCGCGGCCCATGGCCGGGGGGTGTTCGTGCTGGCTGCGACCTCCAACCCGGAAGGGCCGAGCGTGCAGCGCGCGATGGCCGGGTCACGCACCGTGGCACAGTCCGTCGTCGATGACGTGGCCCGTATCAATCGAGCCGCTGTGAATCGGGCCGCCACCCCGTCCACCGGATCGGTCGGTGTCGTGGTCGGGGCGACGGTGACCGAACTGCCCGATCTCACTGCGCTGGGCGGGCCGGTGTTGGTTCCCGGTGTCGGAGCCCAGGGCGGGCGTGCCGACGCACTGCGTGGGTTCGGCGGTGCCCGATTGGTGCTGCCCGCAGTGTCACGTGAAGTGCTGCGTAAGGGCCCGGCGGTGGCCGATCTGCGCGCGGCGGCCGAACGGCTGCGCGACGAGGTCGCCTATCTCGCCTGAGCGCGGTGAAGCGTCGGCAGGCCCATGGTGGGGGCCCAGCCGACGCTTCCGTCGTGTCCCAGCGCCGTTTTCCACGCCTGGGTCGCGGTCGTCGCGCTGTCGCGACCCGGTCGTGGAAAGCGATGACTCGAAAAGCCACTGAGCGCAATCGGATTGGTCAGACGGCCGTCAGAATCATTGCGGCGCAGCGGGTCACAGCGGAATCCAGATTCCGAAGAACCAGAAGCCCCATCCGTTGAAGTCCGGATTGAACAGCGGTGTCACCCACCTGCCGTTGTAGTTGAACGGCTGATGGTCGAACCTGCCCTGGTCCATCCCGCGCCAGGACAGATCGGGGGGTGGCGGGCCCCAGTGTCCGCCGCGGTCGTCAGGTCCGCCGTGGTCACCCGGCCATCCCGGTCCGCCAGGGCCGCCAGGGCCGCGGTCACCCGGTCCTCCGGGGCCCCGGTCACCTGGTCCTCCCGGACCGCGGTCGCCGGGCCCACCAGGCCCGCCGGGCCCACCAGGTCCGCCGTGGTCACCCTGCCAACCTGGTCCGCCACGGTCGCCCGGTCCACCCGGTCCGCCCGGATGATCGGGGCCGCCCGGTCCACCCGGCCCGCCGGGGCCCTGGCAGTTGCCGAATCCGCATGGCGGCCCGGGTTGCGCGGCTGCCGCGCCGGCTCCCGCTGCCAAGGTGGCGGTTCCCAGAGCTATGGCGACGGCAGAAATGCAGGTCAGACGCTTGATGTTCATGTCCAGCTTCCCTTCGGGGTCATGGATACCCGACCTGGGGAGGCTATTTAGCCAAGCTGTGTAATCGCTATGTGGCAACTAGGCGCGGCTTAGGCGTCATGAAACGCATCGCCTTGACGTGCGTGTCAGGGGCTCCGACACGCCCGACACGCCGTGACCAGCGAAAATTTTCTCGAATACCCGGCGGTAACCGGGTGTGGGGGTGCCGGAACCGCTGCTGGACGCCTGGCTAATTAGCTATCGGTCGCTCGAAACCCTTTGACTTGCAGGAATATCCGGCCCTGTGCGGCGCCGGAGGCGATGCCAGGAGACGTTTTCGCGGGGAAGTCGGGTGTCGTCTGCGCGCACTACACGCTGGGCTTTTGGCGTCGTAACCAGGGGGTGGCGTTCGCTTTAGTCAGCCAGCGTGGGTAGGTTCGTCGTCGCTGGCTGGTTTGCACTCCAGCCGTAAAAAACAAGAGATGGCCGAAGAGAAATCGCCAGGAGACGGAGGAAACCGTGGCCCTTCCCCAGTTGACCGACGAACAGCGCGCGGCAGCGTTGGAGAAGGCTGCTGCCGCACGTCGAGCGCGAGCCGAGCTCAAGGATCGGCTCAAGCGTGGCGGCACCAACCTCAAGCAGGTGCTCACCGATGCCGAGACCGATGAGGTCTTGGGCAAGATGAAGGTTTCCGCGCTGCTCGAGGCCCTGCCCAAGGTCGGCAAGGTCAAGGCACAGGAGATCATGACCGAGCTGGAGATCGCCCCGACCCGCCGTCTGCGCGGCCTCGGTGATCGTCAGCGCAAGGCCCTTCTGGAGAAGTTCGACCAGTAGAGGCTCCCGCATTGAGCGCTGGTAGGGGGGCTGGGCAACGCACAGCGACGGCTCCGGTCGTCGTGTTGTCCGGCCCCTCCGCCGTCGGGAAGTCCACCGTGGTCCGCTGTCTGCGGGAGCGGCTTCCCGACCTGTATTTCTCCGTCTCGGTCACGACCAGGGCACCGCGGCCGGGGGAGGTCGACGGAGTCGACTACACATTCGTGTCCAAAGAGCGGTTCCAGCAGCTGATCGATGGCGGTGAGCTGCTCGAATGGGCCGACATCCACGGCGGATTGCACCGCTCGGGGACGCCGGCCCAGCCGGTTCGGGACGCCACCCGGGCCGGGCGCCCGGTGCTGATCGAGGTCGATCTGGCCGGAGCACAGGCCGTCAAGAAGGCCATGCCCGAGGTGGTATCGGTGTTCCTGGCACCGCCGAGTTGGGACGAGCTGGTCAGCCGGCTGTCCGGCCGTGGGACCGAGACGCCCGAGGTCATGGCCAGGCGCTTGGAGACGGCGCGGGCCGAAATGGCCGCCAAATCTGATTTTGACCAGGTCGTGGTGAACCGCCAGTTGGATACTGCATGTGCTGAATTGGTATCCTTGCTGGTGGACAGTCGCTGACTCATCGTGGCGGGACCGACGCGATCGGATCCGCGAGCCACCAGCAGGCTGTTCTCAAAACGCATTTTCGCCATAACCGCCAGGAGACTTTTTAGTGAGCACCCCGCACGCCGATGCGCAGCTGGCCGCTGCGGACGACATCGATTCGTCCGCCGCCAGCGCCTACGACACTCCGCTGGGCATCACCAACCCGCCCATCGACGAGTTGTTGGACCGCGCGTCGAGCAAGTACGCGCTGGTGATCTACGCCGCCAAGCGCGCACGTCAGATCAACGATTACTACAACCAGTTGGGCGACGGCATTCTTGAGTACGTCGGCCCCCTGGTCGAGCCCGGTCTGCAGGAGAAGCCGCTGTCGATCGCGATGCGGGAGATCCACGAGGACCTGCTCGAGCACACCGAGGGCGCCGAGTAGTCAGGCCAGGACTGGGCACGTGAGCGCGCGTAAGCGAGTCGTCGTCGGTGTGGCCGGCGGCATTGCCGCCTACAAGGCGTGCACCCTGGTCCGTCAGCTCACCGAGGCCGGCCACTCGGTGCGCGTGCTGCCCACCGAGTCGGCGCTGCGCTTCGTCGGGGCCGCCACGTTCGAAGCCCTGTCGGGCAATCCGGTGCACACCGGCGTCTTCACCGACGTCCACGAGGTACCGCATGTGCGTATCGGCCAGGAGGCCGATCTCGTTGTCGTCGCACCCGCCACGGCCGACCTGTTGGCGCGTGCCGTGGCCGGCCGCGCCGACGACTTGCTGACTGCCACGCTCCTCACGGCGCGATGTCCGGTGCTGTTCGCCCCCGCCATGCACACGGAGATGTGGTTCCACCCGGCCACGGTCGACAACGTCGCCACTCTGCGCGGTCGGGGCGCCGTGGTGCTGGAACCCGCATCGGGACGGCTCACCGGGGCTGACAGCGGTGCGGGGCGGCTACCTGAGGCCGAAGAGATCGCAACGTTCGCGCATCTGTTGCTCGAGCGGAGCGACGGGCTGCCCTACGACTTGGCCGGGGTCAAGGCCCTGGTGACTGCCGGCGGTACGCGTGAGCCCATCGATCCGGTGAGGTTCATCGGCAACCGCAGCTCCGGCAAGCAGGGATATGCGGTGGCCCGCGTCCTGGCTCAGCGGGGCGCAGAGGTGACCCTTGTCGCCGGTAACACCGCAGGTCTGGTCGACCCGGCCGGTGTCGACGTCGTACACATCGGTTCGGCCGCGCAATTGCGTGATGCGGTGTCCAAGTACGCCCCCGAGTCCAATGTCCTGGTGATGGCCGCGGCCGTCGCGGATTTCCGGCCTGCGCAGGTGGCGACCAGCAAGATCAAGAAGGGCAGCGCCTCGGAGCCCAATTCCATCGACCTCGTCCGCAATGACGACGTGCTCGCCGGAGCGGTGCGCGCCCGGACCGAGGGGCAGTTGCCGAACATGCGGGCCATCGTCGGCTTCGCCGCCGAGACCGGCGATGCCAATGGCGACGTCCTGTTCCACGCCAGGGCCAAACTCCGGCGCAAGGGATGTGACCTGCTGGTGGTGAACGCAGTGGGGGAGAATCGTGCGTTCGAGGTGGACAGCAACGACGGTTGGTTACTGAGCGCCGATGGCGCGGAGGCCGCCTTGGAACACGGTTCGAAGACTCTGATGGCCACCCGTATCGTGGACGCGATCGGGGCGTTTCTGGGCACGCACGACGGGTGACGCCACGCACGCATCGATGTGCGGATAAGGGTTGCGCTTCGGCGTCCCACGCGCTTGGGTGCAACAGGGCATAGATATCATTCGCCTAACTAAGTAGTTTGATACTGAAAACTTTTTCAGATCGGCAAGGAAGGAAGCAGACCGTGAGCCAAGGTCGCCTGTTTACCAGTGAGTCGGTAACCGAAGGACATCCCGACAAGATCTGTGACGCGATCAGCGACTCGGTGCTCGACGCGCTGCTGGAGCAGGATCCCAAGTCGCGCGTCGCGGTGGAGACCATGGTCACCACCGGTCAGGTACACGTCGCCGGAGAGGTCACGACCTCCGCCTACGCCGACATCCCCAAGATCGTGCGCGATCGCATCCTGGAGATCGGCTATGACTCGTCGACCAAGGGTTTCGACGGCGCCTCGTGCGGTGTGAACATCGCGATCGGCGCACAGTCGCCTGACATCGCCCAAGGTGTGGACACCGCCCACGAGGCGCGCGTCGAGGGCGCCGGCGATCCGTTGGACTCCCAGGGCGCCGGCGACCAGGGCCTGATGTTCGGCTATGCGATCGGTGACACCCCCGAGCTGATGCCGCTGCCCATCGCATTGGCCCACCGGCTGTCGCGGCGGCTGACCGAGGTGCGCAAGAACGGCGTGCTCGATTACCTGCGCCCGGACGGCAAGACACAGGTCACCATCCAGTACGACGACAAGACGCCGGTGCGGCTCGACACCGTGGTGCTGTCCACCCAGCACGCCGACGGTATCGACCTGGACGGCACCCTGACCCCGGACATCCGGGAGAAGGTCGTCAACACCGTGCTGGCCGATCTCAACCACGAGACGCTGGACACCTCCGATTTCCGTCTGCTGGTCAACCCGACCGGCAAGTTCGTGCTCGGTGGCCCGATGGGTGATGCCGGTCTGACCGGTCGCAAGATCATCGTCGACACCTACGGCGGCTGGGCCCGCCACGGCGGCGGCGCCTTCTCCGGCAAGGATCCGTCAAAGGTCGACCGTTCCGCCGCGTACGCGATGCGCTGGGTGGCCAAGAACGTCGTCGCCGCCGGCCTGGCCGAGCGCGTCGAGGTGCAGGTCGCCTACGCGATCGGCAAGGCTGCCCCGGTCGGCCTGTTCGTCGAGACATTCGGCACCGAGACCGTCGACCCGGCCCGCATCGAGAAGGCCATCAGCAGCGTGTTCGATCTGCGCCCCGGCGCGATCATCCGCGACCTGGACCTGCTGCGGCCCATCTACGCCCAGACTGCGGCCTACGGCCACTTCGGGCGCACCGACATCGAGCTGCCCTGGGAGCAGCTCAACAAGGTCGACGACCTGAAGGCCTCGGTGTAACTTTTCCTGCGAACAGCCCCCGATCGCTGATCGGGGGCTGTTGTGTTGCCCGGGCGGCATCGCCGCGAGATCTACGCCATGGTTGTGATTCCTAGGGCGCAGCGACCATTGCGTTGATCTGGGCGGGGTCGATCAGGTGCGGTAGGGCTCGACAACGCGACCGGCGAGTATGCGTGCCCACTCCAGTCCGGCATCGGTGCCGAAAAGCTCGCGGCGAGTGTTGCCCGCAGTCAGGTAGGCATCGAACCGGAAGGCGTCTTCGCCGGGATCGGGTGAACCTGCCACGGAGAACTCGTTTTCCAGCAGATCCAGCCACTCCCGCTTCAGGTTTCGCACCGCATCGGCCACGGTGCCGGTGCGATGCCCGAACTCGACCGATGTCGCCGATACGAAGCAGCCGCCGGGGAACACCTCGGCACGCAGGTACGCCAACCAGGAATCGAGAAGGGCGTCGAGCCGCGCGGCTCCGGACGGACAGCTCAGCGCCGGACGGATTACGACGTCGATGTAGACCCGGCGCGCTTCAGCTACTGCGGCCAGCTGGATCGCCTCCCGGTTGTCGAAGACCGTGAGGATTCCGCTTTTGCTCACCCCGGTCGATGTGGACAAGCCACCCACGGTGATCCCGTCCAGGCCGTGTGTGGTGGCGATGTCTGCAGCGGTACGCGCGACCAGCCGCCTGGTGGCATCGCCACGCGCTCTCCGCCCGTCAGCTGCAGGCAAAACGGTCATCAGGTCACAGTAGCCACACTCTGGACGTAGGGCGGCCGAGTCGCGTACGGTCGGCGTTGACCAATATGCGACCGATCGGTCGTATAGATCGGAGGGGTAATGACCACCAGCTTCAAGGCGCTACTGGAACGCCGGATCACCATCGAGACAACACCTTCCGTGGTCTGGGACATCATCCGCGACATCCGACGCATGCCACAGTGGAGTCCGCAGGTGATATCAGTGAAGCTGCGCGAACCCGACGATGAAATCCGGCTCGGTTCCACGTTCACCAACCTCAACCGCCAGGGTGAGCTCGAGTGGGTCACGCACGGAGAGGTAGTGCGGTACGAGTCCGAGAAAGAGGTCGCCTTCCGCATCACCGAGAACTACGCGATCTGGTCGTTCTCGATCAGCGCTGACGGTGCTGCTGCCACGGTGCTCACACAACGGCGCGAGACCCCCGACGGAATATCGCAACTTTCGCTCGAACTGACCGAGTCGCACCTCGGTGGACAGCAGGCCTTCACCCAACTGCTGGAAGCCGGAATGGAGCAGACCCTCGCCGCGATCAAGGCATGCGCCGAGTCCTGAATGGCTACGAGGTGAACGCGTAATCGTCGAGGTCGAAAGTTCTGCTACGCCAGTAGGCTTCCACTGTGGTGGCGGGCCGCAACGGCACGTCGCCGTTGCGGTCGAAGTAGTAACTGTTGGCCTGTGAGCAGCTGTCCTGCCAGAAGATCTGGCGGTGACGCTTGCGCATCATCTCGGCGAAGTACCGGTCGTTGGCCTCCTGGCGGACCTCGACGCGACGGGCCTCACGCCGGTCGGCCTGGGCGATACAGCGCACCAGATGGCGGGTTTGGGCCTCGATCAACGCGAAATACGACGACCCGACATAGCCGTATGGGCCCATCACCGAGAAGAAGTTCGCGAAGCCGGGCACGCTCACGCCTTCGTAGGCCTGCATCCGGTGCTGCATCCAGAACTCGCTCAGTGACTGCCCGCCCGACCCCACGATGTCGAAGGTCAGCGCGTCCACATCCATCACCTTGAAACCGGTCGCCAGGATGAGCACGTCGACGTCGTGGCTGTCCCCGTCGGTGGTGGCGACACCGGAACCGGTGATCTTGTCGATCGGCTCGGTGACCAGCCGCACGTTGTCCCGGTTGAAGGTGGCCAGGTAGCTGTTGTGGAAGCCCGGTCGTTTACATCCCACCGCGTAGCGCGGGGTGAGCTTGTCGCGTACCTCCGGATCCCGCACTTGTTGGCGTAGGTAGGCCCGCCCGGCCGCGCCCGCCCGCTTGGCGAACGGATTGATCGTGAAGTACTGGGCGGCCAGCGGGAAGGTGAACTCCACGTACGCCTGGCTGATCAGCCGGTGCAGCGTCCTCCCGCCGGGGAGCCGCATCAGCCGCCGGGCGACCGGCGGGATCGGTACGTCGAATTTCGGGAAGCACCAGATGGGGGTGCGCTGAAACACGGTGAGCTGCTTTACTTTCGGCGCGATCTCGGGGATGACCTGGACCGCAGAGGCGCCGGTCCCGATGATCGCGACCCGCTTGCCCGTCAGATCCTGGGTATGGTCCCACCGGGCGGTGTGCACGGTGGTCCCGGCGAAGGAGTCCACGCCGTCGATCTCGGGCAACTTCGGGATGGTCAGCACCCCGCTGGCGTTGACCAGAAATCGGGCTGTGAGTGCGTCGCCGGAATCGAGTTCGAGCCGCCACATGCTCTCGTCGTCATCGAAGACCGCGCGGGCGACGGTGGCGTTGAACCGGATGCGGGGCCGCAGACCGTATTTGTCGACGCAGTCGTCGGCGTAGCCCCGCAGCTCGTTTCCTGGGGCGTAGGTACGGGACCACTTCTGTGACTGTGCGAACGAGAACTGATAGGAGAACGACGGGATATCCACGGCCACACCGGGATAGGTGTTCCAGTACCAGGTGCCGCCTGCTCCGTCCCCGGCTTCGAGGATCAGGTAATCGTGCAGGCCGGCCTTGTCCAGCGCGATGGCAGTGCCGATACCGGAGAATCCGGCGCCGACGATGAGGGTGTGAAAGTCGGGCATCAGGCCACCTCTCGGCTGCGTCCGACCATGTGGACGCCGTGTTTGGGTCGCAATGTCAACGTAGCCTCCATCTCCACCGAGTGGCCAGGATCGAGATCGAAAACAAACCGTTGGCTCATGATCGCGGCGATCAGCACCATCTCCATCAGCGCGAAACTCTGTCCGATGCAGATCCGGCGCCCGCCCCCGAACGGCAGGTACGCCGAGCGCGGCCGGCTCTTGGAAGCGTCACCGAGGAATCGGTTGGGGTCAAAGGTTTCCGGGTCGGGCCACCACCGTTTGTCGTGGTGGATCTGGTGGATCGGGATGATCACTGTCGTGCCTGGCCGGATGCGGTGGCCGTCGATGTCGTCGGGCTCGACGGCCTCGCGCGCGATGATCCACACGGCGGAGTAGTACCGCTGCGACTCCTGGAGGCACGCGGTGGTCCACGGGAGCCGGGTCAGGTCGGCGGCCGCCGGACGTCCCGCACCTACTACAGAGTCCACCTCGGCCAGCATCCGGTCCCGGGCGTCGGGATTGCGCGCCATCAGGTACCAGAACCACGACATTGCGTTGGCGGTCGTCTCGTGCCCAGCGAGCATGAACGTCAGCGCCTCGTCCCGGACGCGCTGGCGGGGCCAGCTTCCGTGGTCGGCGCCGAACAACACGTTGAGCAGGTCCGCCGATTCCGTGGGATGCGCGAGGCGCTCGTCGAGCACGGTGTTCACCGCTTCATCCAGGGCCAAGGCGATCCGCTGCCCTTCGCGCAGCGGTGGGGGCAGCGGGATCCCGGAGTACGTGCTCGCCGCCATGGCCTCGTAGACCGGGCGGGGGAGCAGGCCCAAAAGGCCCAGCCGGGCCAGCTTCTCGGTGCGCCTGAGCCCACGCGTGGTGAGATCGCGCATGCTGTGCACAATCGGTCCGAAATCCTGACTGAACAGGGCGTTGGAGACCACCCGTAGGGTCGTTTCCACCATCGCCGTGTGCATGTCGAACCGCACGCCATCGCCCTGTTCGGTGAGCTCGTCGGTAGCGCGCTGGACCGGATCGATCATGAGGTCGACCATCTCGTTGAGGTGACGGCGCGCGAACGTCGGGTTCAGCGCCGCCCGGTGGCCGGCCCAGGAGTCGCCCTCGTCAGTCAATAGGTTGATTCCGGCCGCGGCGCGGATCGGTTCGTATTCGTTGGACTTGACGTAGCGAAGGCGGGCCTGGTGCAGCACATGGTCGACGTAGTCGGGATGTGCGATCGACACGAAACGTCTTCCCGCGCAGCGGTATCTGGTGATGTTCCGGCCCTGTGTCCGGGTCAGGAAACCGCTGTCGGTGCTGAATCCGACCGTAATCGCCTCGCGGGTCATGGTCCAGGTGCTCAGTCGTGCCGCGGGTGCCGCCATGAATCCAGCGTATGAGTGACAGGACTGCCGAGGAATGGGACTATCGGACACAGAGTTGTGATTTTGGGACACAGGCTGGGGGCTGATGGCCAGGTCAGGATCGATCTCGGGATCAACTTGGACGGCCGATGTGTGCCATCCGATCCATGCCACCCGGGTGTTGTGTGAGGTGGCGGCCGAGCGGGGTGTCCCGGCGGCGCAGGTCCTGGCCGGAACCGGCGTCACGCCGGCGGACCTAGATGATCCCGACGGGGTGATCAGCGCGCACGACGAGATCCTCGCGGTCCGTCACCTGCAGGCTCGGCTGCCCGATGAACCCGGATTGGGGGTGGACGTCGGTGGCCGGTCGGCCCTGACGCACATGGGCCTCTTCGGGTTCGCGGTCATGTCCTGTGCCACGCTGCGAGAACTGTTCAGCATCGCGATGCGCTACTTCGCCCTGACCACGCTGCAGATCGACCTGCAGCTGTTCGACGGTGCCGACGAGTGCCTACTGGAAATCAACGCCGGCCATCTACCCAGCGATGTCCAGCGCTTCTTTGTCGAACGGGATATCGCCGGAATAGTAGCCACCACAACGAGTTTTGCGTATCCGGTGGTGTCGCAGTACGCCGACCGGATATCTGCCGAGGTGTCGATCGACGAGGAAGTGATGCAGCCGCTGCTGGTCTTGATGCCGCTACCGAATGTGGCGTTCGGCCGCGCACACTCCCGTTTGCACTTCCCCCGCGCGATGCTCGACGAGCAGTTGCCGCAAGCTGATCCGTACACCCTCGATCTGTGTATCGCGCAGTGCGATGTGTTGATGCAGCGATATGAACAACGTCGCGGTATCACAGCTGTGGTGCGCAGCAAGTTGTTTCGCGACCCCGGCCGGTTTCCAGCCTTGCCGGAGGTTGCCGCCGAACTGGGTGTCCACCCGCGAACCCTGCGGCGGCGGCTGGCCGACGAGGGCACCTCATTTCGGGCCCTGATCAACGAGGCGCGGTCAGCGTTGGCAGTCGATCTGTTGTGCAGCGTGGGACTTACCGTCGAGGAGGTTTCGCGACGTCTCGGCTACACCGAGATCTCGACGTTCTGCCATGCGTTCAAACGCTGGCACGGTGTGCCGCCGAGTGCATTCCACACTTGAATGCTCATGCGCACGCTCACGTTGCTGCGGAATGGTTGATGTCGGTGACCAGCAGGGGATTGGTCTTGGCCATCTTCTCGAGTATCTGCAATGTGCCGGCGGTACCGTTACCTAGCGATTGTGCGGCAGCGACAGTGTCATCGGTAACCCCGACGAGCTGGACGAAGCGCAGGCGACCGTATCCGGTGTCGATCGGAGCGAGTTGAGGATCCTCGCCGAACATGATTGCGGTCAGGTCGGTTTGGGGTTCGCCTAGTGTGATCGGGCCGCCGACTTTGATGCGGTGACCGATGTCGAGCGTATCTGTTCCGCTGAAAACCAGGTCGCCGAGCCGTTGCAGCAGCCGAAGGGACCACGTGGGGACTTGCGGTGCAAGTGGCTGAGTGACGTCGATGTCGGCAGCTACTCGGAAGGTCCACTCAAAGTCTGCCCAGGGTTCGTCCTCGTCGGGGGATGGGTGGGAAGCGAACACGTTGGAGAACCCGTAGGTGACCAGGTGCCAATGCGGCTGAGGGGCCGTGGTATTCGGGTAGGCGGTGATGCCCCAGATTCCCTCACCGGGCAGACGCGCATCGGTGCGTCCGAAATGAGGTGCGACATCACCGAGCCCTGGGTACAGCCGTGCGAAGGCGGAATCGATTGCGTCCCATCCGGGAGCCGAATCGTCGTCGTCGTCATCGTTGTCGTCATCGTAGACATCACGGCGGTCGAAACGTTCACCCAGCGGCTTTGCGGGTAGCACGCCGAAGATGATCGGGAACACGGATCCGATGTAGGGCAACAGGAATAGCAGGGACAGCCATCCTGACAAGTCGGCGTCGTGGAGTCGGCGGACCAGGAGTGCCCAGCTTGGAATCGCGCACCCCAGTACGAATACCGCCACGGGTACAAGGGACAGGCGCCCGAGCGCGCTGGCATCGCCGGCTACGGCGACGACGGCCAAGCAGAAAACGGCGGCTACTGCGACGGCCAGCTGGACCCACCAGTACTCGCTGCGCGACGCGCGTCCGGAGAAGCGGGCGTAGCTGCGGAAGAAGCGCGACACTGCCTGGCCGAAGGTGGCCCCGTACAGCGGCAGCGTGAGGTCGCGCGGATCGGTCGCGCCGAGTGGATCGGATGGGTACTCCGTGCCGGACGAGATTTCCTCGTTGCGGGTCATTGGTCCTCTGCTCGATTATTCGGTTGTGTACGGAACCGTTTGAGTTCCGCCGTCTCCTCCACTGACGGCTGAGATCACAGCGGACGCTAGCACCGTTGCGTCAACCAATGCATGCATCTAAGGGGGTAGAAGCCCCCGCAGACACCCGCACGGCATCGCATTCGCCCGATTGAACGGCGCGCAACGGCATACCGTTTCACACTGGACGGAGTCCGGTGGCGAGGAGAGGTGCGATCACGATGGAATCCGATGACGTTCCGGAGCTCAACCGCCGGAGGGCGTTGCTCGGTTTGGCCGCGGTCGGCGGAGTCGTCGCCGTCGGCGTGGGCGGCCTGGCCGAGGCAGCGGGCTGGCTGCGGCAGGACGCCCTGACACCGGCCCGGTTCACCGACCGCTTCGAGCAGATCTCCGGCCGCCACGACGGATTCCGGCGCAACCACGCCAAGGGTCTGGCCGCGACGGGAACGTTCACCAGCACCGGTGCGGGCACCCGGGTGAGCAAGGCCGCGGTGTTCAAACCCGGCACTGTGCCCGTCGTCGGACGGTTCTCGCTGTCCGGTGGGCTGCCCGACCAACCCGACAAACCCGACACGGTCCGGGGACTCGGTCTGATGTTCCGGCTGCCCGACGGCGAGCAGTGGCGCATCGCGATGGTGAATCTTCCGGTGTTCCCCGACAGCACGCCGCAGGGCTTCTTCGATCGCATGCTGGCCTCGCGGCCCGTACCCGAGACCGGAAAGCCGGACCCGGAGGCGATGGCGGCGTTTCTGGCCGCCCATCCGGAAACCGCAGCGGCGATGAAGATCATCAAGCAGGCTCCGCCCAGTGCAGGGTTCGCCGAGGATACGTACTGCGGTCTCAACGCTTTTCGCGCCACCAACGCCCAGGGCGAGACGGCGGCGATCCGGTGGGCGGCGGTGCCGGTCGCAGGGGAGCAGCCCGCCGGGCAGGCCCACGGCAACGACAAGAACGCTCTGTTCGACGCACTCATCGACACGGTTGCCCGCGGCCCCGTGAGCTGGAAGCTGATCCTCACCCTGGCCGATCCCGCCGATCCCACCCACGACGCCACGCTGCCGTGGCCGGCAGACCGCAAAACCATCGACGCAGGCACCATCACCATCGACGCCGTGCAGACCGAGGCTCCCGGCAACGCCCGCGACACCAACTTCGACCCGCTGGTGCTGCCCGACGGGTTGGCCCCCTCCGATGACCCGCTGCCGGCTGCGCGGTCGGCGGTATACGCCCGCTCGTTCAACCGGAGGGCCCGAGAACCCAAGTCGCCCAGCGCAGTCGTCGTCCCCGGGGATGCGCGATGACCACCGAGACGAAACCGCCGATCACGAAGTTCAACCTGGCCGCCAGGCTGCTGCACTGGTCGATGGCGATCATGGTGATCGCGCAGTTCTTCATAGGTGTGACGATGATCGCGGCGCTCAGTTACTACCCGTTGTTGCTCGCGATCCACCGCCCGCTGGGGATCGCGATCCTGGTGTTCGCGGTCGTGCGGCTGATCAACCGGCTCACCCGCCGGCTGCCGCCGTTCCTGACGACGATGGGACCGCTGGAACGTCGCGTCGCCAGCTACTCCGAATATCTGCTGTACACACTGCTTTTGGTGCAGCCCATGATCGGGTGGGCGATGCTGTCGGCTGCCCAGTCACCTGTCGTGTTGGTCGGGACGCTGCACCTTCCGGCGATCGCCCCGCACAACATCACCCTTTACGCGGTATTGCGCACCGCCCACACCGTGGCGGCCTACCTGCTGTTCGCGACGTTCACCGCGCACATCTGTGCCGTCGTGTTCCACACTCTGGCGCTACGCGATGGGATCATCCGTCGAATGTCGTTGTGGCCCGGCAGAACTGAGACGAAGCGCTAGCGGTCAGCCGTGCAGCGCCGCCTGCAGGGCAGCCATTGCCCGGTCGAACGATTCGGTGGCAGCCGGGACCACGCCGACGTAGCCGAGGTAGCCGTGCACCAAGGTCTCGGCGTTGTCCAGCTGCACGGGAACACCGGCGGCAGCCAACATTTCGGCGTAACGAATGCCGTCGTCGCGCAACGGGTCATGCCCGGCCACCGCAATGTAGGCCGGCGGCAGTCCGGACAGGTCCGCCGCGCGCGCCGGCACCAGCGTGCTCGGCGGATCGGAAAGGTCCACATGTCCGGCATACCAGCGGGAGAACCCCTGGACCGCGTCGAGCCCCAGGATCGGCGCCTCGGCGTTCTCGGTGAACGACGGCAGGCTGGTGTCCCAGGTGGTGGCGGGGTACCAGAGCAGCTGGAAGCGCAGCGCGGGAGCGCCGGTGTCGCGGGTCAGCTGCGCCACGACGGCGCTGAGGTTGCCGCCCGCCGAATCCCCGGCCACGGCCATCCGGTCGGCATCGACACCCAGTTCTTCCGCGTTGGCGGCCACCCACTGCGTCGCCGCCCACACATCGTCGACCGCGGCGGGGTAGGGATGCTCGGGGGCCAGCCGGTATTCCACCGACACCACGACCGCGTCGGCGGCCACGGCGTGCTGGCGCGCGGTGCCGTCGTAACTGTCCAGGTCACCCAGTGCCCAGCCGCCGCCGTGGATGAACACCACCACCGGCAGGGTCGTGCCGTCGGCGGTCGGTGGCCGGTACACCCGCACCGGGATGGGGCCGGCCGGGCCCGGGACCTCTCGGTCCTCGGTCTTCACCTCGGGATGGGCCGGCAGCCGCGGGATCTCGCTGAACTGGCGGCGGGCTTCCTCGACACTGATGTCGGTCGACAGTTGGAACGGCACCGCCTCCAGTACCTTCTGCAGGATGGCATCGACAGCTGGTTTCTCGTCAGCAACGGACATTCCGCAACCGTACGCACACCGTGTCACGGTGTGGATGTGGGTGGCGGCCGTGGCCGTCGCGGCGGGCTACGGGGTGTTTCTGATCGTCACGGCGATGCGGTTGCCGACGGGTGCCGATCTGACGGGTCAGTTCACCCTCCAACCTGCGGTGAAGGCGCTTGCAGCGATCCTGCTGGCGGTGGCCGCGTGCGCTCATCCGATCGTGCGGGAGCGGCGCTGGCTCGTCGGTGCGCTGGTGTTCTCGGCCCTCGGGGACTTTCTGCTGGCGATCCCGTGGTGGGAACCGTCGTTCGTGCTGGGGTTGGCCGCCTTCCTCGTCGCGCACCTGTGCTTTCTCGGCGCGCTGGTGCCGCTGGCGCGACGTTCGACGCCGCGGATGATCGCCGTCGCGCTCACCGTCCTCGCCTGTGTGGCGCTGCTGACCTGGTTCTGGCCCCGGCTCGTCGAGCAGGGGATGGCCGTCCCGGTGGTCGCGTACATCGCGGTGCTGGGGGCGATGGTGTGCGCCGCCCTCCTGGCCCGGCTGCCCACGCCGTGGACCGCGCTCGGGGCCGTGTGTTTCGCGGTGTCGGACGCGATGATCGGCATCAGCCAGTTCGTGCGTGGTGACCAACTGCTCGCCGTCCCGATCTGGTGGGGGTACGCGGCGTCACTGGTGCTGATCACGGCGGGTTTGTTCTTCGGCCGGACGTCGGACAAGTCTGCTAAAGCTGTGCAGTGACCATCACCCGTCGCGCCGCGGATCATGAACCCATCGCGCGGGTGCTTCCCCTTCTCACCGTTCCGCACCTGGACCGGAAGTTCGACTATCTGGTGTCGGAGGAACAGTCCGACGACGCCCAGCCCGGTGTGCGGGTCCGGGTGCGGTTCAACGGCAGGCTGGTCGACGCCTACGTGCTGGAGCGACGATCCGACACCGACCACACCGGCAAGCTCGGCTGGCTCGATCGCGTCGTCTCGCCTGAGCCGGTGCTCACCCCCGAGGTCCGCAGGCTCGTCGACGCCGTCGCCGCCCGCTATGCGGGGACACGTGCCGACGTTCTGCGCCTGGCGGTGCCACCGCGCCACGCCAGGGTCGAGAAGCAGACCTTGGAGGAGCCGGAACCGGTCTCGGTCGTTCCCGTCGACACCAGTGCCTGGGCCCGCTACGGCCGCGGTGAACAGTTCCTGACCGCAGTCGGTGAGGGCCGTGCGGCGCGGGCGGTGTGGCAGGCACTGCCGGGGGAGAACTGGGCACAGCGGTTGGCCGAGGCGGCCGCGGTGGCGGTGAATGCGGGGCTGGGCGTGGTTGCGGTGGTGCCCGATCAACGCGATGTGGACGCGCTGTATGCCGCGGCGATCGAACAGGTGGCCGAGTCACGCGTGGTGGCGCTGTCGGCCGGGCTGGGCCCGTCGGCGCGGTACCGCCGCTGGCTGGCGGCGCTGCGGGGACAGGCGCAGGTGGTGATCGGCACCCGCAGCGCAGTGTTCGCACCGGTGGCCAACCTCGGGCTGGTCCTGGTGTGGGACGACGGCGACGACAACCTCGCCGAGCCCCGTGCGCCCTATCCGCATGCCCGCGAGGTCGCCATGCTGCGGGCCCACCAGCTGCGCTGCGCCGCGATCATCGGCGGCTACGCGCGCACCGCCGAGGCGCAGGCGCTGGTGCGGACGCGCTGGGCCCACGACGTGGTGGCGCCCCGGCCGGTCGTCCGGGCCGCCGCACCGCGGGTGGTCGCCTTGGAAGACAGCGGGTACGCCCAGGAGCGCGATCCGGCAGCACACACCGCGCGGCTGCCGTCCATGGCGCTGCAGGCGGCCCGCTCGGCGTTGCAGGCGGAGCGCCCGGTGCTGATCCAGGTTCCGCGTCGCGGGTACGTGCCCGCGCTGGCCTGTGCGCGGTGCCGCGCGGTGACACGCTGCCGGCACTGCACCGGTCCGCTGGCCTTGCCGGACCGGGGCGGTGCGGCTGCGGAATGTCGGTGGTGCGGTCGGGTGGAGCCCGCATTGCGTTGTGCGCGTTGCGGTTCGGATGCGGTACGGGCGGTCGTGGTGGGGGCCAGGCGGACTGCGGAGGAGTTGGGTCGTGCCTTTGCCGGTACCTCGGTGATCACCTCTGGCGGCGACGCGATGGTCGATGCGGTGAAGGATGGCCCGGCCCTGGTGGTCTGCACGCCCGGCGCGGAGCCGATCGCCGAAGGCGGTTACGGCGCAGCCCTGCTGCTCGACGCGTGGGCGCTGCTGGGCCGGCAGGATCTGCGTGCCGCCGAGGACACGATGCGCCGATGGATGGCCGCGGCGGCCCTGGTGCGGCCGCGCACCGAAGGCGGCGTGGTGGCCGTGGTCGCCGAGTCGGGGATCGCCACCGTGCAGGCGCTGATCCGCTGGGATCCGGTCGCACATGCCGATGCCGAACTCGACAGCCGTGGTGAGGTGGGACTGCCGCCGGCGGTGCACATGGCAGCCATCGATGGTACGACCGCAGCGGTCGAGGCATTGCTCGAGACCGCCCAATTGCCCGACGTCGCGGAAACCCTCGGGCCGGTGGAACTGCCGCCCGGCGCGCGTCGCCCGCCGGGGCTGGAGCCCGACGCCGAGGTGAGCCGGATGCTCGTCCGGGTACCGCGCGATGCGGGTTTGGAGTTGGCGGCAGCACTGCGCCGGGCCACCGCGGTGCTCAGCGCGCGCAAGGATCAGCAACCATGTCGCATCCAAATCGACCCGTTGCACGTCGGGTGATCGGCGGCACCACATGATTCACAGCGGACGGCTGCGGCGGGTCATCACGTGCCATGCCGGGTGCCGGAGTGCCCGACATGCCCAGGTTGCCGATCGGCGCCCAGAAATGTCGACAGGTGGTCGAGCAGCAGTCTGAGGGTGCGCTCGAGGTGTTCTTGCTGTTGCCTCGGTAGGCCATCGAGTAGCTGACACTCGCGCGCCAGGACGGCGCCGACGAGGTCGTCGACTGTAGCCCGGCCAAGCGCGGTGAGTTCGACGTCAACCGCACGTGACTCGCGACGACCAGTTCGTTTGACCAGACCCTGTGCCTCCGCCCGATCCACGCGTTGCGTAATTGCCCCGGCAGTGATGAGTGAGGCAGTCGCCAGCTCGCGGGTGGTCATGCGGTACGGCTTTCCGTGGCGGCGCAACGTGGACAGCAGATCCAGGGTGGCCATGTCGGCGTCATGGTCGCGTAACAGGCGGGCCCGGTCGTCACCGAGAAGTTTCGCGAGGTGCCATATCCGCGTCACAATCCCGATGGAATGCACTGGAACATCGGGTAATTCACGCTTCCAGGCGGCCGCGATCGCATCGACGGCATCGTCTGGCGTTGCCTTCATGAGTTCTCCTGCTAGTGTGTTGTTTAGACCTAAACGATCTAGTCTGAACATAGCAGGAGATGCACCAATGCGCACTGTCGTAGTCACCGGTGGCGGCACGGGAATCGGCCGCGAGATTGCCGCCCAATTCGCTGCGGAGGGTTGCCATGTTGTCATCACCGGGCGCCGTGATGACGTTCTACAGATGGCGGTGGACGCGATTGACGGCTCGGTTCGCGCCATCGCCATGGACGGAACAGACCCCGAGAAAACTGCCGACGCGGCACGAGACATCGGAGCCGTCGACGTGTTGGTCAACAACGCCGGCGGTAACACCGACTTCGACCAGAATGAACCGCAGACATTGCGCGAAGTCGCCGACGCATGGCGTCTGAACGTGGAAAGCAACGTGATGACCGCGGTGCTCATGACGACGGCGCTGCTTCCAGCCATGCCCAGTGGGTCGGCTGTCATCACGATCGGTTCGATTGCCGCGGACAAAGGGGCTGGTTCATATGGAGCCGCCAAAGCGGCCGTCGCGTCCTGGAACGTCGACCTTGCCCGGCGGATCGGCGATCGAGGCATCACCGCAAATATCGTCTCACCGGGGTACATCGCCGATACGGAATTCTTCCGGGACAAGCTCACTGACGACCGTAAGAACGCTCTGATTGACGCAGCGATGACACGTCGGGCGGGGGCGCCGGGTGATATTGCGGCGACCGTACGGTTCCTTGCCTCGCCCGGCGCACGTCAAATAACTGGTCAGGCCATCGCCGTCAACGGCGGCGAGTGGACGACTCGTTAGACGTGCGAGTTTCGAACCAAATCGACCCGTTGCGCATAGGCTGAGGCCGATATTCACCCGTTATCGGTGAGTCCCGAACCAGGAGGCTGCCATGCGCCGGGTGTTGTCATGGTTGTTCACGTTGGGGCTCATCGCTTTTGGCCTACTGTGGCCGCTGATCTTCACCGGCGGTTCCGGGTCGGGGGCCGGGGGACCGGCCGATCCGGTGATCATCACCGATTACCGGGCCGATTTCACCGTCGACGCCGATGGGCGGATGACCGCGGTCGAGACCATCACCGGCAATTTTCCTTCCGGCCGGCACGGACTCTTCCGCTACTGGGATGTGGCAAACCAGAACAACTCCCGGCTCCGCCAGGTGCCGGAGATCTCGTCGATCACCGTGGATGGCGCATCCGTGCCGTATGAATTGCTGTGGGAGAACGGTAAGCGGTTCCGGGTGGCCAAGATCGGTGACCCCGACACCACGTTGGACTGGGGACCCCACGTCTTCGAGATCCGCTACACGATCGACGGTGTCCTCGATCCGGGCACCGTCGGTGCCAACCGGACGTTCGCCGCGAGCACCGGCAACCCCGACGCCCGCTCGGCCTTCTACTGGAACGTGATCGCTCCGGCCTGGAACAACACAATCGAGCGGGCCGATATCTCGGTCACCCTGCCCGGCGAGATGACCGGTGCGGGCTGCAGCGTGGGATCGGGCGTGGGCAGCGCCTGCACGGATCTGCGCACCGAAGGCAACACCGTGCGGTTCGGGGCCACCGATCTGGAGCCGCACACCCCGGTGACGGTGCGGGCCGGCGTCGACGTGGCCACGCCACCGCAGATCACCCTGCCATGGCCGTACACCTGGGACCGGATCCTCGGCCGCTCGGTGAGCGCATTGGTCTGGATGGCCGCGCTGACCGCCGGAATGGGGCTGCTCGCCTATTTCTGGTCGCGGACCACCGTCGAACAGTCACCGGGATTTCCGGTGCAGTACGCGCCGCCGGAAGGGTTGGGGCCGGTGCAGGTCGAGTACATCCGAACCGAAAACATCCCCAAGAACGGGCTGAGCGCGACGCTGTTCCACCTCGCCGAGCGTGGTCTCGTCGAGTTGCGGCAGGTCAGTGACAAGCACTGGGAGATCAAAGGTCTCGCGAAGCCGGCAGAGTGGGCCGATGTTGATCCGGTGGCCATCGACGTGGGGGCAGCGCTCAAGGTGATGTCGCCGGGTGCCGAATTCTCCGCCAAGAACACGGCGACGTCGGGAAAGAAGCTGGCCAAGGCCAGAGCTGACATGGCGGTCGCGGTGCGGAAATGGGCCTTCGACGGCGGCTTCATGGTCAAGCGCCGCAAGGAATGGTGGGTTCTCGTCGCCAACGTGGTGGCATTTCTGGCCGCGGTCGCCTGCTTCTGGCTGTGGTTCGGAATCCCGATCACGTTGTGGGGATTGCCTTTTGCGGCGTTCTTCGTGTGCTCGGTGAGTGTCTGGTCCGGCGGCGTGGGGACCCGCCGAACCGCCGCCGGCCGGGAACTGTGGTCGCGGGCGGAGGGATTCCACCGTCTGCTCTCCACCGATTCGGCCGAGTCGCGTTTTGACTTCGCGGCCCGCAAGGATCTCTACCTGGCCTACATTCCATTCGCGGTAGCCGGCGGTGCAGCCGCGCTCTGGGCCAAGAGGTACCAGGACACCATGGGCGCTGCCCCGCCCCAACCGGATTGGTACAACTCGTCGACTTCGTCGGACAGTGGCCACGGGTTCACGGGCGGTTCGGGCGGTGCGGACTTCGACAGTTTCGAATCGGCGCTGTCATCATCGATCGGGGCGTACACGGCCTCGCAATCGTCGTCATCATCGTCGAGCGGCGGGTCGTCGTCGTCCGGTGGCGGCGGTGGCGGCGGTGGTGGTGGAGGAGGCGGATCGTGGTGAGACTGCTGTTGGTTGTGGTGCTGGTACTCGCGGTGGCGGCATTGGTGGGATTCGTCGTCGGCTACAACAAGTTGAAGGCGGCCGACGTGCACGTCGCGGAGGCGCTCGGTGGCATCGACGTCGAGCTGACCCGCCGGGCTGCGCTGATCCCGGCGCTGGTGCACACCGTGGCGACCTTCGCCTCACACGAGACGGCGGTTCTCGGTCGGGTCAGCAGCGCCCAGGCCGCACTGGCCTCGGCCACCGGTGGCCCGTCGGTGGTGCAGCGCAGCGCGGCCGAACGCGATCTGGGCGACGCACTCACCGGCGTGATGGCGCTGGGATCGACCTACCCGCAACTCAATTCGTCCGACAACTTCCTGAACCTGCAGGAGAACCTGGCCGACACCGAGAACAAGCTCGCGTTCGCCCGGCAGTACTACAACGATGCGGTGGCCACCCTCAACCGGCTCGTCGGAACCATCCCGTGGGTGTACCTGGCGCCGCTGGCCGGCGTATCGGAACGGGAGTACTACCGCTCGCAGCATTAGGGATGTGACGGGCGGGATCCCTAAACTGGGGCGGTGCGTCTTGTCTTTGCCGGAACTCCAGAGCCAGCCCTCCCGTCGTTGCAGCGGCTGATCGACTCGTCCCGCCACGATGTGGTTGCGGTGCTGACCCGGCCCGACGCCGCTGCCGGTCGTCGTGGGAAACCTGCGCCGTCACCGGTCGCGCAGCTGGCGCTCGAGCACGACATCCCCGTTCTGAAACCGGCCAAGCCCAACTCCGACGAGTTCATCGCCGAGCTGTCAGAGCTGGCACCGGACTGCTGTGCCGTGGTCGCCTACGGTGCGCTGCTGAGCGAACGGCTGCTCGCCGTGCCGAAGCACGGCTGGATCAATCTGCACTTCTCGTTGCTGCCCGCCTGGCGCGGGGCGGCACCGGTACAGGCCTCCCTGGCGGCGGGCGAAGAGGTGACCGGAGCCACGACGTTCCTGATCGAACCGGCGCTCGATTCCGGCCCCGTCTACGGAGTGGTTACCGAGCGGGTACGCGACACCGACACCGCGGGCGAACTACTTGGGCGGCTTGCTGATTCGGGAGCCGCGTTGCTGGAGTCCACTCTGGACGGCATTGCCGAGGGAGCACTCACCGCGGTGCCACAGCCGGCCGATGGGGTGAGCCTGGCGCCCAAGATCACGGTGGAGTCGGCCCGGGTGCGCTGGGATCTCCCGGCCCACGTCATCGACCGGCGCATCCGCGCGGTCACCCCGAATCCCGGTGCCTGGACGACGATCGGGGACCTGCGGGTCAAGGTCGGTCCGGTCACGGTGGAGCAGTCGGAGGTTGCATTGGCCCCAGGCGAGATCCGGGTCGAACGCAACACGGTGCTGGTCGGTACGGGCTCGCAACCGGTACGGCTCGGGCAGATCCAGCCGCCCGGCAAGAAACTCATGAACGCCGCCGACTGGGCCCGCGGCGCACGGCTGGAGGAAACGGTGCGCGCATCATGAGCAGGCCATCACACCGCCCGAACCGGCCCGACCGGAAAACACAAGGCAAGCGCCCGACAAGGCGCACCCCGCTGGACCCGGCCCGCCGGGCGGCATTCGACGTCCTGCGTGCCGTATCGGAGCGTGACTCCTACGCCAACCTGGCGTTGCCCGCGTTGCTGCGCGAGCGGGGGATCGAGGGGCGTGACGCGGCCTTCGCCACCGAACTGACCTACGGCGCCTGCCGCACCCGCGGCCTGCTCGACGCGGTCATCGCCGCCGCGGCCGGGCGCCCGCCTGAACAGATCGATCCGGTGTTGCTCGACCTGTTGCGGCTGGGCACATACCAGCTGCTGCGCACCCGGGTCGAGCCGCACGCCGCGGTATCCACCACCGTTGAACAGGCCGGCATCGAATTCGACACGGCCCGAGCAGGTTTCGTCAACGGTGTGCTGCGCACGATTTCGCGCAGCAGCGAACAGGAGTGGATGGAGCAGCTCGCGCCACCGGCGGCCACCGACCCGGTCGGGCATGCGGCGTTCGTGCACGCCCACCCCCGGTGGATCGCCCAGGCGTTCACCGACGGGCTCGGCGCCAGGGCGGGTGAACTCGACGCCCTGTTGACCAGTGACGACGAGCGTCCCCTGGTGCACCTGGCGGCGCGGCCCCCCGCCCTGACCGCGGCCGAACTGGCAGCCCAGTGCAACGGCACGGTCGGCCGCTTCTCGCCGTACGCGGTGTACCTGCCCGGTGGTGATCCCGGACAGTTGCCGGCCGTGCGCGACGGCGGTGCCCAAGTTCAGGACGAGGGCAGCCAGCTGGTGGCCCGTGCGCTGACGCTGGCCGAACTCGACGGCCCCGACACCGGCCGCTGGCTCGATCTGTGCGCCGGACCGGGCGGCAAGACCGCCCTGCTGGCCGCCATGGGTGCGGCGTCGGGTGCGCGGGTCACCGCGGTCGAGCCCGCGCCGCGCCGCGCCGATCTGGTCGAGGAGAACGTTCGCGGGCTCGACGTCGACGTGCGCCGCGTGGACGGGCGGGAGTCCGGCCTGGAACCCGGATTCGACCGGGTGCTCGTCGATGCCCCCTGCACCGGGTTGGGTGCGCTGCGCCGTCGCCCGGAGGCGCGGTGGCGTCGCCAGCCGGGGGACGTGCCCGGGCTGGCGAAACTGCAGCGTGAGTTGCTTGCGGCGGCCATCAAGCTGACGCGCCCCGGTGGGGTGGTGCTCTACGCGACCTGTTCGCCGCACCTGGCCGAGACGGTCGGGGTGGTGGCCGACGCGGTGCGCCGGCATCCGGTGACTCAACTGGACGCGCGGGAGCTGTTTGCCCCGGCCGACGACCTCGGTGGCGGACCGCACGTCCAGCTGTGGCCGCACCGGCACGGGACCGATGCGATGTTCGCCGCCGCGCTAAAAGTAGGGTGATCGCCATGGCAGAACCCCTGATCGCCCCGTCCATTCTGTCCGCAGATTTCGCGCGGCTGGCCGATGAGGTCGCCGCGGTGGCCGGGGCCGACTGGTTGCATGTCGATGTCATGGACAACCACTTCGTGCCCAACCTCACGCTGGGCATGCCGGTGGTGGAGTCACTGCTCAAGGTGACCGACATCCCGATGGACTGCCACCTGATGATCGATCAGCCGGAGCGTTGGGCCCCGCCGTACGCCGAGGCGGGGGCCTACAACGTCACCTTCCATGCCGAGGCCACCGACAACCCGGTCGGCGTGGCCCGCGATATCCGCGCCGCCGGCGCCAAGGCCGGTCTGTCGGTGAAACCGGGCACGCCGCTGGAGCCGTATCTGGAGATCCTCAAGGAGTTCGACACCTTGCTGGTGATGTCGGTGGAGCCCGGGTTCGGTGGGCAGAAGTTCATCCCGGAGGTGCTCTCGAAGGTGAGCACGGTGCGCCGGCTCGTCGACGCCGGAGAATTGACCATCGTCGTCGAGATCGACGGCGGCATCAATGCCGACACCATCGAGCAGGCAGCCGAGGCCGGCGTGGACTGCTTCGTCGCCGGGTCCGCGGTCTACAGCGCGGCCGATCCGGCGGACGCGGTGAAATCCCTGCGCCGGCAGGCAGCGAGCGCCTCGAGACATCTGACGCTATGACACCCGAGTCCGCGATGCGGCTGGCCATCGAGCAAGCCGAACAGGTCAAGGGCTCGACCTATCCCAACCCGCCCGTCGGTGCCGTGATCCTGGACCGCGACGGTCAGATCGCCGGGGTCGGCGGGACGCAACCGGTCGGCGGCCCGCACGCCGAGGTGGTGGCATTGCAGGCGGCCGGAGACCGCGCCAAGGGCGGCACCGCCGTCGTCACGCTGGAGCCGTGCAATCACCACGGCCGCACCCCGCCATGCGTGGATGCGCTTCTGGCAGCAGGGATTTCGACTGTCAACTTTGCGGTGTCCGATCCCAATCCGGAAGCCGAAGGCGGGGCGCAGCGCCTCGCCGAAGCCGGCGTCACCGTCAGTGCCGGCGTGCTGGCCGATCAGGTCGAGCTGGGATCACTACGTGAGTGGCTGCACAAGCAGCGCACCGGGTTACCCCATGTCACATGGAAATTCGCCACCAGCGTGGACGGCCGTAGCGCCGCCGCCGACGGTTCGAGTCAGTGGATCACCAGTGAGGCCGCCCGGGCGGATGTTCATCGCAAGCGAGCGGCGGCCGATGCGATCGTGGTCGGCACCGGAACGGTGTTCGTCGATGATCCGACGCTGACGGCGCGGCGGGCCGACGGCTCACTTACCAGCCACCAGCCGCTGCGGGTGGTGGTGGGTATGCGCGAGGTATCACCGGATGCCAAGGTGCTCAACGAGGATTCGCACACGATGCTGATCCGTACTCATGATCCACACGAGGTGATGCGGTCCCTGGGCGATCGCACCGATGTGTTTCTCGAGGGCGGCCCGACTCTGGCCGGGGCGTTCCTGCGTGCGGGCGTGGTGAACCGGATCGTGGCCTATGTGGCGCCGATTTTGCTGGGCGGACCGATCACCGCGGTCGATGACATCGGGGTGCTCAGCATGGTGCACGCGCAGCGGTGGCGGTTCGACGGCATCAACGCCATCGGGCCGGATGTTCGCCTGAGCCTCGTACCCAACTGATAGCGGGCTCGCAGCAGATAGCCAGCGGAAGTTAGGGTGACCTAATTAACGCTGGTTGAATGCCGGGCCTTGTCGGTCGTAATCGGTACACTCGTACCAGAGCGCGTTCACTGCCGAATAAGCGCCGAGTGAACACGAGCAAAGGACGCGAGCATGACTGCACTGCAGGACTGGCTCCCCATCACACCGTGGACTCCCCGCACGATTCGGGCGCTGGTGCGTGTCCCGCTACGCATGGTGATGCCCGGCCGGCCCGTTGAGACCGACCGGGCACCACGATTGCTGACCCCCGGGGTCGAACGCTGCTGAGCTCGTCAGCCCGACCGGTGACGGCCTGGAGGTTCCTGGTTCTGCGGCGTCTCCACATCAGGATCCACCAGTTCGCCGGGTAGGTAAACGTGCCCGCCGCTGGTGTCGCCGCTCTCGGGAGAACCGGTCAACTCGTCAACCTCGTCGACGTGAACGTTGCGCGCGGCGATCAGCAGCCCGAGCACCGCACCCACCACGCAGACGATCGCGGTGATCCCGAAGATATCGCCGTACATCGACACATATGCCTCGCGGTAGCGGACCGCCTGCGACGCCAGCCGCTCCTGCAGTGACATCTGGCTGGTGTTCGCCGCGGCCGCCAAGCTGGCCAGGTGCTGATTGAAGCGGAACAGGCCCCAGGCAGACAGGGCCGCCATGCCGATCAGCATGCCGATCATCCGAGCCACGACCACGAATGCCGAGGCGATACCGTGCTGTGCGGCAGGCACCACGCGCAGCGCAGCGGAGGTGAGCGGGGCGATCACCAGCCCGAGCCCGAGCCCGACGATCGCGAGATCGGTGTCCAGTGCCGGCAGCCGGAACAGGATCAGGTCGTGGTACTCGTCGAGCACGGTGATCGACCATTTGGTGATCAGCCAGAAGCCGCCGGCCGCGACCATCAGGCCGACGAAGGTGACGATGCGGTCCCCGACGCGGGTGGCGATCCAGCCACCGATCAGCGCGCCGATCGGTAGCGCGATCAGGAACCGCAGCAACAGGAACGCGGCGTCGTACTTGTCCTTGCCGAGCACACCCTGACCGAACAGCTCGACATTGACCAGTGTGACCATCAGCGCCGCACCGGTACACAACGAGGCGGCCAGCGCGGCCAGGAACGGCCGGAACCGCACACCTGCGGGTTCGATCAGCCGGGTGCGGGCCATCTTTTCCCACACGAAGAACGCGACGGCTGCCACCAGCGCACCGATCAGGACCGGAAGGCCCCAGCTGGGCAGGATCTGCTTGCCGTCCGGTTCGGGGTTGTACAGGCCGACGACGGCCAGACCCAACGCGATCGCCAGCAGGATGCCGCCGACGACGTCGACCTTCTCGGGACGGTCGCTGGGCTGCTTGCCCGGAAGGCTGAAGTGGATCATCGCCATGGCGATGACGGCCAGCGGCACATTGATCCAGAACACGGCCTGCCAGTGATGGAACAGCGCTACCGCGCCGATGCCGTACAGCGGGCCCAGGACGCTGCCGAACTCCTGTGCGGCACCGACGCCGCCCAACACGGCCGCCCGGTTACGGGCAGCCCACAGATCGGCGGCCAGCGCCAGCGTCACCGGCAGTAGCGCGCCGCTCGCGGTGCCCTGCACCACGCGGCCGATGACCAGGGTGGTCAGGTCGCCGGACAGTGCGGTGATCACCGAGCCGACCGCGAAACCGGCCAGACCGACCTGGATCAGCATCTTGCGGCCGAACCGGTCCGAGGCCCGGCCCAGCAGTGGCATGGCGGCGATGTAGCCCAGCAGGTAGCCGGTGATGATCGGCGTGACCTGCTGGATCTTGTTTATCGCGATCCCGACGTCGGACATGATGTCGGTCATGATCGTGACCACGACGTAGGTGTCGAGGGCGCCGAGCAGCACGGCGAGGCTGCCCGCGCTGATCGCGATGTGGCGGCTGCGGCCGGTGCTCACCGCCTGCGCGGCCCGCATCAGGGTGCGGGCTTGGTGACGGTGACCTGCTTGCCCCAGTCAGTCAGGGTCATGGTGACGCTGTTTCCGGGGGTGGGCTCGAGCTTGGCCTGCAGCAGGGTGTGGTTCCCGTCCTCGGTGATCCAGGCGGTTCCCGGAACCGGGCCGGTGGCCTTGAGCTGCGGGGCGATCTTGTTGACCGCGTCGGCGCTGACATTGCCGGTCACGCGGACACCCTCGGTGCCGTTGATCGATTCCCGGCCGTCGGCCTTGGCGTCGCTGAAGTTCGCCAGCACGTTGGCCAGTCCGGTTTCGGGGTTCAGGATGGCCGAGATGTCGTAGATCTTCTCGGCCGGTCCGTAATTGGACAGCGGGTCGCCGGGCGTCAGCGCGGCATACAGGTCGCCACCGGAGACGACGAACTTGGCGTCAGCCAGTTTCTGACCCATGAAGATCAGATCGGCGGTGCCCTCGGCAGCGACATCGGGGGCATTGGTCAGGTCACCATCGAGTTTCTCGACGGGAAGGCCTTCGATCGTGCCCTGCACGGTCAGCAGCAGGTGCACGCTCTGCTGGGCCTTGGTGCTGGTCGCGGACTCCTGCAGGAGTTGGGTCGCATCGGGCAGCGGGGCGTTGGACGTCTCCGAGGAGGACGAGCAACCCGCGACGAGCGCGGCCGCTGCGAAGAGAACTGCGAGTAAGGACTGGACTGCGAAGCGTGGGCGCGTCTGCATGACTTGCATCGTAGAGGCTCGCGGCACCGGGGCGTTTTCTCTCGCCCACCATGGGGCCGAATAGTCTGGTCGGCGTGTTCACCGGAATCGTTGAAGAGCTGGGTGTCCTGGTCGACAAGGCGGAGCTGACGGATGCCGCCCGGTTCACCATCCGCGGCCCTGTGGTTACTGCCGATGCCGGTCACGGCGACTCGATCGCGGTGAACGGGGTCTGCCTGACCGTGGTCGACGTGCTGCCCGACGGCGCGTTCACCGCCGATGTCATGGGGGAGACGCTCAACCGGTCGAGCCTGGCCGGGGTCGGCGTCGGCAGCCAGGTCAATCTGGAGCGGGCTGCCGCAGTCAACAGCCGCCTCGGTGGCCACATCGTGCAGGGTCATGTGGACGGCACCGGCACTGTGATTTCCCGCACGCCCTTCGACCACTGGGAAGTGGTGCGTATCGGCCTGCCGGCCGCGCTGTCGCGCTACGTGGTGGAGAAGGGCTCGATCACCGTCGACGGAGTCTCACTGACGGTCTCCGCCGTGGCTGACGACTGGTTCGAGGTGTCGCTGATTCCCACCACGCGCGAGCTCACCACGTTGGGTCAGGCGATCGTGGGAACGACGGTCAACCTCGAGGTCGACATCATCGCCAAATACGTGGAACGGCTGATGGCCGGTCCCGGTGAGTAAGAGCTGGCAATAACCGCTGGATTTCGGTGGTTCATACTGGAGTGGCGTCGGGTCCAGCATCGGGACCTGGCATTCGAACAGGCAAGGTGGCGCAGATGACCAGGCTCGATTCCGTCGAGAGGGCGATAGCCGATATCGCGGCGGGCAAAGCCGTGGTGGTGATCGACGACGAGGACCGCGAGAACGAAGGCGACCTCATCTTCGCTGCCGAGAAGGCCACCCCCGAACTCGTGGCGTTCATGGTCCGCTACACCTCCGGTTACCTGTGCGTGCCGCTGGACGGTGAGATCTGCGACCGGTTGGGCCTGCTGCCGATGTACGCGGTGAACCAGGACAAGCACGGCACCGCCTACACCGTCACAGTGGATGCGAAAAAGGATGTGGGAACCGGCATTTCGGCGTCCGACCGGGCCACCACGATGCGTGCCCTCGCCGATCCCGGCTCCGCGATCGACGATTTCACCAAGCCCGGCCACGTGGTTCCGCTGCGGGCCAAGGACGGTGGCGTTCTGCGCCGCCCCGGACACACCGAGGCCGCCGTGGACCTGGCCCGCCTGGCCGGGCTGCAGCCCGCCGGGGCCATCTGCGAGATCGTCAGCCAGAAGGACGAAGGCGACATGGCGCGCACCGATGAGCTGCGGGTCTTCGCCGACGATCACGACCTGGCCCTGATTTCGATCGCGGATCTGATCGAGTGGCGGCGCAAGCACGAGAAGCACATCGAGCGCATCGCCGAGGCGCGGATCCCGACCCGGCACGGCGAGTTCGTCGCCGTCGGTTACAAGAGCATCTACGAGGATGTCGAACATGTCGCGTTGGTGCGCGGCGACATCTCCGGACCCGCCAGCGACGGCCACGACGTCCTGGTCCGGGTGCACTCCGAATGCCTGACGGGTGACGTGTTCGGCTCCCGGCGCTGTGACTGCGGGCCCCAGCTGGACGCTGCGATGGCGATGGTGGCCAGAGAAGGCCGCGGTGTGGTGCTGTACATGCGCGGGCACGAGGGCCGGGGTATCGGTCTGATGCACAAGCTGCAGGCGTACCAGCTGCAGGACGCCGGGGAGGACACCGTCGACGCGAACCTGAAGCTCGGCCTGCCTGCCGACGCTCGGGACTACGGCATCGGCGCGCAGATCCTGGTCGACCTGGGTATCCGGTCCATGCGACTGCTGACCAACAACCCCGCCAAGCGGGTCGGTCTGGACGGTTACGGGCTGCACATCATCGAGCGGGTTCCGCTGCCGGTGCGGGCGAACTCGGAGAACATCCGCTACCTGATGACCAAGAGGGACCGGATGGGTCACGACCTCGTCGGCCTCGAGGATTACGACGAAGCGGTGAGCATGGACGACTACGACGAGGCGGTGTACCTGCTCGGCGACCGTCGGCCGCCCAGCCCCACCGATTCGGGTTCGAGCCTGTGAGCGGCCACGGAGTCCCCGATCTGCCCCAGGTCGATGCCTCGAACGTGACGCTGGCGATCGTGGCCAGCACCTGGCACACGCAGATCTGTGATGCGCTGCTCGACGGTGCACGCAAGGTCGCCGCCGAGGCCGGCATCGACGAGCCGAAAGTGGTGCGTGTGCTCGGGGCCATCGAAATCCCGGTGGTGGCACAGGAATTGGCGGCCACCCACGATGCGGTGGTGGCGTTGGGCGTGGTGATCCGCGGGCAGACCCCGCATTTCGACTACGTGTGCGATGCGGTGACGCAGGGCTTGACCCGGGTGTCGCTGGATGCGTCGACTCCTGTCGCCAACGGAGTGCTGACCACCGACAACGAGGCGCAGGCCCTGGATCGCGCCGGTCTGCCGGATTCCAGGGAGGACAAGGGCGCCCAGGCGGCGGCAGCGGCGTTGTCCACGGCGCTGACCCTGCGGGAACTGCGCGCAAACGCATGACACGCCGATGACCAAAGACATGACGACGGATACCTGGGATCTCGATATCCGGCCCTACCGCACACCCTATTTCGCCTACGGGGCGGCACTGGTCATCTTTCTGGCGCACGTCGCGGTGGGCGTGCTGCTGAAGGTCGGTTCGACCGGAGTGCTCTTCCAAACCTCGGATCAGGTGGCCATCGCCTTGCTGGGAGCGATCATCGGCGGAGTGGTGCTGATGTTCGCGCGGCCTCGTCTGAAGGTCGGTCCCGCGGGTGTCGCGGTCCGGAATCTGATCGGGTTCAAGGTGATTCCCTGGTCCGACGTGATCGGCGTGTCCTTTCCGGTCGGAGCTCGTTGGGCCAGAGTGGATCTGCCCGACGACGAGTACATTCCGGTGATGGCGATCCAGGCGATCGACAAGGGGCGTGCAGTCGCGGCCATGGACGAGGTGCGTGACCTGATCGACCGGTACCGCTCGAATCTGGGCTGACCCCGGGCGATCAGCCGGCGTCGCCCAGCACCAGACCTTCGCGGCGGGGGTCGGCCCCGCCGATCCAGCCCGGCGACGTGCGCACGAGGGCTGAGAGCCCACTGGACTGATCGGCCAGCGAAACCTGATGTCCGAGCGCGCGCAGGCCCTCGACCAGTTGATCGCGGTCGCCGTTGGCGACGGTGTCGACCGACGGATGCTCGCCGCCCACGTTGGTGACGGGCGTGTTGGCCGCGCCGAAGTCGATCATCGAAACCGCCTGTTGCGGATCAAGGTTCCAATCCATGATGCCGACAAGGGTTTTCACGACGAACTGGATGATGACCGAGCCGCCGGGGGAACCCAGGACCGCATACAGGGCACCTCGCTGTGGCCCGGCCTTGTCGAAGACCAGGGTGGGCGCCATGGTGCTGCGTGGGCGCTTTCCGGGTTGTACCCGGTTGGGTACCGGGCTGCCTTCGGCGCTGGTCGGCTCGGCCGAGAAATCGGTGAGCTGGTTGTTGAGCAGGAATCCGTCGACCATGTGGAACGAACCGAACGCCGACTCGATCGTGGTGGTCAGGGACGCCGCATTGCCGAAACGGTCGATCACGCTGATCTGGCTGGTGCCGTGCTCCGGCGCCGGCGGCATGGTTATCGGTGGCGCGAAGTCCCCGGGCGCGGCCACGCCCATCGTGTGGTTGCGGGAGATCAGCGCGGCCCGGCCGGTGAGGTAGGCGCCGTCGAGCAGGGTTTCGGGTGATCCACCGGGTAGCGGGACGAAATCGGTGTCGGCGACGTAGCGGTCGCGATCGGCGTAGGCGAGCCGTTCGGCCTCTGAGATGAGGTGTACCCCCGTCACCGAAGGATGACCGCCGTTGCGATCGACGCGGGCCGGCTTGTAGTCGCTCATGGGGAAGTGCTCGAGCATGCCGAGGGTTGCCGCCACCGCCATGCCGCCCGATGACGGCGGCGGCATCCCGCAGACTTCGCGGCCACGGTAGGTGGTGCACACCGGGTCGCGCTGTTTGACGGCGTAGCCGGCGAGGTCCGGCTCGGTCATGGCACTTGGCGTGCGGCCACCGCTGGTATCGGTGGCCGCGGCAACGACAGCGCGAGCGATGTCGCCGGTGTAGAAGGCCTGGGCGCCCCCGGAAGCGATGGCACCCAAGGTTTTCGCGTAGGCCGGGTTGGTCATGCGGGTACCCACCGGCTTGGGGCTGCCGTCGGGATTGAGGAAGTAGCCGGCGGCGGCGGGGTCCAGCCGGAGTTGGCCGTCGGCATCGTCGATCGCGGCAGCCAGGCGCGGACTGACGTCGAATCCCTGATCGGACATCGACACTGCCGGGTCGAAGAGATCGCGCCAGGCCTTCTTACCGAACTGGCGGTGGACATCGTCGAGCAGCCGCACGATGCCGGGCACCCCGATCGAGCGGCCCGATGACCGTGCATCGGGTTTGGGGACGGTGCGGTCGGTGTCCGATACCCATCTCAGGTAGTTCTCGGTCGCCGCGGCCGGCGCCGTCTCACGCCCGTCGTACGTGTGCACCGCATTGCCCGCGGCGTCGTAGTACAACAGGAAGCCGCCGCCGCCGATCCCGGAGGACTGCGGTTCGACGAGGCCGAGTACTGCCTGCGCGGTCACCAGCGCGTCGGCCGCGGTGCCACCGTCGCGCAGCACCTTGCAGGCGGCTTCGGTGGCCAGCGGATTGGCGGTGGCCACCGCATAGGTGGAGGTGCGGACGGCCGTCATGTCGCTGCGATATCCGGTGCCGACCTCGGGGTTGGTGGCCAGGTCCCGGGTCGGTGTCGGGGCCTGCGGGGCCTTGGGTTCCGGGGTGCCGTTGGACAGGATCTGGCACGGCCCGGCGTCGGTCCTCGCCGGGCGCCGACTGCCATCTGCGCATCCGGCAAGAATCACAGCGACGACACTGAGCAGCGTGATGACCGAACGGGTGGACGCCAGCAACCGCACAGTTCGACGGTAGCGGAGTTCAGTCGGCGCGCGGCAGTAACCTGGAAACCGTGCCTGATCCAGCGACGTACCGGCCGGCGCCCGGATCGATACCAGTGGAGCCAGGCGTATACCGGTTCCGGGACCCGCACGGCCGGGTCATCTACGTCGGTAAGGCCAAGAGCCTGCGCAGCCGGCTGACGTCGTACTTCGCCGACATTGCGAGCCTGGCGCCGCGCACCCGGCAGATGGTGATGACAGCGGGCAGTGTCGAGTGGACCGTGGTCGCCACCGAGGTCGAGGCCCTGCAGCTCGAGTACAACTGGATCAAGGAGTTCGATCCACGCTTCAACATCCGCTACCGCGACGACAAGACGTACCCGGTGCTGGCGGTGACGCTCAACGAGGAGTATCCGCGGCTGATGGTGTACCGCGGGCCGCGGCGCAAGGGTGTGCGGTATTTCGGCCCCTATTCGCATGCCTGGGCCATCCGCGAGACACTCGACCTGCTGACCCGAGTTTTCCCGGCCAGAACCTGTTCGGCGGGAGTATTCAAGCGGCACAGGCAGATCGACCGTCCGTGCCTGCTCGGCTACATCGACAAGTGTTCGGCGCCATGCGTCGGTCGCGTCAGCGCCGAGGAACACCGACGGATCGTGCTCGATTTCTGCGACTTCCTGGCAGGCAAGACCGACCGGTTGGCCCGCGACATGGAACAGCAGATGACGGCTGCCGCCGAGGAGTTGGACTTCGAGCGCGCCGCCAGGCTGCGCGATGACATCGCGGCGCTCAAGCGTGCCCTGGAGAAGCAGGCCGTGGTGCTCGGTGACGGCACCGATGCCGATGTGGTGGCGTTCGCCGACGACGATCTTGAGGCGGCCGTGCAGGTGTTCCACGTGCGGGGTGGCCGGGTGCGGGGCCAGCGTGGCTGGATCGTCGAGAAGTCTTCGGAGCCGGAGGCGACCCGTGATTCGGAGCTGGAGGCGACCCGTGATTCGGGTCCCGAACAGTCCGGGCGACAACAATTGGTCGAGCAGTTCCTCACCCAGTTCTACGGCGAGCAGGCCGAACTGGGCGGCGCGGCCGATGAGGCCACCAACCCGGTGCCGCGTGAGGTGCTGGTGCCGGTGCTGCCGCCCAATTCCGATGAACTCGCGGCATGGTTGTCGGGGCTCCGTGGTTCGCGGGTGAGTCTTCGGGTGCCGGTGCGCGGCGACAAACGCACCCTGGCCGAGACCGTCCAACGCAATGCGCACGAGGCGCTGGCCCAGCACAAGCTCAAGCGGGCCGGCGACTTCAACGCGAGATCGGAAGCACTGCAGAGCATTCAGGATTCCCTGGGGCTGGCCGCTGCGCCGCTGCGGATCGAATGCGTGGATATCAGCCATGTGCAGGGCACCGATGTAGTGGCCTCACTGGTGGTGTTCGAGGATGGGTTGCCGCGTAAGTCGGACTACCGGCATTACGCGATCCGTGAGGCTGCCGGTGGCGGCCGCTCGGACGACGTCGCCTCGATCGCCGAGGTGACACGACGTCGTTTCCTGCGGCATGTCAGCGATACACAGCCCGAGGTCGGTACCGATCAGCGTCCGCGCCGGTTCGCCTATCCGCCCAATCTGTTCGTGGTGGACGGCGGTGCCCCACAAGTCAACGCTGCGTCGGCGGTGCTCGAAGAGCTTGGTGTCACCGATGTCGCGGTGATCGGATTGGCGAAGAGATTGGAAGAGGTGTGGGTGCCGTCAGAACCTGATCCGGTGATCTTCCCGCGCAACAGTGAGGGCCTGTATCTGTTGCAGCGGGTGCGCGACGAGGCGCACCGGTTCGCGATCAGCTACCACCGGAGCAAGCGCTCCAAACGGATGACCGCCTCGGCACTCGATTCGGTACGTGGGCTGGGGGAACAGCGGCGCAAGGCATTGGTGACGCATTTCGGCTCGGTGGCGCGCCTCAAGGACGCCACCGTGGAGGAGATCACCGCGGTGCCGGGGATCGGGGTGGCGACGGCGAAGGCCGTCCTCGAGGCGCTCGGCGGCGAGCCGCCAATCAAGCACGGCGCGCCGTCATCACCCGAAAACGGTCAGCCCCCACTCGTCGAAAGTGGTGATCCGCGAAGCGAGAACAGCGCCGGACTGGGCGATTCAGGGACGCCTGCAACGGTTATCGAGGATGATCGACACAGGGTGTCGGGATGACAGGTAACGGGGATATGAGCAGCCAGGCGGATCGTGCATGAATGAACATCTGCGCGAGGGCGGCATCGTGGGTGGCGCGGACGCGGATTCTGGCATCGACGTGGTTCTCGTCACCGGCTTGTCGGGAGCGGGCCGAGGTACCGCGGCCAAGGTCCTGGAGGACCTCGGTTGGTATGTGGCGGACAACCTGCCGCCGGAGCTGATCGCCCGCATGGTCGAGCTGGGGTTGGCCGCCGGATCGCGGATCACCCAGCTGGCCGTGGTGATGGATGTCCGGTCCCGGGGCTTCACCGGTGATCTGGATTGGGTGCGCAACGAATTGGCGGCGCGGAGCATCACACCGAGGGTGTTGTTCCTGGAGGCGTCCGACGACATTCTGGTGCGCCGCTACGAGCAGAACCGGCGCAGCCACCCGCTGCAGGGCACGCAGACCCTGGCCGAGGGGATCGCCGCCGAGCGGACGTTGCTGGCCCCGGTGCGCGCGGCGGCCGATCTGGTGATCGACACCTCGGCACTGCCGGTGCCGGCCTTGCGTGAGAGCATCGAGCGGGCCTTCGGCGGCGAGACTGTCGCCTACACCAACGTGACCGTGGAGTCTTTCGGCTACAAGTACGGGCTGCCGATGGATGCGGACACCGTGATGGATGTGCGTTTTCTGCCGAACCCGCATTGGGTCGACGAATTGCGCCCGCACAGCGGTCAACATCCGGATGTGCGCGAGTACGTGCTGGGCCAACCGGGCGCCAGAGAGTTTCTCGACACCTACCATCGTCTGTTGGACGTGGTGATCGCCGGTTACCGCCGGGAGGGGAAGCGTTATATGACCGTCGCCATCGGGTGTACCGGCGGCAAACATCGCAGCGTGGCGATGGCCGAGGCACTGGCGGAACGGTTGCAGGGCGGTGACGGGCTCACCGTCCACGTGCTGCATCGAGATCTGGGTCGCGAATGACCCCGCGCATCGTCGCCCTCGGTGGAGGGCACGGGTTATACGCCACGCTGTCGGCGGCCCGGCGGCTCAGCCCGCATGTGACGGCTGTCGTGACGGTTGCCGACGACGGCGGTTCATCGGGTCGGCTGCGGAGCGAACTCGACGTGGTGCCGCCCGGTGACTTGCGAATGGCGTTGGCGGCCTTGGCTTCTGACAGTCCGCATGGCCGATTGTGGGCGACCATCATTCAGCACCGGTTCGGTGGCAGCGGCGCGCTGGCCGGGCATCCGATCGGCAATCTGATTCTGGCGGGCCTCAGCGAGGTACTGGCCGACCCCGTCGCGGCGCTCGACGAGCTCGGACGGATTCTGGGGGTGAAGGGCCGGGTGCTGCCGATGTGCCCGATCGCCCTGCAGATCGAAGCCGATGTCGCGGGTCTGGAGTCCGACCCTCGGATGAGCCGGGTGATCCGCGGTCAGGTGGCGATCGCCACCACCGTGGGCAAGGTGCGGCGGGTGCGGTTGCTGCCCGGGGATCCGCCGGCCACCAGGCAGGCGGTGGAGGCCATCATGAGTGCCGATCTCGTGGTGCTCGGTCCGGGGTCGTGGTTCACCAGTGTGATCCCGCACGTGTTGGTGCCGCAGTTGGCGGCGGCATTGCGGGCGACGACGGCACGGCGTGCGCTCGTATTGAATCTGGCTGCGGAGCCGGGCGAAACGGCGGGGTTCTCCGCCGAGCGTCACATCCACGTTCTGGCCCAGCATGCTCCGGACTTCAGCGTGCATGACATCATCGTCGATGCCAGCCGAGTGCCGAGCGACCGTGAACGGGAGCAACTCAGCCGCACAGCCAACATCCTCAATGCCCGCGTTGAGTTTGCTGACGTGTCCCGACCTGGTACACCTTTACATGACCCGGCGAAGTTGGCCGCGGTGCTGGAGGGGGTCCGGTTGCGCGCGACGGGGCCTGGCCGGGGAGTGCAGGAGTCCACCGTTCCCACGCCCGCTGCGAGGTCGGTCGACGTTGCGCAGCAGGAGCCGGCGCCGAATACACCGAGAGGGGACGATCCGTGGCGATGACAGCCGAAGTGAAGGACGAGCTGAGCCGCCTGGTAGTCAACTCGGTGAGCGCTCGCCGCGCGGAGGTGGCGTCGTTGTTGCGTTTTGCCGGCGGCCTGCACATCGTGGCCGGCCGGGTGGTGGTGGAAGCCGAGGTGGATCTCGGGATCATCGCGCGCCGCCTGCGCAAGGACATCTACGACCTGTACGGGTACAACGCGGTGGTGCACGTGCTGTCGGCCAGCGGCATCCGCAAGAACACCCGCTACGTGGTGCGGGTGGCCGCCGACGGCGAGGCGTTGGCCAGGCAGACCGGATTGCTCGACCTTCGTGGACGCCCGGTGCGTGGCCTGCCCGCACAGGTGGTCGGCGGCAGCGTCGGTGACGCCGAGGCGGCCTGGCGTGGCGCTTTCCTCGCCCACGGCTCGTTGACCGAACCGGGGCGGTCCTCGGCGCTCGAGGTCAGCTGCCCCGGTCCCGAGGCGGCCCTGGCACTGGTCGGTGCGGCCAGACGGCTCGGAGTCAGTGCCAAGGCCCGTGAGGTGCGTGGCGCTGACCGCGTTGTGGTGCGCGACGGGGAGGCGATCGGCGCGCTGCTCACCCGGATGGGCGCCCAGGACACCCGGCTGACATGGGAGGAGCGGCGCATGCGCCGCGAGGTCCGGGCCACGGCCAATCGCCTGGCCAATTTCGACGATGCGAACCTGCGCCGGTCGGCCCGGGCCGCGGTGGCGGCGGCCGCCCGGGTGGAGCGTGCGTTGTACATCCTCGGTGAGGGGGTGCCCGATCACCTCGCTGCGGCGGGCAAGTTGCGGGTCGAGCACCGGCAGGCGTCTCTGGAAGAGTTGGGCCGGCTCGCCGATCCGCCGATGACGAAAGATGCTGTGGCCGGCCGTATCCGGCGCCTGCTCTCGATGGCCGATCGCAAGGCCAAGCAGGAAGGGTTGCCCGACACCGAGTCGGCGGTGACCCCGGACCTGCTCGACGACGCCTGAGCTACGCGAAATCGACAGCGCTGCAAGCGGCTACGGCGTCGGCGCGGTTCAGCACTCGCTGGTCGCGGTGATCAGGCATACCGCAGCCGGCGGGATGCCGAATACCGCAGACTTTCTCGTGGTGTAGTCACCCGGGCGCATGGCCATCAACTTGGACCGGTGTTGACGACGATCGTGCCAGTCCGATCGATCCCATGAAGTTCACGAGAATGTTCCGGATCGGGGACCCTGTCTGTCGTCATGGACGCCAGGGTGCGGATGACCATCGGTGCTGCCACGACGGCCATGCGGCATTGCCGACAGCCGCCTGCTGCGCCGGGTCACGCCATTCGAATAGTGACTATTATTCGAATAATCACTACTATCTGAAATATGATCGATGACCGCAGTGACAAGGACGCGACGCCGGTACGGCTGACGCGGGCTGAGAATCAGGCACGGACCCGTGCGGCGCTGTTGGACGCGGCCGCCCAGACCTGTGCCCGGAAGGGCTACGCCGCGGCGTCGGTGGACGAGATCGCGGCGGCAGCTGGGTATTCGGTCGGCGCCGTCTATTCGAACTTCTCCAGCAAGGAGCAGTTGTTTTCCGAGCTGATGAACGAACGTGCGTCCGGCCGGATCGACCAGGTGGTGCAGACCATTTCAGAGAACGCCGACCGCGGTCCGTTGACCGCACTGGGCCGGATGCTCGTCGAGATCGCCGACAACGACATCGAGTTCGAGGCGATCCAGGCCGAATTCTGGTTGCACGCCGTGCGCGATCCCGACGCCATGCAGATTCTGCGGGGCCGGTCGGCGCGCACGCTGGCCGCACTGCGCGAGATCCTCGCCGATGCGCTGGAGCGCAACAACATCGACGACAGTGTCTCCGTGGAGGGCTTCGCCGTCGTGGTCCTCGCGCTTTTCCAGGGCTTGATCCGGCAGCGGCGCATCGACACTGACCGGGTGCCCGGCGAACTGTTCGGCCAGGCGCTGGCCTGGCAGGTCGCCGGCATGCCCAAGAAAGGTGCGAGGTAACCCCGATGGACCCAGTGCGCATCGGGCTCTACGCCATGCCCGCGTTCTTCGTGTTGATGGCGGTCGAGTTCCTCACCTACTGCTTTGACAAAGCTGAGGATTCCACCCGGCCTCGGACAGGAATCTCCTGGCGCGACAGCGTCACCAATCTTTCGATCTATGCACTGGGCTTCGTACTGCGGCCGCTGGGCAAATTCATCGCGGTTCCGATGGTCGCGATCGCCGCATCGCTGACGCCGCTGCATCTCTCGGCGTCACACTGGTGGGTCTGGGTGCTGGCCATCGTGCTGGCCGATCTGGCCTACTACGCGCAACACCGGATGTCGCACCGCATCCGCATGTTCTGGGCCGCGCACAACGTGCACCACTCGAGCCAGTACTTCAACCTGTCCACCGCCCTGCGGTTGTCCTGGCTGATTCCCGGAAACTTCCTGCCCGCCATCGGTTATGTCGGGTTGGCACTGATCGGCATTCCGGCTTGGTTGGTCTTCCTGTCACAGGCCATCGTGCTGCTGTACCAATTCCCGATCCACACCGAGCGCATCGACCGGCTTCCCCGCGTGATCGAGTACGTGTTCAACACCCCGTCGCACCATCGTGTGCACCACGGCGCCAACAATCCCTACCTCGACAAGAACTACGCAGGCATCTTCATCTTGTGGGATCGGATGTTCGGCAGCTTCGTCGCCGAAGGCGAACCCGTCCGCTACGGCCTGACCAAGAACATCGATACCTACAACCCGATCAAGGTGAACTACCACGAGTTCGCCGCCATGGTCGGCGACGTCTGGCGGGCGCAGACCTGGCGCGGCAGGCTCGGCTACCTGTTCGGCCCGCCCGGATGGAGCGAAAAGGCCGACACCGCAACGACAATCGGCTCCAACGCGCAGGAGTTGCCGGTCCACAGTGCGATGACTTAGGCGCGTCGGGCGCCAAAGTTGCCGACACCGGCCGGATTGTCCTGCTTGCGTCACTCCGACGTCACTGCGGCGTTGTAATGTGTGGCGACAAACTTCGACGTCAACACCAACAATCGAGGCGGCGCTCGCGATGAGACTGATTCTTGAGCTGATCCGCCCGTACCGGTTGCTGATCGCCGGAATCTTTGCCGTGCTGCTGCTGCAGATCGCCACCGGCCTGGCCGCGCCATGGCCGCTGAAGGTCGTGCTGGACAGCGTGGTCGGCCACCACCCGCTACCCGGATGGCTGCACGGACTGCTGCAGCCGTTGCTGGGCGGCGAAGGCAAGATGCACATCGCCGGCCTCGCGGCGATCATGGTGGTCATCATCGCCGTGGTGGCGGCAATCGCGACGTACGTGGCGAACTACCTGACCGAAACCGTCGGCCAGCGCATCGGCAACGACCTGCGAACCCGCGCCTACCACCACCTGCAGCAGTTGTCCCTCAACTACTTCGACACCCACCGCGTCGGCCCCATCTTGAGCACGCTCACCGACGACGTCGACACCATCCAGGGCTTCGCGTCGTCCTCGACCCTCGGCATCGCAACCGACCTGCTGACCATCGTGGGCATGTTGGCGATGATGTTGTGGCTGCAGTGGGACTTCACGCTCATCGCGCTCGCGGTGGCGCCGCTGCTGCTGTTGTTCGTGTCCCGGATCCGGAAGTCCGTCAAGGCCGCGACCCACGAAGTGCGCAGACGGGAATCCGACATCGTCGCGGTCGCGGAGGAGGGCCTGCAGTCCATCCGGGTGGTCAAGGCGTTCGATCGCGAGGACATGCAGGAACGTGAACTGGCGATCGCCGGCCAGCAGGCCGTCGACGCCGCACTCAACGCGCGGCGCGTGAAATCGGTGGTCTCGCCGATCGTCGGCGTCGTGGTGGCCGCCTGTACCGCGGTGGTCTTGTGGCGGGGTTCGGCGCTCATCCTCGCCGGTGCGATGACGGCAGGCACGTTGACGGTGTTCATCTCCTACCTGGCGTCGTTCTTCAAACCGGTGCAGGATCTCGCCAAGCTCACCAACACGATCGCCATGGCGTCCGTCGGGGTGGACCGCGTCAACGCCCTGCTCACCGCGGAGACGTCGGTCGAGGAGAAAACTGATGCGATCGATGCCGAGCGCATCAGGGGTGCGATCAGCTTCGAGCGGGTGGCGTTCAGCTACGACAGCGAGACGCCCGTGTTGCGCGATGTCACCTTCGAGGTGGAACCGGGCCAACTCGTCGGCGTCGTCGGACACACCGGAAGCGGAAAATCCAGTCTGGTCAGCCTGATTCCGCGGTTCTACGACCCGAGCACGGGCACCGTCCGCGTCGACGGAGTCGATCTGCGCGACTACAAACTCCACGAACTCCGCCGCCAGATCGCCTACGTACTGCAGGACACGGTCCTGTTCCGAGGCACCATCCGTGACAACATCGCCTTCGGCCGGCCCGACGCCGACCATGACGAGATCGTCGAGATGGCCAAACTGGCCAACGCCCACGAGTTCATCTCCGCGATGCCGCAGGGCTACGACAGCCCGGTGGGCGAGCGCGGGCTCACCCTCTCCGGCGGCCAGCGTCAGCGCATCGGCATCGCGCGTGCCCTCATCCGGGACAGCCCGATCCTCATCCTCGACGAACCGACCGCGGCCCTCGACGCGGAGTCCGAGCGTCTGGTGATGTCCGCGCTGCAGCGGTTGATGAAAGACCGCACGGTGATCACGATTGCCCACCGGCTCAGCACAATTCGTGACGCGAACAAGATCGTCGTGCTCGAGGAGGGCCGGGTCGTCGAACAGGGCACGCACAGCGAGCTACTGACCGCGGGCGGCAGATATGCCGACCTGCACCGCATCCAATACGAGGACGAGCCATCGTGACACGTTCGCTGATCATCCTGCCCGACGACTCCGCACAGCCGGTGATCGATGCGATCGGCGAGTCCACGCGGTCGGTGCGCATCAAGATGTTCGCGTTCAACCACCTGCCGCTGCTGGAGGCCGTGGTGGCCGCCCACCGGCGCGGTGTGGACGTCAAGGTCATGCTCAATCCCGAGCGACGCGACGGGGAGACCGATAACGACGTCGCCCGAGAGATGTTGCAGCGGTTCGGTATCGCGGTCCGCGAGAGCAACCCCGCCTTCGACCTGACGCACGAGAAGTCCATGGTCGTGGACGACGAGTGCGCGTTTGTCGAGTCCCTGAACTGGACCGAGGAGAACTTCACCGTGACGAGGGACTACGCCGTCGTCACGCCCAGCGCCTACGAGGTCGCCGAGATCATCGACTGCTTCGAGGCCGACTGGGCGCGGGAGGACTTTGATCCCGGTGGCGGGGCACACCTGATCTGGTGCCCGACCAACGGCAGGCATCGCATCGCCGAGTTCATCGACACCGCCAAACACACGTTGTTCGTCCAGAACGAGCGCTATCAGGACCCGGTGATCATCGAGCGTCTGGTCCGCGCGGCGCACCGCGGGGTGAAGGTTCACGTCATGGCCCGCGCGGCCCACCATCTCAAGTCGGGCAAGCTCCTCGAAGGCGTGAGCGGGATGCGCATCCTGGACGACGTGGGTATCAAGATTCACCGCCTCAAGCACATGAAGCTGCACGCGAAGATGATTCTCGCCGATCACGAACGGGCCATCGTCGGCTCGATCAACTTCTCCCCGGGCAGTTTCGACCATCGCCGTGAACTGGCCATCCAGGTGACCGACCACCACATCATCAAACGCCTGAACGAGGTGGCCCATCACGACTGGAAACACTCCGAACCGATGGACCTGTCGGACGACGGACTCATCGCCGATCTGGTCGGCCAGGACCCGCGCGAACTCGACCAACTCGCCCTACGCGACCCCGACATCTGATGCACTGACCAGGCCGCACGGAGAGTGAGCATCACCACTAGGCTGGCGGCGGGCAGTTACCGGCAACTGAGGGAGAATCACGTGACCATCCGGGTAGGCGTTAACGGCTTCGGCCGCATCGGGCGCAACTTCTACCGGGCCCTGGCAACGCAGCAGGCCGAGGGCAAGAACACTGACATCGAGATCGTGGCGGTCAACGACCTCACCGACAACGCCACCCTGGCTCACCTGCTGAAATTCGATTCGATCCTGGGCCGCCTGCCGCAGGACGTCAGCCTCGAGGGCGAAGACACCATCGTCATCGGCGACAAGAAGATCAAGTCACTGGAAGTTAAGGAAGGCCCGGCGGCACTGCCGTGGGGCGACCTCGGCGTCGACGTCGTCGTCGAATCCACCGGCATCTTCACCGCCCGCGCCAAGGCGCAGGGTCACCTCGACGCCGGAGCCAAGAAGGTCATCATCTCCGCGCCGGCCAGCGATGAGGACATCACCATCGTGCTGGGCGTCAACGACGACAAGTACGACGGCAGCCAGAACATCATCTCCAACGCCTCGTGCACCACGAACTGCCTCGGCCCGCTGGCCAAGGTCCTCAACGATGAGTTCGGCATCGTCAAGGGCCTGATGACCACCATCCACGCCTACACCCAGGACCAGAACCTGCAGGACGGTCCGCACAAGGATTTGCGCCGTGCCCGCGCCGCCGCGCTGAACATCGTGCCGACGTCTACCGGTGCCGCCAAGGCCATCGGCCTGGTCCTCCCGGAGCTCAAGGGCAAGCTGGACGGCTACGCCCTGCGAGTGCCGATCCCCACCGGCTCGGTCACCGACCTGACCGCCGAGCTGGCCAAGCCGGCGAGTGCCGCCGAGATCAACGCGGCCATGAAGGCCGCCGCCGAGGGCCCGATGAAGGGCATTCTCAAGTACTACGACGCACCGATCGTGTCGAGTGACATCGTCACCGACCCGCACAGCTCGATCTTCGACTCGGGCCTGACCAAGGTGATCGACAACCAGGCCAAGGTCGTCTCCTGGTACGACAACGAGTGGGGCTACTCCAACCGCCTCGCCGATCTGGTCGCGCTCGTCGGGAAGTCGCTCTAACCCATGGCTGTCGCAACGCTCGAAGATCTGCTGAAAGAGGGTGTTGAGGGCCGGGGCGTGCTCGTGCGCTCCGACCTGAACGTGCCCCTGGAGTACCAGGATGGCAACATCGCTCGAATTTCTGACCCGGGTCGCATCATCGCCTCGGTGCCGACGCTCAAAGCGCTGGCAGAGGCCGGTGCCAAGGTCGTCGTCACCGCACATCTGGGCCGGCCCAAGGGCGGCCCGGATCCCAAGTTCTCGCTCGCCCCGGTTGCCGCGGCGCTGGGGGAGAAGCTGGGACGTCACGTGCAGTTGGCCGGCGATGTCGTCGGCACCGATGCGCTGGCCCGCGCCGAAGGCCTGACCGACGGTGACGTGCTGCTGTTGGAGAACATCCGCTTCGATCCGCGCGAGACCAGCAAGGACGACGCCGAGCGGCTGGCACTGGCCAAGGCCCTGGCCGCCCTGGTCGAGGGTGCCGACGGCTCGCCGGGTGCCTTCGTCTCCGACGGCTTCGGGGTGGTGCACCGCAAGCAGGCCTCCGTCTACGACGTCGCCACCCTGCTGCCGCACTACGCGGGCACGCTCGTGGCGACCGAGGTCAAGGTGCTCGAGCAGCTGACCAGCTCGACCGAGCGCCCGTATGCGGTCGTCCTCGGCGGCTCCAAGGTCTCGGACAAGCTCGCGGTCATCGAGAACCTCGCCACCAAGGCCGACAGCATCGTCATCGGTGGCGGCATGTGCTTCACCTTCCTTGCTGCACAAGGGGTTTCGGTGGGAACCTCGCTGCTGCAGGAGGAGATGATCGACACGTGCAAGCGGCTGCTCGACACCTACGCCGATGTGATCCACCTGCCGGTGGACATCGTGGTGGCCGACAAGTTCGCCGCCGATGCCGAAGCGCAGACTGTGGCCTCTGATCGCATCCCCGAAGGCAAGATGGGCCTGGATATCGGTCCTGAGTCGGTCAAGCGTTTCACCGCGCTGCTGTCCAACGCCAAGACCGTGTTCTGGAACGGCCCGATGGGTGTGTTCGAGTTCCCGGCGTTCGCAGCGGGCACCAAGGGTGTGGCCGAGGCGATCATCGGTGCCACCGAAAAGGGCGCGTTCAGCGTCGTGGGCGGTGGCGATTCGGCAGCCGCGGTGCGTCAACTGGGCCTCGGCGAGGACGGCTTTTCCCATATCTCAACCGGCGGCGGTGCGTCGCTGGAATACCTTGAGGGCAAGACCCTGCCCGGCATTGAAATCCTGAAATAGTAGTACTGGACAAAGGTTACTTATGCCTCGTAAGCCGCTGATAGCCGGCAACTGGAAGATGAACCTCAACCATTTCGAGGCCATCGCCCTGGTGCAGAAGATCGCATTCGCCTTGCCGGACAAGTACTTCGACAAGGTGGATGTGACGGTGATCCCGCCGTTCACCGATCTGCGCAGCGTGCAGACCCTGGTCGACGGGGACAAGCTGCGGCTCACCTATGGTGCCCAGGACGTGTCGCAGCACGATTCGGGCGCGTACACCGGGGAGATCAGCGGGGCGTTCCTGGCCAAGCTCGGATGCAGTTTCGCGGTGGTGGGGCACTCCGAGCGGCGTACCTACCACGGCGAAACCGACGAGCTGGTGGCGGCCAAGGCCGCTGCGGCGTTCAAACACGGCATCACGCCGATCATCTGCATCGGCGAGCAGCTTGAGGTGCGCGAGGCGGGCAATCACGTCGAATTCAACGTGAACTCCCTGCGTGGGTCCCTGGCCGGACTGACCGCGGAGCAGATCGGTCAGGCCGTCATCGCCTACGAGCCGGTGTGGGCCATCGGCACCGGCCGGGTGGCCAGCGCGGCCGATGCCCAGGAGGTCTGCAAGGCCATCCGCGCCGAGCTGGGGAACCTGGCGTCGCCGCAGCTCGCGGCCGGTGTGCGGGTGCTCTACGGCGGTTCGGTCAATGCCAAGAACGTCGGCGAGATCGTCGCTCAGGGTGATGTCGACGGGGCCCTGGTCGGCGGTGCTTCGCTGGACGGCGAGCAGTTCGCGACGCTGTCGGCGATCGCCGCAGGCGGACCGCTGCCGTAACCCCGGGGGCCTGGGGCGGGCACCGCACCCGGTAGTCTTACAGCCATGGAATTGGCTCTGCAGATCACTCTGGTCGTGACCAGCGTGCTGGTCGTGCTCTTGGTGCTGCTGCATCGTGCCAAAGGTGGCGGTCTGTCCACCCTGTTCGGCGGCGGTGTCCAGTCCAGCCTGTCCGGCTCCACGGTGGTCGAGAAGAACCTCGACCGGCTCACGCTGTTCGTGACCGGCATCTGGGTGGTTTCGATCGTCGGCGTCGCGCTGCTGATCAAGTACGGCTAAACCGCTACCCGGCCACCATGCGGCGCGTCGTGGCGGCACTGATACTGGGTACATGGCTGACGGTACCGACACTGCACTAGACCCGATCGGTGCGGTTCAGCGCACTCCGGTGGGCCGCGAGGCCACCGAGCCGATGCGCGACGACATCCGGCTGCTCGGTGCGATCCTCGGTGACACCGTGCGCGAACAGAACGGAGCCCAGGTCTTCGACCTGGTCGAGCGGGCCCGGGTGGAATCCTTCCGGGTCCGCCGCTCTGAGATCGACCGGGCCGAGCTGGCCGACCTGTTCTCCGGTATCGATGTCCACCAGGCGATCCCGGTCATCCGTGCCTTCACCCACTTCGTGCTGTTGGCCAACGTCGCCGAGGACATCCACCGCGAGCGGCGACGCGCAGTGCACGTGGCGGCCGGCGAGCCGCCACAGGACAGCAGCCTGGAAGCGACGTATCTCAAGCTGGACCGGGCGATCTCAACTGCGGAACTGAGCTCGGCGACCGTCTCCGACGCCTTGAACGGTGCCCTGGTCGCGCCGGTGATCACCGCGCATCCCACCGAAACCCGGCGCCGGACCGTCTTCGACACCCAGCACCGGATCACCGAGTTGATGCGGATGCGCATGCACGGCCTGACCCACACCGCCGATGGCCGCGACATCGAAGTCGAATTGCGCCGCCACATCCTCACGCTGTGGCAGACCGCGCTGGTACGCCTGTCGAGACTCAAGATCTCCGACGAGATCGAAACCGGGCTGCGTTATTACCCGGCAGCATTTTTCGAGGTCATCCCACAGGTCAACGCCGAGGTGCGCACCGCGTTGCAGGCCCGCTGGCCCGGGGCGGAACTGCTGGAGCAACCGATCCTGCGGCCGGGAAGCTGGATCGGCGGTGACCGTGACGGCAATCCCAATGTTGATGCGGGCGTGGTGCGGCTGGCCACCGGTCGCGCCGCCCACATGGCTTTCGCGCACTACTTCACCGAGCTCACCGCGCTGGAAGAAGAGCTGTCGATGTCGGCGCGGCTGGTCACGGTCAGTGACGAGCTCACCGTGCTGGCCGATGCCTGCGGCGAGCCGGCGCGTGCCGACGAGCCCTACCGACGGGCACTGCGGGTGATCCATGCCCGCCTGACGGCTACCGGCCGCGAAATCCTCGATGAACAGCCCGAACACGAGCTAGATCTTGGCCTTGCGGCCTACCGCGCCCCGGCACAGTTCCTCGCCGACCTCGACGCCGTGGACGCCTCACTGCGTCGCCACGGCAGCACAGTGCTAGCCGACGACCGGTTGGCTCGGCTACGAGAATCGGTGCGGGTATTCGGATTTCACCTGTGCGGCCTGGACATGCGACAGAACTCAGACGTACACGAGCAGGTGGTCGCCGAGTTGCTCGCCTGGGCCGGAGTGCATCCCGACTACGCATCCCAGCCCGAAGCGCGGCGGGTCGAACTGCTCGCGGCCGAGATCTCCACCCGTCGCCCGCTGATCGGCGAGGGCGCCGAGTTGTCGGAGTTGGCTCGCAAGGAACTCGACATCGTCGGGGCGGCGGCCCGGGCAGTCACCGTCTTCGGTGCACAGGCGGTGCCCAACTACATCATCTCCATGTGCCAGTCGGTGTCTGATCTACTCGAGGCGGCGATCCTGCTCAAAGAGGCCGGCCTGCTCGATGTTTCGGGTGCAGCGCACGGCGAGGTGTACGCACCGGTCGGAATCGTGCCGTTGTTCGAGACCATCGAGGATCTGCAGCAGGGTTCGACGGTCCTGGAGGCGGCGCTCGCCCTGCCGGTCTACCGCAGCATCATCACCGCACGCGGACAACATCAGGAAGTGATGCTGGGCTACTCGGACTCGAACAAGGACGGCGGCTACCTGGCGGCCAACTGGGCGCTCTACCGGGCCGAACTGGACCTCGTCGAAGCGGCGCGCACCACCGGGATCCGGTTGCGCCTGTTCCATGGTCGGGGCGGCACCGTGGGTCGCGGTGGTGGACCCAGCTACGACGCGATCCTGGCGCAGCCTCCCGGCGCGGTGAAGGGTTCGTTGCGGATCACCGAGCAGGGCGAGGTGATCGCGGCGAAGTACGCGGAGCCGCGGATCGCGCACCGCAACCTGGAGACGCTGCTGGCCGCGACGCTGGAGTCCACCCTGCTCGACGTCGAAGGGCTCGGCGATGAGGCCGGCCCCGCCTATCAGGTGCTCGATGAGCTGGCAGCCCTGGCCCAGCGGGCCTACGCCGAATTGGTCCATGAGACACCGGGATTCGTCGAGTACTTCAAGGCCTCGACACCGGTCAGCGAGATCGGTGCACTCAATATCGGCAGCCGGCCCAGCTCACGTAAACCGACCACCTCGATCGCCGATCTGCGGGCCATCCCGTGGGTGCTGGCCTGGAGCCAATCCCGCGTGATGCTGCCCGGTTGGTACGGCACGGGCACCGCGTTCGCGCAGTGGATCGGCGACGACGCGAGCCGAGTCTCGGTATTGCAGGATCTGTATCAGCGATGGCCGTTCTTCCGCACGGTGCTGTCGAACATGGCCCAGGTGCTGTCCAAGTCGGACATGGGTTTGGCGGCACGGTATTCCGAGCTGGTCGACGACGAGGAATTGCGGGCCAGGGTGTTCGACAAGATCGTTGCCGAGCACGCCCGCACCATCGACATGTACAAGCTGATCACCGGCCAGGACGATCTATTGGCCGACAACCCGTCCCTGGCCCGCTCCGTGTTCAACCGGTTCCCCTACCTCGAACCGCTCAATCACCTGCAGGTCGAGCTGCTGCGCAGGTATCGCGGCGGGGACACGGATGAACTGGTGCAGCGCGGAATCCTGCTCACCATGAGCGGATTGGCGACAGCGCTACGCAATAGTGGCTGAATTGTCGCTGTCGCGACGGTGGCTAACCCACCAGGATCTCGGCCAGCCGCAGCGACACCCTGGCCCGGCGCTCGGCGTAACCGCGTGCGGCACGCTGGATTTCCGCGGTCTGTTCCGTCCTGACGCATTGATAACGCTGCAGCGCTTCGGCGTGGTCGCCATCGTGGACCGTCGCGATCTGGGTGGCCAGCTCGGCGGCATCCTGGATGGCTTGATTGGCACCTTGGCCACCGAACGGCGTCATCGGGTGCGCCGCATCCCCGAGGAGGGCAACCCGCGCGGTGGTCCACCGGGTGATCGGGTCTCGGTCATACACCGGATGCATGTAGACCGGGCTCGTCGTGGCACGCAGCATCCGACCGACCACGGGGGCGAACTCGTCGAACTGGCGGGCCAACGCCGGCAGATCGGCCTGCGCCGACCACAGATGCCGCGGCGGCTCGTCCACCCCGAGGGTAGCGTCGACGGCCACCAGTCGCCCGGCCCGCACCGGCATGGAGATGACGTGTTTGGCATAGTCCGCCGAATGCCAGGAGCGCAGTCGGTCGTTGGGCAGATCGAGGCAGGCGGCGGGGCTGACGGCCCGGAAGATCACCGACCCGCAGTAGTGAATGTCGTCGTCGCTGAACAGCTTCCGTGCTCTCGAGCGCAGTCCGTCGGCTGCTATCACGAGACCGGCCCGGGTGACCTCACCGTTGGTGAAGGCGAGCTCGACATGATCGTCACGCTCGGTGATGCCGGACAGTTCATGGCAAAGCCGCAGCCGCTGGGGCTCCACGGTCGAGACCAGCAGGGCGTGCAGATCCGCACGGTGCACGGTGCGGGGAGAAAGGTCGGCGTCGGCGTAGCCGAACCGGCCGTGTTCGGCGCCGGCCTCTGGCGTCGCCGCGTAGTCGGTGATCTTCTCCAGCCGCCCCTGCTGATCGCGGTTCTCGAAGTACCGGGTGGCCGAGGATATCTCGTCGAACGCAGCGCCGACGTTCCACTGCCGGAACAATCGCAGGGTCTGCGGCGAGATGCCCAGTGGGCCGCCGACCTCGCCGAGTGCGCGGGTCTTGTCGAAAATGACCGGACGATGGCCGTGGTGCTGGAGGGCGACGGCCGCTGCCAGGCCACCGAGGCCGGCGCCGATGATGGCGATGTCCATGGAGGTTCCTCTCGGGTTCACGGGATCCGGGCCAGCGCTTCGGCGTCGAGGTAGACACCGGACAGCGCGCCGGGCCGGTAGCTGGCGACGGTTCGGACATTGCAGAGCGGCAGCCACAGGCCGCCGATGAGGATCCGGCGCTGAATGTCGTCCACCAACTTGCGGCGGGCGTCGGGGTCCGCACAGGTGAGCTGGGCGTCGAGCAGGATGTCCAGGTGATCTGATTCTGTGCGGCGGTTCATGTTTCGCTGCGTCACGGCGAATTGGTAGCGCAGCAGGTCAGGGTCACTGCCGGTGAAGTAGAAGAACCGGAAGTCATGGTCACCGGCCTGCTGGCGGCTGCGCAGTTCCGCGAAGTCGACGTCGGTGAGCGCCAGGTCGATGCCATGCTCGCTCCATTGTTCCGCGACCGCGGTGAGGACAGCGGCGTCGATGGGGGAGAACGTGCTGTTGAACACCACCTCGAACGAAAGCCGCTGCGCGCCTGCGGCGGCAAGGAGTCGGTGGGCCGCCACCGGATCGTAGGCCAGCTCAGCGGAGTAGTCCCGATACCCGTCGGTGGTCGGTGTGAGCACCGACGAGGCGACTGAATACCCCTCGGCATCGAGGATCGGCGTCAGTGCGGGGCGGTCGATCAGCAGCGACAGGGCACGCCGCACGCGGGGGTCGGCCAAGGGGCCACGGGAAGCGTTGGGGCACAACCCGTAACTGATCCCCGGGTTGTGTATTTCGGCCAGGTGGTAGCCGTCGACCGAACCGGCGTACAGGTCACCGACGTCGGCCTGCTCGAACGTCAATCGGCGCGATCCGTCGGTCACCCCGCCCGTGACAGCCTGCCATCGGCCGGTACCCAGCCCGTGCGTGTTGCGGATCGCCAGGCTGACACTGGCGAGCGAACGCAGGAACGCGGCATTGTGATGCGCGAAGTGAAACGTCACGGTGTCAGTCCCCGCCTCGACCGACTCGAGCCCGGCGAGCATCGTCACGGCGGCCGGAAGCGGTGAAACCGCTTGGAGCGCAGCGATGCCGGCGAAGCTCTGTGCGACGGCGTCCGGGGTGAGCCGTGTGCCGTCGGAGAAATGCCGGTCAGGATGAATCGACAGGTCCAGGGTCAACGGGTCGCGGTAGTGCCACGAAGTGGCCAGCCAGGGGAGGAGCTTGCCGGTTTCCGGATCGGTGTCGAGCAGGCTCTCATAGATCAGCCGGCAATACGTCTTGGAGATGCTGTTGTAGGCCAGCCGTGGATCGTCGGTGAGCTGATGGGTCGGCCAGCCGAACGTGAAATTGCGCATCATCGCACCGGCGCCAATCGCGTTGCCTGCCAGGCCGAACCAGCCGCAAGCGCCGCCGCCAACCCGGCCACCGCCACCAGCACGGCCACGCCGCTGAACAGCCGGCCGCCGAGGCCGTCGATCATCGTCGCCCCGGCTGCCACTCCGATCGCGGCACCCAGCGCCCGAAGATAGTGGTAGAGGCTGGAATCGAAGGCTATCTCGCTCGAATTGGCCAGCACGTTGCCGGCCAACGAACTCCACAGGAACCCCATCGCGCAGCCCATCAACGCGGCACTGCTCAGCGGCACGTGTCCGAACAGGCTCAGACCGGCGACGATCAGGAACGCCGAGCCGATGCACACCAGCCGGGTGCTCTTCCGACTGTCGCCGGGCCTACCGAATTTCAGCATCGGGATCAGCCCGGCGAAGAACGCCATCGGCAACAGGAACAGTGCCGAGCCATAGGAATTCAGCCCGCGCTCCTGTTGTAGGACATACACCAGTGACAGGGTGAACACGTTGGTGGCGATGCCGGCCACGAAGACCACGACCAGACTTCGGGACAGTACCCGCGGCTGGGACCGGCCGCGCAGAGCGATCGCAGTGATCCCGAGCAGGATCGCCACCACAAGCAGCGTCACCTTGGTGTGCAGCGCGGTAGACCATCCGATCGCCAGGAAGATCGCGAGCTGCACCACCGCGAGAGCCACTACCGGAGTTGCTGCCCGGGTGGTCGTGGTGTCGTGGTCGGAATCTGCCGCGCCTGGCGAAATGGCGAGCAGCGCCATCGCCACGACAGTGGTCACCACCGTCTCGTAGGGGAACGAACGCCAGCCCCACAGGTCGTTGAGCAACGCGGTGATCAGCGGTGAACACAGTGCCGATGCCGACACCACCAGGCCCCACGCGCCCAGGACCGCCGAGTGGTGGTCGGGATAGAACTGCGCCCGGATGATCCGGAATATCTGGGGCGCGAGCACCGCCGAGGCGATGCCCTGCAAGAACCGCAACGCGAGGAGGACCCAGAACTCAGGGCTGAGACCGGCGGCGATCCCGAGGACGACCAGCACCGCCGAACTGGCGAAGAACGCGGCCGTGGGCTGGTAGCGGTGCGACAGCAGGCCCGCGGGGAGCAACGCCAGACAGAATCCGGCCAGGAACGCCACGCCGATGTAGGCGGCCTGTGCGAACGGGATGCCGAAGTAGTCGCCAATCGCCGAGTTCAACAGCACAGCCGACGACGAGTTGGAGTAGAGGGTGTATTCGGTCAGGTAGAGCGACGCCGCAACGGCGTATAGGGACGGCTTCATGACGCCTCGAAGCTGATAGCAGGATCAAATGGGCAGCGAGAGCTAACCCGAGATCCTCTTCAGCGGCGCCAGACGTGCCCGGTTCCAGATCGACGCGGCGTGTGCGTCTGCGCGATCGAATCCGGCACCCATGGCGACCACTGTAGCCGAGGCGCGGAGCGGACCAGCCCTACAGGCCTGCGCTCTTGCGAATCCGGCTGACCACGGCGCGCACCGCGCTCTCCGTCGCCGCCAGTGGCGACATCACCGCCTCGCCGATCCCGACGATGGCCTCGACCCGATCCACGATCGACTCCAGGCGCTCGACCACGCCGATGAGGCGTGGCGCGAGCTCATCGATGCGGGTGATGGTGTCGTTGAATCGGTCCAGCGTGGCATCGAGGCCGCCGGTCGACTTGTTCAGGTCGACGAGGGTGGTGCTCAGATCGGTGAGCAGGGTGTCGACCTGCTCGACTGTCATATCGGCATTGAGTGCGGCCTGCGTCAGTGTCCGGATGCGTTGCCGCCCTGAAGCAGGGCGAGCACGGCCGTCCCCTTTGTCTGCCATGGCAGACAGTATGGCCGGAACGGAACCAAGCGCGGACCAACTGCGTCTGAATCGATGTGGGGCAATTCTGCGAATACCGGGCCCGGCCGGTGGTGCCGGCCGACAGGGGTACGACGAACCATGAAGTGGCCGACTACCTGGCCGGCTATGCCGAGGCGTTGGCCGACCGGGCAGGCGAGCGGCCGGGGAGTGTCACCGACGATTAGTCGGTCGACTCACAGCTTGCTTGCGGCCGCCTCATCGAGCAACCAGACCGTCCGGTCGCGACCGACAGCGCCGGCGGCCGGGATGTCCACCGGATCGGCACCATTGATCGCGGCGGCGACCGCGTCGGCCTTGGCCGCACCAGCGACGACCAGCCACACTTCGCGAGAGTTGCGAACCGCGGGCAGCGTCAACGTGATTCGGCGTGGCGGTGGCTTGGGGGAGTCCGGCACACCCACCACCATGCGGTCGGTTTCCCGCACCGCGGCCGTGTCGGGAAACAGCGAATTGACATGTCCCTCGCCGCCCATGCCGAGCAGATGTACGTCGAACTCCGGCCCGGGAGCGTCGAAGTTGGCAGCCAGCAGCTGTGCGTACCCGGCTGCGGCCGCGGCCAGATCGTCACCGAATTCGCCATCGCTGGCGGCCATCGCGTGGACGTTGACGTCCGAGATCCCGACATGATCCAGCAGTGCCTCGCGGGCCTGCTTGTCGTTGCGCTCGTCGTCGTCCTGTGGCACGAAACGCTCGTCGCCCCAGTACACGTGGACCTTCGACCAGTCGATATCGCCGCCGCGTTCACCGACTCGCTTGAGCAGGCCGATTCCCGTGCCTCCGCCGGTGAGCACGATGTTCGCATGACCTCGCGCCGAAATCGCCGACGTGATGGCAGCCACCAACCGATCGCCGGCAGCGGCCACCAGCGCGTCGGTGTCGGCGTAACGCTCGATAACAGTGCTCATACGTACTGGACCTTGTCGATTCCCGTGAGTGCGTCGTAATAGATTTCGTCGGCATCAAGGCGGCGCAGATCCTCGGCCAGGCACTCCTTGGCCTCGCGGCGGGCCAAGGGCACCAACGCATCTGGCTTGCCTGTGCGGCTCAGCACGGCGGTGACACCGGTCTGCGGACGGACCAGGGTCACGGTTTCACTGGGCCTGGTCAGCTCGACCTTCAGCTCGCCGGTTGTCCGGGTCACCGGTCCGTCGATCCGATTGGCCAACCAGCCGGCCAGGATGTCAAGCGCGGGTTCATCCTTGAGCCCGGACACCAGCGCCGCGGTGATGGGTTCGTGCGGCGGCTGGTCGATCGCCGCGGCCAGTAGCGCACGCCAGTACGTGACCCGACTCCAGGCGAGATCGGTGTCACCGGCGGTGTAACCGTTGAGCCTGCTCTTGATGCAGGCCAGCGGATCGGCGCCGTTGGTGGCGTCGGTGATCCGGCGAATCGCCAACTTGCCCAGTGGATCCTGCGCGGGGACGGCAGGCGCGAGATCGGGCCACCACGTCACGACCGGGGTGTCGGGTAGCAGGAACGGCGTCACCACACTGCTGGCGTGGTTGGCCAGCGGACCGGACAATCGAAGCACCACAACCTCGTTGGCGCCGGCGTCGCGGCCCACCCGCAGCTGGGCATCCAGCCGGGCCTCGGTGGTCAAGCGATCCCCGGGGATCACCACGATCACGCGGCACGGATGCTCGCGGCTGGCTGCGTTGGCCGCCTCGATCGACTCCTCGAGCACCGCTTCGGTATCGGGGGCGATGACCAGCGTCAGCACCCGGCCGAGGGTGATCGCGCCGCCTTCCTCGCGCAGAGCGACGATCTTCTTGTTGATCGCGCCGGTATTGGTCTCGGGCAGATCGACAATCACGGTCGCCTCCATTCCCGGCCCGACCGGCGCAACATCTCGAACGCCGAATCTGGGCCCCACGTTCCGGACTCGTACGAATCGGGCTTACCGTGGGTCGCCCAGTACTCCAGTGCGGGATCCAGGATCTTCCAGCACAATTCCACCTCGGCATTGACCGGGAACAGCGACGGCTCGCCCAGCAGCACATCGAGGATCAGGCGCTCGTACGCCTCCGGAGACTCCTCGGCGAAGGCCGAGCCGTAGGAGAAGTCCATGCTGACATCGCGGACCTCCATGATGTGACCCGGAACCTTGGACCCGAACCGCAGGGTGATGCCTTCGTCCGGCTGTACCCGGATCACCAGAGCGTTCTGACCGAGCTCATCGGTCATCGTGGCATCGAACGGCAGGTGCGGCGCACGCTTGAACAACAGTGCGATCTCGGTAACCCTGCGGCCCAAGCGCTTTCCGGTGCGCAGATAGAACGGCACACCGGCCCAGCGACGGGTGTCCACGTCCAGTGTGATGGCGGCGAACGTCTCGGTGGTCGAGGTCTTGGAGAAGCCCTCTTCGTCCAGCAGGCCCACGACCTTCTCGCCGCCCTGCCAACCCGCGGCGTACTGCCCGCGGGAAGTGGTCTCGTCCAGCGGCTCGGCGAGCCGCGTCGCCGAGAGCACCTTGATCTTCTCGGCTTGCAGCTCGGCGGGGGAGAAACTCACCGGCTCCTCCATCGCCGTCAGCGCCAGCAGCTGCAGCAGATGGTTCTGGATGACGTCACGGGCAGCGCCGACACCGTCGTAGTAGCCGCCGCGCCCGCCGAGACCGATGTCCTCGGCCATCGTGATCTGCACGCTGTCGACATAGTGCGAGTTCAGAACCGGCTCGAACATCTCGTTGGCGAACCGCAGTGCCAGGAGGTTCTGGACGGTCTCCTTGCCCAGATAGTGGTCGATGCGGAACACCGACGACTCCGGGAAGACACTGTTGACCACACCGTTGAGTTCCTCGGCGCTCTTGAGGTCGTGCCCGAACGGCTTCTCGATGACCACCCGGCTCCAGCTGCCCTCGGGCTTGTCGGCGAGCCCCGACTTCGACAGTTGCTCGCAGACCTGGGGGAACGCCTTCGGCGGGATGGACAGGTAGAACGCATGATTGCCGCTGGTGCCGCGCTCGACGTCGAGTTGGTTCAGGGTCGCCTTCAGCCGCTCGAATGAGGACTCGTCGTCGAACGTGCCCTGGACGAATCGGAAGCCTTCGGCCAACCGGTCCCAGACTTCCTGGCGGAACGGGGTGCGGGCGTGTTCTTTGACGGCGTCGTAGACCACTTTGCCGAAGTCCTCGTCCGCCCAATCCCGGCGCGCGAAACCGACGAGCGCGAAGCTGGGTGGCAGCAAGCCGCGGTTGGCCAGGTCGTAAATGGCCGGCATCAGCTTCTTGCGGGCCAGGTCGCCGGTGACGCCGAAGATCACCACCGCGCACGGCCCCGCGATGCGGGGCATGCGCTTGTCGCGCTTGTCCCGCAGCGGATTACGCCAGGCGGTATTCGGCCTGCCGTCGGCGGGGCTCATCGCGTGGCAGCGTCGAGTTGGCCCTGTGTCGCGTCGAGCAATTCCTGCCACGACTTCTCGAACTTGTCGACACCCTCGTCTTCGAGCACCTTGAACACGTCGACCAGGTCGATGCCGACGGCGCTCAGTTGGTCGAAGGTCTCCTGTGATGCTGCCGCGGTCCCGGCGATGGTGTTACCGGTGATCTTGCCGTGGTCGGCGACGGCTTCCAGCGTCTTCTCCGGCAAGGTGTTCACCGTGTGCGGGGCCACCAACTCGGTGACGTAGAGCGTGTCCGAGTAGTCCGGGTTCTTGACGCCGGTGGACGCCCACAGCACGCGCTGCACCCGGGCGCCGTCGGCCTTGAGCGCGGCGAAGCGCTCGGCCCCGAAGACCTCTTCGTAGGCCGCGTAGGCGAGACGCGAGTTGGCCACACCGGCTTTGCCTCGCAGGGCCAGCGCCGCATCGGAACCGATCTTCTCCAGCCGATTGTCGATCTCGGTGTCCACGCGGGACACGAAGAACGACGCGACCGAGTGGATCTTGGACAGATCGTGGCCCGCGTCGCGCGCCTTCTCCAACCCGGCGAGGTAAGCGTCCATCACGCCGCGGTGCCGCTCGACCGAGAAGATCAGCGTGACGTTGACGGAGATACCTTCCGCGATCACCGCGGTGATCGCGGGCAGGCCGGCAAGCGTCGCCGGAATCTTGATCAGGAGGTTGGGCCGGTCGACGGTCTTCCACAGATCGATGGCCTGCAGGATCGTCTTGTCGGTGTCGTGTGCGAGCCGCGGATCGACCTCGATGGATACCCGGCCGTCGACGCCGTCGGAGGCCTCGTACTGCTTGGCCAGGACATCGCACGCGTTGCGGACGTCGTCGGTGGTGACGGTGCGGATGGTGGCGTCGACGTCGGCTCCCTGCTCGGCCAGTTCCTTGACCTGGGCGTCGTAGGCGGTGCCCTTCGACAGCGCAGCCTGGAAGATCGACGGGTTGGTGGTGACGCCCACGACGCTGCGGGTATTGATGAGCTGCGTCAGGTTCCCTGATTGCAGCCGCTCGCGCGACAGATCATCGAGCCAGACGGATACCCCCGCGGCGCTCAGCGCTGCGAGGTTCGGATTCTGAGTCATGTTCGCCTTCTCCTCGTCGTCTGCTAGTTGTCCAGGGATCGTTCCGCCGCGGCTGCCACAGCTTCGGCGGTGAAACCGAACTCGCGGAACAGCGTCTTGTCGTCGGCGGAGGCGCCGTAGTGCTCGATCGAGACGATCTCGCCGGTGTCTCCGACCAGCTTGTACCAACTCTGCGCCACCGCGGCCTCGACCGCCACCCGGGCCGACACTGCGGGCGGCAGCACCGAATCGCGGTATTCCTTGGGCTGGGATTCGAACCACTCGACGCACGGCATCGACACCACGCTGGCGTTGATCTCCTTGTCCGCCAACAGCTTCTGCGCTGCGACGGCGAGCTGGAGCTCGGAGCCGGTGGCGATGATCACCACGTCGGGGTTGTCCTCCGGCGTGCCGCCCAGCACGTAGCCGCCGCGGGAGACGCCTTCGGCGCTGGTGCCCTCGAGCACCGGGACGCCCTGGCGCGTCAGGATCAATCCCACCGGGCCGGTGCTCGCGGTGCGCTCCAGGACGGTCTTCCACGCGTAGGCGGTCTCGTTCGGATCGCCCGGCCGGACCACCGACAGATTCGGGATCGCGCGCAGCGCGGCCAGGTGCTCGATCGGCTGGTGCGTCGGGCCGTCCTCGCCGAGGCCGATCGAATCGTGCGTCCAGACGTAGATGGGATCGATGTTCATCAAAGAGGCCAAACGCACAGCCGGGCGCATGTAGTCCGAGAACTGCAGGAACGTCCCGCCGTAAGGCCGGGTCGGGCCGTGCAGCACGATGCCGGACAGGATCGCGCCCATCGCATGCTCACGGATGCCGAAGTGCAGGGTGCGGCCGTACCAGGTCGCGTTCCAGTCTTCGGTCGAGATCGACGGCGGGCCAAACGAGTTCGCGCCCTTGATGGTTGTGTTGTTGCTGCCGGCCAGGTCGGCCGAACCACCCCACAACTCGGGCAGCGTCTGCCCGACGGCGGCCAGCACGGCCCCGGAGGCGGCCCGGGTGGCCACCGGCTTGGAATCGAGTTCCCAATGCGGCAGGTCGGCGTCCCAGCCCTCAGGAAGCTTGCCTGCCTGCAGCCGGTCCAGCAGCTGCTTGCGCTCGGGCTCGCGCTCGGCCCAGGCGTCGAAGGCCACCTGCCAATCGGCGTGCAGCTTCTTGCCACGGTCCACCAGCTCGCGGGTGTGGGCGATGACGTCGTCACGCACCTCGAAGCTCTTGTCGGGGTCGAAGCCGAGGATCTTCTTGGTGGCCGCCACCTCGTCGGCGCCCAGCGCAGAGCCGTGCACACCACCGGTGTTCATCTTGGTGGGTGCGGGGTAGCCGATGATCGTGCGCAGCGCGATGAACGACGGCTTGTCCGTGACCTTTTTGGCTGCTGCGATGGCTTCTTCTATACCGACGACGTTCTCGCCGCCCTCGACCTCCTGGACGTGCCAGCCGTAGGCGCGGTAACGCGCGGGCACATCCTCGCTCAGCGCGATGTCGGTGTTGTGCTCGATGGAGATCTTGTTGTCGTCCCAGAACACGATGAGATTGCCCAGCTGCTGGGTGCCCGCGAGCGACGATGCTTCGCTGGTGACGCCCTCTTCCATGTCGCCGTCGGAAGCCACCACGTAGATGTAGTGATCGAACGGGCTCTCACCCGGGGCGGTGTCCGGATCGAACAGCCCGCGCTCGTAGCGCGCGGCCATCGCCATCCCGACCGCCGACGCCAAACCCTGGCCCAGCGGGCCCGTGGTGATCTCGACACCCTTGGTGTGGTGGTACTCGGGATGTCCCGGGGTCAGCGAGCCCCACGTGCGCAGCGCCTCGATGTCGGCCAGCTCCAGGCCGAAACCGCCGAGGTACAGCTGGATGTACAGCGTGAGGCTGGAATGCCCACAGGACAGCACAAAACGGTCCCGGCCGATCCAATGAGTGTCGCTGGGATCATGGTGCAGCTGCCGCTGGAACAACGTGTAGGCGAGGGGAGCCAGGCTCATCGCGGTTCCCGGGTGGCCGTTGCCGACCTTCTGCACCGCGTCAGCCGCAAGCACCCGGGCGGTGTCGACGGCAACGCTGTCGACTTCGGTCCAATCCTCCGGGTGGTTGGGCTGGGTGAGAGCGGTGATCTCTTCGGCGGTGGTCACTAAGCTCACTTCCTCGTCTTCTATCTGCTGGCAGGTGCGCGCGGTTGCCATGCTGCTACGACAAACACCCTAGTAGGGCGGACTCATCCGATGCAGACTGGTTCTCGCACCGATACCCGCTCGTTTACCCGGTTGTTGCCCCGAACAGACCCTGCGGTGCCGAGGCGTGCGGGCCGCGGTCTACCATCGTCTGTAGTAGAAGCCGCGTGACGCCACCCGAGGAGTTATTTGCGTGAGCATTCGCGAGCGCCGGCTCATCCATGGGGCGCCGAGCCGAGTACGGTCCACCCTTTTGTCGTATCTGGCGTTGACCAAGCCACGTGTGATCGAGTTGTTGCTGGTCACCACCATTCCGGCAATGTTGCTGGCGGACCGTGGCACCGTTGACCCGCTCCTGATCCTGAACACGTTGGTGGGCGGCATGCTTGCCGCGGCCGGCGCCAACACCCTCAACTGTGTGGCTGACGCCGACATCGACAAGGTGATGAAGCGCACCGCCCGCCGCCCGCTGGCTCTGGCCTCGGTACCGACGCGGCACGCACTCATCTTCGGACTGGTGCTGACAGTTACCTCGTTCTGCTGGCTGACCTGGACGTCGAACCTGCTGTCCGGGGTGCTGGCGGTGGCCACGATCGCGTTCTACGTCTTCGTCTACACCTTGCTGCTCAAACGCCGCACCTCGCAGAACGTGGTGTGGGGCGGGGCCGCCGGCTGCATGCCGGTGATGATCGGCTGGTCCGCGGTGACCGGCACGATCCAGTGGCCCGCACTGGTGATGTTCCTGATCATCTTCTTCTGGACGCCGCCGCACACCTGGGCTCTGGCGATGCGTTACAAGGACGACTACAAGGCGGCCGGGGTGCCGATGCTCCCCGCCGTGGCCACCGAGCGTCAGGTCACTCGCCAGATCCTGATCTACACCTGGTTGACGGTCCTCACCACGCTGGCGCTGGCGCTGACCACCGGATGGTTGTACGGCGCGGTCGCCCTGCTGGCGGGCGCGTGGTTCCTGGTAATGGCCCACCAGTTGTACTCCGGGGTGAAGCGTGGCGAGCCGGTGAAGCCGCTGCGGTTGTTCCTCCAGTCGAACAACTACCTGGCCGTGGTGTTCTGCGCACTGGCCATCGACTCGGCGCTGGCGCTGCCGACGATCTTCGGTCACTGAGCCCGCGAACCGCTGCCGGCACTTCCTCGGTGTGGCAGCGTTGCGGCCATGACCGAATTGGTGAGCTCCGACAACTTCGCGCGCGCCGAATCCGACCTGTACTTCGCCGGCATCGTCAACGACGGCGGCTTCGGACAGTTCTTCCACAACCGTGAGATGAGCTCGATCGACCACCAGATCGTCATCCGGCAGAACCGCGACACCCTCTACTCCGCGGCGGTGTTCGACCTCGACGCCGGACCGGTCACCATCACGCTGCCCGACGTCGGGGGCAGGTTCATGTCACTGCAGGTCATCAGCGAGGACCACTACACCACCAACGTGGTCTACGCGCCGGCCGAGCTGACGTTCAGTCGCGACTTCGTGGACACCCGTTATGCGGCCGTGGCGGTACGCATCCTGGCCGATCCCGCCGACGCCGCCGACCTGGCCGCGGTGCACGCCCTGCAGGACGCGATCGGCGTGTCACAGGTCGAGCCGGGCTTCTTCGAGATCCCGCAGTGGGATCCGGTCAGCCAGAAGACGGTTCGGGATGCACTCATCACCCTGTCGACCACCCTCGGCGACACCAAATCCATGTTCGGACCCAGGTACGCAGTGGAGCCGGTACGTCACCTGATCGGCTCGGCCTTCGCGTGGGGTGGCAACCCGGCACGCGACGCGCTGTATCTCACCGTGGTGCCACCGCGTAACGACGGCACGACGGTGCACCGACTGACCGTGAAAGACGTCCCGGTGGACGGATTCTGGTCGGTGACCGTCTACAACAAGGACGGCTATTTCACGCCGAACCCGCAGAACGCCTACTCGGTGAACAACGTCACCGCGGTCAAGGATCCCGACGGCGCCGCCACGGTGCAGTTCGGTGGTACCGGCGCAGCCAACCTGTTGCCGGTCACCGAGGGCTGGAATTACCTCGTGCGTCTCTATCGCCCGCGCCCCGAAATCCTCGACGGCTCGTGGACGTTCCCCGACGCGCAGCCGATCTAGGGGACCAGGACGACCGAGCCGACAGTTTTGCGGCCCTGCAGGTCGGTGTGGGCCTGGGCCGCCTCGGCCAGCGGGTACCGGCCGCCGACGGTGATGGTGATCGATCCGTCCGCGATGGCGTTGATCAATTCACCTGCACGCCAGGAGAACTCGTCGGGCGTGCGGGTGTGGTGGGCCAGCGTCGGCCGGGTCAGGAACACCGAGCCGGCCGCGTTGAGCCGTTGCGGGTCCACCGGTGGTACCGGGCCGCTGGCCGCACCGAACAGGGCCAGCGTGCCACGCACCGCGAGGCTGTCCAGGCTGGCGTCGAACGTCGACGCGCCCACTCCGTCGTAGACCGCGGCCACGCCCGCCCCGCCGGTGAGGTCGCGGATCTTGTCCCCGAACTCGGTCGGATCCTCGGGGTACTCGAGCACTTCGATCGCGCCGGCCTGGCGGGACAACTCCGCCTTCTCGGGCGTCGAGGCCGTCGTGATCACGCGGGTGCCGATGCTGGTGGCCCACTGGGTGAGGATCAGGCCGACGCCGCCGGCCCCGGCATGCACCAGCACTGTGTCGCTCGGCTGCACCGGATAGGTGGACTTGATCAGGTAGTGCGCGGTCATGCCCTTCAGCAGTGCTGACGCGATCGCGTCGGGAGCCACACCGTCAGGCACGTAGGCGACGAAATCGGCTGGGGCAACACAGAAGTCGGCGTATGCGCCGGTCGCGTTCGCGGTCACGACGCGGTCTCCGACGGCCAGCGCGGCGACATCGTCGCCGACGGCGGCGACGGTGCCGCACACCTCGGACCCGACGATGAACGGTACGTCCCGCGGATACAGCCCGGAGCGGAAGTAGGTGTCGATGAAGTTGACGCCGACGGCCTCGGCTCTGATCAGTACCTCGCCGGGGCCGGGAGCGGGTTCTGGCCGCTCGACGTAGCTCAGGACTTCCGGTCCGCCGGTCTCGGCAACTTCGATGGCATACACGCCATCCATCATCCACACCTATCATCGCGGAGGTGAAGCTCGCCCGCCCGGATGTGTTCCATCCCCGCATCGTGCTGGCCGGTTGCGCAGCACTGCCCGACGGGGACGGCGACGACGCCGGCCTGGTCATGGCGCTGCGCAATCGCGGTCTGCACGCCCGCTGGCTGCCGTGGGACGACCCGGCCACGCTCGATGCCGACCTGGTGATCCTCCGGGCCACGTGGGACTACGCCGAGCGTCTCGACGAGTTCCTCGGCTGGGCGCGCGCGGTGCCCCACCTGATCAACTCGGCGCAGATCGTCGAGTGGAACACCGACAAGCGGTACCTCGGCGATCTGCACCGGATGGGGGTTCCCGTGGTGCCGACGCGGTATTTCGCGGTCGGTGAGCCGGTCAGCGTTCGCGATGGCGAAGTGGTGGTCAAGCCGGCGGTGGGTGCCGGCTCGACCGGCGCGCAGCGGTTCGTCGACGCATCGGAGGCCCTGGCCCACGCGGCGGCCCTGCAGGCCGAGGGCCGCGCGGTGCTGGTGCAGCCGTACGACCCCCGGATCGCGGACGGTGAGACCGCGCTGGTGTTCCTGGACGGCGAGGAATCGCACGCATTCACCAAGGGGCCGATCCTGCCTGCGGCCGGACAGTCACCCGAGTTCGAGGAGACGGGCACCTACGCGCAGGAGTCGTTGTCGCCGGCGAATCCCGGCGACGAGGTCTGGGCGGTCGGTCGCCAGGCGCTCGACGCGGTGATACGCAGGTTCGACCTGTTGCCGCAGGATCTGTTGTACGCGCGGGTCGACGTGATCGGCGGACCGGACGATCCACGCCTGCTCGAGTTGGAGCTGGTTGAGCCGGGACTGGGATTCCGCCAGCTCGATCAGATGGACCGGGAGCATGCCCAGCGTCAGTTCGCGGTGGGCGTCGAGAATGCGCTGGAGCGCTTCGGGCTGGGCCCGCTGTCGCACCGCGGGATCTAGCTAGGCGCCGGGTTCGACCCGCTCCCGCATCGACGCCCACAGCGCAGCGGTAGCCGCGGTGCAGGTGGCCGCACCGGCGACGTGCACGGCGACCAGCACGGCCGGCACCCCGGTGTAGAACTGCACGATCCCGACGAGCCCCTGCGCACACACCAGCGCGACCAGGACGCCGAGCCGGATCATGATCGGGCGGGCGGCGCGCACCGCGGCGAGACCGAAGCCGAGCGCGACGATCAGGGCCAGATAGGCGACCAGCAGCGACGAATGCATGTGCACGAGCGTGGTGATCTCGACCTGCAGGCGCGGCACCACCCGATCGAGGCTCTTGTCCCCGGCGTGCGGACCGGCGCCCGTCACCAGCGTGCCCGTCACCAGCACTGCCGCCAGGATGACGGCGCTCAGGACGGTCAACTGCCGCAACGGTTTCGGCACGGTGGTCGTAGGGGCGCCGGTGTCGGGCTGGCCGATCTTGACGAACAGCAGCACCGCGAGCCACACCATGGCCATGGACGCCAGCAGGTGGATCGACACGGTCCACCACAGCAGGCCGGTCCGCACCGTGATACCGCCGATGACGGCCTGGACCACGGTGGAGGCGGGCATCAGCCAGGCGTAGATCAACACCTCGCGGCGTCGGCGGGCCCGGGTCACTGCCAGCACGGCGGCGATGGCGGTCAGCACCACCAGGAACGTGATCATCCGGTTGCCGAACTCGACCACCTGATGCACGACGGCGACCTCGGCGTGCGGGACGGGGGTGAAGCTACCGGGGAAGCACTGGGGCCAGGTGGGACAGCCCAGGCCGGACGCGGTGACCCGCACGATCGCTCCGGTGACCGAGATACCGCCCTGGGTGAGGATCACCAGGAACGCGATCAGGCGCTGGGCCCGCAGGCTCGGCATGGGCAGCAGGTCGACCAGTCGCTGGAAAGCTGTTCCGCCGGGCACGGCCTGATCGTAGTTGATCAGGAACTACAGCCTGTAGTAGGGCCCGCGTGGATCAGGTGAACCGGAACCAGCGCAGGGCGCAGATCGCGGCGATGGCACCCCACACCACCAGTACGGCCACGCCGAACCAGTCCATCGACAGCGTCATCGCCTGGGTCAGGGATTCGGTGAGGGCTCCCGACGGAGTCAGCCGGGCAGCCCAGCGCAAGGCCGACGGCACCGGGCCGCCTTCCAAGGTCAGCGCGCCCAGGCCCGCGAACACGAACCACAGCAGGTTCGCCAACGCCAGCACGATCTCGGCCTTGAGGGTGCCGCCGAGCAGCAGTCCCAACGCGGCAAAGGTGCCGGTACCCAGTGCGATGATCACCGCACCCAGCGCCAGCCCCAGCGGCGACGGCCGCCAACCCAGCGCAAAGCCTATGGCGCCCAACAGGATCGCCTGCAAGAAGACAACGGTCACCACCGCCAGTGACTTGCCGGCGATGATTCCCCACACCGGAAGTGCGGTGGCGCCGAGGCGTTTCAGGGCGCCGTACCGGCGGTCGAAAGCCACCGCGATGGCCTGGCCGGTGAACGCCGTGGAGATCAGGGCGAGGGCCATGATCGCCGGGGTGAAGGTTCCCGCCCGATCGTCGCCGAACGAGCCCAGCGGCAGCAACGTCATCCCCACCAGCAGGGTGATCGGGATGAACATGGTCAGCAGAAGTTGTTCGCCGTTGCGCAGCAGCAACTTCAGTTCCAGCCCGTACTGCGCCGCCAGCATGGCCGGGACCTTGGCCGGGCGGGGATCGGGGGAGAAAGTGCCCGGGGCGAATCGGTTCGGAGCGCTCGTCATGACCGCAGCTCCCGTCCTGTGAGGTCGAGGAATACATCTTCGAGGCTGCGCTGCTCCACCCGCATGTCGGTGGCCAGCACGTTCAGTCGGGCGCACCACGCCGTCACGGTCGCCAGCACCTGCGGATCGATGTGCCCCTCGACCAGGTATTCGCCGGGTGCCGTCTCGGTGGTCTTGTACTTCTCGGGCAGGGCCGCGGTCAGCAGGGACAGGTCGAGCTTGCGCGGCGCACTGAAACGCAACTGGTTCTCGGCTCCGCTGTGGGTCAGCTCGGCGGGTGTGCCGGTGGCTACCGCCACACCGTGATCGATGATCACGATCCGGTCGGCCAGTTCTTCGGCCTCGGCCAGGTGATGGGTGGTCAGCACCACCGTCACACCGTCACGGCGCAACGCATCGATCAACTCCCACACCACAATTCGGGCGTGGGCATCCATCCCGGCGGTCGGCTCGTCGAGGAACACCAGCTCGGGTCGACCGACCACGGCGCAGGCCAGCGCCAGGCGTTGTTGCTGTCCGCCCGACAGTCGCCGGTAGGTGGTGCGGGCGGATTCGGTGAGGCCGAGGGTGTCCATCAACCAGGCCGGATCGAGTGGATCGGCAGCATAGGAGGCAACCAGGTTGAGCATCTCGTCGGCCCGGGCGGCGGGGTAGCCGCCGCCGCCCTGCAGCATCACGCCGATTCGCTCGCGCACCTGGGCGTTGTCGGCAACGGGATCCAACCCGAGGATTTCGACCCGGCCGTCGTCGGGGCGGATGAATCCCTCGCACATTTCGACGGTGGTGGTCTTGCCCGCGCCGTTCGGGCCGAGCAGGGCCAGAACCTCGGCCCGCTGAACATCGAGGTCCAGGTGGGCGACCGCTGTCGTCGATCCGTAGCGCTTGCTGACGCCGCGGAGCAGCACAGGTTGATCAGAACGCGAGGTCACGGGGATTCAGCGTAGGCGTCGGGGGATTGTGTGGGTGTCGGCGGTGGGCTTGTGTCCGGTTCGCGTGACGGGCGCCACGGCAGTCGGCGCCATGTCAGCCCGATCAGGATCAGCACGATCAACGTGCTCGCCAGGGTGGCCATCACGATCTGGAACAGGGTGAACCGGTCGCCGTTGGCCGTCGGTCCGAAGATCCCGACAACCAGCGTGATGGCGATCGTGGACCCACGGAAGCCCGGTCGGGTGGCCCACGCGGCCAGCGGGATCACCGCCCACAGCAGGTACCACGGTTGCACCACCGGGAACAGCAGGATGGTGCCGCCCAGAGCGACGCCCAGTCCGCCGACGGGGTGCAACCGGCCGCGCATCACGGCCCACAACAGCCAGCTGACCAGGATCGCGATCAGGAAGACGCCGATGGCGCGGGTGAGTGCGAGCACCGCGGTGGTGTGGTCGCCGAGGCCCAGCAGGATGCCGACCTGACCGGTGCCCAGCGCCAGCAGGGTCGGCGGCGACATCCAGCTGCGCACCACGTTGGCGGTGCCGAGGGTGGACAGCCAGCCGAAGCCCAGCCCGCTGGCCCAGCCGATCACGGCCATCACCGCCAGCGAGATCACGCCGAGCGGGACGCTCGCCACGAAGAACGCCTTGATCGTGCCGCCCAGGCGCCAGGCCAGCGCCATCCCGACGAATCCGAGTGCGAGCAGTGACGGCAGCTTGACCTGGGAGGAGAGCGTGATGAGCACCGTGCCGATCAGCAGCATCCCCGCGGGATACCAGTGGTCCCAGTCCTCGCGTGAATGTGGCCAGGTCAACGGCCGGGGGATGAGCGGTGCTGCGGCGTCGATGCCGCGCAGTGCGAACTCGGTACCCGCCAGCATCAGGCCGAGCATCAGTGCCTCGTTGTGGATCCCGGCCACCAGGTGCATGAAGAGCAGCGGATTACATGCGCCGAGCCACAGTGCGCTGACCTCGGCGACACCGCAACGGCGGGCCAGCCGGGGCGTCGCCCACACGATGAGCCCGACGCCGAGCAGCACAACCGCGCGGTGACAGAGCACGGCGGCGACGATGTTCTCACCGGTCAGCGCGGAGATGCTCTCGCCGATCCACAGGAACAGCGGGCCGTACGGCGCCGGAGTTTCGCGCCACAGACTGGGTACCGACAACGTGAACACGTGATCGAGGCCGAGGCCGGTGGCCGGGCCGACCTGATACGGGTTGAGGCCGATGTAGCCGATCTCACTCTGGGCCAGGTAGGAGTAGACGTCCTTGCTGTACATCGGCGGCGCGACCAGCAGCGGGATGGCCCACAGGAGCAGCGTCCGGTCGAGTTGGCTGCGCGACATCCGGCGTGGGCCGAGGACGAATCGCCCGAGCATGAGCCAGGCCAGCGCCATCATCACTGCCCCGGTCGTGGTCATGGTCAGTGACACGGTCTGGATGCGGGAGGGCAGGTTGAGCAGCCGCACCCCGAAGGTCGGGTCCTGTACGACGGGACGGGCGCCCGCACCGAGTGCGCCGATCGCCATCAGTACGGTGCCGGTGGCGCCGAAAAGCCGGGTGCGACGTTGTGCGACGACCTCGGCGGCGTTGAGTGGGGACCCGACAGCCCGTTCGTCGCCGTGCCACCGGGCGATCGATGTGCTGAAGGTCGACAGGCGGCTTGCCACCAGGGCAGCCTAACCGTCGGCCGGGGCGGTCTTCGCCGGGCAGCGGTGGCCCAGATCACGTAAGGGTGCCCTTGCTAGAACCAGGAGTGGAATTCCGTCACAATGGTGTTGTGAAAATGCGTCGGGAGACTACGGGCTTGGTTTCGAGCCCTGCTTCGGCTGGTGTGCCGAAGTCGGTCAACGATGTCGTGCCGGCATCTGACGGGCACACCCGGCGCTCGATCATCCACCTGTTGCTCGAGGGTCCCATCACCGCGGGGCAGATCGGCGACAGGCTCGGTATCTCGGCGGCCGGCGTACGGCGACACCTCGACGCTCTGATCGAGGCGGGGGACGCGCAGGCCAGTGCCGCCGCCGCGTGGCAGCACAACGGCCGGGGCCGCCCGGCCAAGCGTTACCGGTTGACGGCTGCAGGTCGGGCCAAGCTCGGCCACACTTACGACGACCTCGCCGTCGCCGCGATTCGGCAACTGCGTGAGATCGGCGGCAAGGATGCCGTGCGGACTTTCGCGCGGCGCCGGATGGACACCATCCTGGCCGGCGTCAGCGAGGGGCCCGGCGGAGTCGCCGACGCGGCCGAGCGTGTCGCGGATGCATTGACCCGGGCCGGGTATGCCACCACGACGAATCCGGTGGACGGCCCGATTCACGGGGTGCAGATCTGCCAGCATCACTGTCCGGTATCGCACGTCGCCGAGGAATTCCCGGAGTTGTGCGAGACAGAGAGTGAGGCGTTCGCCGAGATTCTGGGCACCCACGTCCAGCGCCTGGCCACCATCGTCAACGGTGACTGCGCCTGCACCACCCACGTTCCACTCGATGCGGACGTCCCAGCCCGGACGGACGCAGCGACAAGCCAAACGACAGCGAGCAAACAAGGAGCGGCGACATGACCATCACGCCCGAAACGCCATTGACCCAGGAAGAGACCATCGCGTCGCTGGGTAACTACGGCTACGGCTGGTCGGACTCCGACGTCGCCGGCGCTAGCGCGCAGCGCGGCCTGTCCGAAGCCGTCGTGCGTGACATCTCGGCCAAGAAGAGTGAGCCCGAATGGATGCTCGACATTCGACTGCGGGCGCTGCGCACCTTCGGTAAGAAGCCGATGCCCAACTGGGGTTCCAACCTCGAAGGCATCCACTTCGACAACATCAAGTACTTCGTGCGTTCGAGCGAGAAGCAGGCCGCCACATGGGATGACCTGCCCGCCGACATCAAGAACACCTACGACAAGCTCGGCATCCCCGAGGCGGAGAAGCAGCGCCTGGTCTCCGGTGTTGCCGCGCAGTACGAGTCCGAGGTGGTCTACCACTCGATCCGTGAGGATCTCGAGGCCCAAGGCGTCATCTTCCTGGACACCGACACCGCTCTCAAGGAGCATCCGGAGCTGTTCAAGCAGTACTTCGGCACCGTGATCCCGGCGGGTGACAACAAGTTCTCGGCGCTGAATACCGCCGTGTGGTCGGGTGGCTCGTTCATCTACGTGCCCAAGGGTGTTCACGTCGACATCCCGCTGCAGGCCTACTTCCGGATCAACACCGAGAACATGGGCCAGTTCGAGCGGACCCTGATCATCGCCGACGAGGGCTCCTACGTGCACTACGTCGAGGGCTGTACCGCGCCGATCTACAAGTCCGATTCGTTGCACTCCGCGGTCGTCGAGATCATCGTGAAACCCGGTGCGCGCGTGCGCTACACCACCATTCAGAACTGGTCGAACAACGTCTACAACCTGGTGACCAAGCGCGCCCGGGCCGAGGCCGGTGCCACCATGGAGTGGATCGACGGCAACATCGGTTCCAAGGTCACCATGAAGTACCCCGCCGTCTGGATGACCGGTGAGCATGCCAAGGGTGAGGTGCTCTCGGTGGCGTTCGCCGGTGAGGGCCAGCACCAGGACACGGGTGCCAAGATGCTGCACCTGGCCCCCCACACGTCGAGCAACATCGTTTCCAAGTCGGTGGCTCGCGGCGGTGGCCGGGCGTCCTACCGCGGCCTGGTCCAGGTGAACAAGGGTGCGCACGGCAGCAAGTCGAGCGTGAAATGCGATGCGCTGCTGGTCGATACGATCAGCCGCAGCGACACCTACCCCTACGTCGACATCCGCGAGGACGACGTCACGATGGGCCATGAGGCCACGGTGTCCAAGGTCAGCGAGGATCAGCTGTTCTACCTGATGAGCCGCGGTATGACCGAGGACGAGGCAATGGCGATGGTGGTGCGCGGCTTCGTCGAGCCCATCGCCAAGGAACTGCCCATGGAATACGCGCTTGAGCTGAACCGGCTCATCGAGCTGCAGATGGAAGGCGCGGTCGGCTAGTGAGTTCAAACCTGACAGAGGCAGTCGAGGGGGCCGCCGGCGGCTCAGGCTCGACGTTGGCTGCGGCCAACAAGGGCGAGCTTTTCGCGTCGTTCGACGTCAACGCGTTCGAGGTGCCCGGCGGCCGCGACGAGCTGTGGCGGTTCACCCCGCTCAAGCGGCTTCGCGGCCTGCACGACGGCTCCGCCGTCGCCAATGGCAAAGCCGGCGTCACCGTGACCGAGCGGCCGGGAGTCACCGTGGAGACCGTCGGCCGTGACGACAAACGACTCGGCGAGGGCGGTACGCCCACCGATCGCGTTGCAGCCCAAGCTTTCTCGTCGTTCGAGACGGCGACGGTGGTCACGGTCAAGCGTGACACCGAGGTGGTCGAGCCGATCGAGATCGTCATCGATGGCCCGGGTGTGGACACCGTGGGCTACGGGCATCTTCAGATCCGGGTCGAGGAACTGTCCCGGGCGATCGTGGTGGTCGACCTGCGGGGCAGCGGAACCTACGCCGACAACGTCGAGATCATCGTCGGTGATTCGGCCGGCCTCGGCGTCATCTGGATCGCCGACTGGGCCGACGACATGGTGCATGTCAGCGCCCACCACGCGAAGCTCGGCAAGGATGCGGTACTCGGACACGTCAACGTCACGCTCGGTGGCGATGTGGTGCGTACCTCGGCCACGGTGCGGTTCACCGGGCCCGGCGGTGACGCCAAGTTGCTCGGCACCTACTTCGCCGACGACGGTCAGTTCTTCGAGTCCCGGCTGTTGGTCGACCACGCGCAGCCGCACTGTAAGTCCGATGTGCTCTACAAGGGTGCGTTGCAGGGAGATCCGGATTCCAAAAAGCCCGATGCACACACAGTGTGGATCGGCGACGTGTTGATCCGGGCCGAGGCCACCGGTACCGACACCTTCGAGGTGAACCGCAACCTGGTGCTCACCGACGGCGCCCGCGCTGATTCGGTGCCCAACCTCGAGATCGAGACCGGCGAGATCGTCGGCGCCGGACACGCCAGTGCCACCGGACGTTTCGACGACGAGCAGCTGTTCTACCTGCGCGCCCGCGGCATCCCCGAGGATCAGGCCCGACGCCTGGTCGTGCGCGGATTCTTCAACGAAATCATCGGCAAGATCGCTGTCCCGGAGGTGCGTGAGCGCCTGACCACAGCCATCGAAAGAGAACTTGCCATCACCGAATCGAAAGCATCGCACTAATGACCACTCTGGAAATCAAGGACCTGCACGTCTCGGTCGACGCCACCGAAGGCGCTGAGAACACCGAGATCCCGATTTTGAAGGGCGTCGACCTCACCGTGAAGTCGGGGGAGACCCATGCGGTCATGGGTCCCAACGGCTCCGGCAAGTCGACGTTGTCCTACGCGATCGCCGGGCACCCCAAGTACACCGTCACCTCCGGTTCGATCACCCTCGACGGACAGGACGTCCTCGAGATGAGCATCGACGAGCGTGCGCGCGCCGGTCTCTTCCTCGCCATGCAGTACCCGGTCGAGGTGCCCGGGGTGTCCATGTCGAACTTCCTGCGCACGGCGGCCACCGCTGTCCGGGGCGAGGCGCCCAAGCTGCGGCACTGGGTCAAAGAAGTCAAAGGCGCGATGGCCGAACTGGACATCGACCCGGCGTTCGGTGAGCGCAGCGTCAACGAGGGCTTCTCCGGTGGCGAGAAGAAGCGGCACGAGATCCTTCAGCTCGGTCTGCTCAAGCCCAAGATCGCGATCCTCGACGAGACCGACTCGGGTCTGGACGTCGACGCACTGCGCATCGTGAGCGAGGGCGTCAACCGCTACGCCGAGGCCGAGAACGGCGGCGTCCTGCTGATCACGCACTACACCCGCATCCTGCGCTACATCCAGCCACAGTTCGTGCACGTGTTCGTCGGCGGCCGCATCGTGGAATCGGGCGGGCCGGAACTCGCCGACGAGCTCGAAGAGAACGGATACGTGCGCTTCACCCAAGCCGTCGGAGCCTGATATGACCACTTCGGCGACGACGTTGGACCAAGCCGGGTTGGCCAGGATCAGAGCTGATTTCCCGATTCTGAGCCGGGTCATGCGCGGCGGAAAGCAGTTGGCGTACCTCGATTCCGGTGCGACGTCGCAGAAGCCCCTGCAGGTCCTCGACGCCGAACGGGAATTCCTCACCACTTCCAACGGCGCGGTGCACCGCGGTGCACACCAGCTGATGGAAGAGGCGACCGACGCCTACGAGCAGGGCCGTGCCGACATCGCGGCGTTGGTCGGTGCGGAGCCTGACGAGTTGGTGTTCACCAAGAACGCCACCGAGTCGATCAACCTGGTGTCGTATGTGCTGGGAGACAAGCGGTTCGACCGCGGAGTCGGCCCGGGGGACGTCATCGTCACCACCGAGTTGGAACACCACGCGAACCTGATTCCGTGGCAGGAGTTGGCCCAGCGGACCGGTGCGACGCTGAGATGGTATGGCGTCACGGAAGACGGCCGTATCGATCTCGACTCGCTGCAGCTCGACGAGCGAGTGAAAGTCGTTGCCTTCAGTCATCATTCGAACGTCACGGGTGCGGTCGCGCCGGTCGACGAGTTGGTGTCGCGGGCCAGGTCCGTCGGTGCGCTCACCGTGCTGGATGCCTGCCAGTCGGTGCCGCATCAGCCGGTTGATTTCCACGCGCTCGACGTCGATTTCGCGGCGTTCTCCGGTCATAAGATGCTGGGGCCCACCGGCATCGGAGTTCTGTACGGACGGCAGGATCTGCTGAATGCGATGCCGCCGTTCATCACCGGTGGCTCCATGATCGAGACCGTCACGATGGAGCAGACCACCTACGCGCCGGCCCCGCAGCGGTTCGAGGCTGGTACGCCGATGACCTCACAGGTGGTCGGATTAGCCGCTGCCGCACGATATTTGACTGCGATCGGGATGGATGCGGTCGAGGCGCATGAAGCCGAGTTGGTCGCGGCTGCGCTGGAAGGGCTGTCCGGGATTCCGCAGGTGCGGATCATCGGGCCACAGTCGATGGAACATCGCGGGTCGCCGGTCAGTTTCGTGGTCGACGGGATCCACGCTCACGATGTCGGGCAGGTGCTCGACGACGAGGGCATCGCGGTGCGCGTCGGGCACCATTGCGCCTGGCCGCTGCATCGTCGCTTCGGGATCGCGGCCACCGCTCGGGCATCCTTCGCGGTGTACAACACGCTCGACGAAGTGGACCGCCTGGTGGCCGGCATCAAACGTGCTGTGGAGTTCTTCTCGTGAGAATGGAACAGATGTACCAGGAAGTGATCCTGGACCATTACAAGCATCCGCATCACCGCGGACTGCGCGAGCCATTCGCCACCGAGGTGCATCACGTCAACCCGACCTGTGGTGACGAGGTGACTCTGCGGGTAACGCTCTCCGACGACGCCGAGACGGTGGCGGACATCTCCTATGACGGGCAGGGCTGTTCGATCAGCCAGGCCGCGACCTCGGTGCTCACCGACCAGGTGATCGGCCAGAGCGTCGGCGATGCCCTCAAGACGGTCGAGGCCTTCACCGAGATGATTTCCTCCCGCGGAAACGTGGAGGGGGACGAAGATGTACTCGGTGACGGCATCGCGTTCGCCGGCGTCGCGAAATACCCGGCGCGGGTGAAGTGCGCGTTGCTGGGTTGGATGGCATTCAAAGACGCGCTGGTGCAGGCCAGCGATGACGTGAAGGAACAGCGATGAGCGAGACCACTTCCGACGAACTGCTCGCCGACGTCGAGGAGGCCATGCGCGACGTGGTGGACCCCGAGCTCGGCATCAACGTCGTCGACCTGGGCCTGGTTTACGGCCTCAACCTCGAGGATGGCGACGAGGGCTCGGTCGCACTGATCGACATGACCCTCACCTCGGCGGCCTGTCCGCTGACCGACGTGATCGAGGATCAGACCCGCACCGCGCTGGTCGGTGCCGGTCTGGTCAGCGACATCAAGCTCAACTGGGTATGGAACCCGCCGTGGGGCCCGGACAAGATCACCGACGACGGTCGCGAACAGCTGCGTGCTCTCGGATTCACTGTCTGACGCCTGAATCCTCGGGCTGTCGGTACCCGGTGCTACCAATATCGCCAACAGGCGAATATGGAGGCACGGATGGGACACAGCCCTGAGGTAAAGGTCGTCGATGACGGATTGGTGTTGGGGCCGGCCACAGTGGCGTTCGAGCGGACGCTCCGGATCCCGAACACCGGATTACACCCGCTCCCACCGAGTCTCGGTTCGTTTCCGTTGCGCCGAGTTCAGGATTACCCCGACAGCGTGCCGGCCGAGTGGCTGGCACGCGGCGGGGTCATGCTTCCGGTCTATCAACGTGAGGCGATGTGGTTGTCGTTCCACTCGGCCGAACCTGCCGCGCTCCAGGTCGGCATCGGCAAGGTTTGTGCGGTCAGTGGCGAGGGCTGGAGCGACCGCCTCGGCCGGGATCCGCAGAACTATGTCGCATTGCCCGATCAGCCGTGGCTCGACGGCATCAACGCGGGTGACGGATTCATCCGCCAGTTCGTGGCCGTGCCGCTCGGTTCCGGGGCGACGGTCGAAGGACAGGTCACCGGGCAGGAAGTCCATGGCGGTGTCCAACTGCGCGCTGTCGGCCTGACGCCGCAGGCACTTCGGGAGTGGCGGGCACGTCCTCGGTTCGAGGACGTTTTTGTCGACTACGACTCTTGCGACATTCTCCCGGTGACTTGTGCTGCGCCGGCGATGGGTCTGGGTGCCGGCGGCCGGATGCGCCAGGAGGTCTACGCCGACGACCGTCCGCTGTCCGACTACGACGAGGACCGCTCCTGGCGGGTGTTTGTGCATCTGTGCAGTGCGGCGCAGTGGACCGCGATCACGGGTGAGGTGCCGCCACCGACTCCTGTGGACCGCGACGCCTATGTCGAAGCTGGTCTGCCATGGTTCGACTATTACGACGCGGACGCCCAAGACTTGGCGGCCACCGACGCGTTGACGAACGTCAAGAGTGTCGGCGAGTGGTTCGGCGAAGGCGAAATGCCTTTTGTTCCTGTTGATCCCGCGACAGTTGTCACGCTCAAGGATGGGGCTGGTGACGTCGTTGCCGATGGAGGCTGGTAACGGGGGATACCGTATGTGTTCATGGTGACCGTCCCGGCGTTCATCTGGCGCAGCGGCTTCTGGGGCCGAGCGCTGATGATCGGCGGCAGCGTGGGCTTCGTGTTGGGTGTGCTTGCCTGGCTGGACTCGGGGTTCTGGATCTCCGGCGTGCTGGTCCTCGTCATCGTGGGCACGTTCTACGGCGTCTGGATGGCGCGACGCATGGCACGGTATTGGCCGATGTCGAAACAATTGACCGGCGTTGATCGGGTCACGGTGGTGCGCACGGCCCGCATCGGTGAACGGATCGATGATCCGCGACTGGTCGAGGCTGCCCGCGACTACGGCCGGGGCGTGCTTGAGGCCGCCCAGGCGGCCCGCCCGTTTCGCTGGCTCTTGCCGTTGGCGCTCGTCGTCGCGGTGGCGAGCGCGTTGTGGGACGCGGCATTCGGGTCGGTCGGCAATGCCGTGGTCTCGGTCGTCTACTTGGCGGCACTGGTCTTGGAGTTGGTCTGGTGGCCCAAGCGCGAGGCTCAGCTGCTGGCAAATGTCCGACAGGCTTGTGGATAACTTGGCCAGTGCGTGAATTCCGGCCGGTTTCTGTCGGCCGACCTCGCTAGCTTCCAGCTCATCAGGAACCGAAGGGGTTCCGAACAGCCGGAAGGAATTGCAATGTGCTCGGACGTCGAAAAATTGCACGAAGCATGCCTGCGCGATCTCGGTGATCCACAGCGGTGGTTCAGCCCGATCGGATATCCAGATTCATTGGCACTGTGTGTGATTGATTCGATCTATTCGACCGGGGCGCAGTATGCCACCGTCGAGAAGATCGTCGCCCGGTACCGCGGCTACCGGGCGGTGCAGGGCGCGAACGCCGACGCCGATGGCGCCGCCGAACTCCTGCAGAACATCACCGAGCTGGGCGGGCCCGACCCATGGGCGACACAGATCGGGAACCGCCGGCCCACCTCGACTACGGCAAACGCTCCGTTGAAGTCGGTTGCCGTCGAGCAGGTCGCGGAAGCGCTTGTCGCACTGGGCGTTCACACGTCCGCTGACCTGCGTGCCGTAGTTGAGGAGGAGGACCGCCGGGAACAGGCCAAGAAGGCGTGGTGCGCAGTGCCCGGGCAGCGGTCGGGTGTCACATGGGAGTACGCGCTGAAGCTCACACAGATTCCTGGCGCGAGGGCCGGCCGTGTGGTGACGGACTACGTGGGCCGCCAAGTCGGCGCCGTCAGTGCCGAACGCGCAGCTGAGATGGTGCGTGAGGTTGCTGCATCCGCGGGCTGGGATGTCTTTGCGCTCGATCACGCGATATGGCGTTTCGACTCCGGACGGCCACATCAACGCGATCTCGTGTCATGACGGTGTCGCCGCTCGCGGTCGAACCGAGCGGCGCAACCCGTCCCACTCAGAAGGGTGGTGGCGGTCCGTATTCTTCGGCGATCCAGGCTTGGAAGTCGCGTTCGAATTTGAGGTCGTTGTTGATTTCGGCGCGGAGCCGTCGTTCTTCGGCGATGCGGTCTTGGCGGTCTTGTTCGCGGGTTTGGTTGCGGGTGGGCATCTTGGCGCCGCGGTTGGTCTCTGGGGCGTGCGGTTCGGGTTCGGGGAGGTTCAGGTTCCCGGTGGGTTGGGCCAGGGTGGGGAACATCGCGGCGCCGTGGGGTTCGGTGGTGTAGGTGTGTCCGGTGGGTGTGGTGAATTCGATGGTGCCGTCAGGAAATTGGCGGTCCGACCAGCCGGGGCAGAACGTTTTGACCAGGTGGTGTGCGCGGCAATAGAGCTTGGTGTTCGACGGGTGGGTCGGGCCCAGGGGGTAGGGCACCGTGTGGTCGATATCGGAAACCACCGCCGGGGCGTCACAGCCGGGGAAGCGGCAGGTGAGGTCGCGGAACCGGATGAACTCCGACAATGCTGCTGACGGGCGGTACTGCGGCTCAGCCGCGCCGGCGTCGGCGGTGTTCTCGGTGTCGGTGTGCTCGGCGCCTGGCGCGTCATCGACCGGTTCGCTATCGGTCGGGTTGGCTGTGCCGGCGTCAGCGTTCTCGGTGTGGGTGTCGGTGCCGGTGTGTGTGCCGGTGTCAGTGGCGGGCACCACGACCGGTTTGTGTTTGGCGTTGGCGGCCAGGTCACGCACCGTCTCGGCGGGCAGGATCCCGTAGCCGGGCAGATAGCCCGGATCATCGGAGGTGCCGTCCAGGGTCGATTCGGTGGCCAACACATGGACCACCGCGGCAGTGGCCGCGGCCCGCTTCTGGCCGGCCGGGCAGTCGGGTAACCCGCACAGACACTGCAGCTGGGACTGCAGGCGGGCCAGCGGACCGATCGCATCAGCCCGGCGCTGGGCATGGGTGCGGGGATCGTGCTCACACACGGTGTCGGCCAAAGCATCCAGCCGCTGATCCAGGGCGGCCCCGTCGGTGACATCCACATTGGCCCACACCGTGGCCTTGCCCGGGCTGCCCACCTCGACCTGAACAAACCGTTCCTCAGCCACATTGGGTGGCACCCGTACCCCGTTGGGGTCGAGTTTGGCGATCCACTGATCGATCCGGTCGCGGAGCTGGTTTTCGGACAGGCGCATCCACCGGTGTGCGCGGGTGGCCAGTTCCTCATCCAGCCCTGACCACACCGAGGGATCGACGGTGTCGGTGCGGGCGATGATCATCTGCACCACCCGATAGTCGATGTCCCCGGCAGCGAACCTGGCTGCGACCAGGGGCAGTTTGTCGCGCAGGACGCGGGCGTGGTGGATCTGGGTGCCGGCCCGGTGCCGGCTGATCCGCAGGGCAGCCGAGATTTCAGCAGACACTTCGGCGAAGGGGTCGGTGGTCCAAAAGATCGATTCGGCCAGTTCGTGTGCGCGGCGGGTGTCGAGTTCCCCGATCGCCGCCAGGCGGCCCGCGATCGCGGAGGATTCGGCCCGCGCCCCGACACTGACCCGGTCGATCAGGTCAGCAGCAGAATCGGCGTCGAACACATGTTCGATTATGCCACACGCCCCGGACACGCACGCGGTTATCTATCAGGACATCGGTGACACTTCTGCCCCGAGGCTCAGCTGGAATCCCACCGCCCTGCCGGGCGTTGACGCACACGTGAGCCAACCTCTCCGCGATCTGTTCAGCCCGTTCACCATCGGATCGCTGACGGTCCCGAATCGCTTCGCGATGGCGCCGATGACCAGAGCGGCGTCACCCGGCGGGGTGCCCGGGGCCGACGTGGCGGCCTATTACGCCCGTCGCGCAGCCGGTGGTGTCGGCCTGATCATCACCGAGGGGGTGCGGCTGGCCGATCCGGCCGCGGGTTGGCCGTTCAGCATTCCGACGCTGGCCGGCGACGAGGTACTCGCCGGCTGGCGGGCCGTCACCGATGCGGTGCACGCGCAAGGCGCCGTGATCGCCGCGCAACTGTGGCATCAGGGCGCCGAGCGGGCTGACAGTGACGGGCTGGTCCCCGTCAGTCCGTCGGGAGTCAACAGTGTCGGGGTGGTGAAAGGCCGGGCGCTGCGAACCGATGAATTGGCCGGGGTTGCAGCGCAGTTCGCCGACGCCGCCGGCAATGCCAAGGCTGCCGGATTCGATGCGGTCGAACTGCATGGCGCCCACGGTTATCTGCTCGACGAATTCCTTTGGGAGAAAACAAATCTGCGCACCGATTCCTATGGCGGGTCGCTGGCGGCTCGGACCCGCTTCCCAGTCGAGGTCGTTGCGGCGGTGCGCGATGCGGTCGGCTCCGGGTTTCCGATCATCTACCGCTTCTCGCAGTGGAAGGCCAATGCTTACGACGCGCAACTGGTCGGGAGCCCGGCTGAGTTGGAGCAGGTGCTCGCTCCGCTGGTAGGCGCCGGCGTCGACGTGCTGCATTCGTCGACTCGCCGCGTATATGTACCCGCGTTCCCGGGTTCGGATCTGAGCCTGGCCGGATGGACCAAGAAGGTTGCCGGTGTGCCGGTGATCGGGGTCGGCTCGGTTGGGCTGGCCACCGAGTTCCAACCCGGAAAACGAGGCGGTGACCCGATCGAACCGGCCCCGATCGACCGGCTGCTGGCGCAGTTCGAGGCGGACGAGTTCGACATCGTGGCGATCGGCCGGGCCTTGCTTGCCGATCCGGGCTGGGTGAACCGGTTGCGTGACGACACGCTGGGCGGCTTCGCCGGCTACCACGCCGAAACTGCGCTGGCCAGGCTCTACTGAAATAGGCTGGGAACAGGCCGCTACGCCCCAACGTTAGGAAGAGCGTGAGTACGCAGGACATCACCACAGAACAGTTCGACGACATCGTCAACGGCAACGAAATCGTGCTTGTTGATTTCTGGGCGTCGTGGTGCGGACCGTGCCGGGCGTTCGCGCCGACATTCAAGGCCGCTTCCGAGAACCACCCCGATGTTGTCTTCGCCAAGGTGGATACCGAGGCCGAGCAGGGGCTGGCTGCCGCAGCCGAGATCCGGTCGATTCCCACCCTGATGGCCTTCAAGAAGGGCAAGTTGGTCTTCAACCAGGCCGGAGTGCTGCCGCCGGCGGCGCTCGAGGATCTGGTTCAGAAGATCAAAGAGTTCGACATCGACGCGGCCATGAAAGAGCAGGCTGCTGCGGACGACGCACAGCAAGTGTGATCACCGGCACGCGATAGCGTGCTGTCCGTGACTGCGCAGAACGAATTCGTACTGGTCGACCGCCCCCAGCCGGGCGTGGCCCTGGTGACCCTCAATCGGCCTGAGCGGATGAACTCCATGGCGTTCGACGTCATGGTGCCGCTCAAGGCCATTCTGGAAGAGCTGCGCTACGACAACAGCGTGCGCGTGGTGGTGCTGACCGGCGCCGGTCGGGGATTCTCGTCCGGAGCCGACCACAAGTCGGCCGGGTCGGTGCCGCACGTCGCCGGTCTGACCAGACCGACGTACGCGCTGCGGTCGATGGAGATCCTCGACGATGTGATTCTCGCCCTACGACGGCTGCATCAGCCGGTGATCGCCGCCGTCAACGGCGCGGCCATCGGAGGCGGCCTCTGCCTGGCCCTGGCCTGTGACATCCGGGTGGCAGCCGAGGGCGCCTACTTCCGCGCCGCGGGGATCAACAACGGGCTTACCGCCAGTGAGCTGGGATTGTCCTACCTGCTGCCACGCGCCATCGGCTCGTCGCGTGCCTTTGAGATCATGTTGACCGGTCGTGACGTCGATGCTCAGGAGGCTGCGCGCATCGGTCTGGTGTCCAGCGTGGTGGCCGAGGAAGCACTTCTGGAGACCTGTTACGGCATGGCCGAAGGGATGGCGGCATTCTCCCGGCCGGGTATCGAGTTGACCAAGCGCACACTTTGGAGTGGACTGGACGCCGCTAGCCTGGAGGGGCACATGCAGGCCGAGGGCCTGGGACAACTCTTCGTGCGCCTGCTCACCGCAAACTTTGAGGAAGCGGTTGCCGCGCGCGCGGAGAAGCGGCCCGCAGCTTTTACTGACGACAAATAGGAGGACTGCAGCGTGATCACCGCAACGGACCTGGAGGTCCGCGCCGGAGCGCGCACGCTGCTGTCCTTCGAGGGCTCGGCACTGCGGGTGCAGCCCGGTGACCGGATCGGACTTGTCGGGCGTAACGGCGCAGGCAAGACCACCACGATGCGAATTCTGGCAGGCGAGGGTGAGCCGTACGCCGGAGCTGTCACCACGACCGGTGAAATCGGTTACCTGCCACAGGATCCCAAAGAAGGGGATCTCGATGTCCTGGCCCGCGACCGGGTGCTGTCGGCCCGCGGTCTCGACACGCTGCTGGCGGACCTCGAGAAGCAGCAGGTCTTGATGGCCGAGGTTGCCGACGACGCAGCCCGGGACAAGGCGGTCCGCAAGTACGGTCAGCTCGAGGAGCGGTTCTCGGCTCTGGGCGGGTACGCCGCCGAGAGCGAGGCCGGCCGGATCTGTGCGAGCCTCGGCCTGCCCGATCGGGTGCTGACACAGCCGCTCCGCACCCTCTCAGGTGGTCAGCGCCGGCGCGTCGAACTGGCCCGCATCCTGTTCGCGGCCAGCGACACCGGTTCGGGATCTGACACCACATTGCTGCTCGACGAGCCCACCAACCACCTCGACGCGGACTCGATCGGCTGGCTGCGGGACTACCTGCACAGCCATACCGGTGGACTAGTCGTCATCAGCCACGATGTCGAGCTGCTCGACGAGGTCGTCAACCGGGTCTGGTTCCTGGACGCGGTACGCGGTGAGGCCGACGTCTACAACATGGGCTGGAAGAAGTACCTCGACGCCCGCGCCACCGATGAGCAGCGTCGCCGCCGTGAACGCGCCAATGCCGAGAAGAAGGCCGGTGCATTGCGGGCCCAGGCCGCCAAGATGGGCGCCAAGGCCACCAAAGCTGTTGCGGCCCAGAACATGTTGCGCCGCGCCGAGCGGATGATCGCTGAGCTGGACGCCGAGCGTGTGTCCGACAAGGTCGCCAAGATCAGGTTCCCGACTCCGGATCCGTGCGGGAAGACCCCCTTGGTGGTCAAGGGCCTGACCAAGACCTATGGCTCGCTGGAGATTTTCACCGGCGTCGACCTGGCCATCGACCGAGGCTCACGGGTGGTGGTGCTCGGGCTCAACGGTGCGGGCAAGACGACCCTGCTCCGCCTGCTGGCCGGCACAGAAACCGCCGACGCCGGTGCCCTGGAACCCGGTCACGGGCTGAAGATGGGGTACTTCGCCCAGGAGCACGACACGCTCGACGACCATGCGTCGGTGTGGGAGAACATCCGCCACGCCGCCCCGGATACCGGCGAACAGGATCTGCGCGGTCTGCTGGGTGCGTTCATGTTCACCGGACCGCAGCTCGATCAGCCGGCCGGCACGCTGTCCGGCGGCGAGAAGACCCGCCTGGCGCTGGCCGGGCTGGTCGCCTCCAAGGCCAATGTGCTGTTGCTCGACGAGCCCACCAACAACCTCGACCCGGCATCCCGTGAGCAGGTGCTCGAAGCGCTGCGCAGTTACCAGGGTGCCGTCGTGTTGGTGACCCACGATCCGGGTGCCGCCGAGGCGCTGAATCCGCAACGGGTGGTGCTGCTGCCGGACGGTACCGAGGACTTCTGGTCCAACGAGTACCGGGATCTCATCGAGCTCGCCTGACGGCGAATTCTCAAGAACCACCGCACTTTCGAAGACGTCAATATAAGACGTTGGACAAATCGGCACATGGGTGTGTGCGTGGTTTCTAGTGTGGGTACCCGTCGGGACATCACAAGCGGGGAGATGTCGATGAGGGATATGAACAAGAATCGCGGCGAGCTGCTGGCAGAGCTTCGCAAGGCATACGAGGGGGGTGCGAGTATCCGCTCGCTCGTCGCCAAGACCGGACGTTCGTACGGCTCGATCCACAGCCTGCTGCGTGAGTCCGGAACGACCATGCGCAGCCGCGGCGGGCCCAATCACCGCACCCGGGCCAGGGCGTGACACGCACAACCGCTGCGCGGTAGCGGGATTCAGCTATCGGTTGGTGTCGGTTGCCGGACGCTGTCCTCGACCAGATCGAGCACCGCGGTGAGGTTCTTCGGGTCCTCGCCGGAGGCGATCCGGGCGACCAGACCGTCGAGCACGAGGTCCAGGTAGATGTGCAGGACCGCACTCGGCACGTCGTCGCGTAGTCGACCGGCCTGCTTCTGGCGACGCAGACGCTCGGTGATGGCCGCATCCAACTCGGCTGACCGTTCGGCCCAACCTTGGTGAAAAGCCGGATCGTTACGCAACTTTCGGGCGATCTCCAGCCGCGTGGCCAGCCAGTCGAACTGCTCGGGTGCGGCCAGCATGTTCCGCATCACCTGAATCAACCCTTCGCGGGCGGCCACTTCGGCCATCCGCTCGGCGTCCTCGCGAGCCAGTTCGAAGAACAAGGTGTCCTTGTCCTTGAAGTGGTGAAAGATTGCGCCGCGCGACAGCCCGATGGTTTCTTCGAGCCGTCGCACGGTCGCACTCTCGTATCCGTACTGACCGAAGCAGCGCCGGGCGCCGTCAAGAATCTGACGGCGCCGGGCTGCGAGGTGGTCGTCCGTCACCCGGGGCACTTAACCCACACTCCTCGCGCAAGCGCTCGTCGGACGTCCCATGGCTGCTTCGGTCGGTCTGATGGGGATTACTTCGACTTCAGCATGTTGCGCAGCACGTACTGCAGGATGCCGCCGTTGCGGTAGTAGTCGGCCTCACCGGGGGTGTCGATGCGGACCACCGCGTCGAACTCCACCTTCTCGCCGTTCTCACGCGTGGCGGTCACCTTCACCGTCTTCGGGGTCTTGCCCTCGTTGAGCGCGGTGATCCCGGAGATGTCGAAGGTCTCAGTGCCGTCGAGCTTGAGGCTCGCGGCCGACTCTCCGGCCGGGAACTGCAGCGGGATGACGCCCATGCCGATCAGGTTCGACCGGTGGATGCGCTCGAAGGACTCGGTGATGACCGCACGCACGCCGAGCAGGGTGGTGCCCTTGGCCGCCCAGTCACGCGAGGAGCCGGATCCGTACTCCTTGCCGCCCAGCACCACCAGCGGGATGCCGGCCTTTTGGTAGTTCACCGACGCGTCGTAGATGAACGCCTGCGGCGCGTCTTTCGCACTAGCGGACTGAGTGAAGTCGCGCGTGTAGCCACCGGAGACATCATCGAGGAGCTGGTTCTTCAGGCGGATGTTGGCAAAGGTGCCGCGGATCATCACCTCGTGGTTGCCGCGTCGCGAGCCCAGCGAGTTGTAGTCCTTGCGCTCCACACCGTGGGCGTCGAGGTACTGGGCGGCCGGGGTGCCCGGCTTGATGGCGCCGGCCGGGCTGATGTGGTCGGTGGTCACCGAATCGCCAAGCAGCGCAAGGACCCTGGCGCCGGAGATATCCTTGACCGGCTGCGGGTCGGCGGGCATACCGTCGAAGTACGGTGCCTTGCGGACATAGGTCGAGTTCTCGTCCCACTCGAAGGTGTTGCCCTCCGGGGTGGGTAGCGACCGCCAGCGCTCGTCGCCCTTGAACACGTCGGCGTACGAGTCGGTGAACATCTCCCGGTTGATCGACGACGCGATGGTCTCTTCGATCTCGGCGGCTGTCGGCCAGATATCTGCGAGGAAGACGTCCTTGCCGTCCTGGTCCTGACCGAGCGGGTCGGCCTCGAAGTCGAAGTCCATGGTTCCCGCGATGCCGTAGGCGATGACCAGCGGCGGGGAGGCCAGATAGTTCATCTTGACGTCGGGGGAGATGCGGCCTTCGAAGTTGCGGTTACCCGAGAGCACCGCGGTCACCGAGAGGTCATTCTCGTTGATCGCCTTGGAGATCTCCTCGGGCAGCGGGCCGGTGTTCCCGATGCACGTGGTGCAGCCGTAGCCACCCAGGAAGTAGCCGAGCTTCTCCAGGTAGGGCCACACCCCGGCCTTGTTGTAGTAGTCGGTGACGACCTGCGAGCCCGGCGCCATGTTGGTCTTCACCCACGGCTTGGTGGTCAGGCCCTTTTCGACGGCCTTCTTGGCCAGCAGTGCCGCGCCGAGCATGACCGACGGGTTGGAGGTGTTGGTGCACGAGGTGATGCCTGCGACAACGACGGCGCCGTGGTCCAGCACGAAGTCGCCGCGCTCGGCGGACTTGACGGTGACCGGCTTGGAGGGGCGGCCGGTGGAGCCGTTGGCGGCCGACGGACGGACGTCGACGGCGCCGTCGTCGGCGAAGGACAGTTTGGCCGGATCCGAGGCCGGGAAGGACTCCTCGATCGCCTCGTCGAGCTGAGTGTGCTCGACGGGCAGGTTCTCCTCGACGTAGTTGTGGATGTCCTTGCGGAAGGCGTTCTTGGCATCTGACAGTTCGATGCGGTCCTGCGGGCGCTTGGGGCCCGAGATCGAAGGCACCACGGTGGAGAGATCCAGCTCGATGTACTCGGAGAAGGCCGGCTCGTGATCCGGATCGTGCCACATGCCCTGCGCCTTGGCGTAAGCCTCGACCAGCGCAAGCTGCTCGTCGGTGCGCCCGGTCAGTCGCAGGTAGTTGATGGTCTCCTCGTCGATCGGGAAGATCGCTGCGGTGGAACCGAATTCGGGGCTCATGTTGCCCAGGGTGGCGCGGTTGGCCAGCGGCACCTCGGCAACACCCTTGCCGTAGAACTCGACGAACTTGCCGACCACGCCGTGCTTGCGCAGCATGTCAGTGGCGGTCAGCACCACGTCGGTGGCGGTCACGCCGGGCTTGATCTCACCGGTCAGCTTGAAGCCGACGACGCGGGGGATCAACATCGAGACGGGCTGGCCCAGCATGGCCGCCTCCGCCTCGATACCGCCGACGCCCCAGCCCAGCACGCCCAGGCCGTTGACCATGGTCGTGTGGCTGTCGGTGCCCACACAGGTGTCCGGGTAGGCCTTACCGTTGCGGACCATCACCGTGGGGGCGAGGTATTCGATGTTGACCTGGTGCACGATGCCGGTGCCGGGCGGGACGACCTTGAAGTCGTCGAAGGCGCCCTGGCCCCAGCGCAGGAACTGGTAGCGCTCGCCGTTGCGCTCGTATTCGAGCTCGACGTTGCGCTCGAACGCGCCGGCGTTGCCGAACACATCGAGGATGACGGAGTGGTCGATGACCAGCTCGGCGGGTGACAGGGGGTTGACCTTGTCCGGGTCGCCGCCGAGGGTCGCGACGGCCTCACGCATGGTGGCCAGGTCGACGATGCACGGCACGCCGGTGAAGTCCTGCATGATCACCCGGGCCGGGGTGAACTGGATCTCGATGCTCGGGTCGGCCGAGGGATCCCAGTTGGCGATGGCCTGGATGTGGTCCTTGGTGATGTTGGCGCCGTCTTCGGTGCGCAACAGATTCTCGGCAAGTACTTTGAGGCTGTACGGGAGCTTTTCGGTACCGGGTACCGCGTCCAGTCGATAGATCTCGTAGTTCTGGTCCCCGACAGTCAGTGTGTCGCGGGCACCAAATGAGTTAAGGGACGAATTTTCCGTATTCTCGCTGCTCACATCAACTCCCGGCTCGATCTCGCCGCGACGGGCTGTGTCGGCGGCGTTCCGATCTTAACAGTACGCTTGTCCTGCAAGGCTCAGTGGGCCGGGGTCCAGTCTTCCCTGTCGGGTGCTCGTTGCCAACGGAGTCGGGTGAATGCGTCGGATCCGTCCGCATACCGATGCGATGACGATTCCTGTGTCGCTTTCCGGGGGCGGGTGGGCGCAGCGTACCGTGCCTGACGTGACCGGACCCCATGTCATCCCATCCCTGCCGGCCTACATTCCGGTCGAGGTGTGCGACACCGTAGGGCTCGATGCGGCGCAACCCGACGGGGTGGCCAAGTGCATGGCGGCCGTGCAGTCCGATGTTCGCGACGACGGGGTCAGTGCCCCCGCCGCAGATGTCGAAGCTCTGCGTCAGGTGGTCAGCGATGCCCGGCAGGAGGGTGTCGACCTCAAGATCGTCGTGCTGCCGAGTAACCCGGGTATCGACACCCCGCTGCGGGATATCGCCACCGAGGTCGGGCAGGCCAATCCGGGTGCGACCGTGCTCGCGCTGAGCCCGTCGTTCGCCGGTACTTACAGTCCGACGATCGATCGGGTGACTTTGGAGGCCGGTCAGGACGTCGCCAAGACCGGTGATCCGGTCTTATCCGCGAAGAATTTCGTCAGCGAGATTTCCACGCCGGATTTCCCCTGGACCGCGCTCGCTCTCGCATTGATTGTCGGCGTCGCGGGGGCAGCCACCCTCACCCGGGTTCTGCAGCGCCGCAGCAAACAATTGGCCGGGTCAGAGGCGTCGAGCGCACCCTCGGAGTAGGTGCCGGAAATCCATCGAACAGTCGTTCGGAATAACGCTCAATATCACTAATTGGTCACACTATTCGCAATTACAATCTTGTAATTCGTGACTAAAGTTTCTTTAGTTCTGGATGTGACGTACGGTGCAATCGGTACCCATTGTTGCAGTTGTGCTTCCTGTGACTTCTGTGCAATGGCCCCGAGCAAACGCCGGTACGCCGTCGTTGAGCCATAGGAGACTTGAGTCGAATGAGACGCACCGTTGGCGCCTCGGCGTCCCGGCTGTACGGCCGTTTCTTGGCCGTGCCGGTGACCGCCGGGATGCTGTTGGCCACGGCCATGTCGGGAGGTGTCCCGGCCGCCGCCGCTGATCCGGGAGCACCCGATCAGGTCGCAACGCTCGTCGCCGCGGTGGCCAACGCCGACCAGAAGCTCCAGGAGCTCGGCGCCGCCATCCAGACCCAGCAGGAAGCCGTCAACAAGGCAATTGTCGACGTGCAGGATGCCCGTGATGCGGCCGCCACGGCGCAGCAAGAGGTCGATGCCAGCCAGCAAGGCATCACCGACGCCAACAACGCCATCACCCAGGCGCAGAAGCGCTTCGACACCTTCGCCGCCGCAACCTATGTCAGTGGCCCCTCCAGTTCGTACCTGACCGCGTCCGACCCGACCGACATCGTCAGCGCCGCCGCCACCGGTCAGACCCTGGCCGCCAGCAGCGACAAGGTGATCACCGATCTACAGCGCGCCCGTACCGAGCAGGTCAACCGAGAGTCGGCCGCACGCCTGGCCAAGCAGAACGCCGATCAGGCCACGGTCAACGCCCAGACGAGCCAGGACACTGCGGTCGCGGCGCTGCAAACCGCGCAGCAGACGTTCAGCTCGCAGCAAGGTGAGCTCCAGCGGCTGACCGCCGAACGCGCCTCGGCCCAAGCCCAACTCGCTCACGTGCACAAGGCGTCGGCGTCGACCGCCCCCGCGGCGCCGGCACCCGCCGCTGCCGCCGCGGCGGACAACTGGGACCGTGCCCCGGGCGCGCCCGTGCAGGCGGGCCAGAACTGGGACGGCGCGTGGGATCCCACGCTGCCGGCGATCCCCAGTGCATTCGTCAGTGGTGACCCGGTCGCCATCATCAACACCATTCTCGGTATCTCGTCGACTTCGGCGCAGGTCACCCAGAACATGGGGCGGCAGTTCCTGCAGAAGATGGGGATCCTGCCCACACCGACCGGCTACACCAACGGGGCCATCCCGCGGGTGTACGGACGGCAGGCCTCCGAATATGTGATCCAGCGGGCCGGCTCGCAGATGGGCGTTCCCTACTCCTGGGGCGGTGGCAACGCTGCCGGTCCGAGTCGCGGCATCGATTCGGGCGCCAACACGGTCGGGTTCGACTGTTCGGGCCTGATCCTCTACGGGTTCGCCGGCGTCGGAATCAAGCTGCCGCATTACTCGGGCTCGCAGTACAACGCCGGCCGCAAGATCCCGTCGTCGCAGATGCGCCGTGGCGACGTCATCTTCTACGGCCCCGGCGGCAGCCAGCACGTGACGCTCTATCTCGGCAACGGCCAGATGCTCGAAGCGCCCTACACGGGTTCGGAGGTCAAGATCTCCCCGGTCCGCACGAGCGGGATGACCCCGTACGTCGTCCGCTACATCGAATACTGATGGGAATACATTGCGCTCCTTCGCCTTACGTTGCCTGATCCTGATCGCCGCAACCGCGTTTGCGGCGATCAGCCTGGTGGCGCCGGCCAACGCTGCGCCAGACGACGGCCAATGGGATCCGACCCTGCCGAAGATCGTCAGCTCGGGCGCGCCGGGGGATCCGGTGGCCATCGCCAACGCCTCGTTCCAGGTCAGCCAGATCGCGCTGCAGACCACACAGAGTCTCGGTTCGCAGTTCCTGCAGACCATCGGTCTGGCCCCCAAACAGGCCGCCTCGACATTCCCCGGCGGACGGGTACGCGGACCGCAGGCCATCGAATACGCGATCCGCAGGGGCGGCAGCCAGATGGGTGTGCCGTATTCCTGGGGCGGCGGCACGCTCACCGGACCCGGCCCGGGCGTGGACTACGACGCCGGAAAAATGGGCTTCGACTGTTCGGGGCTGACCCGCTACGCCTTCGCCGGCGTGGGCGTGCAGGTCCCGAAGTACTCGGGCGACCAGTACAACACCGGCCGAAAGGTGCCGGTGGCCCAGGCCAAGCGCGGCGACCTCCTGTTCTGGGGGCCGGGCGGCAGTCAGCACGTGGCGATGTACCTCGGCGGCGGCAAGATGCTGGAGGCATCGGGCAGCGCGGAAAAAGTGACGGTGAGCCCGGTCCGGATGTCGGGCATCCAGCCCTATGCGGCCCGCATCATCGAATCCTGAGGGGAACCTGAAGTCTTCCGGGCGGCGTCGACGGATCTCGAAGTGCCTGGAATAGTTGACGACGGGCACCCGATTGCCCGATAGAGCAAGTGCGCGTTACCAGCGTTCTGTAGTCGAACACCGTGGGAGGAAGTTGATGACGTCACCGAGTGGACCGCCGCAGGGCTCCGGAGGTTATCCCGGTTCGAGCCCGGCGCCGGGCTTTCCGCCCGGGTCGGCCGGCTCCCACGCCGCCCCGGCCGCCCCGGCCGCGACCAACGGCAGCCTGCAGGCCGAGGTGCACACCCTGGAACGCGCCATCTTCGAGGTCAAGCGGATCATCGTCGGCCAGGACCAGCTCGTCGAGCGGATGCTCGTCGGTCTGCTCGCCAAGGGCCACGTGCTGCTCGAGGGCGTGCCCGGTGTGGCCAAGACGCTGGCCGTCGAGACGTTCGCCAAGGTGGTCGGCGGAACCTTCGCCCGCATCCAGTTCACCCCTGACCTGGTGCCCACCGACATCATCGGTACCCGCATCTACCGGCAGGGCAAGGAAGACTTCGACATCGAGCTCGGCCCGGTCGTGGTCAACTTCCTGCTCGCCGACGAGATCAACCGTGCACCGGCCAAGGTGCAGTCCGCCCTGCTCGAGGTGATGGCCGAGCGCAAGATCTCCATCGGCGGTAAGACCTTCCCGCTTCCCAGCCCGTTCCTGGTGATGGCCACCCAGAACCCGATCGAGCAGGAAGGCGTCTACGCGCTGCCGGAGGCCCAGCGCGACCGCTTCCTGTTCAAGCTCAACGTCGATTACCCGACGCCGGAGGAAGAGCGCGAGATCATCTACCGGATGGGTGTGAAGCCCCCGGAGCCCAAGCAGATCCTGGACACGGGCGACCTGCTGCGGCTGCAGGAACTCGCGGCCAACACCTTCGTGCATCACGCGCTGGTGGATTACGTGGTACGGATCGTCACCGCGACCCGCGAGCCCGAGAAGTTCGGCATGCCCGATGCCAAGGCGTGGATCGCCTACGGCGCCTCGCCGCGTGCCTCGCTGGGCATCATCTCGGCGGCCCGCGCGCTGGCGTTGGTGCGGGGCCGTGATTACGTGATCCCGCAGGACGTCGTCGAGGTGATCCCCGATGTGCTGCGTCACCGGCTGGTGCTGACCTACGACGCGCTGGCAGACGAGGTGTCGGCCGAGACCGTGGTCAACCGGATCCTGCAGACCGTCGCCCTGCCGCAGGTGAATGCGCTTCCGCAGCAAGGGCATTCGGTTCCGCCCGCCGTTCCTGCCGCGGCTGCCGCGGCTGGTGGTCGGTGACCAGTTCTTCCGGGGCCCGACGCTCTGTGGATCTGCCGTCTCTGAAGCGCGGGGAGATTCGGGACCCGGCGTTGACGGCGGCGTTACGCAAGCTTGAGCTGACGGTACGGCGCAAGCTCGACGGCGTGCTCCACGGCGACCACCTCGGCCTGATCCCGGGCCCGGGATCGGAGCCGGGGGACTCGCGGATCTACCAGCCCGGCGACGATGTGCGCCGGATGGACTGGTCGGTGACAGCGCGGACGATGACGCCCCATGTGCGGCAGATGATCGCCGACCGTGAGCTGGAGACCTGGCTGGTCGTCGACATGTCCGCCAGTCTCGACTTCGGAACCACCGGTTGCGAGAAGCGCGATCTCGCGGTGGCAGCCGCCGCGGCGATCACGTTCCTCAACAGCGGTGGTGGCAACCGGATCGGCGCGATCATCGCCAACGGTGAATCGGTGCGGCGGGTGCCCGCGCTGTCCGGCCGCGTTCACGAGCAGGAAATGCTGCGGGCCATCGCCACGATGCCCAAGGCCCCGACCGGGGTCCGCGGTGACCTGGCCGCGGCGATCGACGCCCTGCGCCGTCCCGAGCGCCGCCGCGGCATGGCGGTGATCATCAGCGACTTCCTCGGACCGGTCAACTGGATGCGCCCGTTGCGGGCGATCGCCGGAAGGCACGAGGTGCTCGGCATCGAGGTACTCGATCCGCGCGACGTCGAACTGCCCGCCGTGGGCGACGTGGTGCTGCAGGACACCGAGACCGGTGTCACCCGCGAGTTCACCATCGACGAGCAGCTCCGCAGTGACTTCGAGCGGGCCGCCACGGCTCATCGCGAGGAAGTGGCTCGCACCCTGCGGCGTTGCGACGCACCGCTGCTGAGTCTGCGCACCGACCGGGACTGGATCGCCGATGTGGTGCGGTTCGTGGCGAGCCGGCGGCGCGGCGCCCTGGCCGGCCGATGAGCGCTTGCGCGAAGAGGAGACACGTGCGATGAGCGCTTGCGCGAAGAGGAGACCAACACCGATGAGCGCTTGCGCGAAGAGGAAACCAACACCGATGAACGCTTGATCAGCAACCAACCGAAATGACTTCTAGCACATGACTTTACCGATTCTCGGTCCGATGAGCCTGACGGGCTTCGCGCACGCGTGGTGGTTCCTGTTCCTCTTCGTCGTACTGGGCCTGATGGCGTACTACGTCATCGTGCAGCGCGCGCGCAAGCAGCGGATCCTGCGGTTCGCCAACATGGAGCTGCTCGAGAGTGTGGCGCCCAAACAGCCGACTCGCTGGCGGCATCTGCCCGCGGCGCTGCTGGCGGTCTCGCTCGTCCTGCTGACGGTGGCGATGGCCGGCCCGACCCATGATGTGCGGATTCCGCGCAATCGCGCGGTCGTGATGCTGGTGATCGACGTGTCGCAGTCGATGCGTGCCACCGACGTCGCGCCCAGCCGGTTGGCTGCCGCGCAGGAAGCTGCCAAGCAGTTCGCCGATCAGCTCACCCCCGGGATCAACCTCGGCCTCATCGCCTATGCCGGGACGGCGACCGTCCTGGTGCAGCCGACCACCAACCGTGATGCCACCAAGAACGGCCTCGACAAGCTGCAATTGGCCGACCGGACCGCCACGGGTGAGGGCATCTTCACCGCATTGCAGGCGATCGCCACCGTCGGTGCGGTGATCGGCGGTGGTGACGAGAAGCCGCCCGCGCGCATCGTGCTGATGTCCGACGGCAAGGAGACCGTGCCGTCCAATCCAGACAATCCCAAGGGCGCCTACACGGCGGCGCGCACCGCCAAGGACCAGGGGGTGCCGATCTCCACGGTGTCCTTCGGCACGCCCTACGGCTATGTCGAGATCAATGACCAGCGCCAGCCGGTTCCGGTCGACGACGAGATGCTGGGCAAGATCGCCAAGCTGTCCGGAGGTGATGCCTTCACCGCGTCCAGCCTGGAACAGCTCAAGCAGGTGTTCACCTCGCTGCAGCAGCAGATCGGCTACGAGACGATCAAGGGCGATGCCAGTCTTGGCTGGCTGCGGCTGGGCGCGTTGGTGCTGGCCCTGGCCGGGGTGGCGGCCCTGCTGATCAACCGCAGACTGCCCGGTTGAGCCGACGTCGAGATCTACGTCATGGTTGTGAATTCGCACGTACAACAGCCCTGGTGTCGATTTCGGCGATCCATGGCTGACACGTTAAGTTGGCGGGCATGAGTGACAGTGTCGCCACCGAGAGTGCCACCGAAACCGCAGTTGCAGAAGCCGGCAGCCGGCCCGCGTTCGTTCCCCGTTCCGTGCTGGTAACGGGCGGAAACCGGGGGATCGGGCTGGCGATCGCGCAGCGGCTGGCCGCCGACGGGCACAAGGTTGCCGTCACACACCGCGGGTCCGGAGCACCGGAGGGGCTGTTCGGCGTCGTGTGCGACGTGACCGACAACGAGGCCGTCGACCGCGCGTTCAAAGAGGTCGAGGAGCACCAGGGGCCGGTCGAGGTGCTGGTGTCCAACGCCGGCATCTCCCAGGACGCGTTCCTCATGCGGATGACCGAGGAGCGGTTCGAGAACGTCATCAACGCCAATCTCACCGGAGCATTCCGGGTGGCGCAGCGGGCCTCGCGCAGCATGCAGCGCAAGCGATTCGGCCGGATCATCTTCATCGGTTCGGTCTCGGGCATGTGGGGCATCGGCAATCAGGCCAACTACGCGGCCGCCAAGGCCGGCCTGATCGGTATGGCCCGCTCGATCTCCCGGGAGCTGTCCAAGGCCGGTGTCACCGCCAACGTGGTGGCCCCGGGTTACATCGACACCGAGATGACCCGTGCCCTGGACGACCGGATCCAGGCGGGTGCTCTGGAATTCATCCCCGCCAAGCGGGTCGGCACCGCCGAGGAGGTCGCCGGCGCGGTGAGCTTCCTTGCCTCCGAGGATGCAAGCTACATCGCCGGTGCGGTGATCCCCGTCGACGGCGGCATGGGTATGGGCCACTGATCCACCTGGATCTGACCCAAAGATATTGGTCTACTGAAACTTTCCTCAAGAAGGAGTCGCAATAATGGCAGGTCTGCTCGAAGGCAAACGCATCCTCGTCACCGGAATCATCACGGACTCGTCGATCGCGTTCCACATCGCGAAGGTGGCCCAGGAGGCCGGGGCTGAGTTGGTGCTCACCGGATTCGACCGGATGAAGCTGATCCAGCGCATCGCCGACCGGTTGCCCAAGCCGGCGCCGCTGCTGGAACTCGACGTGCAGAACGAGGAGCACCTGGCGAGCCTGGCCGACCGGATCTCCGGCGTCATCGGCGAGGGCAACAAGCTCGACGGCGTTGTCCACTCAATCGGCTTCATGCCGCAGACCGGCATGGGTGTGAACCCCTTCTTCGACGCCCCGTACGAGGACGTTGCCAAGGGCATCCACATCTCGGCGTACTCCTACGCCTCGCTGGCCAAGGCCACGCTGCCGGTCATGAACTCCGGCGGCAGCATCGTCGGCATGGACTTCGACCCGACCCGCGCGATGCCCGCGTACAACTGGATGACGGTGGCCAAGAGCGCCCTCGAGTCGGTCAACCGGTTCGTCGCTCGTGAGGCCGGCCCGTTCGGTGTCCGCTCCAACCTCGTTGCGGCGGGCCCGATCCGGACCCTGGCCATGAGCGCCATCGTCGGCGGTGCGCTGGGCGCCGAAGCCGGTGATCAGATGCGGCTGCTCGAAGAGGGCTGGGATCAGCGGGCGCCGGTCGGCTGGAACATGAAGGACCCCGAGCCGGTTGCCAAGACCGTGTGTGCCCTGCTGTCCGACTGGCTGCCCGCCACCACCGGCACCATCGTCTACGCCGACGGCGGCGCCAGCACCCAGCTGCTCTAGAAGCATGGAACGCCCGGATTCCTTCGACGCTGTCCTGCTGCTGTCTTTCGGGGGACCGGAGGCGCCGGACGAGGTGATGCCGTTCCTGGAGAACGTCACCCGGGGGCGCGGAATCCCGGCCGAGCGGTTGGCCGACGTCGCCGAGCACTACCTGCATTTCGGTGGGGTGTCGCCGATCAACGGGATCAATCGGGCACTGATCGAGCAGCTGAGGTTGCAGTTGCCCGACCTGCCGGTCTATTTCGGCAACCGGAATTGGGAACCGTACGTCGAGGACACGGTTGCGGCGATGCGCGACAACGGCATTCGGCGGGCGGCGGTGTTCACCACGTCGGCCTGGGGCGGGTATTCCGGCTGCACCCAGTACGTCGAGGACATCGCCCGGGCTCGCGCCGCGGCAGGTGCGACCGCACCGGAGCTGGTCAAACTGCGCCAGTACTTCGACCACCCGCTCCTGGTGGAGATGTTCGCCGACTCGATCGCGGCAGCGGCCGCCACATTGCCGGCCGAACTGCGGGATGAGGCCCGGCTGGTGTTCACCGCCCACTCGATTCCCATCGCCGCCGATGAACGCCACGGCCCGCGGCTCTACAGCCGTCAGGTGGAGTACGCGACGCGTCTGGTGGCCGCCGCCGCGGGTTACGACGATTACGACCAGGTCTGGCAGTCGCGGTCGGGTCCGCCCCGAATACCGTGGCTGGAGCCTGACGTGGCTGATCACCTGACCATGTTGGACCAGAAGGGAACCCGGGCAGTGATCGTCTGCCCGATCGGGTTCGTCGCCGACCACATCGAGGTGGTGTGGGATCTGGATTACGAGCTGCGACTGCAGGCCGAACAGGCCGGTGTGGCCTTCGCGCGGGCGCGTACCCCGAACGCGGATCCGCGTTTCGCGCAGTTGGCCGCCGGGCTGATCGACGAGCTGCGTACCGGTGCGGCCCCCCTGCGGGTAGCGGGCCCAGATCCGGTCGCCGGCTACGGATCCAGCGTCAACGGCGCACCGTGCTCACCGTACTGCTGCGGCACGAAAAGCTAGTCACGCCAAGCAGATTGAAGAATGGCCTCGAGCGCGGCCAACCGTGCCGAGCGCACCACCTGAGCCAGCGGCCGCATGGCGTCGCCGGCGATCTGAACCTCCGAGGAACTCTGGAGGCCGATCGGCATCAGGCCAGAGCTCACGGTGATGATCGCTTCCACGTGGGCGGCGTTCTCCAGCACCCGCACGGCCCGGGTGGGGGCGTGGTCGGGGATGTGGTGCAGCCGTCCGGCTTCGAGGATGTCCTCGACCATGCCGCGGGGATCGTCGACATCCACACCGATACCGGCCCGCAATGCGACCAGCGTGTCCGCGGCCGAGCGCACGGCTGAGCGCAACTCATACTCGGCCTCGCCGAGATCGTAGTGCTGAGGCGGCGGCAGAACGGGCAGTGAGTACACGGTCCACGACAGTGCCCGAGGCTCGGGCTCGAACGTGGATTCGGTTTCCACGTCGTCAAATTCGAAGTATTCGAACTCCGGCACGAGCCCGACGCCGTCGAGCTCGTCATGGGTCACCAGCACCGCTTCACCCACGGTCAGTGCATCGCGCTGAAACTGCGAACCGGCGGGCAGTCCGCGGACATCGCCGGGCACCGGGAGGGCGACTCTGATGGAGGGCCTGGTGCCGGACCTGCCGACGGCGGTGCGCAGGGTCTGCAGCAACGACACCGAACCCGAGTCTTCCAACTCAGGCCAGGGCAGCCCGGTCCGGACCGCGGCTTGCGAGTCATAGGCAGTCACAGAATGCATTGGTGCCCACTGGGATAACGCGTCGAGGACGTCGTCCGGCGCGGCTGCGCCCGCGAGCCAGGCGTTGGCCCACATCGAAAGAGTTGCACTTGGACACCACATGATCCTGGCAGTGTAATTGTCGGCCGCCGATGAGGTCGGATTCGCTAGGGTGTCCGTATGCCCCTTCCGCTGATCTGGCTCATCCTGGCGCTGGGACTCGCCGGGGCAGAGGCGCTGACCGGCGACATGTTCCTGCTCATGCTGGCCGGCGGTGCATTGGCCGCGACCGGATCGAGTTGGCTGTTCGACCTGCCGCTCTGGGCCGACGGCGTGGTCTTTCTCGTGGTCTCCGTCCTTTTGCTGGTTCTGGTTCGGCCGACGCTGCGGCGCCGTTTCGAGGCCGGCCGGGGACTTCCGGAACCGGTCAAGGCGCTGGAAGGCAAGTCCGCACTGGTGTTGGACCGGGTGGCGCAGCACGAGGGGCAGGTCAAGCTCGACGGAGAGATCTGGACGGCGCGGCCTCTCGACGACAACGATGTGTACGAGCCGGGTGATCACGTGACCGTCGTCAAGATCGACGGCGCCACCGCGGTGGTCTTCAGAACGATGTAGTAGCTCTGCAAAACGACTCAGTACCTCAGGAGGGATTCACCATGGAAGGTGCCGTAGCCGGGCTGATCTTGCTGCTTGTGCTTGTGGTGTTCGCGATCATCATCGTGGCCAAGTCGGTTGCGCTCATTCCGCAGGCCGAGGCGGCGGTGATCGAGCGTCTCGGCCGGTACAGCCGCACGGTCAGTGGTCAGCTGACGCTGCTGGTGCCGTTCATCGATCGGATCCGGGCACGCGTGGACCTGCGTGAGCGGGTGGTGTCCTTTCCGCCGCAGCCCGTGATCACCGAGGACAACCTGACGCTCAACATCGACACCGTGGTCTATTTCCAGGTGACCGACCCGGCCAAGGCGGTGTACCAGATCAGCAACTACATCGTCGGTGTGGAGCAGCTGACCACCACGACACTGCGCAACGTCGTCGGCGGGATGACTCTCGAGCAGACGCTGACCTCACGCGACTCGATCAACGCCCAGTTGCGGGGTGTGCTGGACGAGGCGACAGGTCGCTGGGGGCTGCGGGTGGCGCGGGTCGAGCTGCGCAGCATCGACCCGCCACCCTCGATCCAGGAGTCGATGGAAAAGCAGATGAAGGCCGACCGCGACAAGAGGGCCATGATCCTCACCGCAGAGGGTGTGCGGGAGTCGTCGATCAAACAGGCCGAGGGCCAGAAGCAGTCGCAGATCCTGGCAGCCGAGGGGGCCAAGCAGGCCGCGATCCTGGCGGCCGAAGCCGACCGGCAGTCCCGGATGTTGCGCGCCCAGGGTGAACGGGCTGCCCAGTATCTGCAGGCCCAGGGTCAGGCCAAGGCCATCGAGAAGACCTTCGCCGCGATCAAGGCGGGACGGCCGACACCGGAGATGCTGGCCTACCAGTACCTGCAGACGCTGCCGCAGATGGCGAAGGGCGAGGCCAACAAGGTGTGGCTGGTGCCCAGTGACTTCGGTTCGGCCCTGCAGGGATTCACCAAGATGCTGGGGGCGCCCGGCGAGGACGGGGTCTTCCGCTACACCCCACCGCCGGTGGAGCAGGATCTGCCCAAGCCGGAGGATGACAGCGACGAGGTCGCCGGATGGTTCAACACCGAAACCGACCCGGAGATCGCGCGGGCCGTGGCGAAGGCCGAGGAAGCGGCACGGGCCACCGCGCCGCCGCTGGGTGCCGCACCACCGCAGCAGTCATTGGGGAATCCGTCCGGGTTCCCGCCGAATGAGCTGGATGGCGGCGCACACCGCGCATAGCCATCGGGTTGGCAGCCTTGCTTGACCTCCTTGACGCAGTAGACTTGACGGAGTTGACGCACCTGGGAGGCCTCGATGACCGATCTCGCATTGTTCGAGCGTCAGATCATGCGGTCGGTCAGCCGGAAGGTCCATGAGCGGCTGCGTCGGGCCGACGAGGCCAGCCTCGGCCCGGAGGCATTCGGAGACCCGGAGGAGATCGCCGATGCCATGGTCGCCGCGTTGCCGCTGGGGCATGTGTTCGACGAGATCACGGGGCCGTTCTACGACACGGCAGGGCTGGCCCGCTGGCTCGGTGTCACCCGCCAGGCGCTGCACCAGAAGGTCGCGCGGTACGCGGTACTGGCCTGTCCGCTCGACGACGGCGGGGTCGTGTACCCGACGTGGCAGTTTCTGGACAGCGGCGCCACCATTCCCTCGCTGCGCGACGTGCTGACCGTGCTGACCGAGGGCACCGACGATCCGTGGATGGCAGCGCTGTGGATGCGGGCGCCCAGTGACCGACTCGACGGGTCCTGCCCCGCGGACTGGTTGCGCCGCGGTGGAGATCCGCAACGGGTGATCGAGATGGCGCGGGAGACCGCCGCGAGCTGGAGCGCATGAGCCGTCAACGGCCCGCACTCGGTTCACCACCGGATGTCGCCGGGTTCCCCCGGTCCCGGTTACGCACAGACCATCAGCTGTACCGGGCCCACACCGTGGACAGGTCGCCGTGGTGGTTCTCCTCAGATCTGACCGGACGCTTCGATCTGCTCCCGCCGAACGGAACCTGTTATCTGGCAACCGATGTCACGACGGCGTTGCGGGAGCGCTTCGGTCACGACCTGGTGCGTCAGGGCGTGGTCACGTTCGAGGCAGCGGCCCGCACCGCGCTGTCGAGGGTGCGGGTGCCGGCCCCCAGATGGTTGGCCAACACATGTTCGCCGCGGGCGGCTTCGTTCGTCGGCATGACCCGCGAGATCGGTACGTGCCCGGTCTATGAACTGCCGCAAGCCTGGGCGGCGGCCTTCTTCGCGACCGGGCGTCACAGCGGAATTCGCTATCAGACCCGGTTCAGCACCGGCGCCGGCGCGAATGCAGTCGCCCTGTTCGAGGATGCGGGACAACGTGATTGGGCCGTCGACCCGTCACCGACCGGCGGCGTGCAGGCCTGTGTGACCGTCGGTATCGTCGTCGCGCATCGGCCCACCCGGCGTCAGGTGCGCATCCAACCTCCACCCGGCTAGGAAGGCGGGGGATCAGCGGCGGGGCTGCAACCGCAGCTCCACCATCGGCAGCGGTGCGTTCGTATCGGTGATCGGTTGACCGAGCGTCTGTTCGAGGACGAGCTTGAACTGGTCCCACGTCTTCGGATGCTGCGTGCGGTAATCCGCCAGTACCTGGTCGACGGCCTGTTGACCGAGTACCTGCGCGACAGCGGGGGCCGGGCGGTGGCTACCGAGCCACACCCGGACCTGCGGATTGACGGAAACGTTGCGGAACCACTGGGCCTTTGCGCCGAAACCCGAGGCGACGACGATGGTGTCGGGGGTCGGCCGGCCCACCACTTCGAGCACGACGTAGCGACGTGCGCCGGAGGTGCGACCGATGTGCTCGAGCATCATCATCCTCGCGCCGAACAGTGCCCCGGCCCGCATCCGGTAGAGCCAGATCGGGGCACGCACGAGCCGGCGGTTGCGAAGGAGTTTGGCACCGAAATCGGGCAGCGCGGCCATCCGTTGACTCCTCAGGGTTCCGTGAGCGTGCGTGCAATGCCCACCGATGGCGGCGTGTCGGCGTGCAGACGCGCACGTTCGCGGTGGTGGAGGCGCCATTCGTAGACGAGGCCGGCAACCCCGAGCGCGGCGGTGCTCACCGACACCAGAACCAGCGCCGGGCTGATGTTCCCGGTCAACGCGTCGCCCAGAATGACGACGGCCGCCGTGCCGGGGAACAAGCCGACCAGCGTCGCGAGCGTGTAGGGCAGGACCCGCACTGCAGAGGCGCCGGCCGCGTAGTTCAGCACCGAGAACGGCACTGCCGGGATCAACCGCATGGACAGCACCACCGGCCAGCCGCGCCGGCGCAGCCGGGTATCCAGCATGTCGATCCGAGGATGGGGGACCAGCCGATTGAGCTGCCAACCGGCCGCGCGGATCAAGAACAACGCGAGCACGGCGCTCACCGCACTGGCCACAACCGCGATCGCCACGCCCAGTACCGGCCCGAACAGCAGGCCCGCGGCCAGGGTGAACGCAGTGCGGGGGAATGGGAAGACGGTCACGACGATGTGGGCACAGAGGAAGGCCAGCGGGAACCACGGACCTACCGAGGTGGCCCAGTCCCGCATCTGCATCGCCGTCGGCAACGGAACCAGCACGGCAACTGCGACAAGAATCACAATGCCGGCCAGCAGCCCCACGATCCGCCTGGTCGGCAATTGGGAAGCCGTCGTGAGCACCGCGGCGCGCACCATGCGCAGGGTTCTGACGACGGGTTTCATGTCTTACAACAGTACGGGCCACGGGCGGGGAACTCCGCTGGGCGCGGCCGTGATTCCACCTACCAGCGGTCAGGGCCGTGATGGCGATCATTTAGCCTTTAGCGCGAGTGGGTATGTCACACGCTGCGATAACAGGAGATGCGGGTGTCGTTACAGGGGACGAGTGCGATCGAGTCGGACCGCGCACAGTGGCGGACGGCGGTTGCCGGCGTGCTGGCCAAGAGCAGTCGGCGGGACGTGGCCGATCTGCCGGCCGAGCCGGAACGCCTACTGGATTCACAGACGTACGAGGGTTTCGCCATCCGGCCGCTCTACACCAGCCTCGACGCGCGCCCCGAGCCAACTCTGCCGGGGCAGTGGCCGTTCGTGCGCGGCGGAGACGCCCTGCGTGACGTGAAGTCCGGCTGGAAGGTCGTGGAGAGCTTCCCCGCTGTCGCGGGTACCGAGGTCGGCACCGTCAACGGTGCCGTATTGGTGGCGTTGACCGAAGGGGCCAGCGCCCTCGCCCTGCGGGTCGGCCACGAGGGCGGTATCGCCGTCAGCGAATTGGACCGCCTGCTCGACGGCGTTTTCCTGGATCTGGTGCCGGTCATCTTCGAACCCGTTGCGAACACCGGGGCTGACGCGTCCGCCATCGCCGATGCGGTGTTGCCACTGCTCGCAGACCTTGACGACGACCAGCGCTCGCGGCTGTCGATCGACCTGGGAGCCGACCCGCTGACTGCACCGCTGTCGGGGAAATCCGCCACGGACGAGGCCGACCTGCCGGCCACCGTTGCCAAGCTCGGTGATTACGCCGGCGGGGTTCGGGCGATCACCGTCGACGGTCCGGCGTTCCACAACCTGGGAGCCAGCGCGGCCTGGGAGCTCGCAGGATCGGTCGCGGCGGCGGTCGCCTACCTGCGTATCCTCAGCGACGGCGGGGTTGCCACACCGGATGCGTTGCGGCAGATCAGCTTCCGCTACGCCGCTGACGACGACCAGTTCATGACAATCGCCAAGCTGCGCGCCGCGCGGCAGCTCTGGGCGCGGGTCGCCGAGGTGGTCGGTGCCTCCGGCGCCGCCCGGATTCACGCGGTGACCTCGCTGCCGATGATGACCCAGCGTGATCCCTGGGTGAACATGCTGCGTACCACGCTGGCCGCCTTCTCGGCGGGCGTCGGGGGTGCCGACACCGTGCAGGTGCATCCGTTCGACGCGGCGATTCCGGGCGGACTGGACGGGACATCGGCGAGCTTCGCCCGCCGTATCGCCCGTAACACCCAACTGCTGCTGCTGGAGGAGTCGCACATCGGTCAGGTGCTCGACCCGGCGGGTGGCTCGTGGTTCGTCGAGGATCTGACCGCTCAGCTCGCCGAGCAGGCCTGGGCGCACTTCCAGGACATCGAGGCGCGTGGCGGATTCGTCGCGGCCCGCGACTACATCGCCGCCCAGATCGCTGAGGTCGCTGCTCGGCGCAGTGCCGACATCGCGCACCGCCGCACCGCGATCACCGGTGTCAACGAATTCCCCAACCTCGACGAAAAGCCGCTCCCGCAAGGTGGTTCGGCGTCGTCGATCGCTCGGTACGCGGCCGGATTTGAGGCCTTGCGCGACCGCTCGGACGCCTTCCTGGATGCGAACGGAGCGCGACCCAGGGTCCTGCTGCTGCCGCTGGGGCCGCTGGCCGAGCACAACATCCGCACCACATTCGCGTCGAACCTGTTGGCCTCCGGCGGGATCGAGGCGGTCAACCCCGGGCCCCTGGACGCAGCGGCGGTCGCCGCCGCGGTGGCCGATGCCGGTGCCCCGGCGGTGGCCGTGCTGTGTGGCACCGACGCCCGCTACGGCGCCGAGGCGTCCGGCGCAGTGGCTGCCGCGCACGCCGCCGGGGTGCGTCAGGTGCTCCTGGCCGGCCCGGAAAAGGCTGTCGCCGAGGCTGATTCGAAGCCTGACGGATACCTCACCGCCAAGATCGATGCGGTCGAAGCTTTGTCGAACCTGCTCACCGGACTGGGGGCCTGAGATGACTGCCACAACTGGAATCGGAAGTTTTGCGGACGTACCGCTGCACGGCGAAGGCACGGGTGAGCTTGCCACTCCAGAGGCTGTCGAGGCGCACGTCGCCGAGGCTGCGGCGGCCCATGGCTACGCTCCTGAACAGCTGACGTGGACCACACCCGAGGGCATCGACGTCAAGCCGGTCTACATCTCTGCCGACCGGGACGACGCGGCCGCGGCGGGCTACCCGCTCGACACCTTCCCCGGCGCACCGCCTTTCGTGCGCGGGCCGTACCCGACGATGTACGTCAACCAGCCGTGGACCATCCGTCAGTACGCCGGTTTCTCCACCGCCGCCGAATCCAACGCGTTCTACCGACGCAACCTGGCCGCCGGTCAGAAGGGTCTGTCGGTGGCATTCGATCTGGCCACCCATCGCGGCTACGACTCGGATCATCCGCGGGTGGCCGGTGACGTCGGAATGGCCGGGGTGGCGATCGATTCCATCCTCGACATGCGCCAGCTGTTCGACGGCATCGACCTGTCGACGGTGAGTGTGTCGATGACGATGAACGGTGCCGTGCTGCCGATCCTCGCGCTCTACGTCGTCGCCGCCGAGGAGCAGGGGGTGCCACCGGAGAAGCTGGCCGGGACCATCCAGAACGACATCCTCAAAGAGTTCATGGTCCGCAACACCTACATCTATCCGCCGAAGTCGTCGATGCGGATCATCTCGGACATCTTCGCCTACACCAGCACCAAGATGCCGAAGTTCAACTCCATCTCGATCTCGGGCTATCACATCCAAGAGGCCGGGGCGACAGCCGATCTGGAGTTGGCCTACACGCTGGCCGACGGTGTCGAGTACATCAAGGCCGGCTTGGACGCCGGGCTGGACATCGACAAATTCGCGCCGCGGCTGAGCTTCTTCTGGGGCATCGGCATGAACTTCTTCATGGAGGTCGCCAAGCTGCGTGCCGGCCGGCTGCTGTGGAGTGAGCTGGTGGCCCAGTTCGGCCCGAAGAACGACAAGTCGCTCTCCCTGCGTACCCATTCGCAGACCTCGGGGTGGTCGCTGACTGCGCAGGACGCGTTCAACAACGTGGCCCGTACCTGCATCGAGGCGATGGCGGCCACCCAGGGCCACACCCAGTCGTTGCACACCAACGCGCTCGACGAGGCGCTGGCGTTGCCCACCGATTTCTCGGCGCGGATCGCCCGAAACACTCAGCTGCTGCTGCAGCAGGAGTCGGGCACCACTCGGCCGATCGATCCGTGGGGCGGCTCGTATTTTGTGGAGTCTTTGACGTACCAATTGGCGGAGCGCACGCGAGCCCATCTCAAAGAGGTCGCCGAGCACGGCGGCATGGCGCAGGCCATCAGCGACGGAATCCCGAAGCTGCGCATCGAAGAGGCCGCCGCCCGTACGCAGGCCCGCATCGACTCGGGCGCACAGCCACTGATCGGCGTCAACAAGTACCAGGTCACCGAGGATCAAGAGATCGAGGTGCTCAAGGTCGAGAACAGCCGGGTGCGGGCCGAACAGCTTGCCAAGCTGCAGCAGCTGCGAGCCGACCGCGACGAGTCGGCCACCCAGGCTGCGTTGGCCGAGCTGACCCGCGCCGCCGAGGCCTCCGGCTCGGCAGGGGAGGACGGGCTGGGCAACAACCTGCTGGCCCTGGCGATCAATGCGGCTCGGGCCAATGCCACCCTCGGCGAGATCTCTGATGCGCTGGAGAAGGTCTACGGGCGGCATCAGGCTGAGATCCGTACGATTTCGGGCGTCTACCGCGACGAAATTGGGGGAGCTGGAAAGGTCGGCGGAATGTCTACTGCCACGGAGCTGGTCGGTAAGTTCGCCGAGGCCGACGGCCGCCGTCCGCGCATCCTGGTGGCCAAGATGGGTCAGGACGGGCACGACCGTGGTCAGAAGGTGATTGCGACGGCATTCGCCGACATCGGTTTCGACGTCGACGTGGGCTCGCTGTTCTCGACCCCCGAGGAGGTGGCCCGCCAGGCCGCCGACAACGATGTTCACGTGGTCGGGGTGTCATCGCTGGCCGCCGGGCACTTGACCTTGGTGCCCGCGCTGCGTGACGCGTTGGCAGAGGTCGGCCGTCCCGACATCATGATCGTCGTCGGCGGGGTCATCCCGCCCGGGGATTTCGACGAGCTGTACGAGGCCGGGGCGAACGCGATCTTCCCGCCGGGCACCGTGATCGCCGATGCCGCCATCGGTCTGCTGCAGAAGCTGGCGCAGCGGCTCGGTTACCAGCTGAGCCAGTAGTGGCTTCCGTTCGGAGGGCAGGAGCGGAGCGACCCGGGATATGACTTCGGTTCCTGAACTGGCGGCGGCCATCCGCGAGGGGGACCGCGCCGCGCTGGCGCGGGCCATCACGATGGTCGAGTCCACCCGGGCCGACCATCGTGACCAGGCCCAACAGTTGTTGCTGGAGCTCATGCCGGACGCAGGCAAGGCGCAGCACATCGGTATCACCGGGGTGCCCGGAGTCGGCAAGTCGACCACGATCGAAGCCCTCGGCATGTACCTCATCGAGGCCGGACACCGGGTCGCGGTCCTGGCGGTGGACCCGTCGTCCACCCGGACCGGTGGCTCGATCCTGGGTGACAAGACCCGAATGGCCCGTCTGGCAGTCCATCCGGATGCCTATATCCGGCCGTCGCCGACGTCCGGGACGCTCGGTGGAGTGGCCAAGGCCACCCGAGAGACCATTGTCCTGCTGGAGGCGGCCGGCTACGACGTCATCCTCGTGGAGACGGTCGGGGTGGGGCAGTCCGAGGTCACGGTGTCGAACATGGTCGACACGTTCGTGTTCCTCACCCTGGCCCGCACCGGTGACCAACTGCAGGGCATCAAGAAGGGCGTGCTGGAACTCGCCGATGTCATCGTCGTCAACAAGGCCGACGGCGAGCATGCGATCGAGGCCAAGGCTGCCGCCCGCGAACTGACGGGCGCCATCCGCCTCATCTATCCCCGCGAAACGCTGTGGCGGCCACCGGTTCTCACGATGAGTGCGATCGAAGGACATGGCCTGACCGAGCTGTGGGAGACAGTGCTCAAGCATCGTAAGGTGCTCACCGAGGCCGGCGAGTTCGAGGCCAGGCGTCGCGCGCAGCAGGTCGATTGGACCTGGTCGATGGTGCGCGACACCGTGCTGGACCGCGTGATGTCGCATCCCGGTGTGCGCAGCATCCGCGACGAGGTGGAGCGCCGGGTGCGCGAGGGGGAACTCACTCCGGCCTTGGCCGCGCAGGAAATTCTCGACGCGGCCGACTGAAAGTGAAAGGCTGGGCTGACCAGAGATGAGGGACGTGAAGGCGAAACTGCGTGTGTTGGCAGCTGCCGCGATGGTCGGCCCAGTGCTGCTGACCGGCTGTGGCGGCGCGTCGACCGGTGTACAGCCCACGGTGGCCAAGACCAAGCTGCAAACCATGGCGAAAGAGAAGTTGGAAGCCGCGGCCAAGCGCAAGGCCAAGTCTGTGACCTGCGACGACGGCATCGACGGCAAAGTCGGGGCGACTCAACATTGTGTGCTGACAGCCAAGGACGGCAGCAAGTACGGCGTTACGGCTACGGTCAAGGCCGTCGAGTCCGGCAAGGTCAATGTCGACTTCAAGGTGGACGACAAGCCGACCTCGTGAGCGGGCGGCCCATCTGGGCTAACAGGTGGGTAACGCTTATGGAATTTGCCGGGGTTCCAGGTAAATTCGAGTGTGTGACCGATCACAACGGGGAGCGCGACGAGGCGCTTCCACACGGCGTCCAGGGCGCGGCGGACAGGAACTTCTCCTGCACCGTTCGAGGCTTCTCGAAACTGTTCCCGGGCCGAAAGTACGGCGGCGGCGCGCTGGTGATCCTCCAAGGCGGACAACCGGTCGTCGATGTCTGGACCGGCTACTCGGACCGTGACGGGACGCAGTACTGGTCGGCCGATACCGGTGCGATGGTGTTCTCCGCGACGAAGGGTATGGCCTCGACGGTCATCCACCGCCTCGTCGACCGCGGTCTGATCGAATACGACGGCGCGGTGAGCGAATATTGGCCTGAATTCGGGGCCAACGGCAAATCCGCGGTCACAGTGCGTCAGGTGATGGCGCACGAGGCCGGCCTGTCTCAGCTCAACGGCGTCAGCAAAGCCGATCTGTTGGATCACCGAGTGATGGAGAGCCGGGTCGCGGCGGCTCCGGTGAACGCACTTCTGTTCGGCAAGTCCGCGTATCACGCGCTCACCTATGGCTGGCTGTTGTCGGGTCTGGCGCGCGCGGTGACGGGGCAGGGCATGCGTGAGCTGTTCCGCATCGAGTTGGCCGAGCCGTTGGGCACCGACGGTCTGCACCTGGGGCGTCCGCCCGCAGACGCCCCGACTCGGGCCGCACAGATCCTCGTTCCACAACGTCGGTGGCCCAACCATGTCTTCGACTTCGTGGCGCCGCGCGTCGCCGGACTGAACTTCTCGGGCGCCTTCGGCTCCATGTACTTCCCAGGAGTGATGTCGCTGGTTCAGGGCGACACCCCGTTCCTGGACACCGAGGCGCCCGCCGTCAACGGTGTCGCGACAGCCCGCGGCCTGGCCCGGATGTACGGTGCCATCGCCAACCAGGGCCGCTTGGGTGGCGTCGACTACCTGTCCGAGCGCACCGTGGCCGGTCTGGCCGGTCCGTCCGGTTTACGCGCGGACCGCAATCTCGGGGTGCCGCTGGGCTTCCACCTCGGGTATCACTCGGTGCCGTTCGGGATCATGCCGGGATTCGGCCATGTCGGACTCGGCGGGTCGGTCGGCTGGGCGGACCCGGCCAGCGGGCTGGCGATCGGATTCGTGCACAACCGGCTGCTGACACCGATGGTGTTGGACATGGCTGCCTTCGTCGGCCTGAACGCGCTGATTCGTCAGGATGTCGCTCGCGCACGTGAGCGCGGATTCGAGGCCGTGCCGGATCTCGGTGCGTCACCGTACGAGCTCCCCAAGCCCGCTGCGGGCTAGTCCTGGTCGGCTCTGTTCGTTGCGGGGGGTTGATCGCCCGGCCGGAACATCGCCGTACCGCTTCTACCTGCAGTGATATACATCACATATTGTCCCAGTAATGGGACGATCCTCCCGGCATTGCAGCGCATGTCCACCGTTAACCTCGGTTTCTTTGCCTCAGTGGACAGAATGTGGTTTCTGTCACGCATCCAGCTTCGGCGTGGGCTGGATCTCAAACGGCCCGTCCCGGCCCCGAAGTTTGGTACGCCGATGTCCCGGGGGTTGCGACACTTTGGCCGGTCCGGGTGATCAATGCTGGTTATGAGGTTGCATAGTCAACAATGACCATTAGCTGATGTGTCATTTGGGTACACATTCGTACCATTACCGAGCATCCAACCGGCAGAACATGAATTCGGTTCAACTACGGTTTCGGTAGTTTGCGTGCGGGTAGCCAGCTAACTATTGACAGGCAGCCTACGAATTAACTGTGAGTGATGAACTGAACACCGTTTTCAAACTATGGACAACCTGTGAAAATGTGCTTTCGGATCCGAGATCGGTTCACTGTTAGTTAGCGGGATAATTCGTCCCGAGGGGCGGCGGTGCGCAACAGGATCACGAATAGCGCTGTGCGACAGCGGGATTAGCGGTTCACAGCGGCATCGCCGACAACTATCCGGTGTCTCGCTGGGGAAATTGGCCGGTGCTGCCATTTCTCAAGAATTGGTCGGCGCAGCGAACGCATGAACGTTTTTGCGATCGGGTGTTTCCAACATCTGGTTGGGTCACGCGCTAGGCTACGGACCCGCGTTGGCAACGACTCGAACCGGATACGGGGATTCGGTACCGTGCGTCGTGGGCGACGTAGCGCACATTCTTTTCCGCGTTCTAAGTATGTTGATCGACGCTTTGCTGATCGATCGCATCGAGAGAGGTGAGCCAACTTGGCCGAGACACCAGTCACCCCGATTGCCGTTGTCGGCATGGGCTGCCGTCTGCCCGGGGGGATCGACTCACCGGCCGGGTTCTGGCAGGCCCTCCTGCGGCGTGACGACCTCGTCACGAAGGTTCCGCTCGATCGTTGGGATGCTGACGAGTACTACGATCCGGAGCCCGGAGTTCCTGGTCGTTCGGTGTCAAAGTGGGGTGCGTTCCTCGACGACGTCGCGGGATTCGACGCAGACTTCTTCGGTTACGGCGAGCGCGAGGCGCCGTCCATCGATCCGCAGCACAGACTCCTGCTCGAGACGTCGTGGGAGGCCCTCGAACACGCGGGCCTGGCCCCGGCGGACATCTCCGGTTCGTTGACCGGCGTCTTCCTCGGCATGACGCACAACGACTACCAGATGGTCGCCGCCGAGGCCGACGCGCTCGACGGTGCCTACGGCTTCGCCGGGACGAACTTCAGCTTGGCGTCGGGCCGCGTCGCCTACGCACTGGGTGTGCACGGACCCGCGCTGACGGTCGACTCAGCGTGCTCATCGGGCTTGCTGGCGATTCACATGGCGTGCCGGAGCCTGCACGAGTCGGAGAGCGACCTGGCCCTGGCCGGCGGCGCTTCGCTCCTGCTCGACCCGAAGAAGATGGTGGCCGGCTCGGCGCAGGGAATGTTGTCGCCCACCGGTCGCTGCCACGCGTTCGATGTCGGCGCCGACGGGTTCGTCTCGGGCGAGGGCGTCGCGATGGTGCTGCTGAAGCGTTTGGCCGATGCCGAGCGTGACGGTGACCGGGTACTGGCCGTGATCCGCGGGACCGCCGCCAACCAGGATGGCCGCACGATCAACATCGCGACCCCTTCGGAGGAGTCGCAGAGCGCGGTTTACCGCACTGCACTGGCCGCAGCCGGGGTCGACCCGGTCACCGTAGGCATGATCGAGGCCCACGGAACCGGAACACCCGTCGGCGATCCCATCGAGTTCGCCAGTTTGGCCGCGGTCTACGGCACCGAGGGCCCGTGCGCCCTCGGGTCGGTGAAGACGAACATCGGGCACGCCCAGTCGGCATCCGGGGCGATCGGTCTGATCAAGGCCGTCCTCGCCCTGCAGCACGGTGCCGTTCCGGCCAACCTGCATTTCACCGAGTTGCCCGAGGCGATGGCCCGGCTCAACAGCTCACTGGTCGTCCCGACCGATCTGATGCCGTGGCCGGTCGACGGGGAACACCCGCGCCGCGCGGCCGTGTCGTCCTACGGGTTGTCCGGTACCAACGTGCACGCGGTGCTCGAGCAGGCGCCCGCTGCCGGGTCTGAGCCGGCCGGTGCGCCGGATAGTGACGGCGAGCCGATGATGTTCCCGGTGTCGTCCACCTCGGCCGACGAACTTCGTCGCACCGCGGGCCGGCTGGCCAACTGGCTGATCCACGAGGCCGGCGAGCAGCCATTGCCGGATCTGGCCTACACGCTGACGAGGCGCCGGGCCCACCGGCCGTTCCGGACCACGGTGACCGCGGCGACCACCGACGAACTCGGTGCGGCGCTGCGCGAGGTCGCCGAGGGCGATGCGGTCTACGAGCCGGCTGTCGGGACCGGCGAGCGCGGACCGGTGTGGTTGTTCTCCGGCCAGGGTTCGCAGTGGGCGGGGATGGGTGCGCAACTGCTTGCCACCGAGCCAGCCTTCGCGGCGGCCATCGCCGAACTGGAACCTCTCATTGCCGCAGAGTCGGGATTCTCTGTGACCGAGGCGATTTCGGATTCCGAGCCGGTCGAGGGCATCAACCGGGTGCAGCCGACGATCTTCGCAATGCAGGTCGCACTCGCTGCCGCACTGAAGTCCAGGGGAGTGCAGCCCGGAGCGGTGATCGGCCACTCCATGGGCGAGGCCGCAGCCGCCGTGGTCGCGGGCGCGTTGTCGCTGCAGGACGCTGTGCGCGTGATCTGCCGGCGGTCGGCACTGATGACCCGCATCTCGGGTTCGGGTGCCATGGCCTCAGTCGAACTGCCTGCACAGCATGTGTTGTCCGAACTTGCCGCGCGCGGCATCAAGGACGTGGTGATCTCGGTGATCGCATCGCCGAAGTCCACTGTGGTCGGCGGGACCACCGAACGCATCCGAGAGCTCGTCGCCGACTGGGAACAGCGCGACATCATGGCCCGCGAGGTCGCGGTTGACGTCGCGTCGCACTCGCCGCAGGTCGACCCGATCCTCGACGATCTCGCCGAGGTGCTCGCTGACCTGACCCCGCTCACGCCCACGGTGCCGTACTACTCGTCAACCTCTTACGACCCACGCGACGAGCCCTACACCGACGCCGACTACTGGGTCGACAATCTGCGCCACGCCGTGCGGTTCTCGGCCGCGGTGCAGGCCGCTCTCGAAGACGGTTACCGGGTGTTCGGTGAGCTGGCCCCGCACCCATTGTTGGTCCACCCGGCCCAACAGGTTGCCCGGAGCCTGGACATCAACATCGCGGCACTGCCGAGTATGCGACGCGAGACCGAGATGCCCTCCGGTCTGCTGCAGTACGTCGGCGACCTGCACAGTGCAGGTGCCGCCGTCGACTTCGGGACGTTGTACCCGTCGGGCGCCCTCGCCGACGCGCCACTGCCCACCTGGACTCGCCTGCCCCTGACCGTCAGCCGGGACGCACGCGAGCACCTTCCGGGCGGTGGACATCTGCTCAGCGTCCATCCGTTGCTGGGGGCGCATGTCGTCCTTCCCGAGGATCCCGAGCGCCACGTCTGGCAGGCCGACGTCGGTGTCGACGCCCAGCCGTGGCTGGCCGATCATCAGGTTCACAACGTGGCTGCGCTTCCGGGTGCCGCGTACTGCGAGATGGCGTTGGCGGCGGGCCGCTCACTGTTGGGCGATGCCTGCGAGGTGCGTGACATCACCTTCGAACAGATGCTGCTGCTCGACGACGAGACCGTGATCTCGGCCGAGGCGAAGGTGAACCCCGAGGGCGCGGTGGAATTCCTGGTCGAGACGGCCGGGGAACGCGAGCAGATCCGGCGTGCGGCGGCGGTGATCGTCGAGGTGGAGCGCTCCGATGCCCCGGCCCGGCACGATCTCGCCGAACTCAAGGCGACCCATCCCCGTCGCGTCGAAGGGGACGCGCTGCGGAAATGGTTCGGGGACAAAGGGATTCAGTACGGTCCTGCGTTTTCTGGTCTGGCCGCGGCATACACCGCCGACGGGCCCGTCACCAGTGTCCTGGCCGAGGTGGCCCTGCCCAGTGCCATCCGGTCCCAACAGGGTGCCTACCAGATCCATCCGGCCCTGCTCGACGTGTGCTTCCAGTCCGTGGCGGCGTACGCCGAAGGTGAGGCCCCCGGCGGTCTGCTGCTCCCTCTGGGTGTGAAGAGCCTGCGCGCATCCGGTTCTACCCGTGCGGCGCATTACTGCCTGCTCCAGGTCACCAACGCCGACCCCGCCAACGTGGAAGCCGATCTCGACCTCCTCGATGAGGACGGCGACGTTCTGCTCAGCGTTCGCGGCCTGCGGTTGGGCACCGGTATGTCCGAAAGCGGTCATCTGGAACGCATCTTCAATGAGCGGCTGCTCGCCGTCGAGTGGCACGAGCAGGACCTGCCGGAGGCGCAGACATCCGGGACGGGCAAATGGTTGTTGATCACGTCCGACGCCTCGGATCTGCTGACCACCGAGTTGGCCGATGCACTCGAACCCGATCTCGGTGACGTGTCGACGGTGGTCTGGTCTGAAGGGGCGAACCAACCGACCAATGCCGATTCGCTGCGCAAACACCTCGGTGCAGAGGCCTACAGCGATGTGGCCTTGGTCCTGGCCGGCGCGGCGGCAACGGGGGACCGGCAATCGGCTTCCCGGGGTCTTGAGCTGGTCCAGCGTGTGGTTCACATCGTGCGTGAACTCATCGACGTCGAGGATCAGGCGCCTCGCCTCCATCTCGTCACGCGTGGCGCGCAGGCGGTGCTACCCGGCGACGCACTCAACCTCGACCAGATCGGGTTGCGCGGATTGCTCCGCGTGATCGGCAACGAGCAGCCGCAACTGCGTGCGACTCAGATCGACGTCGATGAGCGCACCGATCCCAAAGACATTGCCCGCCAACTACTCGCGGGAAGTCCTGAGGACGAGACCGCCTGGCGTGACGGTCAGTGGTATGCCGCGCGGCTGGGGGCCAGCCCGTTTGCCGCCGGTGAGCGGCACTCAACCATTGTCGACATGTCCACCGATGCCGTCCGCCTGAGCATCCGTACCCCAGGGGATTTCAGTTCCCTGGAGCTCACCACCTTTGAGCGGACCGCGCCCGAGGCCGGGTGCATCGAGGTGCGGGTCAGCGCGTCGAGCCTGAATTTCGTCGACATCCTGGCGGCCTCGGGCCGGTACCCAGGTCTGGCCGAGCAATCCGCAACGCTGGGCCGTGATTTCGCCGGAACTGTCACGGCGGTCGGCCCCGATGTCACCGACCACAAGATCGGCGATCGGGTGGCCGGTGTGGCAGCAACAGGTTGCTGGGGCACGTTCGTCACGTGTGCCTCCGACCTTGCCGTCGCACTGCCCGCCGGGTTGGCGATGGACAGAGCCGCCGCAGTACCCACCGCGCATGCCACGGCGTGGTACGCGTTGCGAGAGCTGGCGCGGATATCGGCACAGGACAAGGTGCTGATCCATTCGGCGACCGGTGGTCTCGGTCTGGCTGCGATCGCGGTCGCACGCGAGAGCGGAGCCGAGGTGTTCGCCACCGCGGGCAGTCCGGAGCGTCGACAACTGTTGCGCGACATGGGCATCAAATACGTCTACGACTCGCGCACGCTGAGCTTCGCCGACGAAATCAGACGTGACACCAACGGATACGGTGTAGACGTCGTCCTCAACTCGGCGGGGGGATCGACGCAACGTGCCGGCCTGGAACTGCTCGCCTTCGGCGGCCGGTTCATCGAGACCGGAGTCGCCGACGTTCGCGGTGATGCCACCCTCACGCCGGCGATGATCCGAGACGGCTTGTCGTTCCACGCGGTCGATCTGTCGTCGCTGAGCCAACGCAGGCCAGACGCGGTTCGTCGCGTACTGCAGAACGTGTTCGGCAAGATCGGTGACGGCGCGCTGCCGCTCCCGGAGGTCAGCACCTATCCGTTGACCGAATGGACGGCGGCGATGGAACTGATGGGTGCGGCCGAACACACCGGCAAGCTCGTCTTGGAGATCCCCGAGTCGGGTTCTGACATGGCGGTGGTGCCGCCCGAACACGCACCGGTCTTCCGAGCCGACGGGGCGTACGTGATCACCGGCGGACTGGGTGGCCTGGGACGGTTCCTCGCCGAGAAGATGGCGTCGGCCGGCTGCGGCCGGATCGTGCTCAACGCCAGGTCCCAGCCCTCCGCCGAAGCGACGGCGGATCTCGACCGGATGCGGGTTCTCGGTACCGAGGTCGAGGTGGTCACCGGCGACATCGCCGACCCCGCCACTGCCGCGGCGCTGGTGTCGGCGGCAACGGCCACCGGACTGACGCTACGGGGTGTCCTGCACGCGGCGGCTGTCGTCGAAGATGCCACGTTGGCCAACATCACCGATGACCTGGTGGCCCGAGATTGGACGCCAAAGGCTGTGGGTGCGTGGAACCTTCATGACGCCACGCGGTCGGAGTCGCTGGACTGGTTCTGCTGCTTCTCCTCGGCCGCGGCCCTGGTCGGCTCACCCGGGCAGGGTGCGTACGCGGCGGCCAACAGCTGGTTGGACGGATTCACCCGGTGGCGACGAAGTGAGGGACTGCCGTCGAGCGCCATCGCCTGGGGTGCGTGGACCGAGATCGGCAAGGGCACCGGATTTGCCGAAGCCTCCGACTCGGCGATCGCGCCCGACGAAGGTGCCCATGCTTTCGAGACGATGTTGCGGCACAACCGTGGATACGCCGGCTACACGCCGATTGTGGGGGTGTCCTGGCTAGCCGACTTCGCCAAGCGGGTCCCGTTCGCCGAATCGTTCCGTCCCGCGAGTTCCGGCGATTCCGACGCCAGCGGCTTCCTCACCGAGCTGTACGCCACTCCGCAGGACGAATGGCCTTCGCGGTTGCGCCGTCTGGTCTCCGACCAGATCAGCGTGTTGCTGCGTCGTTCGATCGACCCCGACCGTCCGCTGGCCGAATACGGCATCGACTCGCTGGGCAACCTCGAGGTACGTACAAGGATCGAGACCGAAACCCGGGTGCGGATCAGCCCGGCGGACATCACGACCGTTCGTGGGCTCGCCGACAAGCTGTGCGAGAAGTTGATCGCCAATGCCGACACGGAGCTGACACCGACGGCTTGATGCCGAATTCGGTTGAGTTTATAGAGGAGTCACGTTGCTGTTAGGGTCCGTTTCGATCGGTTCGATCGAAGAGTGGGAAGCACCGCCCGGTTCTGCCGTTTCCTGGCGAGCCTCGCCGGCCTCGTGCGCCAAGGCGGCCGAAGCGCCCGTCAGTGACATCCCGGTCAGCTACATGCAGGCCCAGCACCTGCGCGGGTTCGTCGATCAGCGAGCCAAGGGCTTGGACTACTCCCGTCTGGTGATCGTGACGTGTGATATCCCAGGGCAATGCGATATCAGGGCAATGACCTATGTGGTCAATGCCCATGTGCGCAGGCATGACACGTTCCGCAGCTGGTTCGAGTACCACGATGTCCACAACATCGTGCGGCACACGATGCCCAATCCGGCCGACATCAAGTTCGTGCCCACGCGGCACGGCGATCTCACGTCAGAGGAACTGCGGCAGTTGACGCTGTCGACACCGGATCCGTTGCACTGGGATTGCTTCACCTACGGCATCGTTCAGTACCCGGATCGGTTCACGATCTATGTGAGCATCGACCACCTCCACATGGATGCGACGTTCGCGGGGGTGACTCTCATGGAGTTCCACGCGATGTACACCACCCTCGTCGGTGGCGGTGCGCCGCTGGCACTTCCGGAGGCCGGCAGTTACGACGCCTTCTGCCTGCGGCAGAAGGAGCTGCTCGGCTCCTTGACACCGGACTCGCCGGAGGTCACGGCCTGGGCCGATTTCGCGTCGAGCAACAACGGCAGCCTGCCGGACTTCCCGCTGCCCCTGGGTGATCCACTCCAACCGTGTGGAGCGGAGATGTGGGTCGAGACCCTCATGGACGAGGAGCAGACCGCTCAGTTCGAGTCATTGTGCGTCGATGCCGGGGCCCGCTTCATCGGCGGCATGCTGGCCTGCACCGGGCTGGCCGAGCATGAGTTGACCGGGGCGGACACCTATTACGGGCTGACTCCGAGTGACACCCGCAAGACCACCGCCGATCTGATGACGATGGGCTGGTTCACCGGGCTGGTCCCGATCACCGTTCCCATCGCGGGCCGGTCTTTTGCCGAATCGGCCGTTGCGGCACAGAAATCCTTCGACGCCGGACATCAACTGGTGGACGTCCCGTTCTACCGGGTGCTTGAGTTGCGGCCCGAACTGGATTGGCCCAGGCCGAATTTCCAGGTGATCAACTTCCTGGATGCCGGGGCGGCGCCACTGTCGGTGCTGCTCACCACCGAGCTGGAATCAATGCGGATCGGCATGTTCAGCGACGGCGTGTACTCGTACCAGATGACGGTGTTCCTGGTGCGATTGAAGGACCGCACGGCGGTTTCGGTGGTCTATCCGAACAATCCCGAGGCACATGAATCGGTCGGCCGGTACGTCAAGGTGCTGAAGTCGACGTGTGCTCGGGTGCTGGAAAACCTCGGCGCAGGGTCGCGCAGGTGAGTAGCGGAATGAAGTCAGAACAGGAAGGCACACTCGATGACTGAGTCGACACTCAACAGCGTGCTGCGTGATCGGGCGAGCATGCAGCCGAACGACGTCGCCTACACCTTCGTCGATTACGAACGCGACTGGGACGGCGTAGAGGAGACCCTGACCTGGGGTCAGCTCTACCGGCGCATCCGAAATCTGGCGGGGGAGCTGCAGACTCACGCCGCGGTCGGTGACCGCGCGGTGGTCCTCGCGCCGCAGAGCCTGGACTACATCGTCGCGTTCCTGGCGTCGCTGGAAGCCGGCGTGGTCTGTGTCCCGCTGTCGACGCCGATGATCGGCGCGCACGACGAGCGCGTCACCGCAGTCCTCCGGGATGCCGCACCCGCGGTCATCCTCACCACATCCGCCATCTCCGAGACGGTGGCGCCGTATGCGGTGGCGCAGGACGGCAATCCGGCGCCTGTCCTGCTCGAGGTCGACAAACTCGACCTCGATGCCCGCAAAGCGGTTCGCTTGCGGCGCGAAGCTGCGCCGGCGACCGCCTACCTGCAGTACACCTCCGGCTCGACGCGGATTCCCGCGGGCGTGATGGTGTCGAATCGCAACCTGACGGCCAACTTCGAACAGATGATGGCCAGCTTCTACCCGGACTACAACCGGGTGCCACCGGCCGACACGACGGTGGTGACGTGGCTGCCGCTGTACCACGACATGGGAATGATGGCGGGTATCGTCGCGCCGATCCTGGGTGGATGGCGCACCGTGATGATGAGTCCGTTGGCGTTCCTGGCCCGGCCGGCACGCTGGATGCAGCAGCTCGGCAGTGTGACCACCGGCTTGACCGCCGGACCCAACTTCGCCTTCGATCTGGCTTCGGCCAAGACCACCGATGACGATATGGCGGGTTGCGACCTGGGGAACGTGCTGAGCATCATCAGCGGCGCCGAGCGCGTTCACCATGCCACGATCGAACGCTTCACCAAGAAGTTCGCCGCATTCAATCTGCAGGGCAAGGTGATCCGGCCGTCCTACGGTCTGGCCGAGGCCACGCTCTACGTCGCGACACGCGAGCCGGGGAAGCCGCCGGTGGTGGCACACTTCGAGCCCGAGAAGCTCGCCGCCGGGCACGCCGAGCGCTGTGCTGGCGGAACCGCTCTGATCAGCTACGGGACCCCGCAGAGCCCGGCGGTAAGGATCGTCGATCCCGAAACCCTCACCGAGATGCCCGCCGGGATGATCGGTGAGATCTGGGCGCAAGGCGAGAACATCGCGGCCGGATACTGGAACCGGCCCGAAGAGACGCAGGCGACATTCGGCGCGACGGTCGACGGCGTACCCGGCGGAACATGGCTGCGGACCGGCGATCTGGGCTTCATCTCCGAGGGCGAGTTGTTCATCATCGGCCGGGTCAAAGATCTCCTGATCGTCCGCGGGCGCAACCACTACCCGGACGACATCGAGGCCACGGTGTCGGCGATCTCCCGCGGGCGCGTCGCCGCGATTGCGGTGAACCACGACGAGGAAGAAAAACTGGTCGCCGTCATCGAGGTCAAGAAGCGTTCCGACGAAACCCCGGAGGACCTGTCCGAGCGTCTCACATTGATGAAACGCGAAGTGATCTCCGCCATCTCGACGACGCATGGACTCAACCCCGCCGATCTCGCACTGGTCGCTCCCGGCTCGCTCCCGATCACCACCAGCGGCAAGGTCCGCCGTCAGGCAAGCGCGGAGCTGTACCGTCGGCAGGAGTTTGCGAGGTTGGACGCCTGATCGGGCCTGACCCGAAGCGCTGAAAACACCATGTGGGCAACCCTTTTACTGATGGCCGTCGCGGTCAGCCTCGAACCGGTGCGGATCGGGCTGACCGTGCTGATGCTGAACCGGCCGCGACCCGTGCATCAGTTGCTGGCGTTCCTGTGCGGCGGGTTCCTCATGGGCCTGGTGGTCGGCGGGACGGCGTTGCTCGTCCTCGACGCCGCACCGCTGGCCGCGGGCACGCTCACCGTGCCGAGGATGCAGATCGGGATCGGCATCCTCGCCTTGGTCGCCGCCGTGTTGGTGGCCGCCAACGTGGGTTCGCGCCGCGCCCGGCCATCACAGCTGGAGGCGGAGGAGTCTGCCGCCGGCAGGGTGGCACTCGCAGCGCCCCGAGTGGGGCTGCGCGGCCGGATACGTGCGGTCATGCAAGGCAATTCACTGTGGGTAGCCGGCGTGAGCGGGCTGGGTATCGCATTGCCGTCGGTCGACTACCTGGCGGCACTGGCCGTCATACACGCCTCCGACGTGGCGCCCGGAACACAGGTGGGTGCGGTGATCGCCTTCAACCTGGTGGCCTTTGCACTCGTGGAGATCCCACTCCTGAGTTACCTGATCGCCCCGCAACGTACGCTGGTGTGGATGACCCGCGTGCACACCTGGATCCGTTCCTGCACGCGGCGCGACGTAGCGATGATTCTCACTGCGGCAGGGGCTTTGTTCATCACTATCGGCCTGCTCGGGATATGAGCGACGGCATGACACCGCCGATGGGCGGTGCTCAGGAGGGAGACGGCAGGATGCCTGGAGTCAACGGAGGACGTCGGCGTCGCGAAGCCGTCCGCGCGCGGCGCCGGTCACAAGACGCCCTCCGCCGGGTGCCCCGAGGCCTGCTGGCCGGATCCTTTGCGGTCGGTCTCGTCGCTGCGGGAACGGTGTTCGGTGCCGGAACCGCCTCCGCAGAAACCGCGCTGATCTTCGGTGGCGCTCGTGGACCCGGCATTCCCTGGGACCAGATCACCAACCGGGTGGGGCGCGGCTATTACCCGAATGCGAACCGGCGCATCGTCGAGTATCCCGCCGGAATGGTGTATGGCCGCTTGCCGGACAAGTTGTGGCCCGGCAACGACATCTCGACCGACAGCGTGGGCCTGTCGGTGGACACCGGTGCCCGCAACCTGAAGGCCGCGTTGCAGGGCACCCCCGGCCAGACCGTGGTGGTCGGCAACTCCGAGGGGGCCCTGGTACTCAGCGAGGCGCTGGCGCGCCTGTCGCAGGATCCTGGTGCGCGCGCTCCAGAAGGCGTGTCCTTCACCCTGTTCGGCCCGCCGCAGGCGGTGACACCGTTCAGCCACTCGGTCCTGTCGTCGCTGACGCCGGGGACCTACATTCCGCTGATCGACTACACCGTGCGTGGTCCGGTGGAAAGTCAGTACGACACAACCATGGTGGTGGGTGAATACGACTTCATCGCCGACTTCCCCGATCGGCCGGACAATTGGCTGGCGTTGGCGAATTCTCTTGTCGCCCTGGAGTATCTGCACACCGAAACCTCGTACTCCACGCGTGAGGACGTACCGCTGCAGAACGTCGTCGTCACGGTCAACTCCAAGGGAGCGGCACAGACGACGTATTTCCTGCCGACCAAACTCCTCCCGCTGACCAGGCCGCTTCGTGACAACGGAGTTCCCAACGAACTGGTCGACCAGCTCGACGGCGTGTTGCGGCCGATGGTGGACGCCGGATACTCGCGTAACGACTATCCGGGGGCCCCGGCGACCGGTATCGATCCCGTGGCCCGGGCCAACGTCGAGGACTGGTTGCGGCAGGCCGGCACGGGCCTGTCGGAACTGCCGCCACAGCAGGCGCCCGCGCCGCAGCCCACGATCAAGCTGAGCCGCACGGACCAGGAGAACATCGACAAGGCGGTGCAGGGCATCAAGTTGAGCCCCACTGATCAGGCCAACATGGACAACGCCGCTCAGCAGGTCAAGAACCTGTTCCCCGGTATCGGCTAGCCAGCCGATACCGGCTCAGCTGCCGGGCTCGGCTTCCCTCGTGGCCTTGAGGCGGCTCCGTAGCCGGTCGAGCTGACGGGTGACGAAATCCGAGGGCCACCAGTTCGCGGTGCCGATCAGCGTGGCGATCGCGGGTACGGTCAAGGTGCGCACCAGGAACGTGTCCAACAGGATCCCTACACCCACCACGAATCCGGCTTGGACGACCGTGCTGATGCTGGCGAACAACAGCCCGAACATCGACGCGGCGAAGATGAGCCCGGCCGCGGTGATCACGCCGCCGGTGGATCCGACGGTACGGATCACGCCAGAGCGCACGCCATTGGGCGACTCGTCGCGAATTCGAGAGATCAGCAGCAGGTTGTAATCGGCGCCGACGGCCACCAGCACGATGAAAGTCAGTGCGGGCACGCTCCAATGCAACTGTTGGCCAAGGACATACTGGAACATCACGACACCGATGCCCAGGGCCGACAGGTAAGAGATCACCACCGAGGCGATCAGGTAGAGCGGCGCGACAAACGCACGCAACAGGACCACCAGGATCAGCAGCACGACCGCGATGGTGATCGCGATGATGAGCCGGATGTCGTGGTTGTAGAAGTCGCGGGTGTCGCGCAGCATCGCCGGATATCCGGCGATCGACACCGAAGACCCCTCGAGCGCCGTGTTGGGCAGGGCGCCCCGCGCGGTGTCACCGATCGAGTTGACCAGGTTCATCGCCTCGGTGCCGAACGGGTTGATATCGGTCTGGATCAGGTAGCGCGCGGTATGGCCGTCCGGTGATATGAACGTCGCTGCGGCCTTACGGAATTCGTCCTGGGTCAGAATCTGTGCGGGCACGTAGAACCCGGACATCGGTGGGCTGGCGGCGTCGGTCTTCATAGTGAGCAGGAATGCCGACGCCTCGTCGAGCCCTGATCCCATCCGCTTGGTCTCGGTGACCAGCTGCGAGACTCCGTCGGCGATCTGCCTGCTGGCGTCGGCGAGCGTGTCGGCACCGGTCTGCAGGGTGCTGAGTTGTGATCGCGCCTGGGTCGGATTGGCCAGCCCCATGGACTGCATGGCTTTGCTCGCGGTGTCGATGGTGGCGCTGAGCTTCTTGACGGTGTCATCGAGGGTCTGCATGGAATCGGTTGCCCGCAGATCCCGTGCCAGGGCGGCGATCTGATCGAAGGTACCGTCGGTTCGGGCCGCGGCCAGTCGGCGCAGTGATCCGCGGGCCTCGAGACAGGCCGGGTCGGTGAGACAGACGGGGCTGGTGTCCAGTCCCCGCAGGACTGGATCGATCCACGGCATACCGTTGGTCAGATCGGCGAAGTTCGTGTCGAGCGAGTCGCCGAGCGCCCGCATGCTGCTGACCAGCTTTGCCGCGCTGTCGATCTGCTGGAGCGTCTTGTTGCCGCCGACCTGCTTCTGCATTGTCGCCAGGGCATCGACCAGGCCACGCGCTCCGGCCACGCCGCGGGTGACCTGAGTGCGCACATCGAGCAGGCTGGTGGCCAACGTATCGGCACCGTCGGTGAGCCGGTTGAGGTCGCTTGCGCGCCCGTTGATCTGGGTCGACGCGTCGTTCAGCTTGGTTCCGACTTCGCCGGCCTGATAGCTCAGTCGTGCCTGCTGCAGCGATTCTCCCGTCGGCCGGGTGATCCCTCGCACGACCGCGATCCCGGGAAGCTGGCTCACCCGCTGGGCCATCTGTTCCAGGTCGGCCAGTGCCTGGGGCGTACGCAACTCGTTCGGGGACTGGATGATGAGGTACTGCGGAATGGCCGAGCTGATCGGGAAGTGGTCCTCCAGGGCCGCATAACCCATGGAGCTCTCAGCGTGCGCCGGCAGCGCCTTGCGGTCGTCGTAGTTGTACTGGACGAGGGTCGCACAACTGGCCAGTGCCGCGAGGACGACCAAACTGGCGGCCAGATGGGACCATGGCCGGCGCACGATGCGGATACCGGACCGTCGCCAGATCCGGCTTGTGAGGTCACGTCTCGGGGAGATCCAACCCCGGCGCCCGACCAACACCATCACGGCGGGCAACAGCGTCAGCGCAGCCAGCAAGGCGATGCCGATGGCGACGGCCAGTGCGGTGCCGACGGTGGAGAACAGACCCAGCTGAGCGAACATCATGCCCAAGAAAGTGACGGCCACCGTGGCGGCGGACGCGGCGATGACCTTGCCGATCGAGCCGAGTGCCTGTTCGACCGCGCGGTCGGATTCCAGTCCGTCACGCAGATAGTCGTGATAGCGGCTGATGAGGAAGACGGCGTAGTCGGTCCCGGCGCCGGCCATCATGGCGGTCAGGAACACGACAGTCTGGTTGGAGATGCCCATGCCCAGATAGGCGAGGCCGGCGATCACCGATTGGGCGGTGATCAGCGACGCCCCGATGGTGAGCAGGGGCAGCAGCATCGTGACCGGGTTGCGGTAGATGATCAGCAGGATCACCAGAACCATTCCGATCGTGGCGATCTCGATGGCCGTCGTGTCGCGTTCGCCGATATCAGTGAGGTCGGCAACGGTGGCGGCGGGTCCGGTGAGGCTCGCGGTCAGCGAGGCGTCGTGCACGCTGTCTTTGACGATGTCGGCGACGCGGGTATAGGACGCGTACGACTGTGGCGAACCGACATCGCCCGCGATGCCGACCGGCAGGATCCAGGCCTTGCCGTCCTTGCTGGCCATGAATTCGCGCAGGGGCGGGGCACTGATGAAGTCCTGCAGCATGACTACATCGGTGTGGTTCTTGCGCAGATTGTCGACGAGCGTGCGGTACGTCGCTTCATCGGCCGGGCCCAGGCCCTTGTCGTTGCTGAGGACGACCAACAGGACGTTCTCCGAGCCGGATTCGTGAAACGCCTCGGTCATCTCGCGGGTGGCCACGGTGACGGGCGCGTGCGACGGCAGGATCGCGACCGGACGTTGCTGCACCATCAGCGTCAACGACGGGAACGTCAGGGGCAGGGCGGCCGCGATGGCCAGCCAGATTCCGACGACGAGCCACGGCCATCGCACGATCACCGAGCCGAGCCGGACGAACAGCGAGGAGTGTTCGGCCGTGCTCGTAGATTTTGTCTGCGACGGCACTTTACGATCCTACGGGCGAGCGGTAGGGCAGTAGGCGGCGCCGCGGTGGCGGTGAAATGATGTGTGTCCCGACCTCACCGATTGCTCGACGACAGCCACCGCGTCTTGATCCGCCAGGAATGGGCGGACGCGAGTGCGAAGATCGCGCCGCAGCCACAGGCGAAAACCCATACCAGACGGCCGTTCTCGATGGGTTGCAGCGCTGGTACCAGCGATGTGATGATCCGGGTCGCGCACGCGAGCACGCCACTGATCGAGGCGAACAGGTAGATGTTGGCGATCCGGCGTGACCTCGGATCCTTACGCAGAATCAGCATGGCGCGGGCCCCATAGCCCAGCAGATAGATCAAGGTGCCGCACAGGATGATCCAGTACACGCTGAGCCAGAAGTCGGTGGGTACCTGGAAGAAGTCGGCCCGGTACACCGCGGCGCCGTTGCCCATCGAGAAGGTGGCGAGCAGGACCGGGATGCAGATCGTGGCCGGGCGCTCGACGTACTGCTTGAACGAGCGCTGCATGGCGCTGTCGTCCTGGAGCCGGCCCAGAGAGTTGTAGACGATGGCCGATGCCGCGACGATGTAGCAGTCGTGCCCGATGTAGTCCTCGACGTTCCACTTGCCCGTCAGCTCGTAGAGCACGTGCCCGATGGTTGCCGACGCCCAGGGCGACATCAGCAGCACGGCCAGTCCCTGGAGCGCGATGTTCAGGGTGGCGGCCACCTCCCACCGGCACGACCAGGTGACTCTCCTGATCCACAGGCTCCACAGGACGCAGGCCAGTGTGATGAGGATGAGCGTGGCGACGGACATAAGACTTTGCCTCGGACGGTGTTGCGGTTGAGCTGACGTGCGGGTTGCCTACAGCGGGGGAGCGTCGGATCGTGGGGTCAGTTCGGACAGTTTCTTGTGCCGGTGGACGGCCGGTCGAACTCGGGTGACCGTGTCCCCGGGCGCCACCGTCACCGGCGACGATTCCATGTAGTGCCAGACCTCCTGGCGGCTCATCAGCCCGAACCGGATCTGCAGGTCGGGGTAGCTGAGATGGAAGCGGTCGGCCACCTGCCGTAATTCCTCGGCATTCGGATAATCGGCTTCCTTGACCCGCCGGTAATACGTGCTGCTGGACACGCCAAGGGCGCTGTACACGGCCTTGGCATCGACCTCGCCGTCCAGTAGATAGTCGAGCAGGGCCTTGAGCTGCCTGCCGTTCTCGTCGGTACGCGGCATCAGAACACCATAGACCCCTGACCCGCGCCTGGTCACAACCAACCGCAGCAAAGTCAGCAACGGCGTTATTGACAAGGGTGTCAGACTTTTGGCACAACTCTCCCATTTCTGGGACTCTCTGGCTAACGTTGCATACATGTCTGTTTCCGTCCTGCCCGACGCATATGGCACGAGTTCGTGGATTGCCGACTACGGCACCGCAGGGCCTCCCGTCGCCGCCGATATGGCAACTGTGTCGAGCTCGCTGGACGACGTGTTGTCCGCGGAACTGCACGAAGCTCAGATCGCGATGGGTTGCACCGCCGAGGAGCTGCTGTTGGCCGCTTTGGGCCGGACCGTCGCCCGCACGATCGGTGACGGTGTCCTGATCGTCGACGTCGTGAGCGGTCCCGAGCGCGCCGGATATCGGCGTGTCGGCGTGGCCTGCATGTCGCATCGTGGCCTGTCGGGTTCGGAATTGCTCGACGCGGCACGTCCAGGAGTCGACAGCGGTGACCATCCCTCGGCCGACATGGGCTTCGCCTATGGCGATGGGCCGCGGGCGGTGCAGTGCGAACATCCGCTCGCATTGCACATCCATCACGACAGCGCGACCACCATGCGTCTGGATTGGCGGTTCGACAGCCGCGGGTTCGACCATTGCACGGTTCACGAACTGGCCGAGCAGTTCCCGCTGGCGCTCATCGAGGTCACCTCCGGCTAGGTGTGATTTCCCGACGATTTGCGGTGCTCATTAGACTGGGCGCATCGGCGCTGATCCGGCCATCACCGGGGAGCCTTCGGAAGAAAAGCTGCAGGATTCGAATGCGTGGATCCGCAGTCCAGTAGAACCGGACGGTTGGGCCCGTGATCGCCTGCAAGTTGAGCGGCGCGCTGCGGTGCAGCGTGCAAGCGGGGTGGTACCGCGGCGCTTGCGCACCCGCGCGACGTCGTCCCCGTGCCTTGAGCGTGTTGAGCTGTTGAGCTCGGCACCGGCACAGGAGACGAGACGTGAGCGCCTATCCCAAGCCCGCCGCACCGAATTTTCCGGAGCGCGAACTTGAGGTGCTGGACTACTGGGCCAGCGACGACACCTTCCGGGCCAGCATTGCGCGCCGCGAGGATGCCGAGGAATACGTCTTCTACGACGGGCCGCCGTTCGCCAACGGCCTGCCGCACTACGGCCACCTGCTGACCGGCTACGTCAAGGACATCGTGCCGCGCTACCGCACCATGCGCGGCTACAAGGTGGAGCGCCGGTTCGGGTGGGACACCCACGGTCTGCCCGCCGAACTCGAGGTGCAGCGCCAGCTCGGCATCGCGGACAAAGCCCAGATCGAAGAGATGGGCATCGAGAAGTTCAATGCGGCCTGCCGTGCCTCGGTGCTGAAGTACACCGACGAATGGCGCGAGTACGTCACCCGGCAGGCCCGCTGGGTGGACTTCGACAACGACTACAAGACCCTCGACCCGACGTTCATGGAGTCGGTGATCTGGGCCTTCAAGCAGTTGTGGGACAAGGGTCTGGCGTACGAGGGCAACCGCGTCCTGCCGTACTGCTGGAACGACGAGACCCCGTTGTCCAACCATGAGCTCCGCATGGACGACGACGTCTACCAGAGCCGGCAGGATCCGGCGGTGACGGTCGGCTTCACCGTGACCGACGGCCCGCTGAAGGGTGCGCACCTGCTGATCTGGACCACGACGCCGTGGACCTTGCCGTCCAACCAGGCCGTCGCCGTCAACCCGGACATCGACTATGTCCTGGTTGCGGGCACCGACGGGCGTCGTTACGTGTTGGCCCAGGCCCGGCTCGCGGCCTACGCCCGCGAGCTGGGGGAGGAACCCGAGGTTCTCGGCTGTTACGCCGGGCGGGATCTGCTCGGGACCCGCTACCTGCCGCCGTTCCGATACTTCATGGACGCGCCCAACTCGTTCCAGGTGCTCGCGGCTGATTTCGTCAGCACCGAGGACGGAACGGGAATCGTGCACATGGCGCCGGCCTACGGCGAGGATGACAAGGCCACCGCTGACACCGCCGACATCGTCGCGGTCACCCCGGTGGACTCGAAGGGACGTTTCGACGCGTCCGTGCCCGATTACGCGGGCCTGCACGTCTTCGAGGCCAACTCGCAGATCATCCGCGACCTCAAGAATCGAGCCGCGGGCGCAGCTGCTAATGGCGCGGTGCTGCTGCGGCACGAAACCTACGAGCACTCGTATCCGCACTGCTGGCGGTGCCGGAACCCGTTGATCTACCGCGCGGTGTCGTCGTGGTTCATCAAGGTCACCGACTTCCGGGACCGGATGGTCGAGCTCAACCAGCAGATCACCTGGTATCCCGAACACGTCAAGGACGGGCAGTTCGGCAAATGGCTCTCGAATGCCCGCGACTGGTCGGTATCGCGAAACCGATACTGGGGCAGCCCCATCCCGGTGTGGAAGTCCGATGATCCGGCCTATCCGCGGATCGATGTCTACGGCAGCTTCGATGAGCTCGAGCGCGATTTCGGCGTGCGGCCGACCGATCTGCACCGGCCGTTCATCGACGAGCTGACGCGGCCCAACCCGGACGACCCGACCGGCAAGTCGACGATGCGCCGGATCGAGGACGTGTTCGACGTGTGGTTCGACTCCGGGTCGATGCCGTACGCGCAGGTGCACTATCCGTTCGAGAACCGGGAGTGGTTCGACGGGAACGAGACCGGTGAGGCCGCCCATTTCCCGGGTGATTTCATCGTCGAGTACATCGGCCAGACGCGCGGCTGGTTCTACACCATGCACGTGCTGGCCACTGCACTCTTCGACAAGCCGGCATTCAAAACCTGTGTGGCCCACGGGATCGTGCTGGGCAACGACGGTCAGAAGATGAGCAAGTCGCTGCGCAACTATCCCGATGTCAGCGAGGTCTTCGACCGTGACGGCTCCGACGCCATGCGCTGGTTCCTGATGGCCTCGCCGATCCTGCGCGGCGGCAACCTGATCGTCACCGAGCAGGGCATCCGGGAAGGCGTGCGGCAGGTGTTGCTTCCGCTGTGGAACGCCTACAGCTTCCTGGCGCTGTACGCGCCGCAGAAGGGCACCTGGCGGACCGATTCGGACAATGTGCTCGACCGCTACATCCTGGCCAAGCTGGCCCAGCTGCGTGACGATCTCACCGTCTCGTTGGACACGTGCGACATCTCGGGGGCTTGTGACGAACTACGGCAGTTCACCGAGGCATTGACGAACTGGTATGTGCGCCGGTCGCGTTCGCGTTTCTGGGAAGAGGACTCCGGCGCCATCGATACCTTGCACACGGTGCTCGAGGTGACTTGCAGGCTGGCTGCACCGTTGTTGCCGTTGGCCACCGAGGTGATCTGGCGGGGCCTGACCGGTGAGCGCTCGGTGCATCTGACCGACTGGCCCGAAGCCGACGTGCTGCCCAAGGATCCCGATCTGGTGGCCGCGATGGACCAGGTGCGCGAGGTGTGCTCGGTCGGGTCGTCGCTACGCAAGGCCAAGAAGCTGCGGGTGCGGCTGCCTCTGCCGAAGCTGACTGTGGCGCTGAATGATTCGGTCGCCCCGGCGGCACTCGCGCCGTTCGCGGATCTGATTGCCGACGAACTCAACGTCAAGGCGGTCGAGTTGACCGACGACATCGACACCTATGGCAAGTTCGACCTGGCCGTCAACGCCCGCGTCGCCGGCCCGCGGATCGGCAAGGACGTTCAGGCCGCGATCAAGGCCGTCAAGGCGGGGGAGGGCGTCGTCAACCCCGACGGCACCTTGACCGCGGGCCCGGTGGTGCTGCAACCCGAGGAGTACACCGCCAAACTGGTTGCCGCCGATCCGGAATGGACCGCGGCCCTGCCCGAAGGTGCGGGCCTGGTGGTGCTCGACGGAACAGTCACCGAGGAACTCGAGGCCGAGGGTTGGGCCAAGGACCGCATCCGCGAACTGCAGGAACTGCGCAAGTCGACCGGCCTCGAAGTGTCCGACCGGATCTCCGTACAGATGTCGGTACCTGCTCGGTACGAGCCGTGGGCCCGGACCCACCGAGACCTGATCGCCGGCGAAATCCTGGCGACCAGTTTCGAATTCGTCGACGGGGCTGCGCTGGCGGAGGGCACGGAGATCGGAGACGCGGTACGGGTCGCGATCGCAAGAGCGTGAGGCGCGTGGCCACACCGAGCGTGAACATGTTCACGTTCGGCGCAGTGGTCGATCAGGGACCGGCGACCCGCGCGGTGCGGCCGGCGAGCGTGACGGTGTCGCCCGGACGTAGCTGGCGGCCGCGGCGGACTTCGACCTCGCCGTTGACACTGACCAGACCGTCGGCGATGACTCCCTTGGCGTCGGCTCCACTGTCGATCAGGGAGGCCAGCTTGAGAAACTGTCCCAGGCGAATCGACTCGTCCCTGATCGGTACGTCATCCGGCGTCATGCAGGTCAGGCTAGCGCCATAGCATCAGCAGCTATGAACGGCGCCGAGGTCAACGGCGCGGGCGGACGCTGGGTGCTGCACCTGGACATGGATGCGTTCTTCGCGTCGGTCGAGCAGTTGACCCGCCCCACCCTGCGCGGCCGGCCCGTCCTGGTCGGTGGACTGGGCGGGCGCGGCGTGGTGGCCGGGGCGAGCTATGAGGCGCGCCGGTGGGGCGCACGTTCGGCGATGCCGATGCACCAGGCCCGACGGCTCATCGGTGCCCCCGCGGTGGTGCTGCCGCCCCGCGGGGCGGTCTACGGCGTGGCGAGCCGTCGCGCCCTGGATACCGTGCGCAGCGTCGTCCCGGTGCTCGAGCAGTTGTCTTTCGACGAGGCGTTCGGCGAGCCTGTTGAACTTGCCGGCGCCTCCGCGACTGACGTCGAGCAGTTCTGCCAGCAGTTGCGCGCCAAAGTGCGCGAGCAGACCGGCCTGGTGGCCTCCGTGGGAGCGGGCTCGGGAAAGCAGATCGCCAAGATCGCCTCCGGGCTGGCCAAGCCGGACGGGATCCGGATCGTCCGCCGCGACGAGGAGGCGCTGTTGCTCCACGGCCTGCCGGTGCGCAAGTTGTGGGGGATCGGGCCGGTGGCCGAGGAAAGGCTGCACCGGCTGGGCATCGAGACGGTGGGTGCGCTGGCCGCGCTGTCGGATGCCGAGGCCACCAGCGTGCTCGGTACGGCGGTCGGCACTGCGCTGCATCGGCTGGCCCGCGGAATCGACGATCGTCCGGTGGCCGAGCGCGCTGAGGCCAAGCAGATCAGCGCCGAGTCGACATTTGCCGAGGATCTCACCACGTTGCGCCAGCTGCAGGATGCGATCGGCCCGATCGGCGAGCATGCGCATCGGCGCCTGGAGAAGGACGGCCGCGGCGCTCGCACCGTGACGGTCAAGCTGAAAAAGTCGGACATGAGCACGCTGACTCGGTCGGCCACGCTGGCCTATGCCACCACCGAGGCCGCCATCCTGATCGGCGCCGCACGCAGGCTGCTGCTCGACCCAGTGGAGATCGGCCCTATTCGCCTTGTCGGCGTGGGCTTTTCGGGACTGTCCGACAGCAGGCAGGAGTCGTTGTTTCCAGATCTCGAGCAACCTGACGAGGACTTCGACGCCCACCACCAGGCAACGGAAGCGGCCCAGGTCACCCAAAGCGGATGGCGCATCGGCGACGATGTGGCGCACCCCGAGCACGGTCACGGCTGGGTTCAGGGCGCCGGACACGGCGTGATGACCGTCCGTTTCGAAACCCGGGCCAGCGGACCCGGGCCGGCCCGCACGTTTCCCGACGACACGCCGGGTTTCAGCCGGGCTGATCCGATCGCCAGCCTGGACTGGGGTGACTATCTGAGCGGATTGGCGGACTACCAGAGCACGCCGTAGGTGGCGGTGAGGATGAAGCCGTGCTCGCCGTAGGTCTTGCACGTCACGGTGCCCTGATAGCCGACTCCGCAGCTGGCGCCCCAGTTCTCCAGCCGATGCCCCTCTGGCAGCACGTCGACGTCGCGGGTGAAGGACGCGGTGTCTGAGTGCCGGTAGGAGGCGGGTCCGCCACTGTTGACGAAGATCTGGTTGCTGCCGGCCGGCGCGTCGATCGGCACTGCATCACAACCCACCGGACCGCCGTTGGGGCCGATGCCGCAATGACGGCCATCCGGGGTCCGGAAGAACACACCGTAGAAGTCGGTGGGCGAGCTGTAATGCCCCTCTGCTTCGGGATAGCTGTCGATGTCGTCGGCGCCCGGCGGTGGCTCGGCGGTAGCGGTCGGCGCGGCGCCGAGCGTCAAGAGACCGATCGCAGCAATTGCCCAGATGTGGCGCATAGCTTCCATTCAACCGATCGCGTCAACTACCAGAGGACGCCGGAAGCGGAATCCAGCGAAAAGCCATGCCGGCCGGAGGTTTTGCAGATCACTGCGCCCTGATCGCCGATGCCGCAGCTGGCGCCCCAGTTCTCCAGCCGGTGTCCGGCGGGAAGCACGTCGACGCCATCGCGGGTGAAGGACGCGGTCCCGGAGTATCGGTAGGAAGCGGGTGCGCCGCTCTCGGCGAAAGTCTGGTTGGTTCCCGCCGGAGCGTCCCCCGGCACCGCGTCGCAGCCGACCGGGCCGCGGTTGGGACGGATTCCGCAGGATCGGCCGTCCGGAGTTCGGAAGAACAGCCCATAGGAGTCGGTGGGCGAGCTGTAATTGCCCTCCGCGATGGGATAGCCGTCGATTTCCGCGACGCCGGGCGGTGAGGGCAGGGCCGCCGCGGTCGGGAGTGGGCCGATCAGCAACAAGCCGGAGGCTGCTGCCGCTGCAATGTGGAAACGCACGTTCTCTATTTGAGCACAGGCCGTCAACCGCAGGCGTCCATGACCTCTTCCACCTGCCGGCCGGACGCCAGCGCAGCCATGAGCAGAACCCGCGTCTGCGCCGGGCGCAGAGCGGGGACCATGATGGCGCCGGCGTCGACCAACCGCCGGCCGGGTCCGTACTGCGCGGCGACCGGTCCGTCGGGAACCCGGGTCGATACCGCGATGACGACACCATTGCGGCAGTGCCTGTGGACCCCGTCGATCAGCTCGCTTCCCGCATTGCCCGAGCCCATCGCCTGGAGTACGACGGCGCGTGCCCCGGCGGCGGCGCAGGCATCCAGGGCGGTCGCATCACCTCCCGGATACGCCGCGACGATATCGACGCGTGGGGCCGACGCCGCGGCCAGAGCGCCGAGGTAGACGCGGTCTTTGGCGGCAGTGATCTCACACCGGCCGTCGGTGATGGTTCCGAGCTTGTGGCCGGTGAAGGCGTTCAACTCATGGGTGTGCCGCTTGCGCAGGCCCAGCGGCTGCCACAGGGCGCCGGCAAAGCACACCGCCACCCCGAGCTTCCTGGCCTGCGGACTGGACGCGACGGCGACGGCGTCGCGCAGGTTGCCCGCGCCGTCGGAGTCGGGCGCGTCCGCGCTGCGTTGCGACCCGGTCAGCACCACGGGCACGTCTCCGCCGTAAGTGAGATCCAGCCACAGGGCAGTTTCCTCCATGGTGTCGGTTCCATGGGTGATGACGACGCCGTCGGACCGGGCCGCCGCGGCGCGGGCGGCCTCGCCGATCCGGTCCCAGTCCGCGGGTGTCAGCAGCGCGCTGTCCGTCGCCAACAGATCCACGACCTCGACGTCCGGGTCGAGGGCAAGCCCGGCCGTCAACTCAGCGCCGGTCCGTGTCGGATGCCGGATTCCGGCATCGTCGGTGCTGGTCGAGATCGTGCCGCCGGTGGTGATCACGACGATTCGTCTGGGCGGGACCTCTGGCCCTGTCACGGTCTCCGTCACGGTCCAGATTGTCCCGCAATTGTTCCAGCTGGACTGTTTGGGATGATGGGGGAGTGACTGATGAAACGTCTGGCCCGGCAGAGCCGGTGACCGACGCAACCGGGGGTGCCAAACCAGCCCCTGTAACCGCTGCTCCGCCCCGGCGGCGGCTGCGTCTGCTGCTCACCGTCGCCGCGGTCGTGCTGCTCATCGACGTGGTGACCAAGGTGCTCGCGGTGCGCCTGCTGACGCCCGGGCAGCCGGTCTCGATCATCGGTGACACTGTGACGTGGACGTTGGTACGCAACTCCGGCGCGGCGTTTTCGATGGCTACCGGATACACCTGGGTGTTGACGCTCGTCGCGACCGGCGTGGTGATCGGAATCGTCTGGATGGGTCGCCGACTGGTGTCTCCGTGGTGGGCGATCGGTCTCGGCATGATCCTGGGCGGTGCGACCGGAAACCTGATCGACCGCTTCTTCCGTGCGCCCGGGCCGCTGCGCGGTCATGTGGTGGATTTCTTCTCGGTCGGATGGTGGCCGGTGTTCAACGTGGCCGATCCGGCTGTGGTCGGCGGCGCGATCCTGTTGGTGGCGCTGTCGTTGTTCGGCTTCGACTTCGATACCGTCGGCCGGCGCCAGCCGGGCGACGATGCACCGGCGAAATCCGAACCGGCTGACGGTGACGACGCTCCCGCCGACGACGCTCCTGACGAGCAGGCCGCAAAGGCCGGTGACACCGAGCCGGTGAGCTCCTCGGACGAGTCGAGCGCGGTCGGGCGCCAGGCCGAGTCGTCATAGTGACTACCCGGTCGATGCCGGTGCCTGAGGGCCTGGCGGGAATGCGAGTCGACGCCGGCCTGGCCCGGTTGCTGGGGCTGTCACGCACTGCGGTGGCCGCCATGGCCGAGGACGGCGGTGTCGATATCGACGGTGTGCCGGCAGCGAAGTCCGACAAGCTCGTCGCGGGGGCCTGGCTGGAGGTCCGGCTGCCGGCGGCGCCGGCCCCCGTCGAGAACACCCCGGTCGACATCGAGGGGATGGGCATCCTCTACTCCGACGACGACATCGTGGCGGTGGACAAGCCGCCGGGGGTGGCGGCGCACGCCACGGTGGGCTGGCACGGTCCGACGGTGTTGGGCGGGCTGGCGGCTGCCGGGTTCCGGATCAGCACTTCGGGTATCCACGAACGGCAGGGCATCGTGCACCGACTCGACGTCGGCACCTCCGGAGTCATGGTGGTGGCTTTGTCGGAGCGGGCGTACACCGTGCTCAAACGGGCGTTCAAGGAACGCACCGTGGACAAGCGCTATCACGCGCTGGTGCAGGGGCACCCCGATCCGTCGAGCGGAACCATCGATGCCCCGATCGGGCGGCATCGTGGTCACGACTGGAAGTTCGCAGTCGTCGATGGCGGACGGCACAGCATCACCCACTACGACACCGTTGAGGCGTTCCAGGCCGCCAGCCTGCTGGACGTCCATCTGGAGACCGGCCGTACGCATCAGATCCGCGTGCATTTCGCCGCGCTGCACCACCCGTGTTGCGGCGACATGACCTATGGGGCCGATCCCACGTTGGCGAAAAGGCTTGGGCTGGAACGTCAATGGTTGCATGCACGCTCACTGGCCTTCGCGCATCCGGCTGACGGCCGGCGCATCGAGATCATCAGTCCCTATCCGGCTGACCTGCAGGCCGCCCTCGACGTTCTGCGCCGCCACTAGCTGTGGCTGTGCCGACACCTGCACAGCAGACCGGTGCCACTCGCTCCGGCGTGCTCTACGGTGCGGGTGCCTACATCTGGTGGGGGTTGTGCCCCGGCTTCTTCCTGCTGTTGCTCCCCGCGGGTGCGCCGGAGGTGCTGGCCCACCGCATCGTGTGGAGCGCGCTGTTCTTGCTGTTGGTGCTGGCGGTGGCCCGGCGGCTCGGCGACCTCCGTAGGTTGACGCTCAAGACGTGGCTGCAACTGCTGGCGGCCGCCGCGCTGATCTCCATCAACTGGGGGACCTACATCTACGCCGTGACGACCGGCCACGTTGTGGATGCGGCGCTCGGGTACTTCATCAATCCGCTGGTGAGCGTGCTGCTGGGGGTACTGGTGTTCCGCGAGCGGATCAGCCGATGGCAGGCGGTCGCGTTGGTCCTCGCGCTGATCGCGGTGGTGATCCTGACCGTCGAGCTGGGCGCGCCGCCCTACATCGCGGTCGTGCTCGCGCTGTCCTTCGGCGTGTACGGCCTGATCAAGAAAGTGGTGCAGGCCGACCCACGGGTGAGCGTGGCTGTCGAGACCCTGCTCGCCCTTCCGCTCGCCGCCGGCTATGTGATCACGCTGGAGGTGCTGGGCCGGGGAAACTTTCTCAACCACGGCACCTGGCACGCGCTGCTGTTGTTGCTCGCCGGCCCGGTGACCGCGGTGCCGTTGCTGCTGTTCGCCGCAGCCGCACAGCGACTCCCGATGGTCACGCTGGGCCTGCTGTTCTATCTGAACCCCGGGTTGCAGATGGCCTGGGGTGTGTTCATCGGTCACGAGCCGATGCCAGTGGGCCGGTGGATCGGGTTCGCCTTGATCTGGGTGGCGTTGATGATCATGACGGTCGGTGCGTTGCGCAGAAAGCCGGCTGGTCGGGTGGCCGACATTGTCGATCGGGTCGAACCGGAATCGTCATCACGGTGACAGGCTGGAATCGACAACCAGGAGGACACCGTGCAGTACTGCCTACTCATGCATTACCAGGAAGGACCAGAGGCTGGCCTGAGCGAGGAGGACATGAAACCCGCCCAGGCCGCGTTCGCCCGATATGCCGATGACCTCGATGCGGCCGGCGTGCTGGTCGGCACGCAGGTGCTGCAGTCGGCGTCGGCGACAACGACCTATACCGCACGCACCGGCGCGGCGGAGATCCAGGACGGGCCGTTCGTCGATACCAGGGAACGCCTGGGCGGAGTGTTCGTGATCGAGGTGCCCGACCTCGACGCGGCACTGGGCTGGGCGCAGAAGTGTCCGGCCGCGGCGTGGGGTTCGATCGAGATCAGACCCGTCGCAGTCACCTACGGCCGAGGCCGGGGCTGGTACACCCCCTGAACACGCAGGTTTCAGCGCGGCTCGCGCAGGTGGTCGGCCAGTCCTACGGCCGGCTGCTCGCGCTGCTGGCGGCCCAGGGCCGCGACATCGCCGCTGCCGAGGACGCGTTGGCAGACGCGACGGAACGTGCTCTACAGCGCTGGCCGCGCGACGGCGTGCCGGGTAATCCGGAGGCGTGGTTGCTAACCGTGGCACGAAATCGACTGCGGGACATGTGGAAATCACCCGCCTACCGGCTGAGCGGGCCGTGGACCGAGGGCCACGACGTCGCCTGGGACGTAGCCGAACCGGCGGCGATTCCCGACCGCCGGCTTGAGCTCATGCTGGTGTGCGCACACCCGGCCATCGCTGCCGACATCCGAACCCCGTTGATGCTGCAGACGGTGCTGGGAGTGGACGCGGCCGTCATCGCCGCGGCATTCGCGGTCGCTCCGGCAACCATGGCGCAGCGACTGGTGCGGGCCAAGAAGCGCATTCGCGACGCCGGAATCCCGTTCACCCTGCCGGCGCGTGCCGACCTCGATGCGCGGCTGCCCGAGGTACTCGAAGCGGTTTACGGCGCATATTCGATCGACTGGCTGTCCGTCCCGCAGGGTACGGCCGTCGAATCCCTGGCATCGGAGGCCCTGCACCTCGCCATGGTGCTCGTCGAGTTGTTGCCGGAGGAACCCGAGGTTCTGGGACTGGCGGCACTGATGTGTCTGTGTGAGGCGCGGCGTCCGGCGCGGCTCGATCCGGAGGGCAACTTCGTTGCGCTGGAGGATCAGAGCCGGGGTCGGTGGGACTCCGCGCTGCACGTGCGAGGGGAACGCCTGCTGGCCCGTGCCCACAGCTTCGCCCGTCCGGGTCGGTTCCAGTACGAGGCGGCGATTCAATCGGCGTACTGCGCCCCCGACGTCGACCGGCATGCGCTGCGCAAGTTGTATCGAGCGCTGATGCAGGTCGGTCCGTCGCTGGGTGCCGCGGTGGCGCTGGCGGCCTTGGAGGGCGAAATCGACGGTCCCGATGCCGGACTGCGTGCCCTCGACAGGATCACGGACCGCTCGGCCGGTACGTTTCAGCCGGCGTGGGTCACCCGCGGGCACCTCCTTGCCGGGGCCGGACGGGTCGGCGAGGCAGCGGCGGCATACCGCCGGGCCATCGAATTGACCACAGACAACGCGGTCCGGGCGTACCTGACCGGACGTCTGGGGAGTCTGCAATCGACCGGCCGCGCCGGACACGGGTCGTGACCCGACTCGGGAAGTTATTTGCGAACTCATCTTTTGACCTCATTCTGGCAATGCCATAGTGTTTGCTGAATGACTGGGCGTAGCGGTCCTCGCACCGTTCGTCGGCCGGGTAGACCGGTTGGCGCCGATGCCGCGCAAACCCGTGAGCGCATCGTGCAGGCGGCCTACGAAGTCATCAACGAGCGCGGATACGCGGCGGCGACATTCCAGGAGATCGCCAAGCGCAGCGGTCTGAGCCGTCCGACGCTGAACTACTACTTCGCCAGTCGCGAGGATCTCTACCGCACACTGCTCAAGCAGGCGCACGACGTCATCAGTTCGTGCATCCGCGTGGCGAAACAGCATGATGGACCGTTGGATCGGTTACATGCCTACATCGATGCCGTGGTGGCCGTGTGGCATCGGGACCGCGCGGTCGTCGGATTCCTGGCCAACGCGCGGCTGGAGGCCTACCGCCACCCGGACCTGCCTTGCGCTACCGTCGCGGCCACCCGCGGGTTCCTCGGCGAGGTGGTGACCGAGGCCATCGTGCGGCGCGAACTGCCGCCGCACACCGAGCACGGAACGATGGTCGAACTGTTGTACGCGATGCTGTGGGGAGTGGGTGCCTACAGTGGTTGGCAGGGCAGGCCCGTCGATGTACCGCAGATTGCCAAGCAACTACATCTTGTGATCGGAAATGGGTTGCTGTCGATCGCCGACCGGGATCGTTGACGCGCCGACGAAGACACGAGTGGCGACACGCCGGGAAGTACGAGAAGTGTCAGTGGGTCGCCATAGACTGGCACCCCTATGAGCGGTTCATCTTCGGGGTCCTTCGTACACCTGCACAACCACACCGAGTACTCGATGCTCGACGGGGCCGCGAAGATCACGCCGATGCTGGCCGAGGCCCAGCGGCTGGGCATGCCTGCGATAGGTATGACCGACCACGGCAACATGTTCGGCGCCAGTGAGTTCTACAACTCCGCGACCACGGTCGGCATCAAACCGATCATCGGCATCGAGGCGTACATCGCGCCGGCGTCGCGCTTTGACACCAAGCGGATCCAGTGGGGTGACCCGAGCCAGAAGAGTGACGACGTCTCGGGTAGCGGCGCCTACACCCATATGACGATGGTCGCCGAGAATGCCACCGGTCTGCGCAACCTCTTCAAGCTGTCCTCGCTGGCGTCGTTCGAAGGCCAGCTCGGCAAGTGGTCGCGCATGGATGCCGAGATCATCGCCGAGCATGCCGAAGGCATCATCGCGACCACTGGTTGCCCGTCCGGCGAGGTGCAGACCCGGCTACGGCTGGGCCAACGCCAGGAGGCGCTGGAGGCCGCCGCCAAATGGCGCGACATCTTCGGCCCCGACAACTTCTTCCTCGAGCTGATGGACCACGGTCTCGATATCGAGCGCCGCGTCCGGGAGGGCCTGTTGGAGGTCGGGCAGAAGCTCGGCATCCCACCGTTGGCCACCAACGACTGTCACTACGTCACGCGTGAGGCCTCGCAGAATCACGAGGCGCTGCTGTGCATTCAGACGGGCAAGACGCTGTCGGACCCGAACCGGTTCAAGTTCGACGGCGACGGCTACTTCCTCAAGTCGGCCGACGAGATGCGGGCCCTGTGGGATGCCCAGGTGCCGGGCGCGTGCGATTCCACAGTGCTCATCGGCGAGCGGGTGCAGTCCTACGCCGACGTGTGGACGCCCAGCGACCGCATGCCGGTGTTCCCGGTTCCCGACGGACACGACCAGGGCTCATGGCTGACCCATGAGGTCCAGGCCGGCCTGGAGGAGCGCAGGTTTCGTGGCGCACCTGTCCCACCCGAGTACACCGACCGCGCGGCGTACGAGATCAAGGTCATCTGCGACAAGGGCTTTCCGTCCTACTTCCTGATCGTGGCCGACCTGATCAACTACGCCCGGTCGGTCGGGATCCGCGTGGGGCCGGGCCGTGGGTCGGCCGCCGGGTCACTGGTGGCCTACGCGCTGGGTATCACCAACATCGACCCGATCCCGCACGGGCTGCTGTTCGAGCGCTTCCTGAACCCGGAACGTCCGTCGGCCCCCGATATCGACATCGACTTCGACGACCGTCGCCGCGGCGAGATGCTGCGTTACGCGGCAAACAAGTGGGGCAGCGACCGGGTGGCCCAGGTGATCACCTTCGGCACCATCAAAACCAAAGCGGCGCTGAAAGATTCGGCCCGGGTGCATTACGGCCAGCCCGGTTTCGCGATCGCCGACCGGATCACCAAGGCGCTGCCGCCACCCATCATGGCCAAGGACATCCCCGTGTCGGGGATCACCGATCCCAACCACGAGCGGTACAAGGAAGCCGCCGAGGTCCGCGCCCTGATCGACACCGATCCGGACGTGCGGACCATCTTCGAGACGGCGCGCGGCCTGGAAGGGCTGGTGCGCAACGCGGGCGTGCACGCCTGCGCGGTGATCATGAGCTCCGAGCCGCTGGTCGACGCGATCCCGCTGTGGAAGCGTCCGCAGGACGGCGCGATCATCACCGGCTGGGACTACCCGTCGTGTGAGGCCATCGGTCTGCTCAAGATGGACTTCCTGGGTCTGCGAAACCTGACGATCATCGGTGACTGCCTGGAGAACATCAAGGCGAACCGGGGGATCGATCTGGATCTCGAAACGCTGGCGCTCGACGATCCGGCCGCCTACGAGCTCCTCGGCCGCGGCGACACGCTGGGCGTGTTCCAGCTCGACGGCAGTGCGATGCGTGACCTGCTGCGGCGCATGCAGCCCACCGGGTTCAACGACATCGTGGCGGTGCTGGCGCTGTACCGACCCGGTCCGATGGGCATGAACGCCCACAACGACTATGCCGACCGCAAGAACGGCCGTCAGGCGATCAAGCCCATCCATCCCGAGCTCGAGGAACCGCTCAAGGAGATCCTGGCCGAGACCTACGGCCTGATCGTCTACCAAGAGCAGATCATGTTCATCGCGCAGAAGGTCGCCTCCTACACCATGGGTAAGGCCGATGCGCTCCGTAAGGCCATGGGTAAGAAGAAGCTTGAGGTGCTCGAGGCCGAGTACAAGGGCTTCAAGGAAGGCATGACTGCCAACGGGTTCTCCGAGGCTGCGGTGAAAGCCCTGTGGGACACCATCCTTCCGTTCGCCGGGTACGCGTTCAACAAGTCGCACGCGGCCGGCTACGGCCTGGTGTCGTACTGGACGGCCTACCTCAAGGCGAATTACCCCGCCGAGTACATGGCCGGCCTGCTCACCTCGGTCGGTGACGACAAGGACAAGGCCGCGGTCTATCTGGCCGATTGCCGTCGGCTCGGCATCACAGTGCTGCCGCCCGACGTCAACGAGTCGGTGCAGAACTTCGCGTCGGTTGGCGACGATATCCGGTTCGGTCTGGGCGCCATCCGCAACGTCGGCGCGAATGTCGTTGCGTCGTTGATCAGTACCCGTACCGAGAAGGGTAAATACGCGGACTTCTCCGACTACCTCAACAAGATCGACATCGCGGCCTGCAACAAGAAGGTCACCGAATCTCTGGTGAAGGCAGGCGCATTCGACTCGCTCGGCCACCCTCGCAAGGGGTTGTTCCTGGTACACACCGATGCCGTCGACTCGGTGCTCGGTACCAAGAAGGCCGAGGCGATGGGCCAGTTCGACCTGTTCGGCGGTGCCGATGGTAGTGGCGCTGACACCGGCGATTCCGCGTTCACCATCCGCGTGCCCGAGGAGGAGTGGGAGGACAAGCACAAGCTCGCGCTCGAACGCGAGATGCTGGGGCTGTACGTGTCCGGGCATCCGCTCAACGGGGTTGCCCACCTGCTTGCCAACCAGGTCGATACCCAGATCCCGGCGATTCTCGACGGAGATGTCGCCAACGATGCGCAGGTGGTGGTCGGCGGCATCCTGGCCTCGGTGAACCGTCGGGTGAACAAAAACGGCTTGCCCTGGGCGTCAGCTCAATTGGAAGACCTCACCGGCGGTATCGAGGTGCTGTTCTTCCCGCAGACCTACTCACTGTTCGGTCATGAGATTGCCGACGACGTCGTGGTGCTGGTCAAGGCAAAGGTGGCTGCCCGCGATGACCGGATCTCGCTGATCGCGCACGAACTGGTGGTACCCGACTTCAGCAGCGCCCAGGCCGACCGGCCGCTGGCCGTGAGTCTGCCCACCCGCCAGTGCACGATCGACAAGGTGAGTGCGCTCAAACAGGTGCTGGCCAATCATCCCGGCACGTCCCAGGTGCATCTGCGGCTGATCAGCGGTGAGCGCATCACCACGCTGGAGCTGGATCAGTCGCTGCGGGTGACACCGTCCTCGGCGTTGATGGGCGACCTCAAGGCACTGCTCGGCCCCGGTTGTCTGGGCTGAGCCGGGACATCCTGCGGCGCCATATCGATCCTCACGATCGCGCTGTCGGGCCACACGCCGCGGGTGCGGGCGCGTCGTAGCTTCTCCCGCAACGGCAGGTCGCGGTGCACGTTGGTGACGCCGGGGATCTTCAGCAGCGGCACGATGTTCCATTGCCATCCGTATCGCCGGTGCAGCGCTCGGTTGGCCTGTTCGGCGTCCTCACCGCCCAGGACAGTGGCCCGGCCGGTCAGCCAGGTGGTGCCGGTGATTCGTCCCTTGTAGTCGCAGACCACCAGTTCGACATCGGGCCGCACCGCGAGTCTGCGGGTCTTCGGGCCGATCTTGGTGCGGAAGAATGCCGTTCGGCCGTCGAGCACGAACCAGATCGGGGTGTCGACAGCGGTTCCGTCGCGGCGAAAACTGCGCAGCAACGCGTAATGGGAGCGACTCAAGGTCTCCAGTGTGGTGTCGGTGTGTGGCATGTAGCCAGTCAACGACTTAGAGTTGACTCTAAGTCAAGCTCGGTGAGGAGGGCAGATGGCCGCGACGCTGACCATCGGAGACGTCACGCAGCGGAGTGGGGTCGCTCAGACCGCGCTCCGCTACTACGAGCAGGTCGGGCTGTTGCCCGCCCCGCAGCGCCTGGGTGGGCAGCGTCGCTATCAGGAATCTGTCCTGATGCGTCTTGAGGTGATCAGGTTGTGCAAGGCTGCCGGCTTCTCGCTGACCGAGATCGGGCAACTGCTGCAGGATGACACCACGGGCCGGCCGGTGGCGCGTGAGCTGGCGCAGACCAAGCTTGCCGAGATCGACGCACAAATGGAGGCGCTGACCCAGGCGCGCGCCATCATCGAGTGGGGGATGCGGTGCACATGTCCGTCAATCGAGTTGTGCACGTGCGGGATTCACAACGAGCTACCGGCCTGACGCAGCAGCGGTCAGAACCGGTACCGCAGGATGCGCGCCTTACGGGCCGTCGCCTTGCTGAGGCCGGAGGCCCGCGTTGCGAGCCGCAGTGCACCGGGAAAGCGATCGACCTCCGGTTGGTGAGCGAGGCTGGACTCCTCGACGAGTCGCAGCCGCGGGTTCCAGGTTTCGGGATGGTGGGCATCCTTGAAACCCGGGTAGCCCCACTGACTTCCGACGTCCTTGAACATTTTGGCAGGAAAGAACTTCAGCGCGGCCCTGCTCATCCAGCCGATCCGGCCGTAGTCGTTGAACGCCAGCTCGCCGGAATCGAAGTGTTCGGTGATCGTCCGGAAGATGCCGGCGATCAACGGTTCGCTGAGGAATGCGAACAGTCCGTCGGCCACCAACATGGTGGGTCGATCGGAATGAATCGGGTCGGTCCAGTCCGGATCGGCCAACGACGCGGAGACAGTGTGTGCCTGGGGGAGTGAGGGCATCGCCCGATCGCGCAGCTCGCTGATCCCGGGTAGGTCGACGCTGTACCAATCGACCGTGGCCGGTGGTGCAACGCGGTGGACGCCGCTGTCGAGACCTCCGCCGAGATCGACCACGACGGCGTCGGGATGGTCGGCGACAAACGCACGGACCCGGTCGTCGAGCATCTTGGCGCGTAACGCCGACTGGCACACCACGCTGGTCTGCACCCCGAGGCCGGCGAAGTCGTAGTCGAGTCTGGCCACCGTCTCGTCGGCCATCGTGTCGCCGAGGATTGGGCGGGCCCACCGGTTGTCGAGAGCCCTGGCATACAGGGTCAGGAATGCGGTTTCCTCTACCGGCGTCAGGCCCGTCGTCGCAATACCCACACGCCCGACGGTACACCCGGTCGGCGGCTGAACAATTGGGCGAAAACGTTTACCGCCCTTGCGATCCAGCCTACGGTGGGAGCATGCGCAGCACGCATGTGAGCGTCTGGATCGAGGTTGCCGCGGACGCGGTGTACGCCTATGCCGCGGATCCGCGACAGATGGTCAACTGGGCGGCGGGCCTGGCCGAGGGTGGGTTGCGGACTCCCCGATGGGTGAGGTCACTGTCGAATTTGCTGCACCGAACGCACTGGGAGTGCTCGATCACGTGGTGCATCTGCCCTCGGGTGAGGCCGTCTACAACCCGATGCGGGTGGTACCGGCAGGCGGTGACGCAACGTCGTGCGAAGTCGTGTTCACGGTCCGGCAGCGGCCCGGGATGACCGACGAAGAGTTCGAGGCAGATGTGGCCGCGGTAGCCGCCGATCTAGAAACGCTGCGGCGGCTGCTGGAAGGTCATTGATCAGAGGGTGAAACGTGGCCGAGTCCCAGCCAGGCCACGATGGCGGCTGCAGCGGCCGAGAGCACTGCTGGGGCGGCGCTCATCGTCGCCACGCCGACCACCACCAAGACCAGGGCACCGATCGCCAGGGCGATCAGCTTGTACGTCGGCCAGGGCACCCCGGCGATGTCGACCTGATGATCGGCCCGGGAGGTGCCGCTACGAAAGTTCCCGGCGGTGGTCATGTATTGACGATAGCTCGTAACCATGATTTCGGGTAGCCGAAACCTTCGTTGAGGCTCACTTTATCGGTCCAGAATGCTCAACAACGGGCTTCCACCCGGTACTGGACCTCGGTTGGCCTGGTGGGACGGTCCGCGAACCAGCCGCGGGCCGTGCCGCTCATGTGGAATGTGGTGCCGTCGATGCCGGCATCGGCGGACGCCGCCACGTTGGCTGAACCGCCGGTGAAACCCGACATGTCGGTCAGGCGCATCACCTTCGGTTCGACTGTGGTGCCGGTCTGGATGATGGCGGTGAAGCCGGGCGCTTCCGGCTGAGTTTCGATGGTCCACAGCCAGGATCGTTGCGTGCACAGCACCGAGTAGGTCGTCGGCATCTCCTGGCCGTTGATGAATACGCGCGCCGTGGACGCATCTGCCGGGGTACCGGTGCCCGCCGAGCAGGCCGACGTTGCCAGCGCGCCGATCGTCAGGGTGTGCGCTACCGCCCGCCGCACCCGCTGCTGGATGTGCCGCATGAGGTTGTTTTCCCAGTTCGGAGGCCTCTCAACCGCATGCGCGGGATTTCTTCGATTTGGCGGCACAACTGGTGGGATTCCAGTGTGTCTCCCCACCCAACTGCAGTGAAACGCCTGGCCAGTGGCACCATTGAACGGTGACTGCCGATCTGAGCAAAGGCTCCCGAGTCTCCCCGCTGGCCGCGCCCCTGACCGCGGCCGACATCGACGAGGCCGCCAAGCGAATTTCCGGGGTGGTCACGCGCAGCCCGCTGCAGTTCAACGAGCGGCTATCGGAAGCCACCGGAGCCAACGTGTACCTCAAACGTGAGGACCTGCAGGCGGTGCGTTCCTACAAGGTGCGCGGGGCGTTCAACCTGATGGCGCAGCTCTCGCCCGAGGAGTTGGCCGCCGGCGTGGTGTGCTCCTCGGCAGGCAACCACGCGCAGGGCTTCGCAATGGCCTGCCGGTCGATGCGTACCCATGGCCGCGTCTACGTGCCGGCCAAAACCCCCAAGCAGAAGCAGGACCGGATCCGCTATCACGGCCGTGAGTTCATCGAGCTCATCGCAGTTGGTTCGACCTACGATCTGGCCGCCGCCGCAGCGCTCGAAGACGTCGCACGCACCGGGGCGACCCTCGTACCCCCGTACGACGACCTGCGCACGATGGCCGGACAGGGCACCATCGGCGCCGAGCTGCTCGACCAGCTCGACGACGAGCCGGACCTGGTGATCGTCCCCGTCGGTGGCGGCGGCTGTATCTCAGGCATCACCACGTATCTCGCCGAGCGCGCTTCGGAAACCTCGGTACTCGGTGTGGAGCCGGCGGGCGCGGCGTCGATGATCGCCGCCCTGGCCGCGGGCGAACCGGTGACCCTGGATCACGTCGATCAGTTCGTCGACGGCGCGGCCGTGGCGCGGGCCGGGGCGCTGCCTTACGCCGTGTTGGCCGCGGCCGGTGACATGGTCACCCTCACCACGGTGGACGAGGGCGCGGTGTGCACCGCGATGCTCGACCTGTACCAGAACGACGGAATCATTGCCGAGCCCGCGGGTGCGCTGTCGGTTGCGGCGCTGTTGGAGGCGGACATCGAGCCCGGTTCCACCGTGGTGTGCCTGATCTCCGGCGGAAACAACGACGTCTCCCGCTACATCGAGGTGGTGGAGCGCTCACTGGTGCACCTGGGCCTCAAGCACTACTTCCTGGTCGATTTCCCGCAGGAACCCGGCGCGCTGCGCCGATTCCTCGATGAGGTCCTCGGGCCCGGTGACGACATCACCCTGTTCGAGTACGTCAAGCGCAACAACCGCGAGACCGGCGAGGCGCTGTGCGGCGTCCAGTTGAGCGCGGCGACAGACCTCGAAGGCCTGCTGGCGCGTATGGAGGATTCCGATATCCACGTCGAGTTGCTCGAACCAGGGTCACCGACGTACCGGTACCTCACCTGAGAAACCCGGCCTGACGGCGGTGCACTCAGGCGCTGATTCCGGTCGCCTCGAAACCTGCGCTCACTGCGGCGACCTTCTCATCCCGGACGCTTTCGGGGTTTCCGCGGAAGAGGGACTTGGCCACCAGCTCAACGGCTCGGCGGCTGTCACTGAAGCCTGACGTTCGTGAAAGGTGAAGTGTCAGCGCGAGATAGAACAGAACCGCCACATCCTGCGGGGTGAAGAGATGGCCCTGGCCGTTCTTCGCGCTGATGACGTTGAACGCCGCCTTGTTGTGGATGCCACTGTTGGTGTGCACACCGCCGTTGTCCCGGGTCGTGTGTACGTAGTCGTGAACGTGCGCAGGCTGGCCGCGTCGGGCCGGATCACTCAGATCCCGCAGAGGCACCCCGGTGCCGTCGAGCTCCTCGCCCATCTCCCAGTTCCAGCTGTCGATGTCGGGTTTCTGGGCATTGGCGATGATTATCCCCATGATGTCCGAATAGGACTCGTTGAGTGCGCCGGACTCGTCCTTGTACTCGAGTCGGGCCGTGTTGTCGGTCAGTCCGTGCGTCATCTCATGGGCCACCACGTCCATGGCCACCGCGTACGACCGCAGCTCGCCGCCGACGCTGCGCTGGCCGTACACCATCTGGGTGCCGATCCAGGCGGCATTGCGCCACTGCTGGGGCGTCGGATCCTGGATGGACGTGCAGTTGATGGACGAGATGAACGGGCTGCCCTGGTTGTCGAGGCCGTTGCGCTGCAAGGTGTTCACCAGATAGTCGGCGACCTCCTGGGCGTTGGCGTGGGCGCTGATCGCGGCCGGGCTCCAAGGTGCCGGCGGATTGGAGATCGGCTCCGCACCCGGTAGCGAGCGGAACTGCGATTCGATCTTGCGGAACCCGAAATCGTAGGTCTCGATGCGCCGGGTGGGGTCCACCAGTCGCGTGTTGTGGTTCTCGTCCCGTTCGGCCCGGATGCGGCGAGTCTGGCCGAGGGCATCGGTGGAGTCCAGTTCTTCCAGTGTCCACGAAATCGTCTGGGTGCGAGGAAGTTTGGCGATCAGTTCACCGGAATGAGCGTCCACGACGTAGTCGAAGAGCTCCGGCAGCGTCTCCGGGTGACCGTCGGAGGTGCGTTTGCGGTGGCGCTGTACGTTCTTGGCGATGTACACCAAGTGCCAAACCCCGGGGTCCGAATTCTTGTCGAAGTAGAAGTAGAGCCGGGGTGGTTCCGACAGTGGCAATGCGTCTTTGCCTGCGTCCTTGACGATCACATCCTGGGCCCGCGCCGGCGATATGGTCGCGACTGCATCGACACCATCGGGATTGCCGATCGCCGAATTGACAGCCAGCATGTTGTTCGCGTCATCCAGCTCGATCGTGACCAGCGATCCGTATACGGGGATGCGTTGGCGGTATTGGGCGAACTTGACGACGGTCGAGTCGGTCAACGGAACGGACTCGGTGCCGAGGGCCAGGTACTCGGTCCCGGGTCCCGCGCTGCTGTCGGTGATCGACGGCACCTCGGGGCTGGCGATCATCTGGTTGAGGTAGCGGCGCGCAGCCGATTCCGGATCGAGCGTCGCCACGTCGACTGCCGGCGCTGCGCCGGGCACGACTGCTTCGTCATTGATGGCCTGCACTGCAGGGCCCTGGAACCTGTCTGCACTGTGCAACGCAAAACTCTCTAACCCGTTGTCGTTCATCAGTTCTCACATCTCCCGCATTGGTGGGTTGGGCTGTCTCGCTTCGGACCGCCGGATGTCAGCAGCGTGGCATGACCTGATCATGCGTCGAGCGCGACACCGTTGCGCGCGTAGTGCCCTACTCGAATTCGCGGCGATCAGGCGTTGCGGTGCCCACGTGGTGCCACGCGCTGTTCGCGTCGGCGCTGAACACAGGTAGTGATCTACGCGCGTTGGGTCATCTGGGCACTCGGTGCGCCGCTGGGCTGACAGCCCAGACGATGAGAGCGCAGGTGGCGAAGGCGGCGCCGAGGATGCTCGAGCCGGTCCATCCCGCAACCGAATACGCCGCGGTCGTGGCGGCCGCCCCGAGGGCCGAGCCGAGTGAATAGAAGAACATGTAGCCGCCGATAACGCTGCTGGTGCGGTGCGGATGGGCGGTGGTGAGCAGGTGCTGGTTGCTCACATGTACGGCCTGTACCGCGAAGTCGAGCACGATCACACCGACCACGATCAGCGCCAACGACCATGATGCGTGCCCGATGGCCAGCCAGGAGGCCGTCAGCAGCGCGAGCGCCCCGCCGGTGACGGCACGTGCGAAGCCGGCGTCAGCCCAGCGTCCCGCCCGGGCGGCGCCGAGTGCGCCGGCGAGACCGGCGATTCCGAAAAGCCCTATCTGAGCGGTACTGAGATGCCACGGAGCCGCGGCGAGTGGCAGTGCCAGGCCACTCCACAGTGTGCCGAAAGAGGCGAAGAGGAAGAACGCGATCAGCCCGCGTGAGATGAACAGGCGGTCACCGAACAGTTGGCCCAGTGACGCCAGAATATCGACGTAGGAGGCTGATTCGCGCCGCGGATCGGCCGGCAGGAGCCTCGGGGCGAGGCATGCCAGGGCGAGTAGCAGCACGGCCAGCCCGGCATAGACGCCGCGCCACCCCCACGCGGCGGCGAAAGCGCCTGCGGCCACCCGGGAACCGAGGATGCCGATGACAACCCCGGAGGTGACCGCGCCGAGGGTGCGGCCGCGTTGCTCGGGTGTGGACAGGGCGGCAGCGAAAGCCACCGTGGTCTGGACGACGACGGCGAACAGGCCGGCGACTGCCAGTCCGGCGAGCAGCTGCCAGGTTTGTGCGGCTGTCGCGGCCAGCGCCACACCCAGCGCGGCCAGTAGAAGGTGCCCGCTGATCAGATTACGGCGGTTCATCATGTCGCCGAAGGGGACGAGAAGGACCAATCCGACCAGATAGCCGAGTTGCCCGGCCGTGACGATCCACCCCAGATGCGCCTCCGGCACGCCGAGGTCGCTGCCGATCTGCGCGAGGACGGGCTGTGCCGCGTAGATCGTGGCCACAGCCACTGCGCACACGGTGGCGAAAAACACTCTGCGGCCGAAGGTCAGCTCCATCCACGCTCCTCTCAATGGTTGCATATTGCAACTATTTGGAGGCTACGGCAGAATGGTTTCATTCAGCAACTCTTTAGGGGGCGTGATGACCGAGTCGGTGCTGAGTACGGACGGCGTGACCTGGACGGATCCCACGTGTCCGGTCGCGCGCACGCTCGACCTGGTCGGAGACCGCTGGAGCCTGCTGATCGTCCGCGATGCCATGGACGGCGCGCGCGCATTCACCGACTTTCAGCAGCGCACCGGCATCGCGCGCAACATCCTCACCGACCGGCTGCGTCGACTGGTGGATCGCGGCATCCTCGACCGGCAGCCGGCAGCGTCGGGCCGGCGGCAGCTGTACACGCTCACGAAGGCCGGTCGTGATCTCTTCACCGTCGTGGTGGCGCTGCGTCAATGGGGTGAGCGGCACGCGTTCGCATCGGGCGAGTCGCACTCGATACTGGTGGACCGGCGCGGTGAGCAGGTTTCGGAGCTACGGCCGAAGAGCTCGCGTGGCGCCGTATTGGACCTCGACGGAACATCCGTGCAGAAGGACTACTGATCGCCCTCGCTGCGCAGGATCGCGAAGGAGTGCCCGGCCAATATCGTGGCGTCGGTGCAGACGTCAGGGTGATCCCAGGCCAGCAGCAGCTCGCCGGAGACCGGTACCGCTACTGGCTCGGTGCCCAGATTGCAGGCGATGGACACTGCGCCCCGATGTAGCACGATCCAGCGTTGGTCTTCGTCGAAGTCGATCGACAAGTGGTCGAGCCACGGATCGGCGAGGTCAGGTTCGCTGCCCCGCAATGCGATCAGCTCGCGATAGGTTCGGTGGAGTGCATCATGCTCGCCCTCGGTGACCTCGCTCCAGTTCAGTTTGGACCGTAGGAACGTCGCTGGGTCCTGTGGATCGGGGATCTCGTCGGCATCCCAGCCGTGTTCGGCGAACTCGGCCTTGCGTCCCTCGGCGGTGGCACGCGCCAGGTCCGGTTCGGGGTGCGAACTGAAGAACTGGAACGGCGAGGAGGATCCCCATTCCTCACCCATGAAAAGCATGGCGGTGTAAGGAGATCCGAGAGCCAGTGCGGCCTTGACCGCGAGCTGGCCGAAGGTCAGACGCTGCGAGGGCCGGTCGCCGACGGCGCGATTGCCGACCTGATCGTGGGTGAGGGTGTACGCCAGCAGGCGGGTGGCCGGAATGGTGGCCGTGTCCAACGGCCGACCGTGCCTGCGGTGGCGGAAAGACGAGTAGGTGCCGGCGTGGAAGTATCCGTGCTTCAACGTTTCTGCCAGTGTGGTCAGCGATCCGAAATCGGCGTAGTAGCCCTGCCGTTCGCCGGATACCGCAGTGTGGATGGCGTGGTGGATATCGTCGTCCCACTGAGCGGTCAAGCCGTACCCGCCGCGGTCCCGCGGGGTGATCAGCCGGGGATCGTTGAGGTCGCTTTCGGCGATCAGCGACAGCGGTCTGCCGAGTTCGTCGGCCAGGGCGTCGGTTTCGGCTGCCAGTTCCTCGAGCAGATGGATCGCGGTGTTGTCGACGAGTGCGTGCACCGCATCGAGACGCAGCCCGTCGGCGTGGAAATCGCGCATCCAGCGCAACGCGCACTCGATGATGTACGCACGGACCTCGTCGGCATCGGCATCGGACAGGTTGATCGAACTGCCCCACGGATTGTGGCCGGACGACAGGTACGGGCCGAACCTCGGAAGGTAATTGCCGGACGGTCCGAAGTGGTTGAACACCGCGTCGATCAGCACCCCGAGCCCACGTGCGTGGCACGCGTCGACGAGCCGGATGAGGCCGTCGGGACCGCCGTACGGTTCATGTACCGCGTACCACAGCACGCCGTCATAACCCCAGCCATGGGGACCGTTGAACGCGTTGACCGGCATCAGTTCCACGAAATCGACGCCGAGTTCCACCAGATGGTCGAGCTTGTCGATCGCGGCATCGAAAGTACCTTCGGGCGTGAAGGTTCCGGTGTGCAGTTCGTAGATCACCCCGCCGCAGATGGACCGGCCGGCCCAGGTGGCGTCTGTCCACGCATCGGGGGCCGGAGCCCACAGTTGCGAGCGGGCATGCACGCCGTCGGGCTGACGCGGTGACCGAGGGTCTGGCAAGACCTCGGGATTCTCGTCCAGGACGAACCCGTACCTGGCGTCGGTGCGGCAGGCGACCTCGGCGCGCCACCATCCGTCTCGGGAGCGCGCCATGTCGTGCAGCGTCCCGTCCACGTCGACACGCACCCGGTCCGGTATGGGCGCCCACACCGCGAATTCAGCCATCGGTGCGCTCCAGCAAGGCCACCGGAGAATCGGCGAGCAACTCGGTCAGCGGCACCGGTCCACCGGCCCAAGGGCGGCCACTGAGGCGATCCGTCCACCGGCCGGCGGGCAATGGCAATGCGGTGTCGGCCCAACCAGTTTCGGCGAGCGCCACGGTCCACCGGCTCACGGCCACCACGACATCTCCGCCGCGGCAGAAGGACAGCACGTGCCGCGCCGCGTGGCCGGTGGCAGACAATGGGACGTAGGACCCGGTGAGGAAGGATTCCGGACGCGTCCGGCGCAGCGCCAGCGCGGACTCGGTTACCCGCAGCTTCGCATCATCCCCACGCTCCAAGGCATCGCGCAGCGCAGGGTAGTCGACCGGACGCCGGTTGTCGGGATCGACCAGACTGTCCTCGGTGGTCTCGGTGCCCTGGTATACGTCGGGAATTCCGGGTGCCGTCAACTGGACCAGTTTCTGGCCCAGACTGTCGTTTCGGGCGTGCACGTGCAGCCGACTGACCAGCGCGGTCAGTTCGGCTGCGACCGGCCCGTGGAGCACTCGATCCAGCCAGTGGTGTACCTCGTCCTCGAAGTCGCGGGCCGGGTCGTGCCAGGAGGTGCGGGTGGCTGCCTCGCGGATCGCCTTCTCGGCGTAGCTGTGCAGCCGGATGCGGAGCTCGTCGGTAACCTCGCCGCTGACCGGCCAGACGCCGAAGATGTTCTGCCACAGGAATAACGCGGTGGCTTGGTCCGGGGGAGCGGTCAGGTTGTTCCACCGGTCGACGGAGTCCGCCCACGTGTCCGGTACCTGGGACAGCAGCCCGATGCGGGCGCGGGCGTCCTCGCCGCGTTTGGTGTCGTGGGTCGACAGCGTGGTCATCGTCGACGGCCAGGTGCGCATGCGCGTCGACGCCCGTTGGTGGAACTCGGCTGTCGTGACCCCGAACAACTCGGGTGCGCCACCGACCTCGTTGAGTGAGACCAGTCGGGCGTCGCGGTAGAACAGGCAGTCCTCGACCGCTTTCGCGGTCGCGGCCCCGCACAGCTGATTGAACCGGGTCACCACCTCCACGCTGCTCGACATCGCCACCGAGATGGTGGACAACGCGTCGGCGAGTTCCGGTGTGGTGCACGCGGTTTCCTGCAGCGCCACCGGGAGGATCGTGCCCAGTGCCGGATAGTCACTTCGGTACACGCCGATCCGGCTGATCAGTGCTGTGACGGCTCCGGGAAGCCGAGGGTCCTGCTGGGCGGTCACCGCCGTGATGGATCGGCACAGCCGGCCCAACTCGCTGGCCAGGGTTTCGGTGACCGCCGCGGTCTTGAGCATGAGTTCGGCGTCGAGATCCGGGCGGCCGCTCACGGCGCTCAGCCTGGTTTCCCCGACGGGGGCGATGAACAGACCACCGACCTCGCGCAGTGCGTCATATCCGGTGGTGCCGTCGACAGGCAGTGACGCGTCGAGGGACTCGTCGGCGGCCAGGATCTTCTCCACCACGATCCAGGCGTCGGGGCCGGTGAGCTCACGCAACCAGCGCAGATAGCCTGCAGGGTCGGACAATCCGTCGGGATGATCGATGCGTAGGCCGTCCACGAGCCCCTCATCGAACCAGCGTTTGATCTCGACATGGCTGGCGTCGAAAACGGCCCGGTCCTCCTGACGCAGCGCGGCCAGCGACGTGATCGAGAAGAAGCGACGATAGCCGCAGATCCCGCTGCGCCAACCGGTCAGCCGGTAGTTCTGGCGGTCATGCACCTGGCTGCCCGTGCCTGTGCCGGTTCCCGGTGCGATGGGGAAGACCAGATCGCCCAGGCGCAGCACGTCCCCCTCGACCACGAGATCGGCCACGTCGTCGTCGGAACCCAGGACCGGCAACACAACCCGGCCGCCGTCGAGATCCCAGTCGATGTCGAAGTACTCGGCGTATGCCGACGCTCGGCCGTACCGCAGCAGATCCCACCACCAGCGGTTCTGCTCGGGGTGAGCGACCCCGAGGTGGTTGGGAACGATGTCGACAACAAGCCCCATACCCCGGGACCGTGCGGCCTCCGAGAGCCGCCGCAGACCCTCCGGCCCGCCGAGGGCCGCCGATACCGTGGTGGGATCGGTGACGTCGTACCCGTGCGTGGATCCGTGTGCGGCGGTCAGGATCGGGGACAGGTAAAGGTGAGACACCCCGAGGCGATCGAGATAGTCGAGGAGGTTCACGGCGTCATCGAAGGTGCAGCAATCACCACGCATCTGGAGCCGATACGTGGAAAGAACCGGGCGACGCATGTCAGGCCGTCTTGCGCAACACGAGCAGTGACCGGGCCTGCAGCGAGATCTTCTCGCCCGCGGCCACGACCAGTTCGGAGGTTCCGGTCGGGTCGGCCGTGTCGAGGTCGGCCGTCCACTCCTTGGCGTAGTCGCCGTTCGGCGTGACGAAATCCTGCTCGTGGTCGTTGGCGTTGAAACACAACAGGAATGAATCGTCGACCACCCGCTCGCCCCGGGCGTTGGGAGCCTCGATCGCGTCGCCGTTGAGGAACACAGCGACACACGTGCCCAGGCCCGTGCCCCAATCCTCCGGCGTCATCTCGGTACCCGACGGGGTCAGCCAGGCGATGTCGCGAACCTGATCGCCGCTGCGGATCGGTTTGCCGTCGAAGAACCGGCGCCGCCGGAACACGGGGTGGCGCTTACGGAATGCCAGCACCTTGCGCGTGAATTCCAACTGGTCGGCGTTGGTCTCCAACCGCGACCAGTCCATCCAGGACAACTCGGAGTCCTGGCAGTACACGTTGTTGTTGCCCAGCTGGGTTCGGCCGATCTCGTCGCCGTGGGCGATCATCGGGGTCCCCTGGGACAGCATCAGGGTGCCGGTGATGTTACGCATCTGCTTGGTACGCAGGGCCAGGATCTCCGGATCGTCGGTCGGCCCCTCGACACCACAGTTCCAGGACCGGTTGTGGCTCTCGCCGTCTCGGTTGTCCTCACCGTTGGCCTCGTTGTGCTTCTCGTTGTAGGACACGAGGTCGTTGAGGGTGAATCCGTCGTGGCAGGTGACGAAGTTGATGCTGGCGCCGGGGCGGCGTCCGGTGGCCTCGTACAGATCCGAGGAACCGGTTAGCCTGGAGGCGAACTCGCCCAGGGTCGCAGGCTCGCCCCGCCAGTAATCGCGCACAGTATCGCGGTATTTCCCATTCCATTCGGTCCACAAACCTGGGAAATTGCCGACCTGGTAGCCACCTTCACCGATGTCCCACGGCTCGGCGATCAACTTCACCTGGCTGACGACAGGGTCCTGCTGGACCAGGTCGAAGAACGCCGAAAGCCGGTCCACATCATAGAATTCGCGCGCCAGAGTGGAGGCCAGGTCGAACCGGAACCCGTCGACATGCATCTCCAGGACCCAGTACCGCAACGAGTCCATGATCAGCTGCAGGGTGTGCGGGTGCCGGGCGTTGAGGCTGTTGCCGGTTCCGGTGAAGTCCTTGTAGTACTCGGGTTGGCCGTCGAGCAGTCGATAGTAAGCGGCATTGTCGATCCCGCGAAAATTGATGGTCGGACCGAGGTGGTTGCCCTCGGCCGTGTGGTTGTAGACCACGTCCAGGATCACCTCGATACCCGCATCGTGGAACGCCTTGACCATGGTCTTGAACTCGGCCACCGCACCGCCGGCGTGCCGCGTGGCCGCGTACTGGAAATGCGGGGCGAAGAAGCCGACCGTGTTGTAGCCCCAGTAGTTTCGCAGTCCGAGGTCCAGCAGTCGGTGGTCGTGCATGAACTGGTGCACCGGCATCAACTCGATCGCGGTGATGTTCAGCGACTGCAGGTACTCGATGACAACCGGGTGGCTCAGCCCCGCGTATGTGCCCCGGAGCTCTTCGGGGATACCGGGGTGGGTCTGGGTCATCCCCTTGACGTGTGCCTCGTAGATCACCGTGTCGTGGTACGGCGTCTTGGGTGCCCGGTCGGAGCCCCATTGGAAGAACGGGTTGATCACCACGCTGCTCATGGTGTGGCCCAGAGAGTCGACCTGGGGCGGGGTGCCGGTGCCGGGTGGTTCGGCGGTCAGGTCATAGGAGAACAGGGCCTGGCTGAAGTCGAAGTCGCCGTGAAACGACTTGCCGTAGGGGTCCAGCAGCAGCTTGCTGGGGTCGCACCGGTGTCCGGTGCCGGGATCCCACGGGCCGTACACGCGGTATCCGTAACGCTGACCGGGTGTGACCGTGGGCAGGTAGGCGTGCCAGACGTAGCCGTCGACCTCTTCGAGGTTGATCCGGTGTTCGGTGCCATCCTTGGCGATCAGGCACAGCTCGACGCGTTCGGCGACCTCTGAGAACAGCGAGAAGTTGGTTCCGGCGCCGTCGTAGGTGGCGCCGAGCGGGTAGGCCTCACCCGGCCAGACCGTCGACATCGGCGTCGGGATCGGCGGAGGCGTTGGTGACGATGACGTCATGGTTTCACCACCAACCGGTAGCAACCGCCATCTGACGGCCGAGTTCACCTGTCATCGTGCGCATGTAGGTCGTGGAGAGATGGTGGGAATCGTGGTACAGCAACACATTTCCCTCCACCACGCGGCAATAGTCCTTACGGCACACTGCATCGCTCATGTCGAGTGGCTTGAGCAGTGGAAACCTCCCGACGAAATCCAGCGTGGGGTTGTGGTCGGAGAGTACCTTGGACCGGTCGATGCCGCAGGAGATGGCATCGCCACCATTGGCCAGGCAGTCGTACGGGAAGTACGGCTTACCGTTTCGCGTGAGCCACGGCGTATCGCGCATCGCGAGGATGGGAATGTTGTTCTCGGAGAGGGTTTCCCAGATGCCGATGTAGGTGCCGGGCATCACGTCGCCGGGCTTGATGTTCCACGGGCGGGTCGAGGTGGTGAAAACGAAGCTGGGGCGATCGGCGATGAGCTGGGACATCACCTTCTCGTTCCACTCACGGCATTTCGGGTACGGGCGGTTGTCGCCCATTACGAGTGGGTTCTCCTCCGTGGTCAGCGGACAACCCATCTTCAGGTAGGTGACCACCTTGAAGTTGTGGAGGCGACCCAGCAGATCCAGCGCGGTGATCCAGTGCTCGGCATGCGATCCGCCTGCCACCGCGACCGTCCGCGGCGAGTCCTTGTCACCGTAGGTGCAGTTGATCACGTCGGTGTTGCCGAAATCGCTGATGCAGCCGTCGGTCGTGGACGCGGGCAGATCGTCCTTGGCCTCCAAGACCGTCGGACGCATCGGCAGCTTGGGCACCCGGGCATGCTCGATGAGCGCGCGGGCTCCCGGGTAGTCGCGGGCCGACAGCCCGGACAGTTCCTTGCCGTTGGCGCGCTGCACGGTGACGTGCTCGCGCCAGGTGAACGAGGTGGCCGTCAACGCGACGCCGAGCAGTCCGACGATGGAGCCGAGAACGATGGTGGGCCGGCGCAACCGGACGCGGAGTGGGACGGCGGGCAGGGAGGCAGTCGGCGCGGTGTCCTTTGATTTCTGCGGGCGCAGCGGATCCTCGATGTAGCGGGTGGTGAGCCAGGCCAGGACACCCGAGACCAGAAGCACGATCGTGCCCTCGAGAAAGTTGGCGTGGGCGTGGCCCGAGTAGGACAGCCAGAAGATCAGCAGCGGCCAGTGCCACAGGTAGAGGGAGTAGGCCATCGAGCCCAGTGACACGAACGGTTTGGTCGCCAGCATCCGGTTGGGCGCGGGCAGCCGCTCGGCCGTATTCGGATCGTCCATCCGGTTGGCGGCGGTGAGGATGAAGATGACGGTGGCTCCGACCGGAACCAGCGCCCAGGGGCCGGGGAATTCCTTGACGCCGTCGATCAACCAACCGCACGACAGGATGGCGGCCAGTGACACCGTGGCCAGAATCGTGCGCAGCCACATCGGCCAGCGGACGGCCGGTACCAGTGCGCCGGCGAGTGCGCCCGCCAGCAGCTCCCAGCCGCGCGCGAAGCTGTTGTAATAGGCCGTGGCCTGATCGTTGTTGTGCGCGATGATCGCGTACACGAACGATGCGATGGTCAGCGCGCCCAGTAACACGATGAACGCGGTCCGCAGGTGCCGGCCGAACATCCGGCGGCCCAGGAAAGCGAACCCGAAGACCAACGCCAGGAACGCCACATAGAACTGCCCCTGAACCGACATCGACCAGATGTGCTGCAGCGGACTGACCGCCTCACCGGCGCGAAGGTAATCGGCGGCGGTGTTGGCCAATTCCCAGTTCTGGTAGTAGCCCAGGCTTGCCAGGCTTTGGTCAGCAAACGCTTCCCATCGCGTCTCGGGCTGCACCAGGATGGTCAGTACCGCGCCTGCGGCAAGCACCACGACCAGGGCGGGCAACAACCGTCGCACCAGTCGGACCACTTCGGGCAGGACCAACAGCGGCGCCTCCGGGTTGAGGGCGATGCGCAGCATCTTGCCGCCGAAAAAGAATCCGGACAGTGCCAGGAAAACGTCGACACCACCGGAAACCCGGCCGAACCAGATGTGGAACATCGCGACCAGGGCGATGGCGATACCACGCAGTCCGTCCAGATCATGGCGGTAGAAGCCCGATTTTCGGGTGCCCATGACGGCGTGCGGAACGGAACCGGATTCGGTGCCGGGCTCCGTCCGGGGGGCGTCAAGGGTTTTCATGGTCGAGGCCAATTTACCTAACATCGGCCTGCCGCTCACATTTCGGATGCGTGCGTCACACCCTGTGAGCAAAGAGCTAGGCTGCCCGACTGTGGCTGAGCTGACCCCGGCGCAGATCAGCGCCATTGACGCGGCCCACATCTGGCACCCCTACAGCGCCATGGACGCGGACGCATTGCCGCCCGTGGTTGCGGTCGGGGCCAAGGGCGCGTGGCTGACTGTGATCGACCCTACCGACGGCGCACCGATCGAGGTTCTCGATGCGATGGCGTCCTGGTGGACGGCCGTGCACGGACACGGACATCCGGTGTTGGACCGTGCGATCAACAACCAGCTCGCCACCATGAACCACGTCATGTTCGGCGGCCTGACACATGAGCCGGCTGCACGGCTGGCCCAGCTGCTGGTCGAGCTGACCCCCGCGCCCCTGGAGACCGTGTTCTTCAGCGATTCCGGGTCGGTGTCGGTCGAGGTGGCCGTCAAGATGGCGCTCCAGTACTGGCGCAGCCTGGGCCGGGGCTCGAAACACCGCCTGATGACCTGGCGCGGCGGCTATCACGGCGACACGTTCACCCCGATGAGCGTGTGCGATCCCGACGGCGGCATGCACTCCCTCTGGACTGACGTCCTGGTGTCTCAAATTTTCGCGCCGCCGGTACCCGCCGACTACCAGCTGTCCTACATCGAGGCGTTCGAGCGGCAGCTGGCCGAGCACGCCGATGAGCTCGCCGCCGTGATCGTCGAACCCGTCGTGCAGGGTGCCGGAGGAATGCGTTTTCATGACCCGCGCTACCTCGCGGACCTGCGCGCGATCTGCGATCGCCACGATGTGCTGCTGATCTTCGACGAGATCGCCACCGGATTCGGCCGCACCGGAAAGCTGTTCGCTGCCGAACACGCCGGCGTCAGCCCGGACATCATGTGCGTCGGCAAGGCGATGACCGGCGGTTACATCACCTTGGCCGCGACGCTGTGTACCCGCGAGGTCGCGCGGACGATCAGTGCAGGGGAGCCCGGCGCGCTCATGCACGGGCCGACGTTCATGGCCAACGCGCTGGCTTGCGCGGTCGGGGTAGCCGCGGTGGAACTGCTGGTCAGCGGTGATTGGTCGGCCCGGGTGTCCGAGATCGAGGTGGGCCTGCGGAAGGGGCTGGAGCCGGCCCGCGGATTGCCCGGTGTCGCCGATGTCCGGGTGCTCGGCGCCATCGGCGTGATCGAGATGAGTGAGCCGGTAGACATGCGGGTGGCGACGCTCGCGGCGCTGCGTCACGGGCTCTGGCTACGCCCCTTCGGCAAGCTGATCTATGCCATGCCACCGTTCATCTGCACCCCTGCGGAGGTGGAACAGATCACCGCGGGCATGGTCGGCGTGGCTCGTGCACTAACCTGAACGGTGTTCAATTGTCGGCCCGGCCGACGTGTTCAATTGTCGGCCCGGCCGACGTGTTCAATTGCCGCGAGGAGCAACCGTGACGCGCACCGATCTATCACCGCTGGCCTGGCTGGCCGATGTGGAAGCACAGCGCCGGCAGGCGGGGCTTCGTCGTGAGCTGCGTACCCGCCCGGCTGTGGCAACGGAACTGGATCTGGCCTCCAACGACTATCTCGGGCTGTCTCAACATCCCGAGGTGCTCGACGGGGGCATCGAAGCGTTGCGCACCTGGGGAGCCGGCGCCGGCGGATCGCGGCTGGTCACCGGAAACACCGAGTTGCACGAAGAGTTCGAGACCGCGCTGGCGACGTTCGTCGGTGCCGAGTCGGCATTGGTCTTCTCGTCGGGCTACACAGCGAACCTGGGCGCCGTTGTCGCGTTGTCCGGTCCGGGTTCGCTGCTGGTGTCCGACGCTCTGACCCACGCCTCTCTGGTTGATGCGTGTCGGCTGTCCCGTGCCCGGGTCAATGTCACTCCGCACCGTGACGTCGAAGCGGTGGAGGCCGTGCTCTCTGCACGTACCGAGAAACGTGCGGTGGTGCTGACCGAATCGGTGTTCAGCACAGACGGGGTGCTGGCGCCGCTGCGCGAGTTGCACGGGGTGTGCCGCCGCCACGGAGCACTGCTGCTGGTCGATGAGGCGCACGGGCTCGGCGTGCGCGGGCCGGGTGGGCAGGGTCTGCTGTACGAGGTCGGGCTGGCCGGGGCGCCGGACGTGGTGATGACGACGACGCTGTCGAAAGCGCTGGGCAGCCAGGGCGGAGTGGTGCTCGGCCCGGAGGCGGTGCGCGCGCACCTGATCGATGCGGCACGCCCGTTCATCTTCGACACCGGACTGGCGCCGGCGGCCGTCGGTGCGGCCTTGGCTGCGCTGCGGGTACTGATCGCCGAGCCCCGGCGGGCGCAGGCCGTGCTGGACCACGCCGCCGAGCTGGCCCGGATTTCCGGTGGCACCGCGGTGCCCGATTCTGCGGTGGTCTCGGTGATCCTCGGCGAGCCGGAGGTCGCGGTGGCTGCGGCCGCCGCCTGCCTGGAGCGCGGCGTCCGGGTGGGATGTTTCCGTCCGCCGACGGTTCCCGAGGGAACCTCGCGGCTGCGTCTGACCGCCAGAGCCTCGCTGACCGCCGACGAGATGAGCTTGGCCCGTCAGGTGCTGACCGAAGTCCTGTCCGGGGCCCGGTTGTGAGCACGCTGGTCGTCACCGGAACCGACACCGGCGTCGGAAAGACGGTGACGACCGCCGCGTTGGCTTGCGCGGCCCGGCTGGCCGGGATCGAGGTCGCGGTGTGCAAGCCGGTACAGACCGGCACTGCCGACGGTGACAACGACCTCGCTGAGGTGAACCGGCTGTCCGGCGTGGCGAACTTGCATGGGGGATGGCGCTATCCGGAGCCGCTGGCGCCGGCGGCGGCCGCGCAGCGTGCCGGACTTCCGTTGCCGACGCGTGCCGAGCTGGTGGGGGCGGTGCGTGACGCCGAGGTTGCCGACGGGCTGACTCTGGTCGAGGGCGCCGGTGGCCTTCTGGTCGAGTTGGGCGCCGACGGTGTCACGCTGCGTGACGTGGCCTCCGAGCTCTCCGCTGCCGTCCTGGTGGTTGTGTCCGCGGGGTTGGGAACGCTCAACCACACCGCATTGACGTTGGAATCACTTGCTGGGCAGGGCATTACCTGCGCCGGTCTGGTCATCGGCGCGTGGCCCGAGAACCCCGGCGTGGCGGAGTCGGGCAACCGAGAATCGCTGGCGCAACTGGCGCCGCTGCGCGCGGTGCTGCCGGCGGGGGCAGGAACCGCCAGTGTGGCCGAGTTCGAGAAGATATGCGCCGAGGCGTTCGACCCGGACTGGCTGATCGGTCTGACCTGACGTGGTGCACTCCGTGGAGCTGGTGTTCGACCCCGATACCGAAGCCGTGGTCCGCGGCATCTGGGACACGTTGCGCAACAAGGATATTCCAAGCCAGGCGCCGGCCAGCCGGCCCCACGCGACGCTGACTGTCGCACAGCACATCGATACCGGGGCCGATGCCGTGCTCACCGAACTCGTCGACCGGTTCCCGCTGCCGTGCCGCCTCGGCGCGACGCTGATCTTCGGGCACTCGGCCGGAGTATTGGCGCGACTGCTGGTCCCGACGGATGAGCTGCTCGAAATCCAGGCCGAGGCGTATCGGCGGTGCCTGCCGTTCATGGACCCGGCTCCGATGCCGCACACCGAACCGGGGAACTGGACCCCACACGTCACACTGGCCCGGCGGATCGCGCCGGCAAGTCTGTCCACGGCCGTGCGGATCGCCGGACGGCCCGCAGAGATCGTCGGCCAGGTCACCGGACTACGGCACTGGGATGGCGACGAACGCGTCGAATACGCGATTGGCTGACGGGACGGTCAGCTCCGGCCGCGCTGCAGGATGTCGGGTCCGGCGCTGAGCGTGCTCGTACCGCGCACCGCCAATCCGTCGACCAGCAACTGCAGGCCGAACGCGAACTGCCGTGACGTGTCGCGGTGAATCACCGACTGATCGTCGACCAGTGCTCCGGCGGCGTCCCACTGCAGCCGGGACTGCTCGTCGGCCGTGAAGCCCAGCACGTAATAGAGCACCGTCCTCGCGGCCAACTCGTCGTCGGGTGACATCACGCCGGCACGCTGGGCGGCCTCGGCAAGCTGTGTGACGATTCCACCGACGATCTGGGATTGCCCGGCCGCGAAGCTGGACGACACCAACTCGGCTCCGTCGGTGTGTGACAGCAGCGCGTCACGTAACGCCACACAGATCTGGTGGATCCGGCTCGGCCACGCTGTGGTGTTGTCCTCGACGCCGACGGGCTGCAGGATGCGGTCGGCGACCGCGCCGAGCAGTTCCTGTTTGTTGGCGAAATGCCAGTACAAAGCACCCGGGCTGACGTTGAGCTCACGGGCCAGGCGCCGCATCGTCAGATCGGCGATGCCGTAATTGTCGAGGATGGCCGTCGCCGCATCCACCACGTCGGGTTTGTGGAGTTGCACACCGTTACCCTAGCCTGAACGGTGTTCAAGTGTCGGCCCGCCGACGTGTTCAAGTGTCGGCCCGCCGACCACATGATCCACAGGAGGACATTTCGTGACGCAGGCAGCCGTGGACGTATTGGGCGTAGCTCGCGAGCAGGTTCTGGAGCGTGGCGTCGGCCTCGACAAAGACCAGACCCTGCAGGTGCTGCAGCTCCCCGACGACCAACTCGAAGAGCTGCTCGCCCTGGCCCATGAGGTCCGGATGAAGTGGTGTGGCCCCGAGGTCGAGGTCGAGGGCATCATCAGCCTCAAGACCGGCGGCTGCCCGGAGGACTGCCACTTCTGTTCGCAGTCGGGTCTGTTCGCCTCACCGGTGCGCAGCGCCTGGCTCGACATCCCCAGCCTGGTCGAGGCGGCCAAGCAGACGGCCAAAACCGGTGCCACCGAGTTCTGCATCGTTGCCGCTGTGCGCGGTCCCGACGAGCGGCTGCTGGCCCAGGTGGCCGCAGGTATCGAGGCGATCCGCAACGAGGTCGACATCCAGATCGCGTGCTCGCTGGGCATGCTGACCCAGGAGCAGGTGGACCGCCTCAAGGACATGGGCGTGCACCGCTACAACCACAACCTGGAGACCGCGCAGTCGTATTTCCCCAACGTCGTCACCACCCACTCGTGGGAGGAGCGCTGGGGCACGCTGGAGATGGTGCGCGAGGCCGGCATGGAGGTCTGCTGCGGCGGCATCCTCGGCATGGGAGAAACGCTCGAACAGCGTGCCGAGTTCGCCGCCAACCTGGCCGAGCTGAACCCGCACGAGGTGCCGCTGAACTTCCTCAACCCGCGCCCGGGCACGCCCTTCGGCGATCTGGAGGTGCTGCCGGCGTCGGAGGCGCTCAAGGCCGTCGCCGCGTTCCGCCTGGCTCTGCCGCGCACCATGCTGCGTTTCGCCGGTGGCCGTGAGATCACCCTCGGTGACCTCGGCGCCAAGCAGGGCATCCTGGGCGGCATCAATGCCGTCATCGTCGGCAACTACCTGACCACGTTGGGCCGCCCGGCCGAGTCGGACCTGGAACTGCTCGACGATCTGCAGATGCCCATCAAGGCGCTGAACGCCAGCCTGTAGAACTGGTGGTGATGGTTCAAGACTTGCCCGCGCCCGTCGGCGCCGGCCTATACAACGTCTACACCGGGGTCCAGGCGGACGCGGCGGACGGGAACGTCGTCCCCACCGCCGCCCAGCTCGGCCTTGAACCGCCCCGGTTCTGTGCCGAGTGCGGTCGCCGGATGATCGTCCAGGTGCGGCCGACTGGGTGGTGGGCCAAGTGTTCGCGGCATGGGCAGGTTGATTCGATGGACCTGGATACGCGGCGATGAGCCTCTCGGGCGAAGAGCAGAAGGCACCGATGAGCCTCTCGGGCGAAGAGCAGAAGGCACCGATGAGCCTCTCGGGCGAAGAGCGGGTTGCCCCGGCCGGTCCGGTTCCCGCTAATTTCCCTGGCGCACCCCGTGTTTCGCGGGGACGGGCAGTGCTAATCGTGATGGTCGCCCTCGCGGTGGCGGGTGTGGTGCTCGGCGCGCTGTGGGCTTGGCTGGCCCCAGGTGTGCACGGGGTGGTCGCGTTGACCCGCAGCGGTGAGCGGGTGCACGCCTATCTCGGCAGCGAATCCGACCATTTCTTCACGTCGGCATTCATGTTCGTCGGCATGCTCGTCGTGCTGGCAGTCGTGGCCGCGGTGGCGCTGTGGCAGTGGGCCCCGCATCGCGGGCCGGTTCTGGTCGCTGCATTGGGCGCCGGTTGTGCGTTGGCCACCGGGGCCGCTGCCGGCGTCGGTGTGGCGCTGGCTCACGTGCGGTTCGGCTCGCTCGACATCGCGGGTGCGCCAGTCACCCCCGAACACCGGGTCCACTATGTGGTGGAGGCGGCGTCGGTTTTCTTCGGGCACACGCCGCTGCAGATTGCGGGCACGATCCTGTTCCCGGCGGCCGCGGCGGCCATGGTCTACGCGCTGATCGCGGTCTCGACGGTGCGCGACGATCTGGGCGCTTGGCCTCCGGTACAGACGCCGACCTATCCGGTGATCCCGCCGGTGGTCAGTCCGCCGGGCGCCTGACGGCTGCTGGTTCGAAAAGCTCGACGGGATTGCCGTCGGGGTCGTCGACCTGGATCTGGCGTCCGCCGGGGCCCGTCTCGACTAAGTTGCGAAACGCGACGTCGGCGCCGCGCAACTCGGTGACGGCAGCGTCGAGGTCATCGACCTCGAGCACGAATCGGTTGAAGCCCCCAGAGATCTGTGGAGTCCCGTCAGGCAGTTGACGTGCGCCCGAGCTGCCCGGCCCGCTCAAGAACAGGGTGAGATTGCCGTTGACCACGGACGCGAAGGCCGGTCCTCCGCGGAGGGCGACATCAAACCCTAGGTGCTCGGTGTAGAAGGCGATCGCGCGCTCGACGTCGGTGACCTGGTAGCGGACCGCCCCGGTGCGGTAAGTGATGTGTCCAGACATGACCGCAGTCTGCCGAACTTCGCGGCCGATGTATTGAACGAAATTGACCTACGGCCTGAGCGCGATGTGGTCGTCCTTCGCCACATATCGACTTTGGCGTAGTTGCTCCCCGGGAGTCATTCCGGAGAATTCCTGGAACTCGCGGATCATGTGGGGCTGGTCGGCGTATCCGTGGTCGATGGCGAAGATAGGCCAGTCCGGCGGGGACACCGCTGATGAGATGGCGTCGTGTGCGCGCCGGAACCGTTGCAGGCGGGCGAACCGCTTGGGCGGCATGCCGACCTGGGTGGTGAACAGCTGGATCAGCCGGCGGTGGCTGAAGCCCACTTCGCGCGCGAGCGTTGCGATCGAGGGCTGGCGGCTGTGGCTGAGCGCGTTGACGGCGAAGGCCACTTCACGTGTCAGTGCGCCGCCACCGCGTAATCGGGTGAGCAATGCCCGTTCGAGCACGGCAAAACGTTGTGTGACCGACTTGTTCTCGCAGATCTCGGCGCGGAGGTCGCGGGCTGCGCTGTTCCACAACGCGTCGAGATCGACATGCGACCCGAGCAGTTCGTGCGATGCGACTCCGAGGGCTGTACGGACACCGCCGGTCCTGAAATGCACCCCCACCATGGCGGTGTGTTCGCGTGGGTCGATATCGAACGGCCTGGTGTAAGGACCTGAGACCACGGTTCCCGAAAGGCGTTGTGATACTTGATGGTTCGTGATGGCGATGACGTCAGTACCGAGATTGATGACCAATTCGGCCGTCCCGGTGGGCAAGATCCGTTCGGCCGAGTACGTCGGTCCGTCCGCAATGCACCACAGGTGGTCGACGCTGTCGCGCAAGGCCACCGTCGGGGGCTGACGGATGTAACGCATCTACCCCCATTCTGCCAGCCTTTCGGCAGATCAGAGCGGGCGTCGCTGAACCGTCCGGCCCAGGGCGACCTTGGTGGCTATTCCGGCCAATCGGGCCATACCCATGTAGGTGATCGGGTTGAGCAGCGCCGGCCACTTGGACCGCACGATGTTGGCGGTCAACGGGCGGTCGGCAAACCGGTCGGTCAGCCAACGCAGCGCCATCGGTGCCGAGAACGGGTGCAGCAGAAGGTGTTCGCTGAACATGTCGCGGTGGTAGGTCACGTCGGCGCCGCCGGCCAGATAGGTGTCGGCGAGTTCGTCGATGTCGTCGACCGAGATGATCTCGTCGTGCACCGCTTGCACGATCAGAACCGGCGGGACGGGCACGGCCACGCCGAGTTTGGTGTCCTGGAACACCTCGGTGACCTCGGGCCCGTCGAGGATCTCTTCCAGAGGCAGGTCGACCAGGTCGGCCATATCGGTGCGGAACATCCGCACGATGGCCTCCACGGTGGTCATCCGGTGCAGCCGATCGAGGACTTTGCGTCCCTCGGTGGTGGCGTGTTCGGCGATGACGCGGTTGAGGTTGGGGTAGATGTCGGCGAGGGCGGCCACCACGAGTGCCGGGAGCCCGGAGAACACGGTGCCGTTGAGTCGGCGGAAGGTGTTTCCGAGGTTGCCGACGGGGGAGCCGAGGACGGCGCCGACGATGTTGAGTTCAGGGGCATAGCTGCCGGCCAACTCGGCGGCCCAGGCGCTGGCCAGACCGCCGCCGGAGTATCCCCACAGACCGATGCGCGTCGATGGTGACAACGACAGCTGTTCGGTGTTGATCGCTGCCCGCAGTCCGTCGAGTACTCGATAGCCGGGCTCGTAGGGCGCGCCCCACATGCCGTTGACGCCCTCGTGGTCGGGCACCGAGACCGCCCAGCCCTCGGCCAGGGCGGCCGAGATCAGCAGAAATTCGAGTTGGGCCAGGGAACCGGTGGCCTTGGCGTGGTGGCGCAGCGCGTAGGACGGGAAGCACCGGGCCGAGATGGCGTCGATCGCGCACTGGTAGGACACCACCGGGCAGTCCGGGGCGGCGTCGACCGGGACTATGACGGTGGTGGCGGCGGCTTCGGGGATGCCGTTGCGGTCGGTGGAGCGGTACAGCAGCTGTGTTGCCTGCAGGCGCTGCGGGATCAGGCCCAGAAAGGCCAGCTCGACGTCGCGGCTGCGCAGGACGGTGCCTGGTACGGCGTGCTGGAACCCCGCCGGCGGGTCGTAGAACGGATCCTTGTGGGGGAGCAGGGGGCGAGCGGTCGGGTCGAGATCCTCGTGAGGTGCTCGACCGATCCATTCGGCTCTGGTGGCGGTGGCCGCGCTGCCCAAGTCCATCAGGGCATTGTTACTTAAGGAGGGTCTAAGAAGCCAGCCGACTCACCCAGGCGGGCGCAGTGCGGCGAATTCGTCGGTGACGCGGTACCGGGATTCGGTGAAGCGGTAGAGCGCTGCGGGGCGTCCGCCGCTGCGGCCCGATCGAGCGGTGGTGCCCGTGCGGGTGATGACATTGCGGCGTTCTAGGACTCGCTGCAGGTTAGTCGCGTCGACCTGATAGTCGAGCGCGGCGCTGTAGATGTCCCGCAGCGTGGACAGGGCGAATTCTTTTGGTGCCAAAGCGAATCCGATGTTGGTATACGACATCTTGGCCACGAGCCGGTTGCGCGCGTGCTCGACCATCGGCGCGTGGTCGAAGGCCATCGGGGGCAGGTCGCTGACCGGATGCCACCGGGTGTCCGGCGGTAGGGCTGGGGTCGAGGGGGAGGGCATCAGGCCCAGGAATGTGGATGCGATGGTGCGCACGCCAGGAACCCGATGTGGATCGGAGAACACGGCCAGTTGTTCGAGGTGGGCAAGTTCACGCAGGTCGACCTTCTCTGCCAGCTGACGCCGAACCGAGCTGATCAGGTCCTCGTCGTCCTCCAGTTGACCGCCCGGCAGCGACCATTTGCCCCGCTCCGGGTCCAGTGCCCGCTGCCATAACAGCACGTTGAGGGCGGGTTGCCGGGTGTCGAGACCGCGAACCTGGAACACAGCGGCGAGTACTTCGTGCGCGGTGTTACGATGTGGCATGTTTTCGATTATAAGTCGAAAACCTGACGTAGTGGAGGAGGTCGGCGTGACCGCTCTCAATGACACCCTCTCGGGGGGCTTGGCAGAACAGATCGTCGATGGTCCCGGTGGCTATTCCGGCGTTGACGGCGACGAGCAATGGGCCGCTGAGATCCGCCGGTTGGCCGACCTGCGCGGCGCGACGCTGCTGGCGCACAACTACCAGCTGCCGGCCATCCAGGACGTCGCCGACCACGTCGGCGATTCCCTGGCGCTCTCGCGCATCGCCGCCGAGGCCCCCGAAGACACCATCGTGTTCTGTGGTGTCCACTTCATGGCCGAGACGGCCAAGATCCTCAGCCCTGACAAGACGGTGCTGATCCCGGACCAGCGGGCTGGTTGCTCACTGGCCGATTCGATCACCGCCGACGAACTGCAGGAGTGGAAGGACGAGCACCCGGGCGCGGTCGTCGTGTCCTACGTCAACACCACCGCAGCGGTGAAGGCGCTGACAGACATCTGCTGCACGTCGTCGAATGCCGTCGAGGTCGTGGCGTCCATCCCCGAGGACCGTGAGGTGCTGTTCTGCCCGGATCAGTTCCTGGGAGCGCACGTGCGTCGCGTCACCGGCCGCAAGAACCTGCATGTCTGGGCCGGCGAATGCCACGTGCACGCCGGGATCAACGGCGACGAGTTGGCGGCCCAGGCGCGGTCACACCCCGACGCCGAACTCTTCGTGCACCCCGAATGCGGTTGTGCCACCTCGGCGCTCTACCTGGCGGGTGAGGGCGCGGTTCCCGAGGATCGGGTGAAGATCCTGTCCACCGGTGGCATGCTCGACGCGGCGCGGCAGACCCGGGCGAAGCAGGTTCTCGTCGCCACCGAGGTCGGCATGCTGCACCAGTTGCGCCGGGCCGCACCGGAAGTCGACTTCCTGGCCGTCAACGACCGGGCTTCGTGCAGCTACATGAAGATGATCACTCCGGCCGCGCTGCTGCGCTGCCTGATCGAGGGTGCCGACGAGGTGCATGTCGATCCTGAAACCGCCCGGCTGGGTCGTGCCAGCGTGCAGCGGATGATAGCGATTGGTCAGCCCGGCGGCGGCGAATGACTCCGACGGGCAGCGCCCGGGGACCGAGCCGCTTCGCCTGCGGCAGTTCGACGCTGTGGCAGCAGCGTGCTGACGTCGTTGTGGTCGGCACCGGTGTCGCCGGACTGGTGGCGGCCTTGGCGGCGCATCGCCGTGGCCGCCGGGTGGTGGTTTTGAGCAAGGCCCGTGAGACGGCGACTTTTCATGCCCAGGGCGGGATCGCCGTGGTTCTGCCGCACACCGACGACTCGGTCGAGGCCCATGTCGCGGACACCGTTGCCGCCGGTGGTGGCCTGTGCGATCCGGACGCCGTGCGCTCGATCGTCGCGGCGGGGTACGGCGCGGTAGCCGATCTGGTGACCGACGGCGCCCAGTTCGACGAGACCGCTCCCGGGCGCTGGGCATTGACGCGAGAGGGCGGGCACACCCGACGCCGGATCATTCACGCCGGCGGCGACGCGACCGGGGCCGAGGTGCAGCGGGCGCTCGATTCGGCGGCGGCCGAACTCGACATCCGACGTGACCATGTGGCGTACGAGGTCCTGCGCGACGACAGTGGCGTGACCGGAGTGCTGGTCCACAACGAGGACGGCCTGGGCATCGTGCACGCACCGTCGGTCATCCTGGCCACCGGCGGCCTCGGTCACGTGTACCAGGCGACCACGAACCCCAGTGGCTCGACCGGCGACGGCATCGCACTGGCTTTGTGGGCCGGCGTTGCGGTCCGCGACATCGAGTTCGTCCAGTTCCACCCGACGATGCTGTACGCCGCGAACAGTGGTGGCCGGCGGCCGCTCATCACCGAAGCGCTTCGCGGTGAAGGCGCCATACTCATTGATTCGCACGGTAATTCAGTCACCGACGGGGTGCACCCGATGGGGGACCTGGCCCCGCGCGACGTTGTTGCCGCGGCCGTCAACGCCCGGCTGAGCGTCACCGGTGACCCGTGCGTGTACCTGGACGCCCGGGGTGTGGCCCAGTTCGCCAATCGGTTTCCTACGGTGGCGGCGGCTTGCGCGGCAGCCGGCGTCGACCCGACCCGCCAACCCATCCCGGTCGTGCCCGGTGCGCATTACAGCTGTGGCGGCGTGGTGACCGACGTGCACGGACGTACCGAACTGCCGGGTCTTTTCGCCGCGGGCGAAGTAGCCCGAACGGGGATGCACGGGGCCAATCGGTTGGCCTCCAACAGCCTTCTGGAAGGGCTGGTCGTCGGCGGCCGGGCCGGCCGGGCGGCTGCCGAGCACGCGAGTACCGCGGGCTCGGTGCGGGCGCAGGCACCGCTGGACCGCCGCCATGATTTTGTTGACCGAGATGTCCTGCAGCGCAACATGTCCGAGTGTGCCTCGGTGGTGCGCGACGCCGAGGGGCTGCGCCGTCTCGACGGAATCCTGTCCGACGCGGGATCCGTACAGCCCGCCACTCGCCACAGCTTCGAGGATGCGGCCCTCACCGCAACCGCACAGGCGATTGCCGTCTCAGCCCTGGCCCGCACCGAGAGCCGGGGTTGCCACCATCGTGGCGATCATCCCGAAACCGATCCCGCTCAGGAGCATTCTGTGACGATTCGTGCCGTAGCCGGCCGTCCTGCCCTCGACGCCCCAACGGCGGTGTGCTGATGGCACTTTCGGATTCCGAGTTGGCTGAGGCCCAGGCCACGATCGCGCGGGCACTCGAAGAGGACTTGCGCTACGGCCCCGATGTCACGACCCTTGCCACCGTGGCCGCCGATGCGATGACCACAGCGTCGGTGGTGAACCGAGAGCCGGGCGTGGCCGCGGGTGTCGACATCGCCCTGCTGGTCCTCGACGAGGTACTCGGTGCCGACGGCTACCGGGTGATCGACCGCGTCGAGGACGGTGTCCGGTTGGACGCCCGTTCGGCGATCCTGACCGTCGAGGCGCCGACCCGGGGTCTGCTGACCGCCGAGCGCACCATGCTGAACCTGATGTGTCACCTGTCAGGAATCGCCACCGCGACCGCGGCCTGGGTCGACGCGGTGGCCGGCACCCACGCCAAGATCCGCGATACGCGCAAGACGCTGCCGGGTATGCGGGCACTGCAGAAGTACGCGGTGCGCGTCGGCGGCGGCGTCAACCACCGAATGGGACTCGGCGACGCGGCACTGATCAAGGACAACCACGTCGCCGCGGCAGGGTCGGTCCTGGCTGCGCTCAAGGCCGTCCGGGCCGAGGCTCCGGACCTGCCGTGCGAGGTCGAAGTGGATTCCCTCGAGCAACTCGACGACGTGCTCGCCGCCGACGTGGAGCTGGTGCTCCTCGATAATTTCCCGGTCTGGCAGACCCAGATCGCGGTTCAGCGCCGGGACACGCGCTCGCCCAAGACACTGCTGGAATCTTCGGGAGGCCTGTCCCTGGACAGCGCTGCCGAGTACGCGGGCACCGGGGTCGACTACCTGGCGATCGGCGCTCTCACCCATTCGGTGCGGGTGCTCGACATCGGTCTCGACACCTAACGAGGGGACACCGGGCGCAATTCGCGCCGAACCGCGGTCGGCGTGTAGCCGGTGTGCTGGCGCACTGTCCGGCACAAATGCGCCTGATCGGCGAAGCCCAGCCCGGCGGCGACGTCGGCCATTGTGGACTCACCGCGTTGCAGCAAGTCGAGGGCCTTTCCGACCCGCACCCGGTTGCGATACCGCGTCACCGAGATTCCGAGTTCATTGCTGAACGATCGGCTCAGCCGGTACGCGGAGACCCCGAGAGCACCGGCAAGGGAGAACAGTCCCGCGGCTGTGTCATCGTCCTGCCTGATGGCGTCGCGCGCCTGAGCCACCATCCGACGGTCGGCGGGCCGACCCGGCGCATCGGCGGCCGGCACCGGTCGTTGCGCGGCGGCGCGCAGCGCTGTGCCCACGAGTTGCACCAGGTTCTCGGCAAGTTCGTAATCGGGATCGTGTTGATGGCTGGCCAGCAACCGTCGATGCGTCAATTCCAGCCGGGCGTCCACATACACCGCAGCGGGCCCCGCCCGTCCCGGATCGCCGGCGAGCTGCCACCAGTTCTGGGCGTTGAGCTGTACTGACGTGCACGCGTCGCCCCCGTGCGGATGTGCGAACTGCTCGCTTTCACCGGGCTCGCCGAGGTAGCCCAGCGTTGCATCGTGCTCCACCGGATCGCCGGATCCGCGGCGGCGAAAGCCTCCGGAACGCACCAGCACGAACCGTCCGTCGACGGGGCACTCGGGCTCGGACCAGTCAGCACCACCGCCGGTGCAGTTCCACGTCGCGACGCTGAAATCAGGTCGCGCGATCAGGGTCTCGGCGGTCAACACCTCTTGCACGGTAGCCGTCGGGACCGACAGTCCGGGCCGACGCCGACAGCGCGCAAGAATGTTCAAGACACGAGGTCAGCGCCCGGCCAGACTGGTGCCATGGCATGGATCAACCTTGAATTCGATGTTGAAGCGGACAGTTCCCTCGTGTGGCAGGTGATCGGTGATTGGGCGGACGGACCGGTGCGGATGGCGCCGGGCTTCGTGACATCCTCCGAGGCCGACGGCGATATTCGGATCGTGACGTTCGCCGATGGCTTCGTCGCCCGTGAGCGCCTGGTCAGCCGCGACGATCAGGCCAGCCGAATCGCATATTCACTGATCGGCGACACCGCACCACCGGAGCACGACAACGCCGTGATGATGGTGGTGGCAGAAGGGCCACAGCGCTGCCGTTTCCTCTGGTCCCGCGATGTACTGCCACACGAAGCCGCCGGTCCCTTACGGGTTGCGATGGAGCAAGCAGCGCCGATCATCAAGGGCGCGTTGGAGGGCTTGACGGGTAGCTAGGCAGTCGCGAAGTGGGGTCCGCCGGTCGCAGATCATGCCCGGCCTCGACAACTAAACTGAGGATTTCGGTCAACATGTGGCTGGAATCCTCGGTTTAGTGCACGACGGAGCGGTCCTAGGCAGTCGCGCCACGGCGGACCAGCGACAGCACCACCGCGGCGGTGGCGAACAGTCCGGAGAACACCCGGCCCAGGATGGTCTGCTGGCGCGGTGTCTGCAGCCAGGTGAGCAACCGTGCGGCCAGCCCGGTGTAGAGGCTCATCACCACGATGTCGACGGCGACCATTGTTGCCGCGATCGTCAGGTATTGAGGCAACAGCGGCGCCGTCGGCACCACGAACTGTGGCAGCACGGCGAGCAGGAACACCAAGCCTTTCGGATTGGTGGTGTTCACCAGGAAGCCCCGCATCATCAATGCCAGCCGGCTCCGCTCGACGGTGCCGCCCATCCGGGCGCGCAGGTCCTGCGAGGCGCTGCGCCACTGCTGGACCGCCAGGTAGATCAGATAGGCCACACCCAGCCATTTGACGATCTGGAAGGCCAGGACCGAGCCGGCGACGACGGCGCCCAACCCGACGGCCACCAACACCAGTTGCAGCATCAGTCCGATCTGCAGCCCCACCACGCTCCACGTGCCGCGGCGGACGCTGTGAGTCAGGCCGGTGGCCATCGACAGAATCGCCCCGGCTCCGGGGGACACGCTGATGGCGATCGACGCGCCGAGAAACGCCAGCCAGATCTGCCAGGTCATGTATGCAGTCTGGCGAGTGTGTCAAACGATATCTGCGACGAAGACGCCGGTCCGGCGGGCGCCGATGCGGGCGATTCGCGGGAGTGTCGGATCGTCGGTGCCTGCGGGCAGGACGCGGGGGTTGGTGATCTTGATGTCGCCGCGGAACACGTGCACGTCGGCCTCGCCGGCTGACAGGACGTTCTTCACCCAGTTGGTCTTTCCGTGGGCCAGCAGAACCGCCAGCGTATTGCCTTTGCGGTAGCTGGTCACGATGGTCTCGTACGGCGTTCCGGACTTCCGGCCGTGGTGCTTGATCACTGTGAACCCGGGCAGGCGCTTGGAGAGCGGTCTGAGGGCCGGGTTGATGTACTTGATCTGGAACCGCTCCAGCGCGGGCGGCACCAGCATCGGCACACCGGGAACGTCGTTGGGATGGTCTTTCGCTGACATCTAGGGCTCCATTCGGCAGTCTGTGACCACCCTACGGTGGGCCGTGTCGGCGGCAGCGGGCGACGGATTTTTATGAACTGGACTGATCAGGGACAATTGAGCCGATGGCCGAGTTTCAGATGTCCCGAATCGACCTGCGTAACCGCGTACTCAACGCTGCGCAGCTGCGATCCGCGCTGCCCCGCGGCGGAGTCGACGTGGACGCAGTGGTGCCCAAGGTCCGCCCGATCGTGGAGGCCGTCGCCGAGCACGGCGCGAAGGCTGCCCTGGATTACGGCCATACGTTCGACGGCATCCGGCCCGATACCGTGCGGGTGCCGGCTGCCCGATTGGCTGCCGCGCTGGCTGAGCTCGCCCCCGACGTACGCGCTGCATTGCAGGTCGCGATCGACCGCGCTCGCACCGTGCATGCCGATCAGCGCCGCACTGATACCACCACCACGCTGGCCCCCGGTGCCACCGTCACCGAACGCTGGGTGCCGGTCGAGCGTGTCGGGCTGTACGTGCCCGGCGGCAACGCCGTGTACCCGTCGAGTGTCGTGATGAACGTGGTGCCCGCACAGACCGCGGGCGTCGATTCGCTGGTGATCGCCAGCCCGCCGCAGGCGGAATTTGACGGCCTGCCGCACCCGACCATCCTGGCCGCCGCCGCACTGCTCGGCGTCGAAGAGGTGTGGGCTGTCGGCGGTGCGCAGGCAGTGGCGCTGATGGCCTACGGCGGCACCGATACCGATGGCGCCGAACTCGCGCCGGTCGACATGATCACGGGCCCCGGCAACATCTACGTGACCGCCGCCAAGCGGATCTGCCGCTCGCAGGTCGGCATCGACGCCGAGGCCGGTCCGACGGAGATCGCGATCTTGGCCGATGGCACGGCCGATCCGGTACACGTCGCCGCGGATCTGATCAGCCAGGCCGAGCACGACGAGATGGCGGCCAGCGTGCTGGTCACAGACAGCGAAGCGCTGGCTGAAGCCACCGACCGCGAGCTCACCCGCCAGTTGGCCACCACCGTGCACGTCGAGCGCGTCCGGGTGGCGCTCTCTGGTAAGCAGTCCGCGATCGTGCTGGTCGACGACATCGAGGCGGGGGTGCGGGTGGTTAACGCCTACGCCGCCGAGCACCTCGAGATCCAGACCGTAGATGCGCCCGCTGTGGCCAGCCGGATCCGTTCTGCGGGAGCCATTTTCGTCGGCGCCTGGTCTCCGGTCAGCCTCGGCGACTACTGCGCCGGGTCCAACCATGTGCTGCCTACCGCCGGCTGCGCCCGGCACTCCAGTGGCCTGTCCGTGCAGACGTTCCTGCGTGGCATCCACGTCGTCGAATACGACGAGGCCGCACTCAAGGACGTTTCCGGACATGTCATCACGCTGTCCAAGGCGGAAAACCTGCCCTCGCACGGCGAGGCGGTACGACGGAGGTTCGAGCGGTGATGAGCGCTTGCGCGAAGAGCAGAGGACGCTGATGAGCGCACAAGATGTGACGCTGGCCGATCTGCCGCTGCGCGAGAACCTGCGCGGGAAATCACCTTACGGTGCACCGCAATTGGTGGTTCCGGTACGGCTCAACACCAACGAGAACCCGCACCCGCCGACCCAGGCCCTCATCGACGACGTCGCCGCCTCGGTCCGTGAGGTCGCGGCCGAACTGCACCGCTATCCCGACCGGGACGCGGTGTCGTTGCGCACCGATCTGGCTACCTATCTCACGGCGGCCACCGGGGTGCAGCTCACCATCGACAATCTTTGGGCGGCAAATGGTTCCAACGAGATCCTGCAGCAGTTGTTGCAGGCCTTCGGTGGGCCCGGACGTACTGCGATCGGGTTCGTGCCGTCGTACTCGATGCACCCGATCATCTCCGACGGCACCCAGACCGAGTGGCTGCAGGCAGCCCGGGCTGACGATTTCGGGCTTGCCGTCGACGTAGCTGTGGCGGCAGTAAAGGAACGCACACCCGACGTGGTGTTCGTTGCCAGCCCGAACAACCCGTCGGGACAGAGCGTTTCGGTCGACGACCTACGCCGTCTGCTTGAGGCGATGACCGGTGGGATCTTGATCGTCGATGAGGCCTACGGCGAGTTCTCGTCGCAGCCCAGCGCAGTCACCCTGATCGACGAGTTCCCGGCCAAGCTGATCGTCACCCGCACGATGAGCAAGGCGTTCGCCTTCGCCGGCGGACGGCTCGGTTATCTGGCTGCCGCTCCCGCGGTGATCGACGCGCTGCTGCTCGTGCGCCTGCCGTATCACCTGTCGGTGCTCACCCAGGCCGCCGCCTGCGCGGCACTGCGGCATGCCGACGACACCCTGGCCAGCGTCGCCACTCTGGCCGCCGAACGTGACCGGGTGAGCGCCGAACTGACCCGACTCGGCTACCGGGTGATCCCGAGCGACGCGAATTTCGTGTTGTTCGGCGAGTTCGCCGACGCCCCGGCCAGCTGGCAGCGCTACCTGGACAAGGGGATCCTCATCCGCGATGTCGGCATCCCCGGCTTCCTGCGCACCACAATCGGTCTGGCTGAGGAGAACGACGCGTTCCTGGCAGCCAGCGCCGATCTCGCCGCCACTGAACTTCAGCCCGCCAACAGCCCGGTAGGAGCATCGTGACCCGTCGCGCGAAGGTCGAACGTAAGACCAGGGAATCCGACATCGTCGTCGAGATCGACCTCGACGGCACCGGTGTCGTCGACATCGACACCGGTGTCCCGTTCTTCGACCACATGCTGACCGCGCTGGGCACCCACGCCAGCTTCGATCTCACGGTGCACGCCAAGGGCGACATCGAGATCGAGGGGCACCACACGATCGAGGACACCGCGATCGTGCTGGGCCAGGCGTTGGGCCAGGCCCTGGGTGACAAGAAGGGCATCCGCCGGTTCGGCGACGCATTCATCCCGATGGACGAGACGCTCGCGCATGCGGCCGTCGATGTGTCCGGTCGGCCCTACTTCGTGCACACCGGAGAGCCCGAGTTCATGGTGGAGTTCACCATCGCCGGGTCCAGCGCGCCGTACCACACCGTGATCAACCGGCACGTGTTCGAATCGCTGGCATTCAATGCCCGCATCGCATTGCACGTGCGCACGTTGTACGGCCGCGACCCGCACCACATCACCGAGGCGCAGTACAAGGCGGTGGCCCGCGCGCTGCGTCAGGCCGTCGAATACGACGCGCGGGTAACCGGCGTCCCGTCCACCAAAGGCACCCTGTGACAAAGAAAGTCATCGTGCTCGACTACGGATCGGGCAATCTGCGCTCGGCCCAGCGGGCGTTGGAGCGCACAGGTGCCGACGTCGAGGTCACGGCAGATCCCGGCGCGGCGGCCGCGGCTGACGGTCTGGTGGTGCCCGGTGTCGGTGCGTTCGAGGCCTGTATGACCGGGCTCCGCGCGATCGGGGGCGAGAAGATCATCGCCGACCGCCTGCAGAACGAACGTCCGGTTCTGGGCGTCTGTGTGGGCATGCAAATCCTGTTCGCTCGCGGGGTTGAGTTCGGGACGGAGTCCACCGGTTGCGGTCAGTGGCCCGGCTCGGTGACCCGGCTGGAGGCCCCGGTGATCCCACACATGGGCTGGAACGTCGTCGACGCGGCGGCAGGCAGCACGCTGTTCAAGGGGCTCGACGCCACCACGCGTTTCTATTTCGTCCATTCGTACGCCGCCCAGGAGTGGTCCGGTAACCCGGATGCATTGGTTACCTGGGCGACGCATCACGTGCCGTTCATCGCCGCCGTCGAAGACGGCGCGTTGTCGGCCACGCAATTTCATCCGGAGAAGAGTGGCGACGCCGGTGCGACGCTGCTCGCGAATTGGGTTGAGGGACTGTGAGTTTAATTCTGTTGCCTGCCGTCGACGTGGTGGACGGCAAGGCCGTGCGTCTGGTGCAGGGCAAGGCCGGCAGCGAGACGGACTACGGTTCGGCGTTGGAGGCCGCGCAGGCCTGGCAGCGCGACGGCGCCGAGTGGATCCACCTGGTCGATCTGGACGCCGCTTTCGGCCGGGGCAGCAACCGCGAGCTGCTGGCTGATCTGGTCGGCAAGCTCGACGTGAAAGTCGAACTGTCCGGTGGCATCCGCGATGACGACTCTTTAAAGGCCGCCATGGACACCGGCTGTGCCCGGGTGAACATCGGAACCGCGGCGCTGGAAAGTCCCGAGTGGTGCCGCGGTGCCATCGCCGAATATGGCGACCGGGTGGCGGTCGGGCTGGACGTGCAGTTCGAGAACGGCAGCTGGCGGCTGCGCGGCCGCGGTTGGGAAACCGACGGTGGCGATCTGTGGGACGTTCTGGATCGTCTTGATCGCGAAGGGTGTTCGCGCTACGTCGTCACCGACGTCACCAAGGACGGCACCCTCACCGGTCCTAACCTGGAACTGCTCGCCGCGGTCGCCGACCGCACCGACGCCCCGGTGATCGCATCCGGCGGGGTGTCCAGCCTCGATGACCTCCGGGCGATCGCCACCCTGACGGGCCATGGTGTCGAGGGCGCGATCGTCGGGAAGGCGCTCTACGCCGAACGATTCACTCTGCCGCAGGCACTGGCCGCGGTCAGCGGATAAGCGAGGTGGGTGACCTGGATCCGTCGAAGCTGGCCGCACTGGTTGCCGCGGCGACCGAGATCCTCGACGCGGCATCGGTGCCGTTCATCGCCGGGCACCGCGCCGATTCCGCGGTCACCAAGCAGGGCAACGACTTCGCCACCGAGGTCGATCTCGCGATCGAGCGGCAGGTGGTGCGGGCGCTGACCGAGGCCACCGGGATCGGGGTTCACGGCGAGGAATTCGGCGGTGAGCCGATCGATTCGCCGTTGGTGTGGGTTCTCGACCCGATCGACGGCACGTTCAACTACGCGGCCGGGTCGCCGATGGCGGCGATCCTGCTCGGCCTGCTGGCCGATGGCGAGCCGGTAGCCGGCCTGACGTGGCTGCCGTTCACCGGACAGCGCTATTCGGCGCTCGCCGGAGGGCCGGTGCGCGACAACGGCACCGCGCTGCCACCGCTGGGATCACCGACGCTGACCGACTCGATCATCGGCATCCAGACCTTCAACATCGACTCCCGCGGCCGGTTCCCCGGGCGCTACCGGGTCGAGGTGCTGTCGAACCTCAGCCGGGTGTGCTCGCGCGTGCGGATGCACGGCGCCACTGGAGTGGACCTGGCCTATGTTGCAGCCGGAATCCTGGGTGGAGCCATCAGTTTCGGCCATCACATCTGGGACCATGCCGCCGGCGTAGCGCTGGTTCGCGCGGCCGGGGGGATCGTGACAGACCTGGCCGGTGAGCCGTGGACGGCCGAGTCGAAGTCGGCACTGGCCGCCGCGCCCGGCGTGCACGAACGCATGCTGGAACTCGTGAAATCCGCTGGCAATCCGGAGGACTACCTGTGAACACCATCAGTGACGTCGCGACAAGGGTCATCCCGTGCCTGGATGTCGACGCCGGCCGGGTGGTCAAGGGCGTCAACTTCGAGAACCTGCGCGACGCGGGCGATCCCGTCGAACTCGCGGCGGCCTACGACGCCGAAGGCGCCGACGAGCTGACCTTCCTCGACGTGACCGCGTCCTCGTCGGGCCGGGCCACCATGCTCGAGGTGGTCAAGCGCACCGCCGAGCAGGTGTTCATCCCGCTGACCGTCGGCGGCGGCGTGCGCGCGGTCGACGACGTCGACGTGCTCCTGCGTGCCGGCGCCGACAAGGTGTCGGTCAACACCGCCGCCATTGCCCGGCCCGAACTCCTGGCCGAGATGGCCCGCCAGTTCGGCTCCCAGTGCATCGTGCTCAGCGTCGACGCCCGTACCGTGCCGGCCGGCGATCAGCCCACCCGCTCGGGGTGGGAGGTGACCACGCACGGTGGTCGCCGCGGCACCGGCATCGATGCGATCGAGTGGGCCGTGCGCGGCGCCGAACTCGGGGTCGGCGAGATCCTGCTCAACTCGATGGACCGCGACGGCACCAAGGCCGGATTCGATCTGCCGATGCTGCGTGCGGTGCGCGCGGCGGTGGGCGTCCCGGTGATCGCCAGCGGCGGTGCCGGAGCGGTGGCCGATTTCGCGCCGGCCGTCCAGGCCGGCGCCGACGCGGTGCTGGCTGCCAGCGTGTTCCACTTCCGGGAACTGACCATCGGTGAGGTGAAGGCGGCGATGGCGGCGGAAGGGATCATCGTCCGATGAGCGCAGCGAAGAGGACAGATCGAGGTGTGGCGCGATGAGTCTCGACCCGGCTATTGCGGCACGCTTGAAGCGGAACGCCGACGGCTTGTTCAGTGCGGTGGCGCAGGAGCGGTCCACCGGTCAAGTACTGATGGTCGCCTGGATGGACGACGACGCGCTGGCCCGTACCTTGGAAACCCGTGAGGCCACGTACTTTTCGCGGTCCCGCGGCGAGCAGTGGGTCAAGGGCCTGACATCCGGGCACACGCAGTACGTGCACTCGGTCCGCTTGGACTGCGACGGCGACACGGTGTTGCTCGAGGTCGATCAGACCGGTGCGGCCTGCCACACCGGGGCGCACACGTGCTTCGACGCGGACGTGCTGCTTTCCGACTGACGGTTCGATTCGTTTGACGACCGCCCTAGCAGGTCGCGTTAACCAATGCCTCATGAACGCCGCCACCACGGGAAAACACCGTGGCGGTGGCACGCATGATCGCTCCAAGTCGTCTTGTGGGTCATCGAATCCTCCGCAGCCGGTATCGAAAGCCGACGACACGCCACTGATTCAGCGGTTCGGTAGTCAATCATCCCAGGCGAGGGAGTAGTGACCTGGCCCCGTTTCGTAGCAATTCGCGTACCGGATACCGGAGGCCTTTAGTTGTTTCTCTGCCGCCATGCAGGCCACGCGATTCGTCCCGTAGTCAACGGTGTCGTAGGCGTTGGCGACGGCTACGTCAACCATCGATAGGGTCGCTGAGGCGATGCCGACTAAGACCATCTTGCGCCACAAGTTCACGACTGAAATCCTGCCGATCGTCATTAATTCGCGTCTTCTTTGTTGGCGGCTTCGACCAAGTTCGACAGCGACATGCCGTCCATGTTGTAGAACATTGCGCCGGTCGGATCCGCCGTAACGTTCACCTGCACGTATTTCTGCGTGCCTTTGGGCGTGGTGATGGTGAGAAGACCCCGGTATTGGTTGAGGTCGACGTTGATCAGCTGCAGGTCGTCACCCAGAGTGAGAGCGAGATCCTTTGTCCCCTCACTGGTCGCTAACTGCGCGCGAGCCAGCGACACAACCTGGGCAGCCACGGCGTCTACATTGGTCGTCGGCGGAAGGGCGGCGGGGGTTTCCCACCAGTGCCCGCCTACCACCACAGATATCGCGAACGCAGCGACAGCGGACGCGAGGACGGTTTGCGCAATACGAATGATGTTGTCTGTCTTCATTGTTTGCTTCCCCGCCTACGCCCAGCGGCGCTGTCCCCTTGCCGCCGTGCAGCAAACAGTACAACCACGAGTCGTTGCAGGACGCAAATCGGCCACGAACCTCGCGGAGCGATGATGTGCCCTGGCGCAGGATGCGCGTCGGAGTTGAGGGTGCCAGGGCTAGGGTGCCCGAGCTTGGGGACGGCGGCAGAAAACGCGCCAATCGCCGGTCACCCCTGGCGCGCGCCGGCGTCGCGCTCAGTTGCACCTCGGAATTAGACCGATCCGAACTTAACATCATCGACCAGCCTGACGCCGGTAACGACCTCAGCTCCGGCCCATTCGCGAGGTGGATCAACGCACCGGTCGAACCTGAGAACTTTTCGGTCAGCTGGCACCTTCCGCCGCCACCGGACCCCGATCCTGATCAACCGGGGTTCTATCCGGTGGCCGCCTTATCACGCACCATCGCGTTGCGATGTCCGAACTTGTCGGGGCGATCGGCAACAATGACGGGATGACCGACACCGCCGCGACCCGTAAAGCGCGCGGTGCGTTCTTCACCCCGCCCGAGATTTCGCGTTACCTCACCAGATGGGCCATCCGGTCCGCTGATGACGCGGTCTTCGAGCCTGCGGCAGGGGAAGCCGTGTTCGTGGTCGAGGCCGTCACGAGGCTGACCGAATTGGGGGCCATCCAGCCGAGGGTTGACGGAGTGGAACTCCACGCGGCCAGCGCGGCCACTGCACGCAGGCGCGTCGCCGCGGCCGGCGGCACGGCCCGCATCAGGACTGCCGATTTCTTCACCATCGACCCGCGTGCTGAATACACCGCGGTGATCGGCAACCCGCCCTACATCCGTTATCAGGACTTCCGCGGCGCCACCCGGGCCCAATCGCGCCGGGCCGCGCTCAAAGCCGGCGTCACCCTGTCGGGCCTGGCCTCGAGTTGGGCGGCGTTCACCGTGCACGCCGCGCTCTTCCTGCGGCCCGGCGGCCGGCTGGCGCTGGTGCTGCCCGCCGAGCTGCTCAGCGTGAACTACGCGGCGGCAGTACGGAAGTTCTTGTTCGAGCGGTTCACCAGTGTCGAGTTGGTGATGTTCGACGAGCAGGTGTTTCCCGAGGCCGAGGCCGACGTGGTGCTGCTGCTGGCAGACGGCTACGGTGGCGGTCCGTGTGACCACGCGGTCATCCATCGGGCCCGCAACGCGGCATCACTGACATCTGAACTCGCACAACGTCGTTGGTCGCCGCGCGATCCCGCCGACAAATGGGTCAGCGGGCTGATCGGCAACGCACCGGTCGACGCGCTCCACGGTCTGCAGACCGACGGGCATTTCACGATGCTGGAGAGTTGGGGTGACACGACTCTGGGCATGGTGACCGGCAACAACAGCTTCTTCGCGCTGTCCCCGGAACGCGTCGGTGAACTGGGTCTGCAGCGCACCGATCTGCTGCCGTTGTCCCCGCCCGGCAGCGCGCACCTTCGCGGGCTGACACTGACCGCCGACCAGCTGGACAAACTGGGGGAGGACGGCCGGTCCATCCACCTGTTCCGGCCGCTCGGGCAACCGTCGGGCGCCGCGCAGCGCTACATCGACGCCGGTTACGCCGCCGGCGTGCATCTCGCCTACAAGTGCCGGGTGCGCCGGCCCTGGTACCTGGTCCCACTGGTGAATCCGGCCGACTTGCTGCTGACCTGTATGAACGCCGACACCCCGCGGTTGATCACCAACCGGGTCAAGGCACATCACCTCAATTCGGTGCATGGCGTGTACCTGCGTGAGGGGCCGCGGACGCTGGGCCGCGACCTGCTGGGGTTGGCCGCGCTGAACTCGGTGACTGTGTTGCACGCCGAGATCGTGGGGCGCTCCTACGGCGGCGGCATCCTCAAGATCGAACCCCGTGAGGCGGACCGTTGGCTGGTTCCGTCGCCTGATCTGGTGGCGGCTCGCGCCGACGAGCTGCGGGCGGTGCGTCGTCGCGTCGGCGCGCTGTTGGAACGCGGCGGACTGCTGGAGGCGACCCGCATCGTCGACGACGCGTTGGGACTACCGGCCCTGATCGTCCTGGAACCTGTTCGGACGGCGCGCGATTCATTGGCAACGCGCCGGACGGTAAGGTCTCGGCGTGCCCGCTGAACCGTCGACCAAAGCCACTGCGTGGGCCATCTTCGACCGGATCGTGGCTGACGCCGCGCCCGGGGGCATGCACACCAACCCCTGGGTGCGGGTGGCCGGCGATCTGAGCTTCGTCCCCGATTTCCGGGTTCTGCGGAAGCTGCTCGGGGTGCCGTTGTTCCTGGATGCGCCGTCCACCACCGGGGTTCCGGCCCTGGCCCTCGATGTGTGGCTGGCCTACGAGTTGCGCCGCGCCGGGTTCGATACGGATGCGGTGTGGCCCAGGGCGACCGATCCGCGGATCATGCCCGGCGCCATCGCCAGCCTGCTCGAAGCGCTGCCGCAGAAGGAGCGGCACCTCATCGAGCAACGGCTCAAGCGGTCGATGAAAGGCGTTGCCGCGTCGAGCGCGAGCGTGTTGGGCAAGCACTACATGAAACAGGTCGACGTGGTGATGTCGGACTGGGACACCGGCCCGGAATTGCTGATCAGCACCAAACGCATGGATTCCAGCTTCGGCAAGAACGCCGCGAACCGTGTCGAGGAAAGCTACGGCGACGCCAAGAATCTGCGCCTGCGCCACCCGTTGTCGGCGCTGGGATTCGTCTACGGCTTGCGCTCGACGATCCTGACTACGGAACCGGACAAGGCTGAGTGGCTCATCGACCTGCTGGGCAAGCTCGGCACCGAGGACGACGCCTATCACGCCGTGGCGCTGGTGATGATCGATTACGACTCCGAGGTCGTTGAATCCGCGGACGAAGAAGTCGACAGCATCGAAAAGGCCGAGCCGGACGCACTGTTCGAGATCGTGGACGTTGCCACAGCCGCTGTCGACGAGGCCTTGGCGGCATTGCCCGACATCGCCATTCGGCATGACGTTGTTCCGCCCGAGCTGCAGCCGTCGCGTTTTCTGGCGACCATGGTCAACCGCGTCATCGACACCACTCCGGTGACCCGGCATCGCGAGGCGCGCCGACGCCGCAACACCCCAACCGAGCCCGAGCGCCAGGCTTAGAGCACTCGCGAACTGGCCTTGGCCCGCGCGCTCCAGCGGCCGTCCTCATGTCCGACCACCACGGGGTGAGCGAAGGCCTCGCTGACATGCTCGGTGTTGACGACATCGCGGGCCGGGCCGCTGGCGACGGTGCGCCCCTGCGCGATCAGCAGCGCGTGGGTGGTGCTGGTTGGCAGCTCCTCGAGGTGGTGGGTGACCAGGATCGAGGCCATGTCGGGGTGTGAGTCATCCAGTGTGTCAAGGGTTTCCAGTAGTTGTTCGCGGGCTGCGACGTCCAGGCCGGTGGTGGGTTCGTCCAGCAGGAGTAGCTGAGGATCGGCGATCAACGCTCGTGCGATCAAGGTGCGGCCCCGCTCGCCCTGTGACAGTGTCGGCCAGATCGCGTCGGTACGGGCCGAGAGTCCCACGGTGTCGATCAGTTCCTCGGCTCGGCGCGCCTGCTCGGTGGTGGGCGTCCAGTGCGCGGCGATGTCGATGGTGGCGGTGATGCCGGTAAGCACCACCTCGCGCACGGTGAGCGGGTACTGCAGGCGGTGCCGCGGATTCACGTGACCGATGGAGCGCCGCAGCACCGCCAGGTCGGTGCGGCCCATCTGACCGCCGAGCACCCGCACGGTGCCCGAGGTCGGAAACGTCACGGCGGCACAGAAACCCAGCAGCGTGCTCTTGCCGGCTCCATTGGGTCCCAGCAGGGCCCAGTGCTCACCGGACTGCACGGTCAGGGAGATGCCGTCGATGATCTGCTTGCCGTCACGGCGGAAGGTGACATCGGCGATGTCGAGGACCGGCGTCATGCGAAAGACTCCTTCAATGAGCTCAAATGGGTTCGGCTGGCGGCCGCGGCGGCCTCGGGATCCCGGGCGACGATCGCGTCGGCCAGCTGCTGGTGCAGGTCGTGATCGCAGGGTTCGGACGCGACCGGCCGGATCTTGAGCATGTCGATCATCGCCAGGCGCAGCCGGGGGAGGAAGGCGTCGAACAGCTGGGTCAGCACGTCATTGTGGGCCGCGGCAATCACCGTTCGGTGAAACGCCATATCCGCGTCGACGTGGTCGGGTACCGACTGGCCGAGCACACCGCGCGCGGCCAGGGTGCGACGGATCGCGCGCAGATCGGCAGGGGTGCGCCGGGTGGCGGCGAGTGCGGCGGCCTCGGCTTCGATGGCGATACGTGCCTCGATCACCGACACGATGGTGGCGCGGCGCAGCACGGTGTCCCAGTCTTCGGCGGCGTCGAGCGCCGTCACGAATACCCCGGCGCCCTGGCGGCTCTCCAGCACACCCCTGCCGGACAGTTCACGGATGGCTTCACGCAGGGTGGAGCGGCCCACGCCGAGCTGTGTGGAGAGGGTCGTCTCGCCGGGAAGGCGATGGCCCAGCGGCCACTCGCCCTGGCGGATGCGCGTCAGGAGGAGCTGGGCGGTCTGGGCTGCCAGCGGGTGACGCTGAACTTGGGACGTCATCACAACCTGTCTACTTGTCTGAGGAGTTGTGTATAGTCTACGCATCATGACGCGCGTCCTCCTGCTTAGCCGCCGCGGCGGGGCCTGAATCGACCGGCCCCCTGCCGTGGGGCTGTGTCGCGCCGGTCGAAACCCATCCGACCGAAGGCACCCTGATGACGTCAGCATTTCCCACCATCGACACCCCGGCCGGGGAAGTCCCGGCGACCGCACCGACGTGGAACCGGCAGCGGCAATCCCAGATGCCATCACATCGCTACGCCAGCATCTACGACCGTGTTGAAGTCCCTCTGGTGCAACGCGATTGGCCCACCGCACGCATCACTACCGCGCCGCTGTGGGTTCCGGTCGACTTGCGGGACGGCAACCAGGCGCTGGCCGAGCCGATGGATCCGGCCCGTAAACGCCGGTTCTTCGAACTGCTCGTCGCCATGGGCTACAAGGAGATCGAGGTCGGATACCCATCCGCGTCGCAGACCGACTTCGACTTCGTCCGGCTGCTGGCGGAATCCGACATCGCCCCGCCGGATGTCACCATCGTGGTGTTCGTGCCGGCGCGCCGCGATCTGATCGAACGGACCGTGGACTCGGTTCGTGGCATCGGCAACGACGTCGTCATCCACATGTACACCGCCACCGCACCGACCTGGCGCGACGTGGTGCTGGGGAAAACCCGTACCGAACTGCGGGATCTCATTCTGAACGGCGCGCAAGACGTCCTGGAATGCACCGACGGCATGCCCAATGTGCGATTCGAGTTCTCGCCGGAGGTGTTCAACCTCACCGAGCCCGACTATGTGCTGGAGTTGTGCGACGCGGTCACGGTGCGGTGGCAAGCCACGCCTGATCGTCCGGTCATCTTGAACCTGCCGGCCACCGTCGAAGTCGCCACCCCGAATGTGTATGCCGATCAGATCGAATACATGCACCGCAACGTATCTCGCCGTGACAGCGTCATCTTGTCGGTGCATCCGCACAATGATCGGGGAACGGGCATCGCGTGTGCCGAACTGGCGGTGCTCGCCGGGGCGCAGCGGGTCGAAGGCTGCGTGTTCGGCAACGGTGAACGCACGGGCAATGTCGACATCGCGACCTTGGCATTGAATCTGCATGCGCAGGGTGTGGACCCGATGATCGACTTCTCCGACATCGACGAGATCGCGCGGACAGTCAGTCATTGCACCCGAATGCCGATCCACGAGCGCCATCCGTATGTCGGGGACATGGTGCACACGGCGTTTTCGGGAACACACCAGGATGCGATCAAGAAAGGGTTCGCCGAACATCGCCGACGCGCCGTGGACACGGGGCGGCCGGAGAATGAAATCGATTGGCGGGTACCGTATCTGCCGATCGACCCGGCCGACATCGGCCGCACCTATGACGCGGTGATCCGGGTGAACTCGCAGTCAGGCAAGGGTGGGATTGCGTACCTGCTGGCAGGTGAATACGGACTGGAACTGCCGCGCCGCCTGCAGATCGATTTCGCCCGCCACGTCCAGACGCACACTGACGAGAGTGGTGCCGAGATCACCGCCGCCGAACTGTTCGAGTTGTTCGAAGCGGCCTATCTCGATCCCGCCGGGCCGGTGCACCTCAAGGACTGGCACACCGGCGGCGACGGTGCAGCCGCGGTCACCGACCTCACGCTGGTGTGCGACGGCCGCACCGTGACCAGCAGCCATCGTGGCATCGGCCCGGTGGATGCACTGCGGGCCGCGCTGGAGGAGATCGGCCATTCGGTCGAGGTGTTGAGTCTGACCCAGCAGTCGATCGGCAGCACCGCCGTCAGCTACCTGGAGTACCGGTCGGCCACTCGCACCGGATGGGCGTGCGGGCGCAGCGATTCGGTACTCGCGGCGTCGATGGCGGCGGTGCTGCGGGCGGTCAACGCGCCTTGAGCACTTCCAGTGCCTTGTCAGCATGGGTGTCCATGCTGATCTCGCTGGAGATCACCGCCAGCACGGTGCGGTCGGTGTCGATGACGAACGTGGTCCGCTTGACGGGCATGAGCTTGCCCAGCAGGCCACGCTTGACCCCGAACTGGGCCGCCACCTTGCCGTCGGCATCCGAGAGCAGCGGGTAGTCGAAATTCTGGATGTCGGCGAACTTGGCCTGTTTGGCGACCGGGTCGGTGCTGATCCCGACCCGGTTCGCCCCGGCGGCGGTGAACTCGCCGGCCAGATCGCGGAAGTGACAGGCCTCCTTGGTGCATCCCGGAGTCATCGCCGCCGGATAGAAGAACAGCACCACCGGGCCGTCGGCGAGCAGGCTCGTCAGACTGCGAATCGTGCCGGTCTGGTCGGGGAGTTCAAAGTCGGGAACGGTGTCACCGGTCCTGATCTGTGTCATGGTCGCCCACGCTAGCCGTCTGCATGCCAGTCCTGCTACGTCGATCTGGGAGGATTGGTCTGTGCAAACCACCCCCGACAGCCTCACCCGCACCACATCGCGCGAGGATTTCCGGGCGCTGGCCTCCGAGCACCGCGTGGTCCCGGTGACGCGCAAGGTGCTGGCCGACAGCGAGACGCCGTTGTCCGCGTACCGCAAGCTCGCCGCCAACCGTCCCGGCACGTTCCTGCTGGAATCGGCCGAGAACGGTCGCTCGTGGTCACGATGGTCGTTCATCGGCGCCGGTGCCCCCTCGGCCCTGACGGTCCGCAACGACGAGGCGGTGTGGCTGGGTACGGCACCCAAGGACGCACCCAGCGGCGGCGAGCCGTTGGCAGCTTTGCGAGCCACGCTGGATCTGCTGCAGACCGAGGCGGTGCCCGATCTGCCGCCGCTGTCATCGGGGTTGGTGGGCTATTTCGCCTACGATATGGTGCGCCGGCTGGAACGGCTCCCAGAGCTCGCTGTCGACGATCTGGGACTGCCGGACATGGTGCTGCTGCTGGCCACCGACATCGCGGCCGTCGACCACCACGAGGGCACCATCACCTTGATCGCCAATGCGGTGAACTGGAACGGCACCGACGAACGGGTTGACGAGGCGTATGACGATGCGGTGCGACGCCTCGATGTGATGACCACCGCCCTCGGGCAGCCGCTGTCGTCCACCGTGGCGACGTTCAGCCGCCCTGTGCCTGATCACCGCGCGCAGCGCACGGTGGAGGAGTACACCGCGATCGTCGAGAAGCTCGTCGGCGACATCGAGGCCGGCGAAGCGTTCCAGGTGGTGCCCTCACAGCGGTTCGAGATGACCACCAGAGCGGATCCTATTGATGTCTACCGGATGCTGCGGGTGACCAACCCGAGCCCGTACATGTATCTGCTCAACGTTCCCGATGCCGATGGCGGACTGGACTTTTCGGTTGTCGGCTCCAGTCCCGAGGCTCTGGTCACAGTGAAAGACGGCCGGGCCACCACCCACCCGATCGCGGGTACGCGGTGGCGCGGCACCACCGAGGAAGAAGACGTGCTGCTCGAAAAGGAACTGCTGGCCGACGAGAAGGAACGCGCCGAGCACCTGATGCTCGTCGATCTCGGCCGCAACGATCTGGGGCGGGTGTGCCGCCCGGGCACCGTGCGGGTCGAGGACTACAGCCATATCGAGCGCTACAGCCATGTGATGCACCTGGTGTCCACGGTGACCGGGGAGTTGGCCGAGGGGAAGACCGCGCTGGACGCGGTGACGGCATGTTTCCCGGCCGGCACTCTTTCCGGGGCACCCAAGGTGCGGGCCATGGAGTTGATCGAGGAGGTCGAGATGACCCGGCGCGGCCTATACGGCGGCGTGCTGGGCTACCTCGACTTCGCCGGAAACGCCGACTTCGCGATTGCCATCCGGACCGCACTGATGCGGGACGGCACGGCCTATGTGCAGGCCGGAGGGGGAGTTGTGGCCGATTCCAACGGCCCCTACGAGTACAACGAATCGGCGAACAAGGCGAAAGCCGTGCTCAACGCCATTGCCGCCGCTGACACATTGGCCGAGCCGTGACCCGGGTGGCGCAGGCGCTGTTCGTCGTCGCGGCGGTGATGTTGTGGGTCGCGTCGCGGATGACCTGGGTATCGGTGACGTCGTTCGATGGGCTGGGTAAGCCCAAGACCACGGCGTTGACGGGCGCATCCTGGTCGACGGCCTTGATCCCGCTGGCACTGCTGGTGCTGGCGGCCGCGGTCGCGGTGCTGGCCGTGCACGGCTGGGCGTTGCGGTTACTGGCCCTGCTGATCGCTGCTGCCAGCGCCGGGATGGGGTACCTGGGGATCAGCCTGTGGGTGGTCAAGGATGTGGCGCAGCGGGCCGCTGACCTGGCAGTTGTTCCGGTTTCCCAGCTGACCGCAGCTGGGGGCGGGACCAGTCGTTCCTTCGGGGGCGCAGTGCTGACCCTGGTGGCAGCGGTGTGTGCATTGGTCGGTGCGGTGCTGCTGATGCGGTCGGCCAACAGCGCGAAGGGCGGCAATGCGGGCCGCTATTCGGCACCCGCGGCGCGGCGGGAGGCAGTCAGGGGTGACGGCGGTGATGAGCCGATGTCGGAGCGAATGCTGTGGGATGCGCTGGACGAAGGTCACGATCCGACCGGCGAGGGCACTGATCCGGACAGTAAGGGCCGGTGAATGGTGAAGGTGTGGCGACGGCTACCCTTCGAGGGAGGGCAACCGGGACCGGCCCGGAGGCACCAGAAAGGAACCGACGGGCGATGAGTTCGGCCACAGTGCTCGACTCCATTATCGAGGGAGTCCGCGCCGACGTTGCCGCCCGCGAGGCCGTTATCAGCTTGGCTGATATCAAGGCGCGGGCCCAGGACGCACCTCCTCCCCTCAACGTGATGGCTGCGTTGCGGGAACCGGGAATTGCCGTGATCGCCGAGGTGAAGCGCGCAAGTCCGTCTCGGGGCGAGCTGGCCAACATCGCCGATCCGGCGAAGCTGGCGCAGGCGTATGAGGCCGGTGGTGCGCGGGTGATCAGCGTGCTCACCGAGCAGCGCAGGTTCAACGGATCTCTGGAGGACCTCGACGCAGTGCGGGCCGCGGTGTCAATCCCGGTGTTGCGCAAAGACTTTGTCATCAAGCCATACCAGATCCATGAGGCCCGGGCCCATGGTGCCGACCTGTTGCTGTTGATTGTCGCGGCGCTGGAGCAGCCGGTGTTGGAATCGCTGCTCGAGCGCACGGAATCTCTCGGGATGACGGCACTTGTCGAGGTGCACACCGAAGAAGAGGCCGACCGGGCGTTGCAGGCCGGCGCCACGGTGATCGGTGTCAACGCCCGCGACCTCAAGACGCTCGAAGTCGACCGCGACTGCTTCAGTCGGATCGCGCCGGGATTGCCCAGCAATGTCATCCGTGTCGCGGAGTCCGGAGTTCGTGGAACCGCTGATCTGCTGGCGTATGCCGGCGCGGGTGCCGATGCCGTGCTGGTCGGTGAGGGCCTGGTGACCAGCGGGGATCCCCGCACCGCGGTCGCCGACCTGGTCACCGCCGGTACGCACCCGTCCTGCCCGAAACCGGCTCGCTGAACCAGGCGATGAGCCGCTTGCACGAAAAGGCTGTTTGATGGCGGATCTCGCGGGGCCCGAGTTGCCCCGTTCCAGCGCAGGCGTGGCCGAACCGACCGTTCACGATCCCGACGCGCTGGGACATTTCGGTTCTTACGGTGGCCGGTTGGTCCCCGAGGCGCTGATGGCAGTCATCGAGGAGGTGACCGCGGCCTACGAGAAGGCCCGCGGTGATCAAGCCTTCCTCGATGAGCTGGACCGGTTACAGCGTCACTACAGTGGCCGGCCGTCCCCGCTGTACGAGGCCACCCGCCTGTCCGAGCATGCAGGCGGCGCGCGCATCTTCCTCAAGCGAGAAGATCTGAACCACACCGGTTCTCACAAGATCAACAATGTTCTGGGGCAGGCGCTGCTCGCGCGGCAGATGGGTAAGACTCGCGTCATCGCCGAGACCGGCGCCGGTCAGCACGGCGTGGCCACTGCCACCGCGTGCGCGCTGCTCGGTCTCGAATGCATCATTTACATGGGCGCGGTGGATACCGCCCGCCAGGCCCTCAACGTCGCGCGGATGCGGCTGCTGGGAGCCACCGTTGTCTCGGTCGAGGCTGGTTCCAAGACCCTCAAGGACGCCATCAACGAGGCATTCCGGGACTGGGTCACCAACGCCGATGACACTTACTACTGCTTCGGGACGGCTGCCGGCCCGCATCCGTTCCCGCTGATGGTGCGTGATTTCCAGCGCGTGATCGGTTTGGAGGCCAGAGCGCAGATCCTTGATCAGGCCGGTCGGTTGCCCGACGCGGTCACCGCGTGTGTCGGTGGCGGTTCGAACGCCATCGGCGTGTTCCACGCGTTCATCGATGACCCGGCGGTCCGGCTGGTCGGTTTCGAGGCCGCCGGCGACGGTGTCGAAACAGGGCGGCACGCTGCGACATTCGCGGGTGGCTCGCCCGGTGCGTTCCAGGGTTCATTCTCCTACCTGTTGCAGGACGAGGATGGCCAGACGATCGAATCGCATTCCATCTCGGCCGGTTTGGACTATCCGGGTGTCGGACCTGAGCATGCTTTCCTGAAAGACATCGGCCGTGCCGAGTACCGCCCGATCACCGATACCGAGGCGATGGATGCGTTCTCGCTGCTGTGCCGCCTCGAGGGCATCATTCCGGCGATCGAGTCGGCGCACGCGGTGGCCGGTGCACTCAAGCTGGGACCTGAACTGGGCAGTGGATCGATCATCGTGGTGAACTTGTCCGGACGTGGTGACAAGGACGTCGAGACGGCGGCCACGTGGTTCGGGCTGCTCGATGAGGGGAGCGCGGGATGAGCCGGCTGGCGGAAATGTTCGACGGCTGCCGCGCCGAGGGCCGTGCCGCGCTGATCGGCTACCTGCCGACCGGGTTCCCGGACGTTCAGACGTCGATCGCAGCGATGACGGCGATGGTCGAGTCCGGTTGCGACCTGGTGGAAGTCGGCGTTCCCTACTCGGATCCAGGAATGGACGGACCCACCATTGCCGCCGCCGCCGACGCTGCCCTGGCCGGCGGCGTCCGGGTGCGCGACACCCTGGCCGCGGTCGAGGCGATCAGCAACGCCGGTGGCCGCGCCGTGGTGATGACCTACTGGAACCCGGTGCTGCGCAAGGGTGTTGACACATTTGCCCGCGACCTGGCCTCCGCCGGTGGATGCGGACTTATCACCCCCGATCTGATTCCCGAGGAAGCCGTCGACTGGATCGCCGCCTCCGAGGAACACAATCTGGACCGGATCTTCCTGGTCGCCCCGTCCTCGACGCCGGAACGGCTCGCGGCGACGGTGAAAGCATCGCGAGGTTTCGTCTACGCCGCCTCGACGATGGGCGTCACCGGCGCGCGCGATGTGGTCTCGAACGCGGCACCCGAGTTGGTGCGGCGCGTCAAGGAAGTGTCCGACATCCCCGTCGGGGTCGGATTGGGTGTGCGCTCGGGAGCGCAGGCCGCCGAGATCGGCGCCTACGCCGACGGCGTCATCGTCGGGTCGGCCCTGGTGTCGGCCCTGAGCGAGGGGTTGGACGCCGTCCGTCGCCTCACCGAAGAACTGGCCATCGGCGTTAGGCAGAGGATTTCAGCTTGACCACTACCGTGCTCGCGTATTTGCCCAGCCCGTCGCAGGGCGTCTGGCATCTGGGGCCGGTGCCGATCCGCGCGTACGCGCTGTGCATCATCGTCGGCATCATCGCCGCGCTGGTGATCGGCGACCGGCGTTGGCAGGCGCGGGGTGGGCAGGCCGGCGTCATCTATGACATCGCCTTGTGGGCAGTGCCTTTCGGGCTCGTCGGTGGCCGGTTGTATCACGTCATGACGGACTGGCCCACCTATTTCGGGCCGACCGGAAAGGGACTCGGGGCGGCATTCCAGGTCTGGCAGGGCGGTCTGGGAATCTGGGGCGCCGTCGCACTGGGCGGCGTCGGAGCCTGGATCGGTTGCCGTTCGCACGGAATTCCGCTGCCGGCCTTCGGTGATGCGATCGCTCCGGGAATCATCTTGGCTCAGGCGATCGGCCGGCTCGGCAACTACTTCAACCAGGAGCTGTACGGCGGCGACACCACATTGCCGTGGGGCCTGGAGATCTACAAACGCGTGAACTCCCTCGGCCGGGTCGATGATCTCAACGGAGTGTCGACCGGCGAGGTCCTACGGGTGGTGCACCCCACCTTCCTCTACGAATTGCTGTGGAACCTACTGGTTTTCGCGCTGCTCATTTGGGCCGACCGCAAGTTCAAACTCGGCCACGGAAGGCTGTTCGCGCTTTATGTGGCCGGCTACTGCGCGGGCCGTTTCCTGGTCGAGTTGATGCGCAGCGACCCGGCAACCGAGTTCGCCGGCATCCGTATCAATACGTTCACCTCGACCTTCGTGTTCATCGGCGCCGTGGTCTACATCATGTTGGCGACCAAGGGCCGGGAAGACCCGGCGACCTTGGCAGGTAAGCGCGAGGACGAAGAGGACGAGTCGGCGCTGGACGAACTCGGCAAGGAACTCGTTGCCGCGGCGGCCACCACCGGTGTTGTCGCGGCGGCAACGGCGGCGGGGCAAGACGATGACGAGGACGCCGAGGATGCCGACCACATGCATCCCGATGAGGTCGGCGCCAGCGAAGACGACGGAGCCGAGGCGGCCGCGGCCATCGAACTGAAGGCGATCAGCACAGAGTCTGATGACGACGCCGACGAGGACGCCGGCGACGAAGAGGAGTCCGCAGAAGCCGAAGGTGAGCCCGAAGCCGAATCTGAGGATGAGGCCGATGAGGTCGCTGACGAGGATGCTGACGACGACGAGCCCGCCGACGCTAAGGCCGAGACCGAGGACGAAGCCGCTGAACCTGACGCTGTCGTCGTCGACGAGTCCCTCGAAGAGGCCGATGATTCCGACGCCGCTGAAGGTGAGCCGGAAGCTGAAAGCGACGAGGACGCCGAATCCGAGGAAGTCACCGACGGTGCGGCAGCTGACGAGGACGCAGACCTAGAGGCTGCCGAGGCGGCCGTTGGCGCCGATACCGCCCAGTCGGAGGCAGACGCCGAAGAAATCGTCGCCGGTACCGAGGCTGAGGCCGACGAGGATGCTGCCGACGAGGTCGACGAGGTTGGGGTCCCGGTAGACGAAACCGTGGAGCCCGACGACGCAGAAGCAGGCGAAGCTGCAGCCGAGCAGACCACCGACGAGGAGTCCACGAGTACCGAAGACGAGGCTGAGCCTGAATCGGCGGACGACATCGAAGAGGTTGCCGTTACGGAAGAGGCTGTGGCTGAGGGTGCGGCTCCGACGGAGTCCGATGCCGACGACGAGTCGGGCACCGACGAGGTCGAAGAGTCCGACGACGCAGAAGCAGACGAAGTTGCAGCCGAGCAGACCACCGACGAGGAGTCCACGAGTACCGATGACGAGGCTGAGCCTGAATCGGCGGACGACGCCGAAGAAATCGTCGCCGGTACCGAGGCTGAGGCCGACGAGGATGTCGCCGACGAGGTCGACGAGGTTGAGGTCCCCGTAGACGAAGCCGTGGAGCCCGACGACGCAGAAGCAGGCGAAGCTGCAGCCGAGCAGGCCACCGAGGAGTCCGAGACGGGCACCGACGAGGAGTCCACGGGCACCGAAGACGAGGCTGAGCCTGAATCGGCGGACGACATCGAAGAGGTTGCCGTTACGGAAGAGGCTGTGGCTGAGGGTGCGGCTCCGACGGAGACCGATACCGATGACGAGTCGGTGACCGATGAGGTCGAAGAGTCCGACGCCGCAGCGTCAGACGACGCCGAAGACGCATCCGGATCTGTCGAATCGGTGGAGGCTGAAGACGACGCTGAGCCGGCCGAAGAGACGTCCGAAGAGACCGATGAAGAAGTCGACGAGGTCTCCGGTGATGAGTCAGACCCCGAAGTGACCGATGACGTCGACGACGAATCTGAGGCCGAAGTAGCTGACGATGCGGATGAAGCGGACGACGAATCCGAGGACGAGGTTGCGGGGGAGCCCGAGCCAGAGCCGAAGGCGGACGCTGCTGTCGCGCATCCCGAACCGGTGAAGCAGGGTGGCCGGGTACGTCGCTGGTTGCGCCGTAACCGGTAAGGATCCGGTGTCTGGCATCCTGACGGTATGACCGATCCGTCGCAGTCCGAAGGCCCCTCGGATATCCCGTCGCCGGGCGGGTTTCCGCCGCCCGCAGGATATCCGCCGCCACCGGCCGGCTACCAGCCGTATCCGCCGTCGTTTGTGGATCCGAGTGCGCCATTTGGTCGTCATCCGTTCACCGGCGAGCCGCTCTCCGACAAGTCGAAGGTGGTTGCCGGTCTGCTGCAGTTGGTCGGCCTGTTCGGGTTTGTGGGCATCGGGCGGATCTACCTGGGCCAGACCGGATTGGGCGTCGCCCAGCTGATCGTGGGCTTGGCCACTTGTGGCATCGGCGCCATAATCTGGGGGCTCATCGATGCGATCCTGATCCTCACCGACAGGGTCCGCGACCCGTACGGGCGTCCCCTGCGTGATGGAACCTAGCGGCCTCACCACCACGACGGCGGGGCGGTATTCGCTGCTGACCGCGGGAGTGCTCGGTGCCGGCGCGTTGACCTATATCGGTGTGGCCGATCCACACCGCCCGGGTTTTCTGTTCCCTGAGTGCCCGTTCAAGGCTCTGACCGGGTGGAATTGTCCGGCCTGCGGTGGTCTGCGGATGACCCATGACCTGCTGCACGGTGATATTGGTGCGGCTGTCGTCGACAACGTATTCGCCCTGGTGGGACTTCCGGTCCTGATCGTGTGGATGCTGGTCCGGTGGCGGCTGGGCAAGCCGCTGTTCCCAGTGGCGGCGGTGGTGACGATCGTGGTCACGGTGGTGGTCTGGACGGTGGTGCGGAACCTCCCGGGCTTTCCGTTGGTCCCGACGATAAGCACTCTGTAGTAGCCCACCTGCGCTGATACACTGAAAATTCGGGCCGGTGCAGTCCCGGGACCAGGATGTTCCGGACTTGCGGAGGTGCGATCAAGTGCTGTTCTCGGCATTGCCAGACGCGCAGGGGCTCTATGACCCGGCCAATGAGGCCGATTCCTGCGGCGTGGCCATGATCACCGATATTCAGGGCCGCCGTTCCCACGGCATCGTCAGTGACGGTCTGACCGCGCTCGAACACCTCGAACACCGCGGTGCCGCCGGGGCCGAGCCCAACAGCGGGGATGGCGCCGGCATCCTGCTGCAGTTGCCCGTCGAGTTGTTGCGGCACGTGGTCGACTTCGCACTGCCGGGCCCCGCCGCCGACGGCAGCAATACCTTCGCCACCGGCATCTGTTTCCTGCCACAGGATGAGGACGCGCGCAGTGCCGCGCGCGCCCGCATCGAGGCACTGGCCGCCGAAGAAGGTCTTGAGGTGCTGGGCTGGCGCGCGGTGCCTGTCGATCCCGACGGGGCCGGTATCGGCCTGACTGCGCTGGGGTGCATGCCTCACATGGCCCAGTTGTTCATCGCGGCGCCGGAGGCCGACGGCGTCCGGGCGGGCGGTATCGATCTGGACCGCAAGGTCTACCCGCTGCGCAAGCGGGCCGAGCAGGGCACCGGTGTCGACGCGGTGTACTTTGCATCGCTGTCCAGCCGGACAATCGTCTACAAGGGCATGCTGACGACAATGCAGCTGCCGCAATACTTTCCGGACCTGCGAGACCCGCGTTGCATGAGTGCGATCGCGATCGTGCACAGTCGTTTCTCCACCAACACATTTCCGTCCTGGCCGCTGGCGCATCCGTTCCGGTTCGTCGCGCACAACGGGGAGATCAACACCGTTCGCGGGAACCGCAACCGTATGCATGCCCGGGAGGCGCTACTGGCCAGCGCCCGGATTCCCGGTGACCTGAGCCGGTTGTCGCCGATCTGCACCCCGGATGCCTCCGATTCGGCGTCCTTTGACGAGGTGCTCGAGCTGCTGCACCTGGGCGGACGCAGCCTGCCGCACGCGGTGCTGACGATGATCCCGGAGGCGTGGCAGAACGCCACCACCATGGATGCCGCGGAGCGCGCGTTCTGGAAGTTCCATGCCTCTCTGATGGAACCATGGGACGGGCCGGCCTGCGTCACCTTCACCGATGGCACGGTGGTGGGAGCGGTGTTGGACCGCAACGGTTTACGGCCGGGACGCTGGTGGCGCACGGTTGATGATCGGATCATCCTGGCGAGTGAGAGCGGCGTACTCGACGTGCCGTCGGGCGAGATCGTCGCCAAGGGCCGGCTGCAACCCGGAAAGATGTTCCTGGTCGACACCGCCGCCGGCCGCATCATCGGAGACGACGAGATCAAGGAGCAGCTGGCCGCGGCCGAACCCTACGGTGAGTGGCTGCATGCCGGCTTGCTGGATCTCGGCACGTTGCCCGAAAGGTCCCGGATTCAGCCGAATCACGACTCGGTGGTGCGGCGGCAGATCGCGTTCGGCTACACCGAGGAGGAACTGCGGATCCTGCTGACCCCGATGGCGGCGTCGGGTGGAGAGCCGCTCGGCTCGATGGGGACCGATACCCCCGTCGCGGTGCTGTCGAAGCGCTCACGGCTGCTCTACGACTATTTCATCGAACTGTTCGCCCAGGTGACCAACCCGCCGCTGGATGCCATTCGCGAGGAGGTGGTCACCTCGATGGCGCGGGTGATGGGGCCCGAGGAGAATCTGCTGGAACCCTCGGCCGCGTCCTGCCGCCAAATCGTCTTGCGTTGGCCGGTTCTCGACAACGATGAGCTGAGCAAGATCGTCCACATCAACGACGACGGCGACCATCCGGGTCTGCGGACGGCCGTCCTGCGTGCGCTCTACGACGTCGAGGCCGGCGGCGAGGGGCTGGCCGAAGCGCTCGATGACCTGCAGTTGCGGGCCACCGAGGCGATCGCCAAAGGTGCTCGCACACTGGTGATCTCCGATCGCGATTCTGATCACACGCGGGCTCCGGTCCCGTCGCTGCTGGCGGTTTCGGCGGTACACCACCACCTGGTGCGGACCAAGGAACGCACCAAGGTGGCGCTGGTGGTGGAAAGCGGTGATGCCCGCGAGGTCCATCACATCGCCATGCTCATCGGGTACGGGGCCGCCGCGGTCAATCCCTACCTGGCCTTCGAGTCGATCGAGGACCTGGTCCGCGAGGGTGAGCTGACCGGTATCGAAACCGCCACCGCGGTGCGCAATTATGTCAAGGCGCTCGGCAAGGGCGTGGTCAAGGTGATGAGCAAGATGGGCATCTCCACGGTCGCGTCGTACACCGCCGCGCAGGTTTTCGAGGCGATCGGGCTGAGCCGCGAAGTCGTCGATGAGTACTTCACCGGTACCACCAGCCAGCTCGGCGGCGTGGGACTGGATGTGCTGGCCGAGGAGGTCAAGCTACGCCACCGGCGCGCGTATCCGGAGAACCCCACCGAACGGGTGCATCGTCGTCTCGAGGTCGGCGGCGAATACGCGTTCCGCCGGGAAGGGGAGCTGCACCTGTTCACCCCGGAAGTGGTGTTCCTGCTGCAGCATTCAACCCGTACCGGGCGCCGTGACATCTTCTCCAAATACTCCGAGGAGGTCGATCGGCTGTCCCGGGAAGGTGGGACGCTGCGTGGCCTGTTCGAGTTCAAGCAGGGGCTGCGACCCCCGGTCCCGCTCGACGAGGTCGAGCCGGTCGAGTCGATCGTGACCCGGTTCAACACCGGTGCAATGAGTTACGGGTCAATCTCGGCGGAGGCTCACGAGACCATGGCCATCGCCATGAACAACCTCGGTGGCCGGTCGAACAGCGGCGAAGGCGGCGAGGATGTCGACCGGCTCTACGATCCGCGGCGGCGCAGCGCCGTCAAGCAGGTTGCTTCGGGCCGCTTCGGCGTCACCAGCGACTATTTGGTGAACGCCACCGACATCCAGATCAAGATGGCGCAGGGGGCCAAACCGGGTGAAGGCGGTCAACTTCCGGGCTACAAGGTGTATCCGAACATCGCCAAGACCCGGCACTCGACACCGGGTGTGGGGTTGATCTCGCCGCCTCCGCACCACGACATCTATTCGATCGAGGATCTGGCCCAGCTCATCCATGATCTGAAGAACGCCAACGCCGACGCCCGGATTCACGTGAAGCTGGTGAGCAGCGTCGGGGTCGGCACGGTTGCGGCCGGGGTGTCGAAGGCGCATGCCGATGTGGTGCTGATCTCCGGGTACGACGGCGGCACCGGTGCCGCACCGCTGACCTCGCTCAAGCATGCCGGGGCGCCGTGGGAGATCGGCCTCGCCGACACCCAGCAGACGTTGGTGCTCAACGGTTTGCGTGACCGGATCACCGTGCAGTGCGACGGCGGGATGCGCAGTGCCCGCGATGTGATCGTCGCGGCGCTCCTGGGTGCCGAGGAGTTCGGCTTCGCCACGGCACCGCTGGTGGTGTCCGGCTGCATCATGATGCGGGTCTGTCACCTGGATACCTGCCCGGTCGGGGTGGCCACACAGAACCCCGAACTACGGGCGCGGTTCAACGGCAAGCCCGAGTTCGTGGAGAACTTCTTCACGTTCATTGCCGAGGACATCCGCCGATACCTCGCCGAGCTGGGATTCCGAAGCATCGACGAGGCCGTCGGCCATGCCGAGGTGCTCGACACCGAACCCGGCGTGGCGCACTGGAAGAGCCGGGGGCTCGACCTCAGTCCGGTGTTCGCCGTACCGCTCGATGCCCACGGCAACATGACGCAGCGGCGACGGGTGCGCGATCAGGATCATGGACTCGAGCAAGCCCTCGATCGGACCCTGATCCAACTTGCCGAGGGCGCACTCGAGGATGCTCTACCGGTTCGGCTGGAGCTTCCCGTCCGGAACGTCAACCGGACGGTGGGTACCCTGCTCGGGTCGGAAGTCACGCGCCGCTACGGTGCCGCCGGACTGCCCGACAACACCGTTCACGTCACCCTCACCGGGTCCGCCGGCCAGTCGATCGGAGCATTTCTGCCGCCGGGAGTCACGCTGGATCTGATCGGTGATGCCAACGACTATGTGGGCAAAGGGCTTTCCGGCGGTCGGGTTATCGTGCGGCCGCCCGACGATGTGCTGTTCCTGCCCGAGGACAACGTCATCGCCGGCAACACCCTGCTCTACGGCGCGACCTCGGGCGAGGTGTTCTTGCGGGGCCGGGTCGGTGAGCGCTTCTGCGCCCGCAATTCCGGGGCCTTGGCCGTCGTCGAGGGTGTCGGAGACCACGCGTGCGAGTACATGACCGGCGGCCGCGTGGTGATCCTGGGTAGGACCGGGCGCAACCTGGCTGCCGGTATGTCCGGTGGCATCGCGTTCGTGCTCGGTCTGGACCCGACCAAGGTCAACACCGAAATGGTGCAGCTGCAGCAGTTGGAAGCAGAGGATCTGGCCTGGCTGCACGATGTGGTGGCCGGCCACGCGCGCTACACCGGCAGCACCCTGGCGTACTCGCTTCTGGCCGACTGGCCAAGGCGAAGCGCGCAATTCACCAAAGTTATGCCCACCGACTACCAGCGTGTTCTGCAGGCGACCCGGATGGCCAAGGCCGAGGGACGTGATGTGGACAGCGCGATCATGGAGGCCAGCCGTGGCTGATCCGACCGGATTTCTTCGTGTTCCCAAGATCGAGGCGGCCAAGCGGCCGGTCGAGGAGCGGGTGGGGGACTGGCGCGAGGTGTACGAGCGCGAGGATCCCAATGCGCGCGCCGGTGAGGTGTCGCAGCAGGCGCGGCGCTGTATGGATTGTGGGATCCCGTTCTGTCATTCCGGCAAGGCAGGCTGCCCGTTGGGCAATCTGATCCCGGAATGGAACGACTTGGTCCGGCGGGGGCGTTGGGATGCGGCCAGTGATCGCCTGCACGCCACCAACAACTTTCCGGAGTTCACCGGACGGCTGTGCCCGGCGCCGTGTGAATCGGCCTGCGTGCTCTCGATCTCGGAGGAGCAGACCGGCGGCAGTGTGACGATCAAGCGGATCGAGCAGACGATCGCCGACCACGCGTGGATGAACGGCACCGTGGAACCACAGCCCGCCGCGATCACCACGGGCAGGAGCGTCGCAGTCGTCGGCTCGGGCCCTGCGGGTCTGGCTGCCGCACAACAACTCACCCGCGCCGGTCATGAGGTGACGGTGTACGAGCGTGACGACCGGGTGGGCGGGCTGCTCCGCTACGGGATCCCCGAGTACAAGCTGGAGAAGTCGGTACTTAATCAGCGTTTGGCCCAGATGCGGGCGGAGGGAACGAGATTCGTCACCGAGTGCGAGGTGGGGGTCGATGTCACCGTCGAGCAGCTGCGTCAGCGCCATCAGGCGGTGGTGCTGGCGGTCGGCGCGCTGCGCGGCCGCGACAACGCGGTGCCCGGCCGTGAACTCGACGGCGTGCACCTGGCGATGGACCATCTGGTGCCCGCCAACCGCGAATGCGAGGGCGACGCGTCCTCACCGATCTCGGCGGCGGGCAAGCACGTGGTGATCATCGGTGGCGGCGACACCGGCGCGGACTGTCTGGGCACCGCACACCGCCAGGGTGCGGCTTCGGTGACTCAGCTCGACTACAACACCGAGCCGCCCGAGACCCGCGACGACGACCTTTCGCCGTGGCCGACGTGGCCGTTGGTGCTGCGCACCTCCCCGGCGCATGCCGAAGGGGGTGCGCGCCGGTTCGAGGTGGCGGTGCAGCGGTTCATCGGCGACGACAGCGGTCATGTGCGGGCCATCGAGATCGCCGAGGTCCAGGTGACCCGCGACGCGGAGGGGCGCCGTGAGATCACCCCGGTGGGCGAGTCGTTGGAGATTCCCTGTGACCTGGCGCTGCTGGCCATCGGGTTCGAGGGCGTCGAGCACATGGCGCTGCTCGACGGGCTGGACCTGAAACTGACCCCCCGCGGCACCGTGTCCTGTGGTTCGGACTGGCAGACCGACGCACCCGGGGTGTTCGTGTGTGGTGACGCGCACCGTGGCGCGTCGCTGGTGGTGTGGGCCATCGCCGAGGGCCGTAGCGCGGCGCATGCGGTGGACGCCTACCTGATGGGTGAGTCGGATCTGCCGTCCCCGGTACGGCCCGGCACCCTGCCTCTGGCCGTTCTCTGAATCGATCAACTAGACTGGCACGACGTGAGCAGACGCGGAAAAATCGTTTGTACGCTTGGCCCGGCTACCAGCACCGATGACACGGTACGGGCCCTGGTCGAGGCCGGGATGGATGTCGCTCGGCTGAACTTCAGCCACGGTGACTACACAGACCATGAGGCCGCCTACAAGCGGGTCCGGGCGGCATCGGATGCCACCGGCCACGCAGTGGGTGTGCTGGCTGACCTGCAGGGGCCGAAGATCAGGTTGGGCCGTTTCACGGAGGGCCCGACGTACTGGGCGAGCGGCGAATCGGTGCGGATCACCGTCGACGACTGCGAGGGCACGCACGATCGCGTGTCGACCACCTACAAGCGGTTGGCCGAGGATGCCCGGCCCGGGGATCGGGTCCTTGTCGACGACGGCAACGTCGGTCTGGTGGTTGACCAGATCGAGGGCAACGACGTGGTCTGCACGGTCACCGAAGGCGGTCCCGTCAGCAACAACAAGGGCATGTCGCTGCCCGGCATGAACGTGACGGCGCCGGCGCTGTCCGAGAAGGACATCGACGATCTCGAGTTCGCGCTCCGGCTCGGTGTGGACCTGGTCGCGTTGTCGTTCGTGCGTTCACCCGCCGACGTCGAATTGGTGCACGAGGTCATGGACCGGGTCGGCCGGCGGGTGCCGGTGATCGCCAAGCTGGAGAAGCCCGAGGCCGTCGAAAACCTCGAGGCCATCGTGCTGGCATTCGACGCGATCATGGTGGCCCGAGGTGACCTCGGCGTCGAGCTGCCGCTGGAAGAAGTTCCGCTGGTGCAGAAGCGCGCCATCCAGATGGCAAGGGAGAACGCCAAACCCGTCATCGTCGCCACTCAGATGCTGGAGTCGATGATCGACAGTTCCCGGCCCACCCGGGCCGAGGCCTCTGACGTCGCCAACGCCGTCTTGGACGGCGCGGACGCGGTGATGCTCTCGGGCGAGACCTCGGTCGGCAAGTACCCGCTGGAGGCCGTCAAGACGATGGCTCGCATCATCAAGGCCGTCGAGGACAACTCGGTGACGGTGCCGCCGCTGACGCACACGCCGCGCACCAAGCGCGGGGTGATCTCGTACGCGGCCCGCGATATCGGGGAGCGGCTCGACGCCAAGGCGCTGGTCGCGTTCACCCAGTCCGGGGACACGGTGCGACGCTTGGCCCGGCTGCACACCCCGCTTCCGGTGCTGGCGTTCACGGCGCTTCCCGAGGTGCGCAGCCAGCTCGCCCTGACCTGGGGCACCGAGACGTTCATCGTGGCTCAGATGAAGAGCACCGACGACATGATCCGCCAAGTCGACAAGTCGCTGCTGGATCTTGGCCGCTACAAGCGCGGTGAGCTGGTGGTCATCGTCGCGGGCGCTCCTCCGGGCACAGTAGGCTCCACGAATCTGATCCATGTGCACCGCATCGGGGAGGACGACGTCTAGCGCGAAAGGCATTCCTTGACACACCCGGATTTCGAGGAGCTGCTGGCTGTTCTCGATCTGAATCGCGTCGACGACAACCTGTTCACCGGCTCACATCCGAGTAAGAACCCGGTGCGTACCTTCGGCGGCCAGATGATCGCGCAGGCGTTCGTCGCCGGCGGGCGCACGCTGGAACACAAGCTGGCACCGAGTGCGTTGAATGCGCACTTCATCGCCGGTGGCGATCCCGAGAAGGATCTGGAGTTCCACGTGGTGCGGCTGCGTGACGAGCGCCGGTTCGCCAACCGCCGGGTGGATGTCATGCAGGACGGCAACCTGCTGACCACCGTGATGCTGTCCTACATGAACGCCGGCCGCGGGCTGGAGCACAGCGTGCCCGCACCTGAGGTTCCGCATCCGGACACGCTGCCCAAGATCGATGAACTGCTGCGCGGCTACGAGAAGACGGTGCCGTTGTTCGTCGAGGCGTTGCGCCCGATCGAATGGCGGTACACCAACGACCCGTCCTGGGTGATGCGGGACAAGGGCGGCAAGCTCGATTACAACCGCGTGTGGCTCAAGACCGAAGGCATCATGCCCTCCGATCCGGTGCTGCACGGTGCGGCGCTGGTGTACTCCTCGGATACCACGGTGCTCGATTCGATCATCACGACCCACGGGTTGTCATGGGGTTTCGATCGGATCTTTGCGGTGACGATGAATCACTCCGTGTGGTTTCACCGACCGATCAAGTTCGACGAGTGGGTGCTGTACTCGACCACGTCGCCGGTGGCCGCGGAATCCCGGGGGTTGGGTACCGGACACTTTTTCGACGCGTCGGGCCACTTGGTGGCGACGGTGGTGCAAGAAGGAATCGTCAAGCATTTCCCAGGCGCCGCCAAGTCGTGAGCCGGCTCAGCGGCTGGTGGTCGGCGTCACGCCGAACGAATCCTCCACCCGCCGCTCGAACTCGTTCTCGCAGCGCTGCTGGGCCGCGGTGTCGTCGCCCGCCCGCTGCAGGCAGTGCACGTAGTCGCGGCCGCCGATATCGTCGAACCAGCGCTGGCCGAAGTACACCCAGATGCCGACGAATACCAGGGACAGCACACAGGCGATCGCGCCGAGTGCGATTCCGGTGACGGCAACCCCGCTATTGGTGGCCTCTCCTCGTCGGCAGCGGCCGTGGGCGAGGAATCCGAGAACCAGCGCGACGATGCCGAATATCAGCCCACCGATCACCGACCACGTCAGCAGCAGGGCAACGATGGCCAGAATCAGGGCGGCGGTACCGAGCCCGTTGGCCGGCCCGCGCGGGCTGGGCTGCATCGGGTACCCACCGTACGGTTGCGGAGGTGTCGGGTAGGCCCAGGGAAATGCGCCAGGGGGCGGCCCGTAGGGATACGCCGGTGGTGGGGGAGGTCCGGTCGGCTGTGGCTCCTCAGACCCGGGCGGGTTTGATCGCTCGTCGGTCATGTCTGCGAGGCTACCCGCCGATGACGGCGCCGGGTTGCGGGCAGTGGACGACAGGACAGCCGAGCGTATCCGGCAGATGGTGGGTCGCGACGACGACGGTCCGGTCTGCGGCGAACCAGTCACCCGGAGTGAGGATTTCGGCCAGGATGCGTTGACTGTCGGCCGCATCGAGGTTCTCGGTCGGCTCGTCGAGCAGGACGACAGAGAAATCTGACAGGAGCACCCTCGCCAGCAGTAGCCGGCGTCGTTGCCCGGCCGACAACGCGGTGTGCCCACCTTCGAGCACGGTCGACAGCCCGTCTGGCAGCGCGGTCAGCCATTCGGCGAGGCCGACACGCTCGATCGCGGACAGCAGTTCGGGGTCGGTGGCATCCCCGCGGGCCACAAGCAGATTGTCCCGCACCGTGGTCTCGAAGATGTGCGCGTCCTCGGCGAAAAATGCTGCGCGTCCAGGGGTTTCATCGAGCCGCTCGGCCAGCTCCATCAGCAGCGTGGTTTTTCCCGAGCCGCTGGGTCCGACGACGGCGAGCCGACCCCCGTCGGGCAGATCGACCGAGGGGGCCGGGGGTCGTCGTCGGGCCAGAGGATCGCCCTCGGTGAGTTCGAGCAGACGCCGTGCCGCGATGCGAGATCGGGTGAGTCCGACGGCGGCGTCGGGAAGGGCGGTGGTGGCCTCGAAGGCCGACAACGGCAGCAGCATCAGGATGGCGAGGGTGGTCGGAGCGGTCGTGGGGGCCAGTGCGATGCCCGCGACGACGGCGCCCAGAACGCCGGCGCCGATGGCGATGCTGGGCATCGCGGCGGCCAGCGCTGCCGGGGCAGCGGCCCGGTCAGCGGTGTGCCCCCAGTCGCGGTGGTGGTGCTCCGCGGTGGCGATGACGTCGTCGAGCCGTCCACTCACCCGCAATTCCGGGGCGTACTCCAGGGCCAGCATCGTGGCGGAGTCGCGGTCACCACGATGTTGGACAGCAACGGATTCCGCGGCTGCCACGGCGCGGGCGGTGAGCGCCGGGGCCACCACGCCGGCGATCAGCAGGCAGAGCGTCAACACCGCCGCCGCGCTGGGCGAGATGATCGCGATGACACCGACGGACACCGCGCTGAGCACTGTGGCCACCACGATCGGCAGCACAGAGCGCACCACTACATCGGCCAGTTCGTCGACGGAACTACCGACTCGGGACACCAATTCGCCACTGTCCATCCGCGTCGCGTCGTCGTCGGGTGCCGTCGCGAGCCTGCGGTACAGCCCGGTGCGGGCGTTAGCCGCCGCCCGTAGCGCCGTGTCGTGGGCGGCCAGCCGCTGGCAGTACCCGAGTACCCCGCGTGAAATGCCCAGCCCGCGAACCGCGACCACGGCCACCGACAGGTCCAGGATCGGAGGCATCTGCCAGGCCCGGGTGATCAACCACGCCGAGACGCCCGCCAGGGCCAGCGCACTGCCCAGTGAGAGCACGCCGAGGACGCCGGCCAGGATCAGCCGGCTCAACCGGGGCCGCAGCAGGTCCAGGGTCAGTCGCAGCAGCGGGTCACGACGAAACATGTGCGGCACCAATCGTGATCACCTGGTCGCCGATGGCCAGCACCGGATCCCGATGCCCGATTACCACGACCGTTGCGCCCGCACGGGCCCGGGCGACGATGGCCTGCAACACCCGTTGTTCCAGAGCGAGATCGAGGTGGGCGGTGGGCTCGTCGAGCAGCAGCACCCGTGCCGATGACCCGAGTGCGCGGGTGAGCCCCAACCGTTGTCGCTGGCCCAGTGACAGCCCGACCCCGGTGCGGCCGATCCTGGTGTCGAGCCCGTCGGGTAGGTCATCGAGCACGTCGTCGAATCCCGAATCGCGGCAGGCCCGGTCCGGGTCGGCCAGTGGTCCGAGTAGTTCGAGGTTCTCGCGGACGGTCCCCGGGATCAGCACCGGCCGGTGGGGCAGCCAGGCGACGCAGTGCCACCAGGCCGTCAGGTCCAGGTCCACGACATTAACTCCGTCAACCCGCACGGGCCCCGAGGGCAGCGTGGCCAATCCGAGAATGGCTTGCAGCGCAGTCGATTTTCCCGCCCCGTTGGGTCCGGTCAGCACGGTGACCCGACCGGGTTCGCCCACTGGACCCAGGCCGCTCAACTCGATCGTCGGTGCGGTATTGCTCGGGCGCACAACACCTTCGGTCGGTGCGTGCGTATCGCACAACCGAAAGGCCTGTTCTGCTGCGGTTTTGCCATCCTGTGCCGCGTGAAACGCCGCGCCCACGCGGCGCAGCGGCCAGAACACCTCCGGGGCCAGCAGGAGCGCTGTCAGGCCGGCCGTCAGGGTCATCTCGCCGTAGACGAGTCGCAGGCCGACGCTGACTGCTACCAGCGCCACACCCAAAGTGGCCAGCAGTTCGAGCACCAACGAGGAGAGGAATGCGATCCGCAGGGTTGCCATGGCGGAACGCCGGTGTGCGGCAGCCAAGTCAGTGATCCGTTGGACCGAACCGGCAGCCCGGCCGAGGGCGCGTAGCGTCGGAATCCCGGCCACCAGATCGAGTAGCCGGGCCTGCAGCGTCGTCATCGCGGCCAGCGAAGCCGCCGACCGCTCGGCGGTGACCAGTCCGATCAGCACCATGAACACCGGGATCAGGGGGAGTGCGATCACCACGATCGCCGCGGCCTGAAGGTCGTAGCACGCCATCACCACCACTGCCAACGGGGTGAGGACCGCCGCCTGCACCATTGCGGGCACATAGCCGGTGAAGTAGGGCCGGAGCCCGTCGAGGCCACGGGTGACCACTGCGGCGGCGGCGTCACGGTCGGCCGCCAATTGCCTTGGCGGTGCCGCGGTTACCGAGCGCAGCACCTGGCTGGACAATTCTCCGATCACCGCGGTGGCGCCGCGCTGGGAGAGCCGGCCCTGAAGCCAGTGGGCGGCGGCGCGCAGAATCCAGAGCGCCGACAACGCGACGAGCGCACCGCCGTGGCCGGCCGCCGAGCCCGGTTCGGTGATGATCGCGGCGACGATGTGCGCCAGCACAACGGCTGCGGCAATGGTGCAGGCACTGACGGTGAAGCCGCATACGACTGTCGCCAGTAGGTGGCGCCGCAGCGCCGCCGTGGACCCGGTGGCTCCCCGGATGCCGAGTGCGCGCCAGAGATTCAGGCTGACCGCCGCGACAGTCCAACCGGTGCCGGTATCCGATCGGCGGAGATCCGCTTGCTGAACACCCAGTACGTCCAAGCTTGGTAGATCACCACCAGTGGTGCGAAAACCAGCGCCGCCCACGTCATGATCTTGAGCGTGTAGGGCGAGGACGAGGCGTTGTGGATGGTCAGGCTCCAGTCGGGGTTCAGGGTCGAAGGCACCAGATTCGGGAACAACGATCCGAACAGCAGAATTATCACGGCGGCAACCACAATGGTCGTATAGATGAAGGCCCATCCCTCGCCACTGCGTTGGTAAATCCGGGTGACGGCCGCCAGCTGTGCCAGCACCGCAGCCGCGAGGAGGAACCACGTCCAACTCTTGCCGTGGGCCAATTGTGTCCAGATGCCGAAACCGGCCACCAGAACCGTGGCCGGAATCGCCAACCGCGTGGCGAATTGGAATGCGTCCGTGCGGATCTGGCCGCTGGTCTTCAGTGCGACGAACACCGCGCCGTGCAGTGCGAACAGTGCACCGGTCGCCAAGCCGCCGAGCAGTGTGTAGGGGTTGAGGATGTCACCGAACGACAGGTGCATCTGCCGATCGGCGTCGACCGGCAGGCCACGCACGAGTCCGGCGAACGCGACGCCCCACAGGATGGCGGGTGCCCAGGAGCCGATCGCGATGGCGATGTCGGCCCATCGCCTCCACCCGTGGTCGTCGATCTTGCCGCGCCATTCGATCGCCACGACGCGGACGATCATCGACAACAGGATGGCCAGTAGCGGTAGGTACAGCCCGGAGAACACCGTGGCGTACATCTCCGGGAAGGCGGCGAACATCGCTCCGCCCGCGGTGATCAGCCAGACTTCGTTGCCGTCCCATACCGGGCCGATGGTGTTGAGTGCGGCACGGCGGTACGGTTCGGGGTCCTCGCCTCGGCCCGCGGCGGTTCGGCCGAAGAATGCCATCAGCATCCCGACGCCGAAGTCGAATCCCTCGAGGATGAAGAATCCCAGGAACAGGACTGTCAGCAGGATGAACCAGAGTTCTTGTAATCCCATCGATCCGCTCCTCAGTAGGCGAACGACAACGGCGCGACTTCGTCATCGCCCGGTGGCGTCGGCGGGGCAGGTTCGGAGTCGTGTTCCAGCGGTCCCTCGACGATGTAGCGGCGGAGTAGGAAGAACCACACGACCGCCAGTACCGCGTACAGGAGGGTGAAGGTGATCAGTGAAAGCCATACCAGCCCCGCCGAATGCCCGGAGACACCCTGGGCGACAGTCAACCGGATGTCTTGATCACCGGTCGGATTCGGCACCACGACCCAGGGCTGGCGACCCATCTCGGTGAACACCCAACCGGCGCTGTTGGCCAGGAAAGGGGTGGGAATCGTCAGCAGGGCGAACCAGCTGAACCAGCGGTGTCGCGGGATCCTCCCGCCCCGGGTCAGCCACAGCGCGGCGAGCGCGAACAACCCAGGCACCGCCAGGAATCCGATCATCGCCCGGAATGACCAGTACGTGACAAAGAGATTCGGACGGTAGTCACCGGGGCCGAACTTCTCCTCGAACTGCGCCTGCAGGTCCTTGACACCGTCGAGGTGAACGCCGGTGAACTTGCCCTCGGCCAGGAACGGCAGCACATAGGGCACCTCGATGAGGTGTACGACACTGTCGCAGTTGTTGTGGGTGCCGACCGTCAGCACTGAGAAGTTGGGATCGGTCTTGCTGTTGCACAAGGATTCTGCCGAGGCCATCTTCATGGGCTGCTGTTGGAACATCAGCTTGCCCTGTGCGTCTCCGGTGAAGAACAACGCGACCGCGGAGATCAGCATGACCCAGCAGCCCAGGATCGTGGCGGGGCGGAACATCGAGCCGGCGGTGCCGGCAATCGGGTTAGCGGCGGCCGTGCCTTTTGCGCCCTCCGCGTCTTCACCACGGTGCCGCGAGCGCACCATCCACCACGCGCATACGCACGCTACGAACGTGCCTGCGGTCAGGAATGAGCCCGCGACAGCGTGGCTGAAGGCGGCGATCGCGGTGTTGTTGGTGAAGAGCGCGACGATGCTGGTCAGTTCGGCGCGGCCGGTCTCCGGATTGAACTGCGCCCCGACGGGATGCTGCATGAACGAGTTCGCGGCGATGATGAAGAACGCCGACATGTTCACTGCGAGAGCCACGATCCAGATACAGGCCAGGTGAACCAGCCGGGGCAGCCGCGACCAGCCGAAGATCCACAATCCGATGAATGTGGATTCGAAGAAGAATGCGACGAGGCCTTCCATGGCCAGCGGGGCACCGAAGATGTCTCCGACGAATCGCGAGTATTCGCTCCAGTTCATGCCGAACTGGAATTCCTGCACCAGGCCGGTCGCGACGCCGATCGCGAAGTTGATGAGGAAGAGCTTGCCGAAGAACCGGGTCAACCGGTACCAGCTGTCGTTTCCGGTGACCACCCACACCGTCTGCATGATGGCGATCAGCGGTGCCAACCCGATGGTCAGCGGAACGAAAATGAAGTGGTACACGGTGGTGATGCCGAATTGCCACCGTGATACGTCCAAAGCGTCCATCTGGCCCTACTTTCGAGGTCTCAGATCAATCTACGACGGAGTGTAGTAGATATCCCGGATCCCAGCGCCGACCGTGACCGGTGTCTTACGTCACGGTGGGGGACTCCGGCGAGATCAAGGAGTGGAGTTTCTTGGCCTCGCTGCGGATTGCGAACGCCGAGATCACCTCGAATACCCCGACGACGATCAGGATGATGCCGCTGACCTGAGCGAGGGCGACCAAGCCGTCCTTCGGGGCCACGAACATGATGATGCCGGCGATCACGCTGATGATGCCGATGATGATCTCCCAGACCCGACCGGGCAGTGAGGGATCACCGATGGCCGACATCGCCGTGGCGACACCACGGAAGATGAACCCGACACCGATCCAGATCGCCAGCAGTTCGAACGAATTCTGCAGGCTGACGAAACAGAGCACGGCCAGCACGAGCGCCGCGGCGCCACCGATGAACAGCAACACCCGCCCACCGACCGATGACCGGATGCTGAACGCCAGGACGAGCTGGGAGACACCGGTGATCAACAGGTAGGCGGCGAAGAAGATCGCCGCAACCAGAATGGTGATTCCGGGCCATACCAACGCCAGGATGCCGAGGATGACGGCGAGAATTCCCGAAACCAGCGTCGATTTCCACAGATGTGGCAACAAGCTTGGGGCAGCAGTGGTTTCCATGCAGGCAGTTTGACACAAACACAGATGTAGATCGCGGTTTTTGCGTTAAGGCTGTGGTGTTGCAGCCTGGTAGTTAAGGTTCCGTTACCGGCGCTGCATCCGAGCCCGGCGGCCGTTAACGTCTTCGATCTGGAACAGCCCGACCGCAGCCGCAGACAGAGAAAAGAGACAACCGTGACAGTTGGATGTCGTCCCAGACGGAGCAAGATGTGGCGTTTCGCGGTGGTGGTCGCCGCCAGTGGCGCGCTCGCGATGTCGGGCTGCGCGAACAATACCGAATCCGGTGGGTCCGAAACCAAGGCGACGACGGCGGCCAAGGTTGAGAAGGTCGATGCGATCGCCAATTCGGTGCCGGAGCCGATCAAGTCGAGCGGCAAGCTGGTCATCGGGACGGACCCGTCCTATCCGCCCAACGAATTCAAGGATCCCGGCGGCCAGATCATCGGCTTCGATGTCGATTTGATGAATGCGATCGCCGCCACGCTGGGTCTCGCTCCGGAGTACCGGGCGTCGTTGTTCGACAAGATCATCCCCTCGGTTCAGGGCGGGAACTACAACGTCGGCATGTCGTCGTTCACCGACTCGAAGAAGCGCGAAGAGCAGGTTGATTTCGTGACCTATTTCAGCGCCGGTTCCGCATGGGCGCAGAAGGTCGGTGCGGGGATCAACCCCGAAAATGCGTGCGGCATGAAGGTCGCAGTGCAGACGGCAACGGTGCAGGACACCGAGGAAATGCCGGCGCGCAGCAAGAAATGCGTCGACGCGGGCAAGCCCGCCATCAACGTCGTCAAGTTCGATGACCAGACCGCCGCCACCAGTGCGGTGATGCTGGGGCAGGCCGACGCCATGTCGGCTGATTCGCCGGTGACGGCATACGCGATCAAACAGAGCAACGGGAAGCTCGAAGCGGCCGGGGAGATCTTCGACTCCGCTCCGTACGGCTGGGCGGTGCAGAAGGGCTCTCCTCTCGCAGCATCGCTGCAGCAGGCACTTCAGCATTTGATCGACAACGGTGTGTACAAGCAGGTGGCCGCGAACTGGGGCGCGGAGAACGGGATGATCGAGAAGCCAGTCGTCAACGGTGCGACCAGCTGAGCCGCCCATGAGTGATGAATCGTCGCCGGCCGCTATCGACGCCGTCCCGCTGAGACATCCGTGGCGTTGGGTGGCGGCGATCCTCATCCTCGTCCTGATCGGGCTGTTCCTGTGGGGCGCGGCGACCAACGAGGCGTACGGGTGGGAGACGTACGGCAAGTACCTGTTCGATCAGCGCATCTCGGAAGCTGCTTGGAACACGCTGCAACTGACCATCTATTCGATGGTTCTGGCGCTCGTTCTGGGGGTGCTCCTGGCGGTGATGCGGTTGTCACCGAATCCGGTACTCAAAGCGGTGTCCTGGACCTACCTGTGGATCTTCCGCGGCACCCCGATCTATGTCCAGTTGGTGCTGTGGGGCCTGGTCCCCGTGATCTACAAGAACATTCAGTTCGGCGTACCGTTCGGCCCCAAGCTTTTCGAATTCACCCTGTCCGATCCGAATGTGTTCTGGCTGGCGGTTCTCGGCCTGGGTCTCAACGAGGCCGCCTACATGGCGGAGATCATCCGAGCCGGTATCAACTCGGTGCCTGAAGGGCAGACGGAAGCCTCGGTCGCGCTTGGCATGTCGTGGACCATGACCATGCGACGTACCGTGCTTCCTCAGGCCATGCGGGTCATCATCCCGCCCACCGGCAACGAGTTCATCAGCATGCTGAAGACGACGTCGCTGGTCACCGCCATTCCGTACAGCTTCGAGTTGTACGGCCGCTCAAAGGATATCGGTGTCGGTCTGTTTCAGCCGGTCCCGCTACTACTGGTGGCGTCCACCTGGTACCTGGCGATCACGAGCATTCTGATGGTCGGCCAGTACTACCTCGAGCGGCATTATGCGCGTGGTGCGTCCCGCAAGCTGACCTCCAAGCAGCTGCAGGCCCTGGCCAAAGCGCAGATGGGAGAGCCACATCCATGACCGCCGCCGCCGAACCGATGGTGCGGGCCGAGAGCGTCTGCAAGAACTTCGGTGCCCTGAAGGTCCTGAAAGGCGTCACGTTGGACGTCGGCCGGGGCGAGGTGTTGTGCATGGTCGGTCCGTCGGGTTCGGGCAAGTCGACGTTCCTGCGGTGTATCAACCATCTCGAGCAGGTCAACGCCGGCCGTCTGTACGTCGACGGGGACCTGATCGGCTATCGCGAACGTGGCGGCAAGCTGCACGAGATGGCGCCGCGAGATGCCGCGCGGCAGCGCCGTGACATCGGCATGGTGTTCCAGCATTTCAACCTGTTCCCGCACCGTACGGCGTTGGACAACATCGTCGAGGCGCCCATGCGCGTCAAACGGGTGAAGAAGGACGCCGCGCTGGCCCGGGCCAAGGATCTGCTCGATCAGGTGGGTCTGGCAGCCAAGGCCGATGCGTACCCCGCGCAGCTGTCGGGCGGCCAGCAGCAGCGGGTGGCCATCGCCCGGGCGCTGGCGATGAACCCCAAGCTGATGCTTTTCGACGAGCCGACGTCGGCACTGGATCCCGAGCTGGTCGGGGAGGTACTGACGGTCATCAAGAAACTCGCGGGCGAGGGCATGACGATGGTGGTGGTCACCCACGAGATGGGTTTCGCCCGTGAAGTCGCCGACAAGTTGGTGTTCATGGACGGCGGAGTCATCGTGGAGACCGGTAATCCTCGTGAGGTGATGGCCAACCCCAAACATGAACGCACAAAGGAGTTTCTGTCGAAGGTGATGTAGCTTCGACTATGTGGCTTCCGCGCGAAACAAGGTGTTCGTCACGGCCGGTGAACTTCGTGAGCTCGTCGCTTCCGGGGACCCGGTCACTGTGTTGGACGTGCGTTGGTCGTTGGCCGAGCCCGATGGTGAACAGGCCTACCTGAGTGGTCATCTGCCGGGCGCCGTCTATGTCTCGCTGGACGCGGATCTGACCGACCATCGCGTCACGGGTCGGGGCCGTCATCCGCTGCCGTCGGGATCCGACCTGCAGGTGGCCGCGCGCGGTTGGGGGATGCGGACGGGTGTGCCCACCGTGGTCTATGACGACTGGAACCGTGCCGGATCGGCCCGGGCCTGGTGGGTGTTGACCGCGGCCGGGATCGAGGACGTCCGCATTCTCGACGGAGGTCTGGCGGCGTGGTCCGCGGCGGGTGAAGCCCTGCAGGTCGGTCCGGTCACGCCGCAGCCCGGAGATGTCGTGGTGCGTTATGACGACCTGTACCGCGGGGCACTGCGCACCCTGACCGCCGAACAGGCGGCGAGCGGGGTCGAGGTGTTGTTGGACGCCAGGGCACCGGAACGGTTCCGCGGCGATGTCGAGCCCGTGGACCCGGTGGCCGGTCACATTCCAGGGGCCGTCAATCTGCCCAGCACCGAGTTGCTTTCCCCTGATGGCACATTGGTCGCGGACGTCCGGCTACGGGCGCTGCTCGCCGATCGGGGTGTGGCCGATGACGCCCATCTCGGTGCCTACTGCGGGTCGGGGGTCACCGCGGCGCTCGCGGTGGCCGGTCTGGCCGCCGCCGGCGTGGATGCCGCGCTGTATCCGGGTTCATGGTCGGAGTGGGTGTCGGATCCGGATCGGCCGGTGGCGCTCGGAGAGCAGTAGCCGCAGGTTCACGATCGGTGCACCTGCGTGGCGGTGAGCGACTTTATGCTGGGCCAATGCAACGGCGCCCGGACCCGGTCACTCCGTTGTGGCGTGCCGCGCAGATCTTCCGGCTGCTGAGTTGCCTGTACGCGCTGGGGTTTCAGATCGCGATCAACGATGACCTGACGAGTCCGGTACTTGCCGGCGTGCTGTGCGCGGTATTGATCGCCTGGAGCATCGCGTGTGCGGTGGCCTACCTGCAGGGTTTCGGGCGCCGTCCGTCGTGGGTCATCGCGGAGATCGTGGTGGTCCTGGCGCTCATGCTCTCGACCGAGTTGGTGGCACCCGAGCACTGGATCGCCGACAACCAGTCGTGGCCCACCACTTTGTGGGCGACGAACGCCACCATTTCGGCGGCGCTGCAATTCGGTCCGGTCGGCGGCATGGGAGCCGGGCTGGCCGTGATGGCTGCCGCGGCTGCGTTGAAGGGCTATGTCAGCATCAATCTCGGCCGCAACGCCACCATCGTCATCGAGCTGGCGGTGGGCCTCGCCGTGGGAATGGCCGCTCAGACCGCGCGCCGCGCACATGCCGAATTGGAGCGTGCGGTGCGGTTGGCGGCGTCGTTGGAAGAGCGCGAGCGGTTGTCACGAAGGGTCCACGACGGCGCCATTCAGGTGCTCGCCCTGGTTTCGCGACGAGGTCGGGAAATCGGTGGTGAGACAGCTCAATTGGCTGAGCTCGCCGGGGAGCAGGAGCGCGCGTTGCGCAGGTTGGTCAGCGCCCCCGAACCGGAGGTTCACACCGGTGGCGTCACCGATATCGGTGCCCTGCTGCGGTCGCGGGCCTCAGATCGGGTCTCGGTCAGCCTGCCGGCCGATCCAGTGCTGCTCGAACACGACGTCGCCCATGAGTTGTTCGCCGCGACCGGTAATGCCCTCGACAATGCCGCCGCACACGCCGGGCCGGACGCCCGGGTTTTCGTGCTGCTGGAGGACCTGGGCGATTCGGTGACGGTGAGCATTCGCGACGACGGTGTCGGTATCGGTGACGGACGGCTGGCGGAGGCAGCCCGCGAAGGTCATGTGGGAATCTCGAAATCGATTGTGGGTCGCATGGATTGGCTGGGCGGGCAGGCACATTTGAACACCGCGCCAGGATGTGGCACGGAATGGGAACTCACGCTGCCCCGCTCATCGGGAGGCCGTGACGCGCTCGAGAAAGGACAGTGATGACGGAGACGGAGACCACACTGAAGGTGATGGTCGTCGACGATCATCCGATCTGGCGCGACGCGGTGGCGCGCGACCTCGCCGACGAGGGATTCGATGTCGTGGCCACCGCCGATGGGGTGGCTTCGGCCCGCAGGCGGGCCGGGGTGGTGCTGCCCGACGTCGTGGTGATGGACATGAGCCTGTCCGATGGCAGCGGCGCCACGGCCACCGCGGAGGTGCTCACCGTGTCGCCGTCGTCGCGGGTTCTGGTGCTTTCGGCGTCTGACGAGCGTGACGACGTTCTGGAAGCGGTAAAAGCCGGGGCCACCGGGTATCTGGTGAAGAGCGCGTCGAAAGCCGAGCTGACCGACGCGGTGCGGGCCACCGCGGAGGGTCGTGCTGTGTTCACCCCCGGGTTGGCCGGATTGGTCCTGGGTGAGTACCGACGCATCGCGCAACATCCGGACGACGGTCCGGCCACCCCCAGCTTGACCGAGCGGGAAACCGAGGTGCTGCGTTTTGTGGCAAAGGGGTTGACGGCCAAGCAGATTGCGACGCGCCTGTCCCTGAGCCATCGCACGGTGGAGAACCACGTCCAGGCGACGTTCCGTAAGTTGCAGGTGGCCAACCGTGTCGAATTGGCCCGCTACGCCATCGAACACGGACTCGACGAGTAGTCCTACTCATCCCGGCAGCCGGTTTTGTTGTCACGATGAGCCCATGAGTGAACCGCATCGCGCCGTCATCGCCAGGATGTCGTCCGATCTTGCCGCGATCTCGGCGTACATGAACCGGGTGTCCGCGGATCTGGGGGAGTTGGGGCGAATGCTCGATCAGGCTCCGGCCGCCGTACCGCCCCCGGCGCCTTCTGTGGCTCCTGTCGCCTGGCCTGCCGCTCCTGTCGCTCCCGCGCCGGTGCCGCCGAGGCCCGTGCCCGCGTTCCGTCCGGAGCGCTCGGAAGGCTGGATCGGCAAGGCGCTCGCGGTGGCCGGGGTGGCGGTGACGCTCACCGGTGTGGTGCTGCTGCTGGTGCTGGCCGCCCAGGCGGGCATCCTGCGCCCGGAGTTCCGGGTCGCGGCAGGTGCGGTGCTGGCGGCCGGGCTGGTCGGGGCCGGGCGGCGGCTGTATCGCCGGCCCGGTGGCCGGATCGGGGCGATCGCGTTGGCTGCGACCGGTGTTGCGGCCGCTTACATGGACGTCATCGCCGTGACCACGATCTATGACTGGGTGTCGGCGCCGGTCGGTCTGATGTTGGCCGCCGGAATCAGTGGCGGCGGACTGATGCTGGCGCGGCGGTGGAATTCCGAACAGCTGGGATTGCTGGTCCTGGTGCCGTTGATCGCGCTGGCGCCCGTGGTGACCGACGGCGTGACGCTGTTGTTGATCGGTTTCATGCTGGCGTTGTCGGCCGCCGCACTTCCGGTCCAGTACGGCAGGGACTGGACCGGGTTGTACGCCGCGCGTACCGCCGCGGTCACGTTGCCGTTGTTGATCGCGCTGGCTGGGGCCTCAATCGATGGTCGGCATGATCTCGTACTCGTGCTGACCTGCGGGCTGGCTGCAGTGCTGGCATTGGTGGGTGGGCTGCTTGTGCTGCGCTGGAGCACCAGACCGTCGGCGACGGCGGCGCTGACCGCCTGCGGCGTTCTGCCGGTGCTGTGTGTCGCCGCTGCCGGCGTCGATCGCGCGATCGCCGCCCTCATGGTGATGGCGCTGGCGGCGGCCTTGGTGGTGATCGTGGCGATCGGCGAGCGCATTCCCGGGGTGAGCGTCGTGGTCCGTCAGATCTGGTCTGTACTCGCGGCGGTTGCCGCGCTCATCGCGGTGCTGGTGGCCTTCGACGGACCGGTGGCGGGTCCGGTGTTGTTGGCGATGGCTACGGTGGTCGCCGTCGCCGGGCGTCGCCAGGGTGTGACGCGCTGGATTGCGATCGGGCTGGCTGTGATCGGGGGCCTGATCTATCTCGACTCCGGCGGCCCCGACACCTTGATCCAAGCCACGAAACTGTCTGCAGCGCTTACGGTTTCGGTGCTGATCGGCAGCGTACTGGCGATCGCCGCGGCCGCTGCGATCTCCTGGGCATGGTCTCTCGAGGGAGTGGGGGATCAGGAAGTGGTTCGGCTGGTGTGGGTGGCGGCGGCTCTCGTGGCCGGATATGCGGTCACCGTGTTCGCCGTGACGGCCGGTGTCGCCATCGCCGGCACCGGGGCCGGTTTCTTCGGTGGTCACATGCTGGCGACCATCTGCTGGATCGCGGTGGCGGCCGGCCTGCTCGGCCATGCGGCGCGACGCCCGAAGGCGCAGCGGTCGCTGCCGATCGGCGGCGGCATGGCGCTAGTGGCGACGGCCATGGCCAAACTGTTCCTGTTCGATCTGGGGACTCTTGACGGAATCTTCCGGGTCGCGGTGTTCATCGTGGTCGGCTTGGCGCTGCTGGGCATGGGGGCGGGATATGCGCGGTTGCTCAATCAGCAGGATCAGGTGGCCGACCAGCGGCCTGTGTGAACGTGCTCACATCCACCCTAAATTGGAGTGATTCCAGATTATTGGCCGTTGTAGGTGGCATGAGTACACGACGCATCGAATCCGATATCAAGGGGTACCAGGCCGCGCCCGAGCTCAGTGGCCGCCTGCAGCAGGTGCTGGTCGACCTGATCGAGCTGGCCATACAGGGCAAGCAGGCACATTGGAACGTGGTCGGCACCAACTTCCGGGATCTGCATCTGCAGCTCGACGAGCTCGTAGATTTCGCCAGGGAGGGCAGCGACACCATCGCCGAACGTATGCGCGCACTGGACGCCGTACCCGACGGTCGGTCGGACACGGTCGTCGGCAGCACCACGTTGCCGGAGTTCCCGGCCTACGAGCGCAGCACCGACGAGGTGGTCGACCTCATCACCACGCGGATCTATGCGGCCGTGGAGGCCATGCGCGGGACACACGATGAGGTCGATGCGCTCGACCCGACCACCGCCGACATCCTGCACCAGTTGATCGACGGTTTGGAAAAGCTGGCGTGGCTGATCAAGTCGGAGAACCGCAAGGTTTAACCACTGATCGGCGGCACGAAGGAGGCGGCACGCGTCGGACCGGCATTCTCCAGCCGGGCGCGTGCCGCTTCGTCGTCGCGGCGCCCCACCAGGTACCAGGTGTGCATGACACCTTTGCCCTTGATCTCGACATCGCCGCGTTCCTCGAGCACGAACGCGTGGCTGATGCGGTCATAGACGTTCTGCGGCACCTGGATTCGGCCCGCCACGTCGGTGGTCTCCATCCGCGAGGCGACGTTGACCGCGTCGCCCCAGACGTCATAGAAGAACTCGCGGGCCCCGACCACCCCGGCCACCACGGGTCCGGCTGCCAGGCCGATCCGCAATGGCACCGCGCGTCCCCGCGGGTCTTTGAGGTCGGCTACGGCGTCGGCCAGATCGAGGGCCAGGCAGGCGAGTGCCTCGATGTGATCAGTGCGTGGCTTGGGCACCCCGGCGACCACCATGTAGGAGTCACCGCTGGTCTTCACCTTCTCCAGGCCGTGGCGGTCCACCAGCGCATCGAGGTCGGTGTAGAGCCGGTCGAGGAAGCGCACCAGATCTGTCGGGGTGAGGTCGCTGGCCCGTTCGGTGTAGCCGGCGATGTCGGCGAACAGGATCGACGCGTCGTCGTAGTTGTCGGCGATGATGGTCCGTGAAGGGTCCTTGAGCCGCTGCGCGATCGTGATGGGCAGGATATTGCCCAGCAGTTGCTCTGAGCGCTGGTATTCGGCCTCCATCGCGTGCTCGGCCCGAGCGATCTCACGTAGCGAAATCCAGACTGTGGCAAACACCATTACTCCGGCCGAGACGGCTGACAGGACGAAGCCCGCTGTCAGCGCCCACGCTGGCCCCAGGCCCCGATCGTTGGGAACCAGGACCTCCAGCACGATCGCGGCGGCCACTGCCAGTGCCGCCAATGTTCCCGCCAGCACGATGCGCTCGATTCCCAACACCAGCACTGCCAGTGACGCCGCTACCACGAAGTAGAACTGCAGGCCCGAGCCGGTCCCGACCGCGAAACACATCACCGACACCGATACGTAGGCGAACAGGAAGAACACCAGCGGCGCAATCAGTTCACCGAACCGGTACAGCAGCGGCACCAGAAGGAACAACGCGGCGGATCCGAGGTTGACGAATCCGAACCGCCACATCGGCCCGCCGAGGACCAGTTGGAAGACCCCGAATCCTCCGGACACCGCGGCCGCAATCCACGTCGCGATGGTCAGCACCCGAAGTCGGCTCGACACGCTCTCGGCGTAATGCCGAGTGCGGGCCGGCACGCGGTTGTCCAACGCCATCTCGGGAATGCACACCGAGCGGCGGAACTCGCTGACCGCCACTGACAAAGCCTATCGCCGTGGGCCACGGGGTGGCCGACATTGACGCAACCGCTATTTCGAATCTGGTCCAGCAAACCCGGCGAAATGTCGGTATGTCAGAATGGGAACTTGTTCCAGCGGGCGCGGCAGTACTGCCGCCGATCTCTTCTGGGGGGATCTCTTTCGTGGATCAGTCATGGGTGCGTAACACTGCAGCTGGCTGTGCGATCGCTTGTGGTGCCATGGTGGCCGGACCTGGCGTGACCGGCACCGCGGTGGCCTCGGCTCACTTGTTCGGTATCGACATTCACGACATCTTCGATCACAAGAAAAAGAACAAGAAGTCCGGTCCCGCGGCCAAGCTGGGCCCGCAGCGCGGCGGAGTCAAGAATTCCGGTGGCGCCCTCGGCGGGCCGAACGCTTCCAAGAACTCCAAGCCCGAATCGAAGATCGGGACCACCAAGACCGAAACCACCGCGGCGGGCGTCGGCGAGGCTCAGGGGACGGCGGCCCGCTCAGGGACATTAGCCGAATCGCCGCAGTCGGCCCGGGTCGGCACGAGCGGGCAGGCTCCGTCGGCAGTCCTGTCGGGCGGGACAGCGCAGGCGCCCACTGCGGCCGTCACCGGTGGCGGAGGAGGCGGAGCGGCAGGGGTATCGACCAACGGAAACCTCGGCCGGGCACCCAACCTCGCGCCGGTGCCAACGGCCCCGAGCAGTCGGACGATCGTCATCCGGTCGGCCCCGCCCAAGGTTCCCGCCGCACCCGCTCCGGTGATCGCTGCACCCCCGGCCGCTCCGGCGCCGGTGGTGGCGCCTCCCGCTCCGGTCATCTCGGTCCCGGTGCCCGCGGGACCGCCGGCAGGGGTGCCGCCGGCGGTCCCGAGCGCGCCGATCAATCCTGCACCGCGGTCAGAACCGCCAGCGGCGCAACCGCTTTCGGTACCTGCCGTGCCGGAATCCTTCCGGCTCGGATACGCCGACTATCTGCGCATGGCGAGCACAAGTGACCTGCTGTTCGCGGTGCTGCCCGGACTCGGCGGCATGCTGTTGATGACTGCAGCAGGTGGAGCTGTGGGATTCCGGCAGGCGCGTGCCGCGCAGACGCTGCCGTCACCGCAGATCGCCCGGTTCCTGCCATAGCGGCACCGCGATGACGCGCGGCAAGCACGACCGCAGGCGGTCCACGGCCGACGTGTACCGGATGGGTCCACTGGTTTGGGTGTTCATCGCCGCGGCCCTCACCTCGGTCGTCGGGGGTCTACTCGCAGTGCTGGGTTGGGCTCGCGGAGAATTGTCGGGCTCACCGTGGGCCGCGCTGATGGGCGTCCTGATCATGGCGACGGGATTCGGTGTCGTCGCCTTTCGTTGCGCGTCCACCGCTGAACCGAAGGCTGAACCGCCGGACGCCCCTGACGACGCCATGCTGCAGGTTCGCAGTCCGCTCGGTCTGGTGTTCTGGCTCTTCGCGACCATGGCCGCGGTTGTCCTCGCCGTCACGGCATCCGGTGTTGGCCGTTTCGTTCGGAGAGCGATCGAGCACGGTGGTCTCGACCGCCCTGACACGACGGGGTTGGCGGCGGTCGGGATGACGGTCATCGCCGCGATGGCTGTGCTGGGATTGGTTGCGGCGGCCGTTGCGATACCAGCGCGAACCATCCGGTCGTACGGGCGAACCCACCTCTGGCTGTCTCACGAGGGGATCGGCTACTCGCCGCCATCCGAGGAGGATCCGGGATTCCGGCGATGGGACAGTGTCACGGCTGTCGCCCACTCGTCCCACGATGCCCGCGGCGTGGCGTACACCCACGTATGGGCGATCCGCACCATCAACCCGCGATCACACATCACGGTCATGTACCCCGCGGGCGCGGTGCCCCGGCCCCGATTTATTCGCCAGGCGATCCGGGAACTCGCGCCGGCCGTCGAGGTGACCTGAGTGCCGTCGGGGCTGCCGCCATGATTGCGGCTCCAGGCGTGTGCTTGGATGGATTCATCACCGCCGGGTAGCAGGCTGCACCAATGGCGCACTTCCTGGGCCTTTCATCGGTGATTCATAGCTGGTTCCCATATTCAGGGCCGTTTGGCACCAGCCGAACAGTGCCCGAACAGTGGAGACCATCGGCGGTACCAGCCGGTGTGCCAGCGATGCAGCATCTGGGTGATTGTCAAGGCGTTGAACCGATTCCGATCATCTGAGTCGTTTGCGCCATATTGACGCGCGGGCATGGTTTACTCTTCGGGATCGGGTGCGCTCATCGAGGGGCGCGGCACGTTTGCGGAAGCTTCGTGCAGGGTCTGGCCTGGAATGCCACGGCATTCCGGGCTTGATCGTTCGCATCCGATCTGCAAATGCATGAGTGAGCACCCGCCGGGGTGCCGGCACGGAGACAGTCGGAGGAACGCGCGATTTTCAGGATCCTGAAGCGGCTGTGGATTCCGCTCGTGCTGGTGGTTGTGGCAGTCGCAGGCGGATTCACTGTGTCGCGGCTGCACGGCGTCTTCGGCAGCCAGAGCCGCCCCGCGTACACCAGCGCCGAGCGTGAGGAGAAGCGGCCCCACGACCCCAAGCACCTGGTTTACGAGGTGTTCGGTCCTCCGGGGACGCTGGCGACCATCAGTTATTTCGATGCCGATGCCGAACCGAAACTCGTCAGGGATGCGCCGCTGCCATGGTCGATGGACTTCCCGATCTCCGATGCGACGGCGATGGGAAACATCTCCGCTCAAGGCAATACTGACTCGATCGGATGCCGCATCCTCGTCGGCGACGAGGTGAAGGACGAGAAGGTCCGGACTGGCGTGAGTGCCTTCACCTTCTGTCAGCTGAAGGCCGCATGAGCACGGACAGTGAGCCGATAACGGAGCCGTTGCCCATAGCCAGGCGCCGCCCGTTCATCGCACGCATGGTCCGGGTGCTGTCGGTGCCGATCATCCTGGGATGGTTGGCGATCACGGTCCTTCTGAGTGTTGCCGTGCCCTCGCTCGAGCAGGTGGAGAAAGAGCATCCGGTAGCGATGGATCCCACCGCCGCACCGTCGTTCGAGGCGATGCAGCGCATGGGGCGACTGTTCGGCGAAGCCGGGTCGGGTGCCGTGGCGATGATCGTCCTGGAGGGGGATCAACCCCTCGGTGATGCTGCACACGGCTATTACGACGAGATGGTTCGTCAGCTGAAGGCCGACACCACGCACGTGGTGCACGTCCAGGATTTCTGGGGCGACCCGATGACCCAGGGCGCCGCGCAGAGTGTCGACGGCAAGGCCACCTACGTACAGGTGACCCTCACCAGCAACCAGGACATTTCGGCAGTCAAGTCCGTTGAGGCGATGCGGGCGATCGTTGACCGGATACCGGCGCCGCCGGGAGTCAAGACCTATGTCACGGGACCCGCGGCGTTCGCCGCGGATCTGGGCCCGGCCGGCAACAGGACGGTGGGGCTGGTCACCTCCTTGAGCCTCACTGTCATCTTCGTGATGCTGCTGCTCGTCTATCGGTCGATCATCTCCGTCATTCTCATGCTGGTGGTTGTCGGCGTCGAATTGACGGTGGCCCGAGGGGTGGTGGCGTTACTCGGCAGTCTCGGGGTCATCGGTATCACGACGTTCGTCGTGAATCTGTTGGTAGCGCTCGCGATCGCGGCGGGAACCGACTACGGCATCTTCTTCACGGGGCGCTACCAGGAGGCACGCCAAGCCGGCGAGGACAAAGAGGCGGCGTTCTTTACGACGTTCAGCAGCGTCGCGAAGGTGGTCGTGGGTTCCGGTCTGACGATCGCCGGGGCGATTCTCTGTCTGCACTTCACCCGGCTGCCCGTCTATCAAACTCTCGGCATTCCCACTGCCGTGGGCATGGCTGCCGCCGTCTTGGTCGCCGTCACACTCGTTCCCGCAGTCATCGCCGTGGGTAGCCGCTTCGGGCTGTTCGAACCCAAGCGCAAGCTCACCACCCGTCGGTGGCGGAAGGTGGGCACGGCGGTCGTTCGCTGGCCCGGGCCCATTCTCGTAGCGACATGCGCAGTTTCGCTCATCGGCCTTTTGGCGCTGCCCGCGTACAAACCGAGCTACAACGACCAGAATTACATCCCGCAGGACATCCCCGCCAATGTGGGGTACGCGGCGGCGACCCGACATTTTCCGCAATCATTGATGATGGCGCCCGATATTCTGTTGGTCGAGGCCGACCACGACATGCGGAATCCGATCGACTTTCTGGTCCTGAACAAACTGGCCAAGGGTGTGCAATCCGTGCCAGGAGTCTCCATGGTCCAGGCGCCGACGCGTCCCGCCGGCGAGCCGCTCAAACACTCGACGATTCCGTTCATGCTCAGCATGAGCAACGCGTCTCAGACACATTTGATGCCGTTCCAGAAGGATCGAATGGAAGACCTGCTGGTGCAGGCCGACGACATGACCAAAACGATCGCCATCGTCAAGCGCATGCAGGCACTGACAGAAGAGATGGTCAGCACCACGCATCAAATGGTCGCCGATACCCACGAGCTGCAAACGGTGACCAATCAACTGCGCGATCACGTTGCGAACTTCGACGATTTCTTCCGGCCGATCCGGAACTACTTCTACTGGGAACCGCACTGCTACACGATTCCGATATGTTCGTCCATCAGAGGGGTTTTCGACACGCTCGACGGTATTGACCAAATTACCGTCAAGATGGTCAGCCTGGTCGACAATCTCGATCAACTCGACGCAATTCTGCCGCAATTGGCGGCTCAGTTTCCGGTGATGATCTCGACCATGGAATCCACCCGAACCATGATGCTGACGATGCACAGCACCATGTCCGGGATCATGGATCAAATGGCGACGTCGAACGACAATGCCACCGCGATGGGCAAGGCATTCGACGCCGCTCAGAACGACGACTCCTTCTATCTGCCTCCGGAAGTCTTCGAGAACAAGGACTTCCAGCGCGTCATGGACATCTTCCTGTCACCGGACGGGAAAGCGGCCCGCATGCTCATCACCCAACGGGGCGATCCGGCGACGACTGAGGGCATGTCGTTGGTCGACCCGATCGAAACCGCGGCCGAAGAAGCGCTCAAGGGCACGCCGCTACAAAATGCCTCGATCTATCTCACCGGCACCGCGGCGTCGGTGAAAGACCTGGTCGAAGCATCCAGATACGATCTGCTGATCGCGGCTGTCGCTGCGCTCTGCCTCATTTTCGGCATCATGCTGGTGGTCACGCGGAGCTTTGTCGCGGCCCTCGTGATCGTGGGCACGGTGGCACTTTCGCTCGGCGCGGCCTTCGGTCTTTCCGTGCTCATCTGGCAGCACATCCTCGGTATGCCGTTGAACTGGGTCGTGCTGGCGATGTCGGTGATCGTTCTGTTGGCAGTGGGTTCCGACTACAACCTGCTGCTGGTGTCCCGGATGAAAGAGGAGATCGGTGCCGGGATCAACACCGGCATCATCCGGGCCATGGGCGGCAGCGGCAAGGTGGTGACGGCCGCCGGCCTGGTGTTCGCGTTCACGATGCTGGTGATGGTCGTCAGTGACCTCGTCACCATCGGGCAGCTGGGTGCCACCATCGGCGTCGGCCTGTTGTTCGACACCCTGATCGTGCGCGCGTTCATGACACCGGCGATCGCGGCGCTGCTGGGGCGGTGGTTCTGGTGGCCTCAGCAGGTGCATCCACGGCCGCTCAGTGCAGCGGGGCGCCCCTCGGGGCGCGGCCAGCTTGTGCGGTCGATCCTGCAGAGGGAAGAGCGCTGACAGCCATGGATGCGTCTTCCTTCTGTGCGGTGAAGGCCGTATGAGCAGTCGGCACACAAGCGACCGGCCGCCGTTGATCGCTCGGGTGATTTATCGGCTGTCGGTACCGATCATTCTCGGCTGGTTGGCGATCATCGCCGTCGTCACATTCGCCGTCCCTTCCCTGGAACAAGTCGGGCGGGAAAGCGCCGTATCGCTGGTTCCCAATGATGCGCCGTCGTTTCAGGCGATGCAGCGCATGGGGCAGAAGTTCAAGGAATCCGATTCCGACAGTGTGGCGATGATCGTCTTGGAGGGAGACAAACCCCTCGGCGAGGACGCGCACCGCTACTACGACGATCTGGTTCGGCAGTTGCGAGCCGATACGAAACACGTTCAGCACGTGCAGGACTACTGGGGGGATTCACTCACCGCATCGGGTGTTGAGAGTGCCGATGATCTGAGTGTCTATGTGCAGCTGAATCTCGCGGGTAACCAGGGCCAAGCCCTGGCGAATGAGTCTGTGGAAGCGGTCCGGGGGCTCGTGGACCGGACGCCACCGCCGCCCGGAGTGAAGGCCTATGTGACGGGCCCTTCCCCTCTGATCACCGACATGAACCACGCCGGCGATACGTCCATCATGAAAATCACGCTGGTGACGCTGGTGGTGATCTGCACGGTGCTGCTCTTCGTGTACCGCTCGATCATCACCGTCGTTCTCTTGCTGGCGATGGTCGGAATACAGGTGCAGGCGGCTCGGGGAGTGGTCGCCTTCCTCGGCGATCACCAGATTCTCGGACTGTCGACTTTCGCGGTCAATCTGCTGGTATCGCTCGGAATCGCAGTGGGTACCGACTACGGCATTTTCTTCATCGGGCGATATCACGAGGCACGTCAGGCCGGCGAAGATCGCGAAACAGCGTTCTATACCACCTATCGCAGTGTGGCCAAGGTGGTCGTGGCCTCAGGTTTGACGATTGCCGGAGCCATTTACTGCCTGAGCTTCACCCGGCTGCCGTATTTCGAAACGATGGGCATTCCTTCCGCTGTGGGGATGGCGGTCGCCGTCGCAGTGGCGGTCACACTGGTTCCGGCCGTCATTGCCGTCGGCGGCCGTTTCGGGTTGTTCGAACCGAAGCGCAGGCTCTTGGTCCGCCGGTGGCGCAAGATCGGCACCGCGGTGGTTCGATGGCCGGTGCCCATTCTCGCCGGAGCATGTGCGGTGGCGTTTATCGGACTATTGGCGTTGCCCGGATACCAAACCAGCTACGACGACCGCCTCTATGTGCCCCAAGATATCCCGGCCAACGCCGGGTATGCGGCTGCCGAACGACATTTTCCCGAGTCGCGGATGACACCCGACATTCTGATGCTCGAAGCCGATCACGATATGCGGAATCCGACAGATTTTTTGGTTCTGCACAAGCTGGCCAAGAAGATCTTCGAGGTTCCCGGGATTGCCACGGTGCAGAGCATCACCCGGCCTGAGGGCACCCCGATCGAGCGCACGTCTATACCGTTCCAAATCAGCCTGCAGAGCGCCGGCCTCCGTCAGATCGTGCCCTTCGCGAAAGATCGCATGGATGGCATGTTGAAGCAGGCGGACGACATGCAGCGAATGATCACCCAAATGGAGGGCACTCACAATCTGATGAAGTTGATCGGCTCGATCACCCACAACACGGTCGAGGTGACCGGGGAGACAGCCGAACTCACTGATGATCTGATGGCCACCGTTTCGAATTTCGACGACTTCTTCCGGCCGATTCGCAATTACCTGTATTGGGAAGGCCACTGCTACGACATTCCCATTTGCTTCGCCATTCGATCAGTGTTCGACGCGCTTGACAGCACCGACAAGCTCAGCCTTCAGATGCACAAACTTCTCGGCAACTTGGTGAAAGTCGACGGGTTACAGGCGCAGCTTGTCACTCAGTTGCCGCCGATGATCGAGATCATGAAGTCGATGCGAGCCATGATGCTGACAATGCACAGCACCATGTCCGGGATGATCGCCATCATGGAGGAGACGACGTCGAACGCCAGCGCGATGGGCAAGATCTACGACGGCGCCCAGAACGACGACTCCTTTTATCTGCCCCCGGAAGTGTTCGAGAACAAGGACTTCCAACGGGCGATGAGCCTGTTCTTCTCGCCTGACGGCAAGGCCGTCCGGCTGATCCTCACGCACCGGGGTGATCCTGGAACTCCCGAGGGCATCTCTCGGGTCGACGCCGTGCGGACGGCAGCCGAGGAAGCCATCAAGGTGACGCCGCTGCAGAACGCTTCCATCCATCTCGCCGGAACCGCTGCGACATACAAGGATCTACGAGACGGGTCAAAGTACGACCTCTTGATCGCGGGTGTCGCGGCGCTCTGCCTGATCTTCGGCATCATGCTGGCTGTCACACGTAGTTTCGTTGCCGCTCTGGTGATCGTGGGTACGGTGGCGCTCTCTCTCGGTGCGGCGTTCGGGCTTTCGGTGCTGGTGTGGCAGCACATTCTGGGCATCGAATTGCACTGGCTCGTCCTGGCGATGTCGGTGATCGTCCTTTTGGCGGTGGGTTCCGACTACAACCTGTTGCTGGTGTCGCGGATGAAAGAAGAGGTCGGGGCCGGCATCAACACGGGCATCATCCGGGCCATGGGTGGCACGGGCAAAGTGGTGACGACTGCGGGCCTGGTGTTCGCGTTCACGATGTTGTCGATGGTGGTCAGTGATCTGCGCATCATCGGTCAGGTGGGTTCCACCATCGGTTTGGGGTTGTTGTTCGACACCCTGGTGGTACGTGCATTCATGACACCGGCGATCGCCGCGCTGCTGGGGCGTTGGTTCTGGTGGCCGCTGAGGGTTCGCCAGCGGCCTTCCAGTGCGGTTCTCGGCCCGGTCACAGTTCCTGCTGATCCACTGGTCAAGCAGGAGGCCTGATTTCGAACCATCGTCGACCTGCACAAACCACGGGTGATATCAGGCCAAGCCGATTACAGTCGGACTGGTCGGGAGCAATGGTAGGAAGGGAGTTTTGAATATGTTCCGTCTGTCGTTGACCAGACTGGCCGTAGGGCTCGGGGGTCTGGCTTTGTCCTTGACCGCTGGGGCCGGGATCGCGTCCGCGGGGCCGAATCTGGATTCGGCCATCAACACGACATGCACTTATCCGCAGTTGGTGTCAGCGCTCGATGCGCAGGATCCACAAGTCCGGATGGCGTTTGACCAATCGCCGATCCTGCAGCGCGGCCTGCGTGAATTCCTCACGGACGCACCGGCCAAGCGCGCGAGGACAGCCCAAGATGTGGTGAATGCCCCGATGTTTCAGCCGTACCTCGGCACCATCGAACAAGCCTTCAACACCTGCAGCAACTTCTGATCTGAAGTGAGCAGCGTCGTACCACCGCGCCATTCGAGGAGTCGTGCTTGTGAACCCTGCCGGTAACAGCGGTTCCGCGGCCCGTCCGGTCGCATTGTTCGTGTTGGGTGTGCCTCGATCTGGAACCTCTGCGGTGACGCGGGTCCTCTCCCTGTGCGGCGCTACGCTCCCGGCCGGGCTGTCGGGAGCGGACCCGCGCAACCCGCGTGGCTACTGGGAGCCGCGAGCATCCCTCCATCTCAACAACACGATATTGCGCAGCCACGGGAGCGCGGTGTTCGACTCGTCGCTGCGTCTGCAGGAGGACGGCGGGTTTGATGCCAGCCAGAAGGCCGCCTGTATCAACAAGATTGGACAGTTTCTGGCCACGTTGCCGGATGCGCCTCTCGTGCTCATCAAGGACCTGCAGATAACGCTGCTGTCCAGTTTGTGGTTCGAAGCCACGCGGCAGGCCGGGTTCGATATCGCTGTCGTGAACATGGTGCGCCCCCCGCAGGAAGTCATCGCTTCAGGTGCGGCGGACTTTCTGACCTCACCGGAGCTCGGGAGCGCGCTGTGGCTGAAATTCAATCTGCTGGCCGAGAGGGACACCCGCGACCTGCCGCGTGTGTTCGTCGAGTACGCCAACCTCCTCGAGGATTGGCGGCGGGAAGTCAAACGGATTTCAGTAGCACTGGGGATCGATCTGGACAGCCGGGACGAGGGCGCAATCGAGGAGTTCCTCACCCCGGATCTCCACCGCCAGCGACACACCGGCCCGGTGACGGAAACCTTCGGGACAGACTGGATTTCCGTCGTGTACGGGGCACTGAGTGCGGCCGCCCGCGATGAGCCCCTGGACCAGCCCGCGTTGGATCGCGTCTATGCGGCATATCGCGCGAGCGAACAGGGTTTCCGGACGGTGTTCGAGAATTCCGTCCGCTTGAACAAGCTCAACAGATTCGTCCGGCCGTCACTCCTGAAGTTTCGCTACGAGGCCGTTGCACTGGCCCACCGGCGTCGCGGAACTTGGGCTTAACCGGTGCCAGGGCGAATAACGCGTGCACGCGAATCGTTGAGAGCGCGGCGCGCAGTCAAAGATCCGGTGCTACCGGATAATCGGCTCGCGTTGGCAGACGAAGCGCTGTTGGCAGAACATCACGCAGCCGGCATGAACGTGGTCATACAGGTCACGTGGCTATACGACCGCGCCATCGATCTCGATGGGCTACGACGCTTTCACCACCATCTGGGCGAGGGGTTGTTGGGTCGACGGATAGAGCGTCCGGCGCTGCCCGTCGCCCGGCATCGATGGGTCCTGGACCGGGGGCCGTCAGATGTCGACATCGCCGAGTCGACCCGCCCACGCGCTGATCTCAGTAACTGGGTCGATGAACGCTCGCAGCTTCCCGTCGATGCCGAATCGGGTCGGGGCTGGCACATCGGTGTGCTTCCTCTCGATGATGGCTCGACTGCGATCAGCCTGGTGCTCTCGCACAACTTGATCGACGGGCTTGGGCTCGCGCTGGTGATAGTCGAAGGGACACTGGGCAAAACGCGCGATCTCGGGTACCCGCCCCCACGGTCACGTACTCGACTGCGAGCGTTGGCCCAAGATGCCCGGCAAACAGCGCGCGACGTGCCCCAGGTCGCCCGAGCACTTGTCACGGCAGTGAAATCGGCCCGCGAGCAGACTCGCACCAAAGGCGCCAAGGGTGAGGATCAACCTTCGTCGGTGCCGCGGCCAGTCCCGGGTAAGCCAGTTGTCGCCGATGCCGATGCCGTTGTCCTCGTGCCGGCCCTGACCATCTACGTTGACCTGGCTGACTGGGACGCGCGAGCAGCAGCTCTCGGCGGAGCGAGCCACACCCTGGCCGCAGCTTTTGCCGCGAAGTTCGGCGAGCGCATCGGCCGCGTACGCCAGCCGGATGGCGCCGTCACCCTTCAGATCCCGATGAGCGACCGCACAGAGGACGACACCCGCGCGATGGCGTTGTCGTACGCCCGTGTCACCATCGACCCGACACCGGTCACAACGGATCTGCGCGACGTCCGCGCGGCCATCAAGCAGACGCTGGCGACATTGAAGGAGACATCAGAGGAGTCCAAGCAGCTCCTGTGGCTGCCGTCGTTTGTGCCGAAGCGGATGCTGAAACAAATGGTCGCCAGAGCGCCCGCGGACCCCGACCAAGCGGTGTTTTGTTCCTACCTAGGCGATCTCAGCTCGTTGATCAGCCAAGCCGATGGCACCGTAGCCGAATTCGCCAATGCACGAACCACCGGTCAGCGAGAATCGCGACAGCTCCTTGAGCGGACCGGTGGCCGAATGGTCATTCTCTCTGGACGTTTGAGTGGCAAGATCTTCATCAGCGTCGGCGCCTACCAACCCGGCGCGGAGAATACGACATTCGCGTTGCGTGAATTGGCTGTGCGCACGTTGGCTGATTTCGACCTCACCGGCGAGATCCACTGACGTACCTGCTGAGGTGTGGTCAGCCTTGACCGTTCAATCCCGAAGATCGAGTGCCACAGGGTTGTTCGCAACCGGCCGGACTGGAGAGTTCATGTCGAGAGATGCGCGATGAAGTTGGTGCTGGCAAGCTATGGCACCCGCGGTGATGTGGAGCCCTGCGTCGCAGTGGGTAGTGAGCTGCTGCGCCGCGGACATGACGTGCGCTTGGCCGTCCCGCCCGACCTGGTCGCCTTCGCTGAGGCGGCTGGGCTGGCGACAGTCCCTTACGGTCCGGACACGGCGGTGTGGGCGGATGCGCACCGGGACTTCTGGGTCCGGTTCTTCGGTAATTTCTGGAAGATCGGAGAACTGATCAAACTGACTCGCGAGATGCGTGAGATCGGCGAGTCGGTAGTCCGTTTCTGGGAGGACATCACTTCGACGCTGACGTCGCTGACCGACGGGGCGGACCTGCTCATCACTTTTCTGAACTTCGAGCCGCCCGCAGTGAATGTCGCCGAGTACTACGGCATTCCGATGGCCACGGTGCATGTCTCACCGGTACGGCCCAACGGTCGGATGCTGGGGTTCCTACCGCCCTCGTTGGGCCGAGCCGCGTTGAAGGTGTACCAGTGGGCGAATTGGCGCGGGGTGAAGAAGTTCGACGACGCGCAGCGTCGCGAACTGGGTCTGCCGAAGGCCTCCGGTTCCTCGACACGACGGATCACCGAACGAGGATCACTGGAAATACAGGCCTACGATCAGGTTTGCTTTCCCGGTCTGGCTGCGGAGTGGGCGCCATGGAATGGCCGAAGGCCTTTTGTCGGTGCGCTGACGATGGAGCTGAGAACCGACACGGATGACGAGGTCGCGTCGTGGGTTGCGGCGGGAACACCGCCCATCTTCTTCAGCTTTGGCAGTACGCCGGTCAAATCTGCCGCTGACACGCTGGCGATGATCAAGGCGGCTTGTGCGGAGCTGGGGGAGCGGGCGTTGGTGTGCGCCGGCTCCAGCGACTTCAGCCAGGTCTCTGACTCCGACCAGGTCAAGGTCGTGGGCACGATGAATTTCGCGGCCGTGTTTCCGGCCTGCCGCGTACTTGTGCACCACGGTGGGATGGGAACCATGTCCGCGGGTCTGCGCGCCGGTGTGCCGATGCTCGTCTACTGGACGGCGCTCGATCAGGCGATCTGGGCAGGCCGCGTCGAACAGCTGAAAGTTGGTTTCGGAAGGCGTATCTCGGCCGCTACCACGGAACGGCTCGTGGCAGACCTGCGTACGATTCTCGACCCGAAGTACGTCGCCCGGGCCCGCGAGATCGCTACCGAGATGACCAAACCGGACGACAGCGTTGCCAGCACGGCCGACCACCTGGAACGGTTCGCCCGAACCGGGCGATCTGCCTGACCCGGCCATCTGAGCTTCCGCTCAGATGATGCCGAGACCTCTGACCACCTGCAGTAATCCAATCATCACGAAGATGCCGATCATCACCTGGCGCCGGTTGGCCAGCGCCCAGTCGTGCACGGGCTGCAACACAGCTTGGGTTCGCACGGGGGCAATCAGATGGCTGACGACAGCGACCTCGAAAACTGCGAACATCGCGACAACGAACATGATGACGGCAATGATCTGCGTGCCCGTGGTGGCCCCGGAAGAGGCCACAGTGGTCGCCACGAAGAAGACCAGGGGAAACCCGGGCAAAAATCCCATGCCGCACACCAGTGCGACCCACAAGGCGCCACTGTCCCAGGCTTTTTGAAGACGACCGAACAGACGCCGAATTGCAGATTTGCCGTCTGTCACATCTCCCACGCCGGCGAACGGCGACGAGATTTGGCCGGGCCCCTCGGATTCCAGCCCCGAGCCGGAGGTGTTGCCGACAGCTGCCGGCACCGGCGCTCGCCGACGCACCCAGAAACGCACTGCGATGAGCAGAGCGACCAGCAGCACGAGCACCCCCATGCCGAGTTGGATGTGCCGGGCTGCGGCGCTGGCAGCCGGAGCCTGAGGACTGAACATCGGCGCACGGTGCAGCAACACCACTGGGACCACGAGAGCGGGAATATTCGTTGTGAGGCAGCCGATCCAGCATACGAGTAGGTTCTGTACCGGCCGCGGGCGAGAGATCACGAGAAGGATGAGTGCCAGAAGCGCGGGATTGAACGCCATCAGAATCGCCATACCCAGCAGTGAGCCCCACACGGCGGGGAACATTACCTGGTAGTTAATTATTTTTTGGGCCTTTTGGAACCTGGTTGACCTTGCTCCGGGTCGACACCACCAACGGGGTGCCGGACACCCCGGAGCTCGCTCGAATCTTGCGTAGCTTCTTCCGGATTCAGCTCCGCCGTTTTGAAACGCAACGGAGAGGGGATGGGGATAATGACCGATGTCTTCGGCCGGCTTACGGGTGCGACAACTGAAAGGGCTTGAGGCTCCGCGATGAAATTTGTGCTTGCTTTCTATGGGACTCGTGGTGATGTAGAGCCTGGAGTGGCGGTCGGTCGTGAGTTGGTGCGGCGCGGTCACGAAGTACGCATGGCCGTCTCGCCCGATCTGGTCGACTTCGTGGCGGCGGCCGGCCCGGAAGCCATTGCCTGCGGGCCAGATGTGCGGGTGTGGCAGGACCTGAACCGGGACTTCTGGGCGCGCTTCTTGCGCAAGTTCTGGAAGAACTTCTGGCGGGTCCGGGATCTGGCGGATTTGCTGCGCGAGGATTGGCATCTCTTCGACCAGTACTGGCAGGACGTCAGCAAGACGCTGACGTCGTTGGTGGACGGGGCTGATGTGCTCTTTACCGGGGTGATCGGCGAGGAGGCCGCCGGCAATGTCGCGGAGGGTTGCGGCGTTCCGCTGGCCATGTTGCATGTGTTCCCGATGCGGCCCAACGGGCAGCTGGTTCCGGCGCTGCCGGCACGGCTGGCTCGCGCGATGATGAAGGCCTCGGAGTGGCTGAGCTGGCCCATGATGAAAAGGCTGGAGGATCCGCAGCGCCGCGATCTGGGCTTGCCAAAGGCAACCGGTCCCTCAGCGTGGCGGGTGGCCGCCCGCGGCTCGCTGGAAATACAGGCCTACGACGAGATCTACTTTCCCGGGCTCGCGGAGGAATGGGCGCAATGGGAGGGGCAAAGGCCGTTTGTCGGTGCATTGACGATGGAGTTGCCGACCGATACGGATGACGAGGTCGCTGCCTGGATTGCCGCGGGAACTCCGCCGATCTGCTTCGGTTTCGGCAGTATGCCGGTCGACTCCGGCGCTGAGACACTGGCGATGATCAGTGCCGCTTGTGTCGAGTTGGGCGTACGCGCGCTGGTGTGCGCCGGCGCGAGTGACTTCAGCGACGTCCCGCATTCCGATCATGTCAAGGTGGTGAGCACGATGAACTATGCGGCGGCCTTCCCGGTTTGCCGCGCGGTCGTGCACCACGGCGGCGCGGGCACCACCGCCGCGGGTCTACGTGCCGGGGTTCCCACCCTGATCCTTTCGACGGACTTGGATCAGACCCTGTGGGGAGCTCGCATCAAACGCTTGAAAGTAGGTACCGCTCGGCGTCTTTCGGCCACGACCCAGAAGACGTTGGTCGCAGACCTGCGTACCGTACTCGGGCCGGAGTATCGGGCTCGCGCCCGCGAGGTGGCCACTCACATGACCAAGCCCGCCGAAAGCGTGGCGAAGACCGCCGATCTCTTGGAAAAGTTCGCCCGACTCAACCGGGCCGGCTGATCGCCCCAGCCCGCGACAATGACATCGCTGCGGTGGAGGGCCTTCGTCGTGCCTCAAAACCCTTTGATCTCTGAGTATTAGCGCGTTGGGCGATCCAGGCAGTCGGTAATCGCGGTGACTTTGCGACTTCTATTCTTCATCGCCACCGCGATGACCCATGATGGTCGACGTGAACAGCAGAACCTCCGACATTGCGAACATGCCCCGGGGTGGCCCGGACGCGTCCTGGCTGGACCGGCGATTGCAGACCAACCGGCTGGAGTATCTGGACCGCGACGACGTCGATGACCTCAAACGCAAGGTCATGGATTCGCTCGACCGCGCCGGAGGGCGGCGGAGGATCGGTATCCACGAAAAGTGTGCTCGAATGGTGATTCGCGAGGTGGCCGAGGTGCCTGCCCCGAAGATCCTAGAACTCGGGGCGGGCCTCGGCGGGCTGTCGCGCAAGCTGCTGGAGATGCATCCCACCGCTCAGATTACGGTCACCGACGTCGAGCCCGCGTTTGTCGCGGGTATGGCCGCCGGCGATCTCGGCCGTCACCCGCGCGCGGTGGTCCGGGAGATGGACGCCACCGAAATCGATGCGCCGGAAGGCTATTACGACTTGGCGGTGTTTGCGTTGTCGTTGCACCACCTGGCCCCCGAACTGGCCGCGCGGGTGTTTGCGGCGGGTACGCGGGCGGCGAGGAAACTACTGATCGTCGACCTCCCCAGGCCGCCGGCGCCTTTGCACGTTGCGCTGTTGGCGGTGGTGCTCCCACTCGTCAAGGTTTCGCCGCTGCAACATGACGGGTTCATCAGCTCACTGCGTGCCTACAGTCCGGCGGCGCTGCGTGCGCTGGGCCGGCATGCGGACCCGGAGATCACCGTCGAGTTTCGGACCAGGCGAGGGCTGGGTCCGACGGTGGCGGTGGCCAGCCGCTCCCGGCACAGCGACAGCTGAGTGGGGTTGAATTTTCCGGTACGTCGGTTCGTGTCCCGACTCAGATGGTGTTCAAACCCTTGGCAATCAACATGACACCAGCCAATACGCACATGGCCACCAGGATCTTCCGGTGATGGGCCCATGCCCAGTCGTGTAGCCGTTGCAGGACGGCTTCGGTTTTCGTAGGTGCGGCCAGATAGCTGACGAGGACGATCTCGACAACGGCAAGCATTCCGATGATGAAGGCGATGGCAGCGGTGATCTGCGTGCCGACCGCTGCTCCCGAGACGACCACGATCGCGAGCAGGAACAGCGCTACGTCGGGTGGTGCCCCGGCAAACGAGAGGCCGATCACGAACGAAACCCACAAGGCTCCGCTCTCCCACGCATCGTGGCCGCGCCGGAGGAGGCGCCGGAAGAAGGACATGTCGCCTTCCGGTACTTCCTGCGCGCGGGCCAGGAGCCGCGAGACGGGCGTTGCCGTATCGCTGTCCAGGACCATGGTCGACGCCCCACCGTCGGTGGTCGGCACCTTCGCCCGCTGGCGCACCCAGAAGTGCACTGTCAGCAGCGTCGCAGTCGTCAGCGCGATGGCACCCATGCCGATTTGTATATAACCGCCGGTGGAACTCTTGGCCCAGGCTTCCGCAGTCGATTTGAACATCGGAGTCGCGTGCAACAGTGCCAGCGGAATTATCAGCGTGGGAATGCATGCAGTCATACACCCGGCGCCGAACATCAGCAGGTTCTGCACGGGGCGCGGCCGTGAGATCACGAGAAGGGTGATGCCGATGCGCATGGGATCGAGGCCGACCAGAATCCCTAACGCAAGCACCGATCCCCACACGGCCGAAACACTACCCGGTTGCTCGTACCGGTCAGCTGTTTTCACTCTGCCGGTGCCCGCAGCGGTCCCGTCCCGGTACGCCAAAGTCGGTTTGCCAGGGCAGACTTGGCTCATGCACAGGCTCGGGCGGTGTGCCGGTTTCGGCCCGGCAGCGGGCCGCACCCGTTATGCTGCCGCGGTGGCATGGAGTTCTCTGAGGATGGCCGAGTGTCCGCGATAACCAGAGATTGCCGGTTATGCGGATCGACTGGCCCCCATCCGGCAATCGAAGTCCGCGAGATGATGTTCGGCACTCGGGAATCATTTGAATATTTCTGCTGCACTGAGTGCGACACATTGCAGATTCACAATGCGCTCGAGGGCGCCGAGCTCATGCGCCACTATCCCTCAAATTACTACTCGCACAACGCATCAGCGCAACCAGGCACTTTTCGATGGCTGGTCACACAGCATGACGAATGCAAGCTGCGCGGCGGCAACCCGATACTCCGTGCATTCATGACGTCGAGGCTGTCTGAGGGGATCTTCCGTGTGCTTCTCGGCGGTGATGTCGTAAGGATGCTCGCTCAATTGCCGGTTGAGCACGACGCGCGAATTCTGGACGTAGGGTGCGGCACCGGGGGACTGTTGGACCGTCTGACGAGAATTGGATTCAATAATTTGTGCGGCGCGGACCCGTTCATCGAGGCCGATGGCGAGTCCGCTGAAGGCGTGCCACTGATGAAGGCAGATTTGCCCGATGTCGCCGGCAGATACGACCTCATCATGTTCAATCATTCGCTCGAACACGTTCCCGACCCGGTCGAGACGCTCAAGGTCGCCTCCGAGAAGCTCGCGGTAGGAGGCATGTGCCTGGCGCGGGTGCCGACGACCTCATCAGAAGCCTGGACCACCTACCAGGCCGATTGGGTGCAGGCCGACGCACCTCGTCACATGGTCATACCTTCACGACAGGGAATGGCGATGGCGGCAGAGAGGGCTGGAATGCGCGTGGTTCGGACGTTCGATGATTCGAATTTGGGTCAGTTCCTCGGCAGCGAAGCCTATCGACGGGACGTCCCAGTGACCGACCCCAAGGTTCTTCGGATGTTTGGACCCAAGCAGCTGTGGGACTGGGAGAAACGCGCACAAATGCTCAACCGGCAGAGCCGCGGCGACCAGACGGGGTTTGTCTTACAGGCGATGTGAGGCATCGGACCACTGCGAGCGATACTGATGCCGGAAAACGTCTCTGCCACAATCGATCCAGCTGTTCTGTGCGAGGCGCTGCGGTTGGCTCATCTTGTCCCGTGCAACGGGTGCATCAATTTCTGCTGAGTCAATCAGCAAACCGATCCGGGTAGTGCCGGCTCGAGGCTAGAGTCACTCGAACCTACTGGAATACGAACTAGGGGCCCCATTTCACGTGACCGACCACGACGTTCGATCTCTGTATCTCGACCTGATCCGAGGCAACCTCACCAGGTACGGGATGCCGGAGCGCATGCCCGCCCAGTGGACCCTGCGGCGGCGGCTCTATTTCAAAACTCTCAATCGCATGATGGTTCGCGGCGGGGCACATCGACTCGCACGCGCTACGTCGAACGGAGACTACGGCGCGGTCGCTCAGCAGAAGCGAGACTTGGGCATAGATTGGCCGGCCGAGGCCGAGACCATGATCGGCATGCAGAGGCTCACCAGCCTGCAGCATTGCGTCGAGACCGTACTGGCTGAGGACGTCCCAGGCGACCTGATCGAATGTGGCGTGTGGCGCGGCGGGGCCTGCATCCTGATGCGTGCCGTACTGGCCGCCTATGGCGATGAGACGCGAAGTGTCTGGGTGGCGGATTCATTCGAGGGCCTGCCACCCGCAGACCCCGAGAACTACAAAGCGGACAAGGGCCTCAGGACGCAGAGCCTTGCCGGAATCCTCGGTGTGTCCGAAACTGAGGTCAGGGCAAACTTTCAGCGCTACGGACTCCTGGACGAGCGGGTCCGCTTTCTTCCCGGTTGGTTCAAGGACACCCTGCACGATGCGCCGATCGATCGCATCGCCGTACTGCGGGTCGATGGCGATCTGTACGAATCCACGATCCAAGCACTCGAGGCGCTCTACCCGCGGCTGTCCCCGCAGGGCTTCTGCATCATCGACGACTATCACGATCTCAAGCCATGCCGGCAGGCCGTCACCGACTACCGGGAGGAACATGGGATCACTGCCGAGATCGTCGACATCGACGGGACTGCTGTGCTTTGGCGCAAGTAGGTGAGAGACCAGAGTCTGCAATGAAGATCGTTTTGGCAAGCTACGGAACACGCGGTGACATCGAACCCTGTGTCGCCGTGGGTCGCGAGTTGCTGCGCCGGGGACACGACGTGCACATGGCTGTCCCGCCCGACCTCGTCGCCTTCGCCGAGGCGGCCGGGGCGACGGCGGTGCCGTACGGACCGGATCTGCAGGCGGTGCTGGATGCGCACCGCGACTTCTGGACACATTTCTTCCGTAATTTCTGGAAGGTCCGCGAAATGATCCGGCTGCGCCGCGAAGTTGTGGCGCCCTTCCATCAGTGCTGGAAGGACATCATCGCGACGCTGACATCGCTCGCCGATGGTGCGGACTTGCTGTTCACCGGCGTGAATTTCGAGGATGCCGCGGGCAACGTCGCCGAGTACTACGACATTCCGTTGGCCACGCTGCACCTGTTCCCGCTTCGGGCCAATGGCCAGTTCATACCGTTCCTGCCGGGGCCGTTGGGCCGGACCGCGATGAAAGCCTCCGAATGGGTTGCCTGGCGCAACGCCAAGAAAGTCGAGGGCATTCAGCGCGGCGAACTGGCTTTGCCGAAGGCCACGTCACCGTCGCCGTGGCGGCTCACCGAACGCGGTTGCCTGGAAATCCAGGGGTATGACGAAGCTTGCTTTCCCGGGTTGGCCGCCGAATGGGCCCAATGGTCTGGACAACGCCCCTTTGTCGGTGCCTTGACGATGAATCTGCCCGGGGATTCAGATGACGAGGTTGCTGCATGGATCGCCGCCGGAACCCCACCCATATTCTTCGGCTTTGGCAGTTTGCCGATGGAATCGGGTGCTGAAACCCTTGCCATGATCAGCTCCGCCTGCGCGCAGCTGGGGGAGCGGGCGTTGGTGTGTTCTGCCGGAACGGACTTCAGCCACGTCCCGCATTCTGAAGATGTCAAGATCGTCGGTGCGATGAATTACTCGTGCGCCTTTCCCGCCTGCCGCGCGGTCGTGCACCACGGCGGGTTGGGTACCACCGCCGCGGGCTTACGTGCGGGGGTCCCCACGTTGATCCTGTCGACGGATCTCGACCAGACGCTGTGGGGAACTCGAGTCAAACGACTGAAAGTGGGCACTGCCCGGCGCTTTTCGACCACCACCGAAAAGTCCCTGGTCGCGGATCTGCGCACGATCCTCGAGCCGCAGTATGCAGTCCGGGCCCGCGAGGTGTCCACCCAGATGACCGACGCCGCCGACAGTATTGCGACCACGGCCGATCTCGTGGAGAAACTGGCTTGTCGCGGTCGGCCGTGACACCAGTCGTCGTGCGTTACTGCGGCGAGTCGCGCGGCCCGTGAACATTCGCCGGGCAATGCTGCGTCATTGCCGGCTGCGATGCCGGCGCGGTGTCTCGGATCGCGCGGACATGGATCATCCCACCACGATGCGGAACGAACGTCACATGTTTCGCCCGCTGCTTCTCGTCTGCGGCAGTGGTAGTGCTCAACTCGACCCGACGCAGGATCTCACGTAGCACGAGTCGTATCTCGACCATCGCGAACGTGGCACCGAGGCAGCGGCGGTTTCCGCCGCCGAAGGGCAGCCAAGTGGTCGGGCTCAGCGAGGCGTCGAGCATTCGGTCCGGGTCGAACCGATCCGGATCCGGGTACACATCGGCGCTCGAATGCACCAAGCCGATCGCCGGGTCGACCATGACGCCGGACGGCAGCCGGTAGCCGCCGATCTCGGTCGGCTCCTTGAGAACCCGGCCCGAGCTGAACAAAACCGGGCGGATCCGCAACGTCTCCTTGATCACCGCGTCGAGGTACTCGTCTCCGGCGGCGTCGCCTGCTGCGCTGGCATCTGCGGCGCGCACCGCCTTGGCCAGCGCTGCCGGATGGCGGGTGAGCCGCTCCAACGCCCACGACAGGGCCGTCGCGGTGGTCTCGTGTCCGGCCGCGATGGCCGTCAGGAGCTGGTCACGTAGTTCGCTGTCAGACAGCGTGCGGCCGTCATCGCCGGTGGCGCGGACCAGCATGGCCAGCACATCGGTACGTTCGGCCAGGTTCGGGTCGGCACGGCGGTCGGCGATTTCGGCGTAGAGCAGGGCGTCGGCTTCGGCGAACCGCCGGCCAACTCCTCGCCACGGGCGATGGCGCCGCAGGCTCGGCTTCGTAATCGCCGGTGTTTCCCACGGTTTCATGTACAGCAACCGCGGCACCACCTTGCGCAGGGCAGCCAGACGCGCCGGATCGCTGGCGCCGATGACTGTCCGCAAGATCACCTCGAGCGTGATCTCCGTTGTCTTGGGCGCCACCGGGAAGCTCTTGCCGACCTGCCAGCCGGCGACGTTCGCAGCCGCGATCTCGACCATCTGAGCAGCCTGGTTTGCGACGGCGTCGCGATGAAACGCCGGCATCGTCAGGCGGCGCAGGGTGTGGTGGGCGTCCCCGTCGAGCACAAACAGCGAGCTCTCACCTAAAAGTCCACGAAAAAACCAATGTGCCTCGCCGGAATGAAAGACCCGAGGGTCGCCGCCGTACACCGACTTGATGTCGGTGGGATCTGCGAGGTATACGACCGTGCCCGACAGCGGAATACGCAGCGTGAACATCTTCCCGTAGCGACGCTGACATCCGCGCAGAAAGCGCAAACCGAAGCCGGCCATCAACGCGGACTGCACCACCATGGGAAGGGGCGGTCCAGGCGGCAGTTCGGTTTTCGCGGCATAGCTCACTTTTTCGTGATCCCTAGCTACTAGACGGTACGGGTGCTGACGGGCCGACAGCCTCGGACTGCAACTGACGCCGATCACCGGTCGGGGGGAACACCCGCCCCGGCTCGATCCACGGTCGCAGATCCGGGTTCTACGGTAGTTCCCAACCGTACGGTGTCGGGTTGGGTACGGGGCGCTTTCGGGCGGAGACACCACCTGCCGTGGCGACCCCCGGTGGGTGACGAGCACGTTTGTCTGCAACCGGTCCGGGTGACGGCCTCTAGTTCGCATTTCTCGAGCGAAATGCTGTGCTGGTGCTCAGCAAGATTTGATCAGTTGAATTCGTCTCTCCGGCGACTCGAAGGGGTCGAATCGGTGCTGCGAGGCCGGCGGGCGGGGGTAGAGGATTCGTCACTCGGCAAACTTTCGACCGACCGGGCCCGCCATGCGGATCAGCGGTGGTGGCTGCGTGCGCAGCGGCGTAACCCGTCGCAAGTCAAGTGCTGGTGGCTAATTCCCTATGTTAACGGTGCCCGTGGCGGGTGGCGCGGCACCGCGCGTCGTCGGCTGGGCGGGTATCAGCAAATATTGACGATTTTCCTAAAACTGGTTGCTGATCGCCGTGTTTGGGTTAGGTTTAGAACGTGTTCCATTTAACTCGCCCAGATGGTCTGGAGAACTGGTGAGCATCAATCCATTCGACGACGACAACGGCAGTTTTTTCGTCCTGATCAACGACGAGGAGCAACACAGCTTGTGGCCGGCCTTTGCAGACGTTCCGGCCGGCTGGCGCGTGGTTTACGGCGAGGCGGATCGCGCCTCCTGCCTGGAGTACATCGAGCAACACTGGGCCGACATCCGGCCGAAGAGTCTTCGCGAGAGGTTGGCACAGGGTCGGACTGTTGATCAGTAAGCCGCCGGCTGGAACTTCTGGAAGTGATCCTGTGGTACTTCCGCTCACCCGGGGCCAGCTGGACATTTGGCTTTCCGAGGAGTCCGGGCGCGCTGGTGTCAAGTGGCAGCTCGGCATGCTCGCGCGGCTCGACGGCGCCATCGAACATGACGTGCTCGAGCGGGCGATTCGTCACGTCGTCCATGAAGCCGAACCCCTCAGAGCTACCTTTTTCGAGGCAGACGGCCAGGTTTTCCAGAGGGTCGTTGATCCCGATGTCGAGCTTGCCCGCTACGACCTGACAGGGTCGACCGACCCGGTAGGGGACGCCTATCGGGTGATTGCAGCGATCCGGCGAACGCCGATGCCGCTTGACGGTCCGCTGTTCAAGTTCGCGTTGATGCAGACGCGAGCCGACGAGTCCTACTTTTTTGTGTGCTGCCACCACATCGCGATCGACGGCATCGGCATGGGTCTCGTCATTCACCAGATTGCCGCTGCCTATACAGCAATCGATGCCGGCGAGCCGATACCGCCCACGATCTTCGGGCCACTGAAGAGCATCATCGATTGCGAGTCCGAATACGAGGCTACCGACGATTACCTCGATGATCAGGCTTATTGGTCCAAGAATGTACCGCCTGAAGCTGAGCCTCGTCCTGGACCGGCCTCCGGAGTCGCAAACCCAGTCGATGAATACGAGCCTTCTGCGCCAATCCGGTTGGATCGTTTCGCCGTTGGCAGGGCGCGCGAGCTTTCGAAAGCGCTCGGGGTGCGTCGAGCGTCGGTCATCGCCGCGGCGTACGCGCTGCTCGTACATGGCGAGGCCGGAGGATCCGAGGTTGTACTCGACTTTCCGGTGAGTCGACGGGTGCGTCCCGAAGTACTGCTGATGCCCGGGATGGTTTCCGGAGTTTTGCCATTGGTTTTGACAACGTCACCGCAGTCGACGGTGGCCGAGTTCTGCAAGCATGTCGACACGCGGATCCAGGAAGCGATGCGCCATCAGCGATTCCCGCTCCGCGCGATCGAGAACAAAGCGCGCTTCCAGGGGACAGGACAGCCGTCGACCCGGGCCGCGATCAATTTCATCCCGACGATCCCCGTGGCCTACTTCGGCAGTGCCTTCGGGTCGGGGACGGTGACCCACACCGGTCTGGTGGATCAGTTCGGTCTCGTGTTCCTCCAGGAGGGTGAAGATCTCCTTCTCAGCATGACTGGCGTAGGCCAGCTGTTCGCGGGCTGCGACGCAAGCGACTTGGCGGACCGTTTCCAACGGGTGCTGATGGCTATGACAGTCGACCCAGGACGGTCGATTTCCGCGATCGGCGTCCGTGATGAGCTCACCGAGCTGGACAGCTGGGATAACCGGGCGGCGCTAAATGGGGCGGCGGCGGGGTCTCCAGCCGCAATCCCCGCGTTGTTCGCCGCGCAGGTGGCTCGTGATCCTGGTGCGGTGGCGGTCAGTTTCGGCGATCGTTCGATGTCGTATCGCGGGCTGGATGCGGCTGCGAATCGGTTGGCGCACTTGCTTGTCGAGCTGGGTGTCGGTCCGGGTCGGCGGGTGGCGGTGCTTTTTCCGC
>NZ_JBVAXU010000002.1:1176510-1198177 GCF_055419505.1 Mycobacterium sp. IDUB_9 | reverse complement strand
ACATACGGCGCCACCTTGAGCAACCCAGTGGACCGCAACCGGGTGGCCAACAACGACTGATGGGCATCGCGGAACGTGGTGTCGGTGACCCCGAGGGCCTTGCTGTCGCGCATCCAGGCCGCGAACCCCTCGGGCCCCAACTCGACCAGACGCTGCTTGGAGCCGGCCGGCGGCACCGTCGACAGATCCAACGACGGCAGCTTGTCCTGTGGGTACACCGTCGACGGCCGCTCGCCATTGGGCTTGTTCACCGTGACATCGGCCAGATAATTCAAGATCTTGGTACCGCGATCGGCCGGCGTGTGCGCGGTCAGAAGCTGCGGACGGTCGTCGATGAACGAGGTGGTGACCCGTCCGGCCCGGAAATCGGGATCCTCGATGACTGCCTGCAGGAACGGAATGTTCGTCGACACCCCACGGATGCGGAACTCCGCCAGCGCTCGGCGGGCCCGCGAGACCGCCGTGGAAAAGTCGCGCCCGCGACAGGTCAGCTTTACCAGCATCGAGTCGAAGTGCGCCAGCACTTCGGCCCCGACGTTGGTGCCGCCATCCAGGCGCACCCCCGCACCCCCGGGTGACCGGTAGGCGGTGATCCGGCCGGTGTCCGGACGGAAGCCATTAGCCGGATCCTCGGTCGTGATCCGGCACTGCATCGCCGCTCCGCGAATGACCAGCGAGTCCTGGCTCAACCCCAGATCGGCCAGCGTCTCCCCGGCCGCGATCCGCAGCTGCGAACCGACCAGGTCCACATCGGTGATCTCCTCGGTCACCGTGTGCTCCACCTGAATGCGTGGATTGCACTCGATGAACACGTGATGCCCACGCTCATCGAGCAGGAACTCGATGGTGCCCGCACAGCTGTAACCGATCTGGCGGGCCAGAGCCACCGCATCCGCGCAAATCCGCTCGCGCAACCCAGGATCCAGGTTCGGCGCCGGCGCCAGCTCGATCACCTTCTGATGCCGCCGCTGCACACTGCAATCCCGCTCGAACAGGTGCATCACATTGCCCTGCGTATCGGCCAGGATCTGTACCTCGATGTGGCGCGGGTTGATGACGGCCTGCTCCAAGTACACCTCGGGGTCACCGAACGCCGACTCGGCCTCGCGCGACGCCGCCTCCACCGCCTCGGGCAGCGCATCGGGACCGGTCACCCGGCGCATACCGCGCCCACCGCCACCAGACACCGCCTTGACGAACAGCGGGAACGTCATATCCCGTGCGGCAGTGACCAATTCGTCGACCGACGACGACGGTGCCGACGATGCCAGGACCGGCAGGCCCGCTGCCCGCGCAGCGTCGATCGCCCGCGCCTTGTTACCGGTCAATTCCAGAACCTGCGCCGAGGGGCCTACAAACGTGATGCCCGCCTCCGCACACGCCGAAGCCAATTCCGGATTCTCCGACAAGAACCCGTAACCCGGGTACACCGCGTCCGCACCGGAATGCTGGGCGACCCTGATGATCTCGTCCACCGACAGGTACGCCCGTACCGGATGGCCGATCTCGCCGATCTGATACGACTCGTCGGCCTTCAGCCGATGCAGCGAATTGCGATCCTCATACGGATACACCGCCACCGTCGCGATGCCCATCTCGTAGGCAGCGCGAAACGCACGGATCGCGATCTCGCCACGGTTGGCGACTAACAGTTTGGAAATCACGGGTAGACCTAACCGACAAGTTATTGCGGAAGTGTTACAGGAGCGTTGACCAGTATTCCCAGAAACGCACCAAGATCAACAGCAAAAGTGAGGTGAACCAGAGCGCCACGAGCGACCACCGCCACTGGTGGACAATTCTGGCGACCGCGTTGGTGTGCAGCGGCCGAAGCGCGATGGAGCTCGTCACCACCAGCAGCGGGATGGTCACCGACCACACCACCATGCAGTACGGGCACAGGGCACCGATGCGGTAGAGGCTCTCGAAGATCAGCCAGTGCACCATGACCGCACCGAGCAGGCTTCCCACCGCCAGTCCGGCCCAGTACCAGCGGGGCAACCGGACGCCCGCGACGGCCAGAACACCCGTGACCAGGGTGACCGTGAACGCGACCACCCCGATCAGCGAGTTGGGGAACCCGAAGACCGATGCCTGCCACGTGGACATCACCGAGCCACAGGAGATCACCGGGTTGATGCTGCAAGAAGGCACGTAGCTCGGATCGATCAGCAGCTCGATCTTCTCGACCGTCAGTGCCAGCGCCGCCGCCAGACCGAGGACGCCGGCGATCAGTATCCAGACCGCACCGGCCTTGCCGACGGCGACTCCCGGGACCTTTCCGGTCCCGGCATCGCCGGGTTCGTCGAGCTCGGACGCTGCGGCGTCAGTCATGGGTGGGCCGGCGCGGGGGCGGGCGGTGCGGGCGCGGCCGGCGCCGGCGGGGCGGGGGCTGCAGGGGCGCCGGGAGCGGGAGCGGGAGCGGCCGGAGCGGGAGCGGGACCGTTCAGGGCCGGCAGGTCGCCCACAATCTCCTTGACCTTCGCGATCAGCGCGTCCGGCGTGGTCGGGCTGTAGTCCTCACCGTTGAACTTGACGGTCGGCGTCGAGTGGATCTCGGTGGCTGCGGCCATACCCTGCACCATCTCCACGTAGCGAGCCTTGGTGATGCAATTGGGCACCTCACCGGCGGCTCCGGCCTGGCGGGCCAACTCGATGATCCGGGCATTGTCCGGGTAGACGCCGCCACCCTCCTCCGGCTGGATTCCAGGGGTGTACAGCGCGGAGTGGAAGCGGCGGAACGCGTCGACGGACTCGTCGGCGACGCAGTAGGCAGCACCACCGGCCCGTGACGAGTAGCCGTTGCCGGCCTTGTCCAGGATTGCGACCATGTGGTAGTCAGCGGCCACAGCGCCCGCGTCGATCAGCTTGTTGATGGTCGGGCCGAACTGTCGCTCGAGCATGCCGCACGCCGGGCACAGGAAATCCTCGTAGAGGCTCAGTGTCACCTTGGGCTCAGTTGTGCCCTCTTTGGTGACCACGTTGGGCGCCGCCACGTGGATGGCCCTGGCTTCCCCGGTGGCAGGCCGCTTGTGGCCGGTCGTCACGATGTAGAGCACCAGCCCGACGGCGAACACCACCACCACGGCTGTGAGCCCGATCTGAACGAACAGATTGCGCTTGCGGTCCGCCGCCTTGAGGTCGTACTTCGCGGTCTTCTTCGGTTTGGCCACGTCGACAAGCGTACCGGCGCCGACAGGTCAACTTTCGGCGTGGCTGAGATGTGCGCGCAGGGCCGAGATCATTGCGTTCGTCGCGGTGGCGCTGCCGCCTCCCAGCGGGAAGAAGTTGGCGAACGCGTGGATCATCGACCGCTCTTCGCGGAGGTCCACCACCACCCCGGCGTCCTGTAGGGCTCTCGCGTAGCGGTTCCCCTCGTCACGCAGCGGATCGAACCCGGCGGTGACCACCAGCGCAGGTGGCAAGCCGGACAGATCCTCGCTCAGCAGCGGTGAGATCACCGGGTCCTCGGCGGTCACCTCGGCACCGTCGAGGTAGTGCGCGCCGCACCAATCCATGTCGTGTTTGCTCAGGAAGTAGCCGTCGGAGAACAGGGTCTTGGATCGCGTGTCGCTCGACATGTCTGCAACCGGATAGAGCAACAGCTGCAGCGCCGGCAGCGGCAGCTCGGAGTCGCGGGCCTGCTGCGCCACGACGGCCGCCAGATTGCCGCCCGCGCTGTCTCCCCCGACCACGATGCGCGTGGCGCCCAGGCCGGCAGCATGGTCGAGCGCCCAGCGATATGCGGCATACGCATCGTCGACGGCGGCCGGCGCCTTGTGTTCCGGCGCGAGCCGGTAGTCGACGGAGATCACCTGGATTCCACCGTCCCGGCAGATCAACCGGCACAGGCTGTCATGGGTGTCGAGGTCACCGAGCACGAAGCCGCCGCCGTGGAAATACAGCAACATCGCCGACGTCGCCGGGGAGCCCGTGCCGTCGGGGACGTAACGTCGCGCCGTCAGAGGGCCGGCCGGTCCGGGAATCGAAATCTCGGTCACGTCCGCGCGGATGTGAACCTTCATCATCGCCGCGGTGGCCCGCAACGCGGCCCGCGAAACAGCAACGCCAGACTCCGGGCTGTAATCGGCGACGAGGCCCCCGACTCCGGCTGCCCGCTGAGCGGCCAGGGTGAATTGCAGCGTGGTGTCCAGGGTGTTGCCGTCGACGACCACCGAACGCCCGCCCAGCAGCAGGCGTTTGGTCCGGTCGGAAATCCGCGGAATCGCGGACAGGGTGAACTTGGTTGCCCGCTCGAGCACCGCCTGTTTGACCGTGTCCCGGCCGTGGCCACCAGGTCCGCCCTGGATCTGCCCGCCTGGCAGACTTTCAGTCATGGCTGCTCCCTCTATGAGTCCTCGTGTCACGCTGAACGACGGTAATTCGATACCGCAAGTCGGGTTGGGGGTTTGGCAGACCCCCGCCGAGGAGACCGAACGCGCGGTGTCCACGGCCCTGCGGGCAGGCTATCGGCACATCGACACCGCCGCCGCGTACCGCAACGAGGCCGAAACCGGCCGCGGCCTGACCGACTCCGGGGTCCCGCGCGAAGACGTGTTCCTGGTGACCAAGCTGTGGAACAGCGATCAGGGATACGACTCGACACTGGCCGCGTTCGACGCCAGCCTGGACCGGCTCGGCGTCGACTACCTCGACCTGTATCTCATCCATTGGCCGGTGCCGGCCAACAACGCCTACGTCGACACCTTCAAGGCTTTCGCGCATCTGCGCGATCAGGGCCGGATCCGGTCCATCGGCGTGAGCAACTTCGCACCCGAACACCTGACGGTCCTGATCGACGCCACCGGCATCGTTCCCGCGGTCAATCAGATCGAATTGCACCCGCTGCTACCGCAACACGAGCTTCGCGAGGTACACGCCAAATTGGGCATCGCCACCGAGGCGTGGAGCCCGCTGGGCCAGGGCTCGCTGCTCGGCGATCCGGTGATCACCGGCATCGCCGAACGGCACGGCAAAACCCCCGCACAGGTACTGATTAGGTGGCATATACATCTGGGTAATATCGTCATCCCCAAGTCAGTGAACCCGGAGCGGATTGTGAGTAATTTCGACGTGTTCGATTTCGATCTGGACCAGTCGGACATGTCGGCCATCGCCTCGTTGGAGACGGACACCCGCCTGGGACCCGACCCCCAAACCTTCAACTTCACAGGATAGGTGCCATGACCTCCTCTGACGGGGCTGCGATTCCCACCGTCACACTCAACGACGACCGTACGATCCCGGTCGTCGGTTTCGGTGTCGGCGGACTCTCGGATTCCGAGGCGGAGCGCGTGGTGTCGGCGGCCCTTGAGTCCGGTCACCGCTTGATCGACACCGCCGCCGCCTACGGCAATGAGGCCGGCGTCGGCCGTGCCATCGCAGCATCGGGAATTCCGCGTGAGGAGATTTCGGTCACCACGAAACTGGACATCGCCGATCAGGGTTTCCAGTCATCGCAGAATGCCGGCCGCGCCAGCCTGGAGCGGCTCGGGCTCGACTATGTGGACCTCTACCTGATTCATTGGCCCGGCAACGACATCGGCAAGTACGTCGACAGCTGGGGTGGGCTGATGGCCCTCAAGCAGGAGGGCGTGGCCCGCTCCACCGGCGTATCCAACTTCAGCCCCGAGAACCTGTCGACGATCGTCGACCTGACGTTCGTCGCTCCTGCGGTCAACCAGATCGAGCTGCACCCCTTGCTCAATCAGAGCGCCTGGCGCGCCGCCAACACCCAGTACAACGTCGTCACGCAGGCCTACAGCCCGCTCGGTGTCGGCAATCTGCTCGACAACCCGGCCGTCACGGCCATTGCCGAGGCGCACGGGAAGACCCCCGCGCAGGTCCTGATCCGCTGGAGCATCCAGCTGGGCAACAGCGTGATCTCCCGCTCGACCAAGCCGGAGCGCATCGCCTCCAATCTCGACGTGTTCGGCTTCGAGCTGACCACCGATGAGATCGCGGCTCTCGACAGTCTCGATAATGGCACCCGGTTCCGGCCCGACCCGGCGACGTTCACGGGCTAGCTTCTCTTCCGCCAGCAGACGCAAAACTGCCCTTTTTCACGTGAAAATGGGCAGTTTTGCGTCTGCTCGCGAAGGAATTCAGCCCGTGGGGCACGTGCCGGCGGCGTCGCGCAAAACCCCGGCCGACGCGGTGTCGACCGGAAGCGCATAACCCCGCAGCACCTCGACGAACTGGACCGCGTACTGGCACCAGAACGCGCGGTTCGGCGGCATCCAGTGGGCAGGCTCCTGATCGCCCTTGTCCTGGTTGGGCTTGCCGGCGACCGCCAGCAGATTGGCGGGGTCGTTGGCGAACCGCAGCCGCAGCTCATCGGGCCAGTTCCGCGCGCCGAGATCCCAAGCCAGCGCCAGCGGCACGATGTGGTCGATCTGCACCGAGGCACCGGTCTGGTTGCCGCGCACGAACGACACCACCGCATTCGTATACGGGTCGTGCAAGGTGCCGGTCGCCACGGCGGTCGGACACCGTTTGATCGCGACGAACGTCTTGTCGACGAGGTCACGGTTGAGGATGTCGTTGCGGGTGTCACAGCCGTTGTGTCCACCGGGCGCGCCGTTGTCGTCGTCCCAGGACTCCCCGAACGCCGCGCGGCGATAGTCGTTTCCGCGCATCCGCAGCGGCACCTCGGGCACTCCGGCCAGCAGATCAACCCCGGGCGCGACGCTGGGTGGTTGAGCCTGCGCGGCGAACCGGTCAGGACGTTGCGTCGACCACGCCACCTGGATGGCGACGACCACTGCGAGTGCCACGGCTGCGGCCAGCCACCACATCCGTCGGCGGGTCACGCCTTGTCCAGGTATTCGACGCGGTCGGTGTCGACGAATTGGGCTGCCAGAAGTGCCATCCCGGGATCGTCGGGCCTCTTCTCATACACCGATTCGCAGAGCTCCCTGGCATCGGTGATCACGCCCAGGTGATCGGCGAGCGACAGGAAGCGCAGATTGATCGTGCGCCCGGACTGGTTGAGCCCCAGCACATCCCCCTCACGACGCTCCTGCAGATCGAGATCGGCCAGGGCGAACCCGTCGAGCGTGGCGGCGACGGCTTTGATCCGTTCGCCGGCCTTCGAGGTCTCCGGCAGCCGGGTGGCGAGCAGACACAGACTGGGATGCCGGCCACGACCGATCCGGCCGCGCAGCTGATGAAGCTGGCTGATTCCGAAGCGGTCGGAATCCATCACCACCATGACGGTGGCATTGGGGACGTCGACACCGACCTCAATCACCGTGGTGCACACCAGAACGTCGATCTCTCCCGCGCGGAACGCGCCCATGACCAGGTCCTTGTCCTCCCCGGACAGCCGGCCGTGCATGAGGCCGAGCCGCAACCCTGCCAATGGTCCTGCGCCCAGTCGGTCGAACAGTTCCAGGACCGTGACCGGTGGGGGGCCGCCCTCGCCATCGTTGTTGACCTTGGACTTATCCGACTCGTCGATGCGCGAGGCCACCACGTAGGCCTGGCGTCCGGCGCCGACTTCCTCCCTGATCCGGGCCCACGCCCGGTCCAGCCATGTCGGCTTCTGCGAGACGAAGATGGTGTTGGTGGTAATGGGCTGACGACCGCGGGGAAGCTCACGCAACGTCGAGGTTTCCAGGTCGCCGTAGACGGTCAGTGCCACCGTGCGCGGAATCGGCGTCGCGGTCATCACCAGCAGATGGGGTGTGACTCCGTCACGCGCCTTGGCGCGCAAGGTATCCCGCTGCTCGACTCCGAATCGGTGTTGCTCGTCGACCACAACCATCCCGAGGTTGTGGAACTCGACCGCCTCCTGCAGCAGTGCGTGGGTGCCGATGACGATGCCCGCCGCGCCAGAGGCCACTTCGCCGCGAGCCTCCCGCTTCTGCTGCGGCGTCATCGAACCCGTCAGCAACGCGACCCGGGTCCCGTGCTCGGCCCCACCGAGTTGGCCTGCCATGGCCAGCGGCCCGAGCACGTCGCGGACCGACCGGGCATGTTGGGCGGCAAGCACTTCCGTCGGTGCCAACAGGGCACACTGGTAGCCGGCATCGACCATCTGCAGCATGGCCAAGACCGAGACGATCGTCTTGCCCGACCCGACCTCGCCCTGCAACATCCGGTTCATCGGACGCGTCGCGGCCAGTTCCTCCGAGATCACGTCGAGCACCTCGGTCTGGCCCTGCGTGAGCGCAAACGGCAGCCGGGTCGCCATCTCGGCGGCAAGCCCGTCGGTCCTGCGCAACGCGACGGGCCCGGATTCGCTGAGCTCCCCGTAGCGCCGTGCCACCAGACCCCACTGCAGGCCGATCGCCTCGTCGTAGGTCAACCGTTCCATTGCCCGATCCCGGTCGACCGAGTTCTCGGCCAGATGGATGGCCCGGAGCGCCTCGTCCTCACTCATCAGATCCCGCTCGCGCACAAAGGATTCCGGGAGCGGTTCCGGGACGGGGTCGAGCACGTCCAACACCTGACGCACGCAGGCATAGATGTCCCAGCTCTGCAACTTGGCGCTGGCCGGATAGATCGGGAAGAAGTCCCGCTCGAACGCCGACAGCAACTCGTCACCCGTCGCACCCGAGCTGGTGGCGATCGCCTTCATCGCCTTGCTGCCGTGGGTCTTGCCCGTCGGGGAATCCAGCACCAGATAGGCCGGGTGCGTCAATTGCATTGCGCCCTTGAAGAATCCGACCTCGCCCGACAACATGATCCGGGTTCCGGTGGGCAGTTGGTCGATCATCCAGCCGGCGTTGAAGAACGTGGCGGTCACCTTGGGCCGGTGTTCCCCCAGCGTGACGCGCAGCCATTTGCGGGCACGCTTGCCGGGTTGGCTGCGCATCAACCCGTCTTTGGTGTCGGTCACCACGTCGACGAACGTGACGTGCTCCCCTTCCTCGAGGTCCAGGGCGTCGTCCTCACCACGTACCGACATGCCCTCGCTGTATTTGCGCGGATAGTGGCGCAGCAGGTCGTTGACGGTGCGCAAGCCGAAATGGTCGAAGAGCTTGTCGGCGCCCTTCTTGCCGAGGATGAAGTCGAGCCGATCGCCGAGGGCGGCCACTACTCCACCCCGATCAGCAGGGCGTCGCCGCGGTGGCCCGTGTGATACGTCACCAACTCGGCGCCGAGGTGCGCCCGGTGGACGTGGGCCTGCAGCGCCTCCCCCACGGTGTCATCGACACCGTCGCCGGTCAGCACCGTGATCAGCTCTCCACCGGCCACCATCAGCAGATCGATCAACCCGGCGGCGGCCGCGGTGAGATCGGGCCCGACGATCAGCACCTCGTCGCCGGCGATGCCCAGCCCGTCACCCGGCTTGCAGGTGCCCGCCCAGGTCAACGCTTCGTCGGTGGCGATCCGCACCGCACCGTGCCGTGCTCCCGCGGCGGCGCGCGCCATGGTGTAGCCGTCGTCGACGGCTTGCCGACCCTCGTCGTGGACGGCCAGCGCCGCCAACCCCTGCACCATCGAACCGGCCGGCACCGGCACCACGTCGATCCCCCAACCGATCGCGGCAGTGCAGCCCGCCACGAGTTCCTCGGCGGCGACATACCCGTTGGGCAACACCATCACCTGAGCCGCACCCACATCGATCAGCGCACGCAACAACTGCTGCGCATTGATCGGCTCGCCCCCTTCGGGCCGCAACACGTGCGCGCCCTCACCAGCGAACAGCTCGACGCCGCCGTCCCCGTCGACCACCGCGAGCACGGCCCGCTCGCGAGCCCATCCACCGACTGTCCTGACACCCGCGGCGACGGTCAGCGCGGTGATCTGAATGCGGTTCAGTGTCCCGACTGCCAGCCCGGCCTCGACTGCGGCGCCGGCATCGTCGAGATGGACGTGCACCGAGTACTGATCGCTACCTGAGGCGGCGATCGCCACCGACTCACCCGTCTGCTCGAGCACTGCCCGCAGCCCCTCGACGGCAGCCGCACCGCACCCGCTCAGCAGGTACATGACCTCGAACTGCGGCGGTGCCGCCGCGGCCGCCACTGCGGCCTGCGGCGGGGCCGGGGTGTAGATCGGACGTCGGGGCGCGTGGCCGGCCAGCGTGACCGTCATGGCGTCGAGCAGGACGAGCAGGCCACGGCCGCCGGAATCGACCACCCCGGCCTTGGCCAGTACGTCGAGCTGTTCCGGCGTGCGGTCCAGGGCGGCCGATGCGGCCTCGCCGGCAGCGGCCGCCACATCGGCGACGTCGCCCCCGGCAGCCGCGCACCGTTCGCCGGCCTCGGCGGCCGCCTGCAGCACGGACACGATCGTCCCCGGCACGGGCTCACCCATCGAGGTCACGGCCAGGGCGGCGGCATGGCCCAGCGCCGTGCCGAACAGCGCTCCGTCGACCGCATCGAGATCGCCGTCACGCTTGGCCGCTGCGGTGGTGATGGCCTCGGCCAGGCCCAGCAGAATCTGGGACAGGATCACCCCGGAGTTGCCCCGGGCGCCCTGCAATGCTCCGGCCGCCAATGCACTCGCCACCGCCGTGATGTCGGCGCCAGCCGGCTCGGCGTCGACGTGCGCCCACGCCGAACGCATGGTGAACAGCATGTTTGTCCCGGTATCGGCGTCAGCCACCGGAAACACGTTGAGTCGGTTGATCTCGTCGGTGTGGACTATCAGCTCATCGACAGCGGTATGGGCCCAGGCCCGCAGAGCGGGGGCATCCAGCCGCCGAGCCGACATCGGACCTCCCAATCCCCGAATCAGATCCCCACCGAAAACCCGGTGCGTTCCCCCGTGCGGCGCGGTCATCGCCGTGGCCGCCAGCCTATCCAGTGACAGCGACAAACCCGATCAGAGCACCACTGGCTGTGGACAACCTGGGTCATGCTCACGACCCGTTTTGGCGATCCTCTGGCCTCCCGGTATTCTGATCAGGTTGTCGGGTCGAGCCCCGCCGTTTGCGGCGAGTGGGCCCAGGCCCCCCAAGTACTGATTTCGAGGAGTTGTTGATATGGCTGCCGTGTGCGATATCTGCGGAAAGGCGCCCGGCTTCGGCAAGTCGGTGTCGCACTCGCATCGGCGGACCAGCCGGCGCTGGGATCCGAACATCCAGTCGGTGCGTGCCGTGGCGCGTCCGGGTGGCAACAAGCAGCGCGTGAACGCCTGCACCTCCTGCATCAAGGCCGGCAAGGTCTCGCGCGGCTAGCTCGCGCGCCTGGTCGGTGCGCGACGTTTGTGTTTATCTGAGGACACGGCAGGGTATCTCCTGTCGTCATGACCTCATGTCGTGCATCACAGACACCGATCTATGCATTTGCGGCCGCAGTCGCGGTCGGTTTCGTGCTGTCCGCATGCGGCGGCACCAGTTCCGATGGCAACACCACCACCTCGGAGACTCCCTCGACAACGGACGCCCCGGTGACCTCGGAAGGTCCGGCGACCCACACCGAGACCACGGTCATCGAAACCCCGGTGTCGCCCGGACCCGCGTCGCCGCCGGCTGAGATGCCGGGTCCGACCGACGGCGGCGGGGACATGACTGTTCAGATTCCCTCGCCGGGTATCCCGTCACCTCCGCCGATTCCGGCGCCGCCCGCGATCCCCGCCCCGCCGGCGATTCCCATGCCCTGATCGCCTCAGGGCAGCCGCCATTCGATCGGGTCGGCGCCTTTCTGCTGCAGCAGCTCGTTGGCTCGGCTGAACGGGCGCGATCCGAAGAAACCCCGCGACGCCGACAACGGCGACGGGTGCGGTGATTCGATCGTCGCGCAGTCACCTTCGGCCAGCAGCGGTTTGAGCGTGGACGCGTCGCGGCCCCACAGGACTGCCACCATCGGCTGCTCGCGGCCGACGAGCGCCCGGATCGCGCACTCCGTCACCGCCTCCCAACCCTTACCGCGGTGCGAGGCAGGCGTTCCCGGCGACACCGTGAGCACCCTGTTGAGCAGCATCACGCCCTGTTGTGCCCACGGGGTGAGGTCACCGTTGGCCGGCTGCGGGTAGCCCAGATCCTGGGTGTACTCGCTGAAGATGTTCGACAGGCTGCGTGGCAGCGGACGGACGTCGGCGCCCACCGAGAAGCTGAGGCCGACCGCATGTCCCGGGGTCGGGTAGGGATCCTGACCCACGATCAGCACGCGCACCCGGTCGAAGGGGAAAGTGAAGGCGCGCAGCACATTCTGCCCCGAAGGCAGATAGCGTCGGCCGGCCGCGAGTTCCTCGCGGAGGAAGCCACCCATCTGCGCGACCTGCGTTTCCACGGGCTTGAGCGCGCGCGCCCAGCCGTCCTCGACCAGATCAGTCAGGGGGCGCGCCCCTGTTGAATCGCTCCTCGCTTCCGCAGTCACGGAAAACAAACCTAGCGTGCTCCCTCAGTCAAACGACTGCCATCCCGCATTTCCCGTCCACGTGGCGCCGTCGACGAGCACCGTTGCCGGGCTTTCGATCACCCGTCCGATGCTCCGCCAGCCGGGAGGTGGCGCGCCGGGGAATGTCGCGGCCAGCGCATGGTCCTCACCACCGCCCAAAACCCATGCCAGTGGGTCGGCGCCCACTGCCCTGGCAGCCTCGGCGACGGCCAGGCGATCGGCGTCCAATCGGCTGCTGTCGAGGTCGATACCAACTCCGGAGGCCGTCGCGATGTGGCCCAGGTCGGCGAGCAGGCCGTCGGAGACATCGGTCATGGCGGTGGCCCCGGCATCGGCTGCCCGGGCACCCTGACCGTATGGCGGCTGTGGGGTCAGGTGCCGCTGCCGCAGGTCCTGGAACCCGACGGGCCCTTCGACTCCGTGCTCCCACAAGGCATATCCGGCTGCCGATCGTCCCAACTCGCCTGCCACGGCGACGGTGTCGCCGGCGCGGGCACCGCTGCGGCGCACCGGTTCCCGTCCGTCGAGGTTACCGAGAACCGTGACCGATATCACCCACAGCGGGGCGCTGACCAGATCTCCACCGGCGATGCTGGCGCCCAACCGACGCGCCTCGTCCCACAACCCGTCGGACACCTCGGTGGCGGCCGCGACGGAGGTGTCGGGCGGTGCACCGAACGCCACCACGAATGCGGTGGCCCGCCCGCCCATCGCCTCGATATCGGCGGCGTTCTGGGCGATGGCCTTGCGTCCGATGTCGTGCGGTGTCGACCAGTCCAGCCGAAAATGCCGGTCCTGCACCAGCATGTCGGTGGAGACCACGGTGCGCCCGTCGGAAGCCGTCACCACAGCCGCGTCGTCGCCCGGACCCAGCGTCACGGCCTCGGCTTGCGCGCGTCCGGACACCAGCCGGTCGATGACGACGAATTCCCCGGCGGCCGCCAGAGTGTCGCCCTCGTCGTCACCGGGATCGTCGCCGATCGTCTCGCCGGTCATGTCGCCTCCTACCGGTCGGCTGTCGCGTCGGGAGAACCCGGACCCGACCTGCGGTACGTTTGGTGCCTGCGGCCAGCAGTTTATGCAGCGAGACGGAGGAGACAGCCGGTGGTGGACGCTTACGTGCTGATCCAGACCGAGGTGGGCCGCGCCGAGGTCGTCGCCAAACAGCTCGCCGGACTGCCTGGGGTGGTCTCCGCCGAATACGTGACCGGGCCCTATGACGTGGTCTTGCGTCTCAGCGCCGACACGTTGGCCGCGCTGCAGTCCGATGTCGTGCCCGCGGTGCAGCAGGTACCCGGAATCACCCGGACGCTGACCTGCCCGATCGCCAACGCCGGCCGGCCATAGAGTTGGTGGTGTGACCGACTCGCACGCCTCCGACGGACCGCCCCGCACCCTGCTGATCGCGGCGCTCGTCGTTGCGGTCTCGGTGCTGATCACGGTCCTCGGTATCGCGGCGTCCCGGCAGCGCTCACCCGAGCAGCAACCCGTCGCCATTCCGTCGATACCTGCACCGCAGGCCGACAGCCAGCAGTGCCAGGACCTCCTGAACGCGCTGCCACAGCAGCTCGGCGATTTTCGGCGTGCCCCGACGGTGGATCCGACCCCGCCGGGCACCGCGGCCTGGCGTGCCGAGCCCGACACCGAGCCGGTGGTTCTGCGCTGCGGACTGGAGCGCCCCACTGATTTCGTCGTCGGCACCCCGCTACAGGTGGTCGACGAGATCCAGTGGTTCCGGGTGGGTGACCCAGGCGCGCCGGGCCCGGGCAGCGAGGCCGATGATCAGGGCCGCAGCACCTGGTACGCGGTCGACCGCCCGGTATACATCGCCCTGACACTTCCCGCCGGGTCCGGGCCGACACCCATTCAACAGATCTCGGGTCAGATCGCCCGCACCATGCCCGCCCAGGAGCCCGCGCCGGCTCCGGCGCGCTGAGGTCAGCGGAGACCGGTACCGCGCGCCAGCGCCGTCTCGACCATCGCGGTCAGCAATGTCGGGTAGTCGACGCCGCTGGCCGCCCACATCCGCGGGTACATCGAGATGGTGGTGAACCCCGGCATCGTGTTGATCTCGTTGATCACCGGGCCGTCGTCGGTCAGGAAGAAGTCGACGCGGGCCAACCCCTGGCAGTCGATCGCGGTGAAGGCCCGCACGGCCAACCGCCGGACCTCCTCGGAGACGTCGTCGTCGACCTTGGCAGGTACATCCAATTCGGCTGCGTCGACAAGGTATTTGGTGGCGAAGTCGTAGAAGCCGTCCTCGCGCCCGCGCACGCCGGCCACCCGGATCTCGCCCACGGTGCTGGCTTCGATCTTGCCGTCGGGGAATTCGAGTACTCCGCATTCCAGTTCGCGCCCCGGGATCGCAGCCTCGACGATGACCTTCGGATCGTGACGGCGCGCGAGTTCGATCGCCGCGGGCAGCTCATCCCACGCCGCGACCCGGCTGACGCCGATCGACGAGCCACCCCGGGCCGGTTTGACGAACACCGGCAGGCCGAGCCGTTCGCGGTCCTCGAGATCCAGAGTGGGCTGGTTGGGACGCAGCACCACGAAGTCGCCGATCGGCAGGCACTCGGCGACGAGCAGCTTCTTGGTGAACTCCTTGTCCATGCCCGCAGCGCTCGACAGCACACCGGAGCCCACGTACGGGATCCCGGCCAACTCGAGGAGGCCCTGGATGGTGCCGTCCTCGCCGTAGGGGCCGTGCAGTACCGGGAAGACCACGTCGACGGCGGCCAAAAGCTCACCGGGACCGTTGCTCAGCGCCAACAGCTGGCCGCTGCGGTTCGGGGCGGCAGGCAGCGCGAGCTCGGTCCCCGACGTCTCGGTCACCTCGGGCAACCGGCCGTCGGTGATCGCGAGCGTCTCCGGACTTCCGTCGGTCAACATCCACGAACCGTCGGGGGTGATTCCGACGGCGACGACCTCGAATCGCTCCGGATCGAGGTTGCGCAGGATGCTGCCTGCCGATACGCAGGAAATTGCGTGCTCAGAGCTACGCCCGCCGTAGACGACGGCGACGCGGGTGCGGGATCCGGTCTGATTGCGGGCTGTCACAACCTAGAGAGGTTACCGTCCCGGTCCGTCCGCGCCTTCCGGCGCATCCCGACCTGGGCTTTCACCGCTGCAGTGCCTGCTCCACGTCGGCGAGCAGGTCCTCGGTGTCTTCGATCCCGGCCGAGATGCGGGCGAAACCGGCCGGTACGGGGTCGCCCCAGCGGGCCCGGCGATCGACCGAGGTGTGGATCCCGCCGAAGCTGGTCGAGGCGATGAGCAGCGCGCTGCGCTCCACCAGGGCATGCACCGCGGCGGCATCGGCCAGCTCTATCGAAACCAGCCCGCCGAAACGCTTCATCTGGGTGGCCGCCAGCTCGTGTGCCGGATCTTCGGGCAGCCCGGGGTAGCGCACCGAGCGCACCGCCGGATGGCTGCGCAGCAGCATCGCCAGGGCTGCGGCGTTCTGGCACTGCCGTTCGAAGCGCAGTCCGGCACTGCCGAGACTGCGCAGCACCAGCCAGGCCTCGAACGCGCCCAGGATGGGTCCGGCCAGCAGCCGGTCTCGCTCCACCGCCGCCATCAGCTCGGGCTGGCTGCCGGCCACGTAGCCGGCCACCAGATCGCTGTGCCCCGACAGTGATTTCGTGGCACTGGCCACCACGAGGTCGGCGCCGAGCGACAGCGGTTGCTGGCCCAGCGGCGTGGCGGTGGTGTTATCGACGACGAGCGTGGCGCCGCGACCGCGGCAGGTCATCGCCAGCCGGTGCAGATCGACGACGTCGAGCCCCGGATTGGCCGGCGTCTCGGCGAGCACCGCGTCAGCTTCCGCGGAGGCCTCACAGATGTCGGCAACAGTCGCCTCGATCACCGTAATACCCTGCGGTGCAAGATATTCGACCGCGTATTGACGGACCTGATAGTAGCCGTCGGCGGGGACCACAAGTGTGGATCCCGGTTTGGCCAGCACCCGCAGAGCCGAGGTGATCGCGGCCATGCCCGATCCGAATGTGAGCGCGGCGGCCGCCCCTTCGAGTTCAGCGAGCGCCGATTCCAGTTGTCGCCATGACGGATTGGAGCTGCGCCCGTAGCTGTCCAGCGGCTCAGCTTCGTCTGGCGAGAGGTGGAATGTCGACGCCGGCACCGGCATCGGTGCCACCGGCTGTCCCGGAATCGATTCCAGACCAACAGCTTTGACGCTTCGAGTGGAATCCCCGTACAAACCGTCCATACCCGTTTTTCCTCCTCGCCCCGGAGGATCCCTACTCCGGTTTGGTGCTGCGACCCAAAAGCCCTGAGACTGCCTCGTGAACCGACAATCCCTTGTGACACACCCGATGAACGGCGTCGGTGAGCGGCATCTCGACACCGTAACTGGAGGCCAGCGCCAGCACTGATTCGCACGAGGCGACGCCCTCGGCCACATGTCCGCCCGCCGCGGTCAGCGCCGATTCCATGGTGCCTCCCTTGCCCAGCCGCACACCGAAGGTGCGGTTACGGGAGCGCTCCGAGGTACACGTGGCCACGAGATCTCCGACACCGGCCAGCCCGGCCAGCGTGGCGGGGGTGGCGCCCAGCGCAATACCGAGCCGCATGACCTCCGCCAGCCCGCGGGTGATGATGGCGGCCACGGTGTTCTCCCCCAGCCCGACTCCCACTGCCATGCCACAGGCCAGCGCGATGACGTTCTTGCACGCCCCGCCGACTTCGGCGCCCACCACGTCGGCGTTCGTATAAGGCCGGAAGTATCCGGTGGCCAAGGCCCGCTGCAGAGTGACCGCGCGTCCGGAGTCGCTGCAGGCGACGACAGTGGCCGCCGGCTGCTCGTCGGCGATCTCGCTGGCCAGGTTCGGTCCCGTCACCACCGCGACCCGGGACGGATCCACACCGGTCACCTGGACGATGACCTGGCTCATCCGCATGAGCGAGCCGAGTTCGATTCCCTTGGCCAGACTGACCAATGTCACGTCGTCACCGATCAGGTGCTTCCACCCGGCCAGGTTCGCCCGAAGCTGCTGAGCCGGAACACCGAGCAGCACCGTGCAGGCACCGGCCAGCGCCTCGCCCGGATCCGAGGTGGCCCGGATCGTCGACGGCAGGACGACGTCCCCGAGATAGCGGCTGTTGCGATGCTCGGTGTTGATCTCGTCGGCGACCTCTGGACGCCGGGCCCACATCGTCACCGGATTTCCCGCGTCCGCCAGCACCTTGGCCAGCGCCGTCCCCCACGCACCGGCACCCATCACCGCAGCCTCTACCACCCGTTCACCCTATCCCGGCGGCTGTGTCACGCGCCGACGCCGGCCGGGCTGGCAGGATGAACCCATGAGCGGCTCCCGAAGCGGCAACGCCGCAGCCACGCCGGCTGCTGACGTCACCCTCGTGATCGCGGTGAAACGGCTGTCAGCCGCCAAAACCCGGCTGGCGCCCATCTTCTCCGCGGCCACCCGCGAGGCTGTGGTGCTGGCCATGCTGGTCGATACCGTCACCGCCGCGTCGTCCATCGCCCCCGTCACCGTCGTCACTCCCGACGAGACCGCGGCGGAGGCCGCCCGGCAACTCGGCGCCAGGGTGTTGATGGACCCGACACCACCCGGTCATCGTGACCCACTCAACAACGCCATCACCGCGGCCGAGGCCGAGCTTCGCTCCGCTGCGCCGAATATCGTTGTACTCCAAGGAGATCTACCTGCCCTGCAGCCCCAGGAGCTGGCCGAGGCCCTGGCCCTGGCCCGCGGTTACCAACGCAGTTTCGTCGGCGACCGGCACGGCACCGGAACCGCGGCGCTCTTCGCGTTCGGCACTGCCCTGGCTCCGCACTTCGGATCCGATTCGGCTGCGCGCCATCGCCACTCCGGCGCGATCGAACTCACCGGGGCCTGGCCCGGCCTGCGCTGCGATATCGACACCCCCGACGATTTGCAGGCGGCCCGGCGTCTCGGCGTCGGCACCGCAACTGCACGCACCCTCGGCAGGCACGCCACCAGGTAGCCGAGGACCCGCGGGATAGGGAATGATCGGACGGATGAGCGAAGCCACCGAAGCCGAGCCAGGTACCCGATCGGACCACTCCCGACGGGACGCCGCGGCAGCCGTATCGGGGCCGTCCGACGAGTCATCGGCACCTGAAGCGCCACCGGCTGCCACCTCACCCGCAGTGGACGACGCACTGCCCGAGGACCGATACCTCAACCGCGAGCTGAGCTGGCTGGATTTCAATTCGCGGGTCCTGGCTCTGGCGGCCGACACCTCGTTGCCATTACTCGAGCGGGCGAAGTTCCTGGCAATCTTCGCCTCGAACCTCGACGAGTTCTACATGGTCCGGGTGGCCGGCCTCAAACGCCGCGACGAGATGGGACTTTCGGTGCGCTCGGCCGACGGCCTGTCCCCACGCGAACAGTTGCGTCGCATCAACGAACGCACCCAGCAGATCGCGAGCCGTCACGCCAGCGTGTTCTTCAGCTCCGTCCGCCCGGCCCTGGCCGAAGAGGGCATCGTCATCGTCAACTGGGCCCAGCTCGACGAGTCCGAACGCGCGAAGCTCTCCACCTACTTCCACGAACAGGTATTCCCCGTCCTCACGCCGCTGGCGGTGGATCCGGCGCACCCGTTCCCGTTCGTCAGCGGGCTGAGCCTGAACCTGGCCGTCACCGTCAAGCACCCCGAGGACGGCGGTCAGCACTTCGCCAGGATCAAGGTGCCCGACAACGTCGGCCGCTTCGTCGAACTCAGCGCGCCCGCCGACGGCTCGACGGTGGTGCGGTTCCTGCCGATGGAGGAACTGATCGCGGCGTTCTTACCGGTGTTGTTCCCCGGTCTGGAGATCGTCGAGCACCACGCATTCCGGATCACCCGCAACGCCGACTTCGAGGTCGAAGAGGATCGCGACGAGGACCTGCTGCAGGCACTGGAACGCGAACTGGCCCGCAGGCGGTTCGGCTCGCCGGTCCGGCTGGAAGTGTCCGACGACATGACCGAGAGCATGCTCGAACTGCTGCTCCGGGAACTGGATGTGTACCCCGGTGACGTCATCGAGGTACCGGGGCTGCTGGATCTCTCCGCGCTGTGGCAGATCTATGGCGTGGATCGTCCCGCCCTCAAGGACCGGCCGTTCGTGCCCGCCACCCCACCGGCTTTCGGTGAACGGGAGACGCCGAAGAGCATTTTCTCCACACTGCGCGACGGGGATGTGCTGGTGCACCATCCCTATGACTCGTTCTCCACCACCGTTCAGCGCTTCATCGAGCAGGCCGCCGCCGATCCGAACGTGCTGGCGATCAAGCAGACGCTGTACCGCACCTCCGGTGACTCCCCCATCATCAACGCCCTGATCGACGCCGCCGAGGCAGGCAAGCAGGTGGTCGCGCTCGTCGAGATCAAGGCTCGCTTCGACGAGCAGGCCAACATCAAGTGGGCCAGAGCACTCGAACAGGCCGGGGTGCATGTGGTCTACGGGTTGATCGGACTCAAGACGCACTGCAAAACCTGCCTCGTGGTGCGACGCGAAGGATCGACGATCCGGCGCTACTGCCACATCGGTACCGGCAACTACAACCCGAAAACCGCACGCCTGTATGAAGACGTGGGGTTGCTCACGGCCGATCCCGACATCGGCGCCGACCTCACCGACTTGTTCAATTCCCTGACCGGGTATTCCCGTAAGGACTCCTACCGCAATCTGCTGGTGGCGCCGCGCGGGGTGCGCAAGGGCATCATCGAGCGCATCGACCGGGAGATCGCCGCCCATCATGAGGGAGCCAAGACCGGTATCCGGGTGAAGGCCAACGCACTGGTCGACGAGCAGGTGATCGATGCGCTCTACCGGGCCTCACAAGCTGGAGTTCCGGTCGAGATCGTGGTGCGGGGTATCTGCGCCCTACGTCCCGGTGTCCCCGGATACTCCGACAACGTCACGGTGCGCTCGATCCTCGGACGCTTCCTCGAGCACTCGCGCATTATTCACTTCCGCGCCATCAACGAGTTCTGGATCGGCAGTGCCGACATGATGCATCGTAATCTCGACCGCCGTGTCGAAGTGATGGCTCAGGTCAAGGATCCGAGGCTGACCGCCCAACTCAACGATGTGTTCGAGTCCGCGATGGATCCGGCCACCCGGTGCTGGGAGTTACGACACGATGGTCACTGGACGGCCCTGCCCCAGGCGGGACAGACAGTCCGCGACCACCAGGTGTCGCTGATGGAACGCCACCGGCACCCCTGACCCCCGCCCGGACCCGGGGCCGCTCGGACCGGGCCGGTGAATGACCTGCAGGAGTTTAGGTGTCCAACGACAGCACGAAAGCAGCGCAGCCGGGTAGCAGGCTCGTGCCCGCGGCGGGCGCCGTGTTGTGGCGCGGCGGCGAGGACGCCGCAGGTGGAGCGGTGACCGAGGTGGCTGTGATCCACCGTCCGCGATACGACGATTGGTCCCTGCCCAAGGGCAAGGTCGAGTTGAACGAAACCGATCCGGTGGCCGCGGTACGCGAAGTTCACGAAGAGACCGGTTACACCGCACAACTCGGCCGCCGGCTCGGTTCGATCTCGTATGACATTCCGCAGGGCACCAAACGGGTCTGGTATTGGGCAGCCCGCGCCACTGGAGGAGACTTCACCCCCAATGACGAGGTGGACAAGCTCATCTGGCTGCCGGTGGACGCGGCAATGAACCAGCTGGACTACCCGCAAGATCGAAAAGTGTTGCGCCGCTTCGGGAAACACGCGCCCGACACCGACACGCTGCTGATCGTGCGACACGGTACGGCCGGACGGCGGTCCCGTTTCAAGGGCGACGACCGCAAACGTCCGTTGGACAAGAAGGGCCGGGCACAGGCCGAAGCTCTGGTCGGCCAACTACTGGCATTCGGTGCCACAACGCTTTACGCGGCCGATCGGTTGCGCTGCCATCAGACCCTCGAGCCCCTCGCACAGGAACTCGGGGTGGACATTCACAACGAGCCGGAGTTGACCGAGGAGGCATACCGCTCCGACCACAAGGCCGGTCGCAGCCGTGTCCTGGAACTCGCCGCCCGGGCGGGGACCCCGGTGATCTGCACCCAGGGCAAGGTGATTCCCGATCTCATCTCGTGGTGGTGCTCGCGGTCACAGGTGCGCCCGCAGACCACCGGAAATCGCAAGGGCAGCACCTGGGTGCTGTCGATGACCGACGGCCGACTGATCGCCGCTGACCATCTCGGCAGTCCCCTGCCCACCGGCGGCTGAACACACACGAGAAAAGGCACGTCGTGAGCTGACCTACCGCCCACGACGTGCCTTTACCGTAATTACTTGCGGCCCTTCTTGGCCGGCGCCTTCTTGGCAGCCACCTTCTTGGCGGGCGCCTTGGTCGCGGCCTTCTTGGCCGGAGCCTTGGTCGC